>CAMTXU010000042.1:0-26837 GCA_947085815.1 uncultured Ignavibacteriota bacterium | reverse complement strand
CGAAGGAAAAGCAGCAGACTTGGTTGTTCCTTCCATGAATTTAGTTGATGTGTTCAACATAATCTTACAAAAATTATCATTTGATCAATTGATTTATGAATTTGGGAAATGGATTCATGTTTCTTGGAATGGTGAGAATAATAGAAATGAAGTTTTATTGTCGAAGAAAGTTTATGGAAAAACAGTGTATGAGAAGCTAAATGGAGAATTGAGAATTTAGAGTTGAGATTGAGATGAATGAAAAAATTTACATATGGCTCCTCGACTTCCACTTCGATAAACTCAGTGCTTTGGCTCGGAGTGACAAATGAATGAGAAGATATACATCTGGATAATTGGAGGACTTCTAAGTTTAGTGAATTTTTTATTCTGGTCCAGGATTAAGAGAATTGAGAAAGATGTTGATGAAGCGAAAAGGAAATCATCTGCGATTGAGAAAAATTATCTATCCAGGTTCGAGGATCTGCATAATAAATTGAGCGAGGTTGAGAAAAACATTATTCGGGAGATTTACAATGTAAAACTAGCAACGATTAGTAAAAAGGATTCATTTAATAAATAATATTGATCCTTTACTTTTCTCTTGATAGAAAAGTAACAAAAGATCAAGGCTGCAAAATAATTGCTAAAATCCGATTCGTTGCACTACAGAAAAATAACTCCACTCCCGCCAATGATGATAGTACAATTGATAGCGGGATCGTCAAACAGATTTTTCTGTTTAACGTTTCATTCATTAGATTTTTTAACGCAATTATTTTGAGGCCGGTTTCTTGAATATAGCCCGGCTTAAGACATGCCGGAATGACAAAGGAGGAATTATGGGAGTGTTAGATTTTTTAAGCGGGGTTGTAAAACCAATTACTGACCTTATTGATAATATTACAACTACAGATGAAGAGCGAGGGAAATTGCAAAATGAGTTAACGAAAATTGAGAATGAGTTTTTAGGAAAAGCGTTGGAATACGAAGCAAAGCTTCTTGATTCACAAGGAAGGATTGTTGAAGCAGAAGCGAAAGGACAAAGCTGGCTGCAGAGGAATTGGAGACCAATTACAATGCTAACGTTCTTAATTCTTGTTGTGTGTGATTCTTTTGGTTGGCTTGCATTTCGTTTAAGTAATGAGGCATGGACATTATTACAAATTGGCTTAGGTGGTTATGTGGTTGGAAGAACGGGAGAGAAGATTGTTGAAAAAATTAGGAAATAACAATTGTTATTCAATCAATTCTTTGAATAAGTGTTGAAAAGTTTGACCGTCCAAATCTCTATAATAACTTAAAAGACCAGAACGAGCTAACCCAGCAGATAGTTCCGGTTGCTGGAAGACCAACTCAATAGTTTTATCACCGCAATAATTTGCTTCTTTTATTCTATTTGAGAATGATTTGAAATCTTCTACATCGATTAGTCTTAGAAATAGATATTCTAGACAGACAATTTTATGTTTTAATTCTTCAGCGATCTCTTTTATTTCAGAATTTGAATACAATTCTTTTATAGACAATTTATCGCCAGTTAAAATCAGAAATTCATTTGAAGGTGGGCGAAGAGAGTATAAAATTTGCTCTCCCGAATCAATATTCGGAATGTTCGATAATTTTAAGAACAAATCTTGATCAAGGTATTCGTCTGGAATAATTGAATAACTATTTAATGGCTCTAAGATTTTTATGAGTGTTTCTCTAGAGTATTTTTGTTCTAATTTTTTATTTCGAGAAATGTAGTGCTTTGCTGTAGATAAGATAAAAATTGATGAGTTATTTACATTAAATATCTTAGTAAGGTTTTGTAGAAGATCTGCAGAACCAAGTTTAAGAAGAATATCGTTGTCGATAAAAAGCTGCACTTAGCCCTCAGAAAGAGAAGTTAGCTTAATGAAATATTCAAAATTCTCTTCGGAAAGTTTCTCAAGATTAAGCTTAGCTCTCATTTTCATCTGGATCAATTTGACCGCATCGGCTTTAGGTGAAAGATTATTGAGAGCTTGTTCAGCTAACGCATAATTTTTGGTTTTATAGGCATAGTTGAGAGCGATAATACCAGGATCGATACTAAGCTGTTTGGATAGCGGACGAATGAAATTTATTAAATCATATGGCGAATTATAAATTATATTCGAAGAAAAATAAGAAGGTGATTTAGTGCCATTGAGTAATTCAGAAGCAAATTCGTTCGCTATATTTTCTTCAGTGTCTTCTTCAGTTTCCAGGTTCACATCATATATTATTTGGGCAGAATTTGTGAGATGCCCATTAACGATATGACCAAGTTCATGGGCAAGAATAAATAAAAGCCATGCATCATGTCTTCTATTCTTTGAAAGGATAATGATCGGTCTTCCATTTAAGTTGACTGCCATACCATCCATTTTATTAACTTCTTTAGGAAATACCGGAACATGTAAAACAGGAATTCCAGATGACCATAAATATTCCAAAATATTATTAAGATCGATTTTACCATAGTGTTCTATTATTGAGTTCCTAATTTCTAATGCATTATTAGTTAGGTTTAATAATGGAACGGAATAAAGCTGATCAATTGTTTCGGAGATTTTAACAGCTAAGGAGTTCGGCCAGATATCTGTTGCATTTATAGTAACATTGCGAGGAGATTTAAATTTGATCTGAGCTGGGTGTTTGAGTGCGACTGAATTGGTCGTATTAATCAATTCCGAAATATCTATTCCTAAATTCTTAGAAATAAGACTAGCGGTTTGAAAGTAGCCGGTCTTAGAATTTGCTATTTCATCTTCCCACCAAGCAGGCAGAATAATATCTTGAATAAACTTTCTGTCGATTCCATAGTTTTGAAGAGACCGGTAAATGTTTTTTATATTGTATTCTGTGGTCATTACCTTTTGAATTTTCTAAAATTAATTTTCGGATACATTAATATAGTTATTGTGCTCTACTTATTGAAGTGATATATTTATAACACAAGAAAAAAAAAGCTATATGCAAGATTCGGATATTAGAAAAGTTTTACATTCCCATCTAAAGAAAGAGAACAAATCAATAAAAGACACCATAATTATTGATGAACTGGATTTATGTTCCGGATTATCAAGAATTGATGTAGCCGTAATTAATGGTGTTATACACGGGTATGAAATAAAGAGTGAAGAGGATACGCTTAAACGACTACCTCTTCAAATGAATTACTATAATAAATCGTTGGAGAAAATTTCAGTAGCTACAAATCGGGTTCATCTGAAAGAAATAAAAATGTTTGTTCCTAAATGGTGGGGATTAATTTTAGTTGATGATGATAAAAAAAGAAAGCTGAAGGAGATTCGAAAAGCTAGAAATAATCCAAGAGTTGAGAGTAAAAGTTTATTGCAATTACTTTGGAAAGAGGAACTATTTTATATTACACAAAAATATGATGTAAGAGTAAATAGAAGTTCTAATAAAAAAGTTCTTCAAGAAAATATAGCAAGTGCACTAGAATTAGAAACAATATCTCAAGAAGTTCGCTCGACTTTGAAATCACGCCAGAATTGGAGAAGTTGATTTACTACAACAGTTAAATGATGAATTGTTCCAACCCAACGCCAAGTTTTTAAATTTCCAGTCTCTTCTTTTTCTGTGCCGCATTTGAATATGAATTTATCGCCCGGACAATGATCACTGCCGTAGTAATCTTCGCTATTAATTAAACTTTCAGAGATAGAATAGAATTGTTCAAAACTATGCTGTCGTGTTCCTTTACCGCGATAAATGATATAATCGGATTCGTCTGTATATCTAATGCTTGCACTAGCATTAGGAACACCTTCACCATAATCAGATATTTGAGGATGCGAGATTGCATAATCTGAATAAGTTGGAAATCTTTCAATATCAGATGAGTTACACAAAAGCTGCCAAGCCAGCCATTGTTTACGTTGAATGATATGAATTTGATCTGCTTTTAATTTTATAAGATTTATTGGAAAATTACCTCCAGATACAATTAAGCTGCGATATTTTGAGATGTGTTTTATCGACGAAATATTTAGCAATGCCCATTCATAAATTTCATTAACTGTCAAATCCTCTACTGATTCCAGATCCAACAATAAATCAACCGAAGACTGCTCGATACCTAAGTAATTGAGAAGATTATCTAATTCGAAATTAATGTCGCGTGTTCCCGACCGGAATATCCTTACACAAATACCTTTTTGATCTTTTACAATAATGTTTTTAATGATTTCATTATAATCCGAGTTTGTAGTATTACTGATTACCGGGATGATGTTGAAATCATCGTTATTTAATTCATCAAAGATATACTGCATATAATGCTGGCCAGAGAATATTAACTCACTTTCTTGAACCATATAACCATCAATATAAATGAGTTTATTTTTAGTCCATTTTTTTTTAAGATATCCTATTGTAGATTTTATATGATTTTCAAATTTTTTGTTTGGATCAAAAACAATATCTACGATTGGGACAATCGAATCTTTAAAATCATCCGAGAGTTTTGATAACGCTGTAAGTTCACCATCTTTGCACTTAAGAATGGGAACGTATTGCTCTTGTCTTACCATAGATTTAACCTCTAATCTCAAATTTATACTTTTCTTGATTCAATTGATTTTATAATAGTTGCATCTTTACCATTTTTGTTACATAAAGAAGTTGTTGTATATAAAGAACTTATGTGATATATAAAGCCATATTGGTTTTGTTAGTTACATAAAACTTAACTTTTCATTGCTGTAAAAAACTTGAACGTAATTACAACAAAAGAAATTTACTGAAATATTGTATTAAGATTAACCTTAAGCAGAAATCTTAATCTATTTTTTCGAGAGAATGATCACCGGTTTCATCAAGATAAACTAAGATTGGATCGATTTTATTTTGTTCGGATTCTTTGTTCTGGAGTTCGAGCATTTAGATACCAAATTATATCATTAAATAAAAAATATTATGGATTACAATATAGCCAATAGATAAGTAGAATAATATTCTAGGTAGTTTCATTCACAATCTCTTTAATACAATTGGAAATTGTTAATAAGTTTTCATCTTTTTTCAAACTAAGAATATATGAATGACCAGCTTTTAAGAGATGTTTACTGTAAAGAAAATCAACGCAGTTATAGTATTTACTTCTTTTGGAAATAACTTCGATTTTATATTTGAACAATTTTTGGACTGGCAAGAATTCATCTGTAATAATGCGGATTGAAATTCTTTGGCCAACAGATTCTATACTACCAGGATTAACTTTATTTGGTGAAAGCTTTCTTCTTACGGTCATTGGTTTAAATACTTTTTTGATTCTGCCTTTTGCGGATAGTTTCGCGATTTTATCTACGGCTTTATTGTCAACATTTTTTGAATGACCTTTAATCCATCTGATATCAATTCGGCATTTGATTCGAGCGAAAGTTCTAACTAGTTCTTTCCATAAATCTGCATTTTGAACAGGTGCACCGTTCTTCAAAAACCATTTGTTTTTAGACCAATTGAAAATTGCATTTGTATAATTTTCAGAAACATACTGAGAATCTGTAAGAATTATAATTCGGCTTACCTTATGGAAGTTTACTCTGGATTCCACATGCTTTAATGCCTTAATAACAGCGTATAATTCCATTTGGTTATTAGTGGTGTTTTGGTAGGATGGTGAATCAATATCAAGAATTTCTTCGTCTTTAGAAAAGGAAACTGGAAATACTATGCGAATACCGTAACCACCACGACGCGGATGATGAAAACATGAGCCATCGGTGTAAATTAATAGAGCACTATCTTCAGCACTGATCATTTTATGCTAAACTTACTTGGTGAAACCCTCAGCAGAAATTTTTACATCTGGGACAATAGGTTCAAGTTCGACTTCGCTTTGAATATAGTTAGGCAAATCCACAATTCTTTTCCAATCACCTAGATAATCTTTTCTCAATTCTTCTTTTTTATGAGGATCCTTTTCATCTTTGGCTATTTGCAATTTTAGTGAGTAGCCACCCACTAATTCTATTATGATATCAAATTCCTTTCGAGTATTTTTTTCTAAATAGAGACAATTGTTAATCCAAAAGTTTCGCGCATCTGCAATTACTTTGATCCGATCCTCAGACGAAGAGTGAATAACCCAAATAAGTTTATACCACCATGAAAAAGCTTCTTGATGAGCTTGTAATCTTTTTTCTATGGCAACAAGACGAAACTTAGTTTTTTGATCATACCATTGAACAAAAAGAGTAATAAATGCACCAATAAAAATTCCAAGCAAAGTCAGTAATGCATTCATGTTATTTATTCCATCATACTATTATTTGCAAACAACCTAAAACTCATATTCACCATAACAGAATTATGGGGAATGAGAACATACTTCCAGGGTTTGCCGGAGTTTTGAGCGTTGTATTCCGATGCGTATTTGCAATAAGCCTTTGCAGCGGTTGCTTTTTCTTGAACTTCGGAATCATCTATATCACTCTCTTTCTTAATCTCGATCAGATAGATTGAATCGTCTGTCTCTGCTACAAAATCCGGGCGATACTGTTTTGAATTATGGCGCCAATAAATCTTGAATTGATTTGGAGCCGGACGCAACCACTTTTTAACTTCTGAATCTTGCTCGAGTATTATCGAGAAATCTTTCTCTGCTTTGGAATCGAATTTATAGAGTGTGTGACATGCTTTCTTGAAGCCGGTGAATACTTTTGTTGGAATTGCCGATGTTGGTGTTATAGTTTCTTTGAAATCACGAATGGAATCTTGTGTAAACTTGGTATAGTTGTGTTCTTCAATTCTTGTGAATGCTTTTACATCAATGATCGGTTTCTCGAATTCCGGAGTTTCATAATAGAAATGTTCCATTAATTGTTTGAAGATGAAATTACCGATTTCGCGTTTGTTGTATTGAACCACATTTCTCAAACCGTCTTCATCAAGATATGTTTTGAATTTATCTACAGCTTGGATTGCAAGCTTGAATAGAATTTCGGATTGTGAATCGTAATCTATCTCGGAATAGTTAATGAGTTCGTTTACAATCAGATTTTCCGGAGTATCCAGAATGATTTTACCACCGCCTCTGACAATATCCGTATCATTTTCTTGTTCACGTAATTTCTTAATGAGAATTTCTTCCGATACCGGCTGGTAGTTCAACGCAATTGTATCAAGATCGAATTCACTGAATCCGGTTTTAATTTCTGTGCTTGGCTGAATTGTGATGCGCGGGATCTCAATTATATTTTCTGTAAACTCTTGAACGACTGCTTCATATCTTTGTTCAGCTTCTTTGATAAGATCGGTTGCAAACATATTCTGCTGCGGATCGGAATAGATTTTTTCTTTTACCATTTCCAACGCAATCTTCTGAATATCTTCTCTTTTTAGATCACTAACATTCTTTACATCTTTTTCTTTGTTGAGTTCTGGAAGAACTTCGTTAATTATTCGAGTAACCTCCAGCGTAATAGTTGCTTTATGTTTCTGTTCCGGTTCAGTAATTGTCTCGATATGCTTTTTCTGTTCTTCATATTTCTGTTGACTTGTTGAAATGGAAACAACAACTTCTTTGGATTGATTCAGTTCTTGTTCATCAATTACAATTATGTTCTGCTGTTTGATAATAGAATCAGGTTTGTTTGCTTCATCAATTATTTCTTGGAATTTATCGTGAGCAACAATTGTGAGTTTATCAACTTTATCAACGCCGGTTCTTTTACCATAAGGCAATCTTAAACCTCTTCCGATTGTCTGTTCGCGGAGAGTCATAGAAGCTGCTGTTCTTAAAGGAATAATTGTATAAAGATTTGTTACGTCCCAACCTTCTTTAAGCATATTAACATGAATTACAATTTCTATTTTGTTATCGAAACTTTCGAGTGAAAGAAGTTTAGCAACATTCTCATCTTTTTCCTCTCCGGACTGATTGGAATGAATCTCCATCACTTTATCGGCATAGTAGCCATTAAAGAATGATTGAGAGATTATTAAATCCTTCAGCCGTCCGGCGTGATCTGTATCCTTTGAAACAACAAGCACGAAAGGTTTTACAAGACGGACTTTAGCATCTAAGGAATATTTATACATTTCTACTTTTGTTGCTTCATGAATACGAATACCATCTTCCAATTTAATACGGTCCAATTCTTCCAAAGAATATTGTGAAGGATCGAAATCCCGTCTGGTTGCAACTGCGGGTTCTTTTACGAATCCGTCTTGAATTGCTTTTGCAAGTGAGTATTCTAGAACAACATTTTTGAATTTTATTGTTCGGCCAGCTTTTTCTACTTGAGGTGTTGCGGTTACTTCCAAACCGAGAATCGGGTTGAGTTCGTTTAGAACTTCCATTCCACGATCTGCACGGTAATGATGAGATTCATCCATCAGGAGAACTAAATCATCCAGATTAGATAAATAGTTGAAATATGATTCGCCAAGATATTCCGATAATCTTTTTATTCTTGGAATATTTCCGCCGCGAGTCTCTGCATTAATCTTTGAGATGTTGAAAACATTTATATGAACTTCCGATTCGAACAGTTTTGTTTGAGACATTTGTTCGTAAGTATCGCCGGTAATGATACGCGGCTGGTTAGTTACAAACTCACCAATTCCTTGAAAAACATATTTGGGGTTATCAATTCTGCTATCTTGGAAATCGGAGATCAGTTTATTGTAAACAGTAAGATTTGGAGCCAACACGAAAAAGTTTTTGATCCCTTTTTCAAGATATAAGTATGCAATGAACGCACCCATTAAGCGTGTTTTACCAACACCGGTTGCAAGTGAGAAACAAACGGATGGAAATGTTCTTTCAAAGTCTGTGCAGGTTGGGTATGTGGATTTTACTTTTTCGAGTTCTGTTTGTAAGAATTTTTGTCGTAAAGGTTCTTCACTTCGTTCCACTCCGTTCAGAATGACATTTTCAGAAATGAATTTCTTCAATGTCAATTTATCTGCGAGATTGGCGAGGATGGTTAAGCTTTCTTCTTGCGGCGGACGAAGACTTAATCTATTACGAATAAGATTTACGTTGCGGTTCATTCTTCACCTCCATTTTCGGAATTAAAAAGATTTGGTTCTGATTTACCATTCTTTTTTTTCTTTGATGAAGGTATAGAATTAAATCCTTTCGGTATAAAATCCGGCTCGTTTGGATCAACAGGCATATTGATAATGTTAAGCGAATAATCTTCTTTGCCAAACTCACATCTGCCAAGAAGCATTTTGGGAATTTTCTTTATTGTAATATTTGAGTAGCGGTCTTCACAAGCTTTGGAAAATGATTTACAGCAAATGAGTAAGCTTTCTCCGTTCTGCATATCTTCGTGGATTCTATCGAGAGTTTCTACTGTTATAAATTGTGTGGTTGTATAGATAAAATCTTTTTCTGTGGATTGACCTTGTTTCCAATAAATTTGTTCATCGGGCTGGTAGCGGAAACCTTCGTGCTTTGCCATTGCTGAGGCAAGCATGTTTCCGTTGTATTCCGGATTGATAACCCAGTTGCCATATTTATCTTGCTTTAATAAACTTGGAGCGAGATAATAATATTTGAAACCGCCGCCGCCTTTCCAACCAACTGATTCGGAGATACCACCTTGATCTGTTCCATCACAAACTTTTTGGAGACGCGGAATGCAATGAGTATGGCAATGTTCACCAAGTTCGATGCCGATCCATTTACGATTCATTTTATGCGCAACTGCGGCAGTTGTGCCCGAACCAAGGAATGAATCAATAACCAAATCGCCTTCATTTGAGGCAAGTGTAATTATTCTTTGAATTAGTCTTTCAGGTTTAGGTGTTTGAAATGGGTTTTCATAATCAGGAAATAATGCCTTGATTTCTTTTTTTGCATCTTGGTTATGTCCTACTTCTTGATAAGTCCATAGTGTCATAGCAACTACACCTTCACTTACCTCAGATAAAAATAATTTTGGGCCCCATGTTGCGTCACCACTCGGACCAAACCAAATCCGGTTATCTTTTTTTAACTCTTCAAACCTTTTTTTACTATATAACCAACTTCGCCCTCTTGGAGGAAATAATTTTCTTCCACTAGGGGTGATAATTTCATAGATATTTTTATCAACTGCTGGACCAACGGAAGGATTCCCAAGTTTCCATATACCTCTTGGATCATTGTCCACATTTTTGTAATCTTTTAATTGTTTCTCCGTTCTTTGGAGTTTATTTAGCTTAAACCCATATGAGTTTTTCGAATAAACTAGAATAATATCATGTGATCTTGATAAAGTTTTTTTAAGGTTTATTGGAGCATATGCCCGTTGCCAAATGACTTCATCAACAAAATTATTTCTTCCAAAGATTTCATCGCATAAAACTTTCAAATAATGGCTTTCATCAGCATCGATGGAAATCCAAAGACTTCCGTCTTCCCTTAGTAAATTTCTCAAAACTTCTAATCGTGGCTTCATTAAGTTCAACCAAATAGAATGTTCTAATCCATCATCATAATGTTCAAAAGCATTGCCAGTATTGTAAGGTGGATCTATATAAATACATTTTATTTTTCCGGCAAAATCTTGTTCAAGAGCTTTTAGAGCAAGAAGGTTATCGCCATAGATCAGCATGTTTTCTGTGTTCTTATCACCGTAAGATTTTTCCGGGTCTTCAATTAAAATGCGCGGTTCAAGTTTTGGCTGCTGGTCTTTGCCAATCCAGGTAAGTTCTAATTTTGGTTTGTGGTTCATAGAGTAATTCTTTTTCTAATGTTTGTTATAGATTCTTCACTTCGTTCAGAATGACATTACTTTTGTTTTAAGATTCTTCACTTCGTTCAGAATGGCATTACTTTTGTTTTGAGATTCTTCACTTCGTTCAGAATGACATTATTAATTTTTCTTTTTTGTTTTCTTAGCTTCTTTCAGAATTTTCTTTTCATCACCTTTAAGACTTCTCTCAACTTTTTTAACTTCCTCGTCAAAATCACTTTCGTAGTTGTGATCTTGTATAACTCTAAATTTATCAAATTCACCCTCAGCAAGTTTAAGGGCAACTTCATGGCTTATTTTACCGGCATCTTTCAATATATCATATTCATTAAACTGTAAAAAAGCGTCCACCTTATTAATCCAATCGGACATTTTCATTGGTATTTGCCGTGCCGCTTGGTTTTCGGCATAATCCAGGTACATAGAGACAATTCGTTCAAGTTCTTTAATTTCTTTTTCTGTTAAATAATTCTTTGCTACGACAACATCACTTTTAACAATCTTACCTTTGGGAGAATTTTTCCAAGTTAGTAACCCCATTTTAGGTTTAGATGAATCCGCGCGTTCAGCAATTAATTGAGCAGCAGTTTTACCGGTTACAGCCCAATGAAGTTTGTTTTGAACCGTCTTATAAAATTTCCGGGTGATTTCAGCATCCTGGTTATAATCAATGCTGCACTGCTGGTAAATATCTGTAATCTTTTGATAAAATCGTCTTTCACTGGCACGTATCTCACGTATTCGTTCTAAGAGTTCATCAAAATAATCTTTACCGAATCGTTTTCCTTGTTTTAAGCGCTCATCATCGAGTACAAAACCTTTAATCATGAATTCGCGGAGAGTTTTAGTAGCCCAAATTCTAAATTGAGTTGCCTGGAAACTATTGACACGGTAACCGACAGCGATAATTGCATCCAAATTGTAAAACTGCACAGAGTAATTTTTCCCATCTAAGGCAGTATGTGCAATTTTTGCACTAACTGATTTCTCGTCCAATTCTTTTTCGGCAAAGATGTTTTTTAAATGTTTAGTAATTACCGAGCGATCAACTTGGAATAACTCTGCTAATTTTTTCTGGTTTAACCAAAAAGTTTCATCGCTGAACAGAACTTCTACCTTTACATCACCGGATTCAGTAGAATAAAGGATAATATCGCTGCTGAGATCTTCTTTGTTGTTACTCATATTGCACCATTTGAAATATTATGATCCTTTTTCTTTTCACAATACAACCAAGCCCAACCATTTTCCCGATATCGGCAAAATGGTCGGAAAGTTTTTCTCCTGCAGTTGTACAAGCATTTTTTGTTTTTTAAATCAACTGCCATCTTATTGTAAATAGTTCTTTAGTTTCAATTTTCTGCTGCAATCTTGCTTCAATATCTTCAATTATTTTTTCTTTTCGTTTATCAACTTCATCTTGAGCTAAGAAAAGATTCCGTCGGAGTTCACTTCTTTTTTTCTCCATATCTTTAATTTCTCTTTGCGCCGCAACTTTTTCTTCAAGGTTCAAAATCTTTCTGGCATCGGATTTCTTAACACCAATTTCACGATCTAATTCTTTAAGTTCAAGTTCCAAACTACCTTTAAGATCATCAGCCCAACATTCGAGCTTATTAATTTCTTCATCAAAATATTTTGTATTTCTGAGTTTGTTGGAACCGAGAATGATTTGTTTTTCTTTTTCCAGATTTTCATCCAAAATTAATTTTATTTCAATTGGAATGTTAGGAGATGCTTCACTCCGACTTTGTCGGGATTCAGCATGACAGGAGGTCATCTCTCCTTCAAGTAAAAATAGTTTGCTGCATTGTTCAAGATCTAAAACGATTCCATCATCCGTAAGTGCCGAAAGAATTACATAGTCTTCTTGCTCGAATGAAAAAATAGAATAATACTGAACTGTGAGCCACCCGGATTTATTTATGAACGGTTCAATGATAGAGATTATTTTGTCTTTGTAGCAAAAGATAACTTCGTTATTTCTCAAACTGAATGATTTACATTCTTCGATAATTCTTTGCGCGAGTGGATGACCGATTCTGTAAATGTTGGCATCCTCACCCTTCTTAGTGATTTTATAAGGACCGGGATGAATAATCAATTCCGGGAAAGGATTTGTATGAAGATAAAAAGAATGTTCTTGTGAATCGAAATTAGCATAATCCGTTAAAAAGTGTTTAGTTAGATTCCAGAGCCATTCTTCATAACGGTTTAAGTAATCTTTGCTTTGTTCGAAGTTGATCCTCAATTTATCTATCACATCTTGATCAAAGTTTTCAAGAAGTTTTTGCCTTGTGACAGTAATTGTTTCGTCAATCTGCAGTTCAAAAGACTTTTGTAATTCATCAAAAGCTAAATTAATTTCTTCGGCTGTCCTACATTTTTGGTATATCTGAACAATTCTCTTTTCAAAATCTACTCCGGATTCTATAGCTCCAAGAACTTCATCACTGGCACCAAAGACACCGCTGAATAATTGAAATTTTTCATCCAATAGCTGATACACTCTTTGATCTGCGGCATTCTTTTTATTTAAGAAATTAACAACAACTACATCGTAGGCTTGACCATAACGATGACACCTTCCTATACGTTGTTCGATTCTTTGAGGATTCCAAGGAAGATCGTAATTAACAACCAATGAACAAAATTGAAGATTTACACCTTCAGCAGCAGCTTCGGTTGCAATCAATATTTCCGCTTCATCTTTGAAATATTCGATTATTGCAGCCCTCTTATCCGCCGTCTTTGAACCGGTTACTCTATCAGTCCCTTGATGTTTCTTAAACCACTTCTGATAAATTTCGTTTGAAAGATGATCATTATTAGATCCGTTGAATAAAACTATTTTATTCTGAAATGTTGTTCTGTTAAGCAGTTCGAAGAGATATTGTTGAGTTCTTCTCGATTCCGTAAAAATGATAGCTTTGCGGTTTGCACCGAGTCGTTCAATTTCAGCAAATCCTTTTTTGAGAGCTGTTAGAAGAACTTCTCCTTTTGAATTAATTTGAATAGCCTGTGCAAGTGTAAAAAACTCTTTTAGTCTTTGGGATTCTTTTTTTATTTCTTCGATCTGTTCTTTAGAATATGAATCAGGTTCATTGTTACCATCATCTTCCCATTCATCTTTAATCTCTTCATATTCTTCAAAGTTTGTTTGTAATTCATCTTCGAGCGGGGATTCTTGAACTTGACTTGATTCTATAATTACATCAAGCTTTTGTGACAACGCTTGGAGAGTTCCGGAGATGGCATATGTTGATGAAGCTAAAAGTTTTCTGAGGATGAGAGTCATTAATTGTCTTTGACTTGGTGGAAGCGCAAATAATTTTTCGGATTGTAAGTAGTCCGAAACCAAATCATAGAGTCTTTGTTCTTCATCAGTAGGAAAGAATTCTTGTGTAATAGGAATTCTTTTTGTGTAACGAATAAATTCTAAGACTTGTCTTCTGAGAGTTCGAATACAGATCGGGGTTAATCGAGCTTTTAATTCGTTAAAGATATTCTCATCAACTAAGCGCGAGAATTGAGTGCGAAAGCTTTTTAAGTCACCAAAGGCATAGTCATCCACAAAGCTTACAAGCCCAAACAGTTCTAATAAAGAATTCTGTAATGGTGTTGCAGTAAGTAAAATTTTAGGTGCATTCGCAATAGAACTTTTTATAGAGTTAGCAATTTTATTGTTTGGTTTGTAAACGTTTCGCAACCGGTGAGCTTCATCAATTACAACCAAATCCCAATTTATGAGACGAATATATGGTTCTTGTTTACGCGCAAACTGATAAGAGCAAATAATTATTTCTTTTTGATGAAAAGGATTGAGAATACCTTTTTTGACCTCATCGTTGAAAGATTTTGTCTCCAGAAGGATAGAGTTTAGAAAAAACTTATCGAGTAATTCTTGGTTCCATTGCTTGCGAAGATTGGAAGGAACAATTATTAAAATCTTTCTTTTTCTTTCCGCCCACTTTTGGGATATAACCAATCCGGCTTCGATTGTTTTGCCAAGACCAACTTCATCCGCTAAAATAGCACCGGTTGAAAGCGGTGAACGAAAAGCGAAAAGGGCTGCTTCAACTTGATGTGGATTGAGATCTACTTGTGCATCCATTAATGAGGTAACAAGTTTTTGGATGCTGTCTGAAGGACTGTTCTTAGTTAATTCGTAAGCATAATATTTAGCGTGAAAAGGAGTCAATTATCGCCCATTGGATTCAAATGAATTATATAAAATATATATAATTAACACTAAATTCTTATCATAAAAGCAAATAAAGGCATAAATCTGAGTTATCTGGTAAAATGGCACTCATGAATAAAAATACACGTGAATATTTTAATTAAAATTATTATATAAAGGTTAGTGTTTCAGTTATTTGGGATAAAGATTTTTCGCTATTCGACCAGTTAAATGTCCGGGACTAGATAAGTCGGGACATCCCTTCTTAATTTCCGGAACAATTGAGTTTTATTCATACGCGGAAATTACAATTAAAATAAACGGAGTTAATTAATGGAAAGGGGTGAGGGTGCAAATCGCTTAAGGAATAAGTTTACATTTTTTTACGAAATTGTTACTAAAGTATGCCTCAATATTGAAAAGAAGGAAGATAAAATTGCTTACCTTAAAAAAATCATAAAGGATTGTGATAAAATAATTGAGTTATCAGAATTATTTGATGAAATCGAAATTAATTTGGAAAGTATTAAAAGAGAATTTGTCGGCATCGATGAGAATTTTTATTGGTTATTAGATGACAAACAAGCCGGACCTCCTTTGACGAATATTTGCATAGTAAAAGAACCACAAGCTACATATATGTCCTTCGAACTGGATAAACTTTGTAAGAACAATCCTAATTTCAAAATTGACGGAATCAAGAAAATAAAAATGCATTTGGAGTTTGACAGCGAGAAATTGACTGAAGATAATGAAGAAAGTAAGACTTGGATGGAAAAAGGTACAAATAAAGAAGGGTTTGAAAAAATCAAAATTAAGTCGAGATTATTTGATGTTGTGAGAATATTTGAAATTATGAAGAAAGCCGAGATAATTTCTTATAAAACTACGGTAATGCAAATAGCAAATTTGTTCCATTCAAATGATGAAGATATGAGGTCTTTCGAAAAGAAATATAATGCCGCAAAAAGTAAGATGGCAAATTATAACCATGCATCTAACAGCAAAGAACTTATAAATTTCATAAAATATCTATCTGAGGAAAGTTTTAGGAATAAAGAAATAAAACTAGACGAAATAATTCAGTATTTAGAGCGATTACAAAAATTTGCTATATAGCAAAGACAGCAAATTTAATTTCCAATATTTCTTTAGTTGGTATCCGAACATTATAAGGATTGCCAACGATGGAAAAGAAAGCTCCTTCAAAAAAAATTACACTCCGTTCATTACAGAAAGAAATTCTAAAAAAGCTTACATCTCTAGAAGCATTACTTACCAGGAATAACGATAAACCATTAACTTTCAGGGAGGCGTGCGCTTATCTCGGTTATGCGCCAAGTTACCTTTACAAGCTTACCTACAGAAAAGTAATTCCGCATTACAAACCAACCGGCAAGATGATTTTCTTTTCAAAGTGTGAGCTGGATGAGTGGGTCTATAAAAACAGATGTCAGAATTCAGAAATCAGTAGTCAGAATGGCTCCTCGACTTCGCTCGGAGTGACAAACGAAAATGAATGCAAGGTTAAGGATCCGAATCAGATAGAGATGGAACTTGAAGATGAGGTTGTGATTGAGTTTCCGTTGAAGAGTCGGCAAAAAAATAGAACGCTGATTTAACTGATCGAACAGATTAAGACAGATAAAGAAATGGAAGATATACTGAAAAACATTTCTATGGAAGATTTAGAAAAGTTAAAAATGCTGCTTTCAATTATTCCAGGGAATGACCAAAAAGAGATTGTAACGCTGAGGGTGTTTAGGGATGAGTATTTGAATCTGATAAAAAACAATAGATCAAAATCATATTACAATTCGGTGAATATCGCGTTAAATCATCTAACTGATTATTTCTCCCAAAGGGACGGCAAGCCGGGTATCCAACATTCAATCGGTGCTATTCGATTTAAAGATGTTGAGGATTTTATTTCTCACCTTCAGCAAAAAGTGAGTAAGGGTTATGTTGTTTACTACCGGAATTTGAAAGCAGCTTTTAATAAAGCGAAAGACTGGGGATATGTTAAAGAGAATTACTTCACGAAAGTAAAACTTCCGAAAAGACAAAAAATGGCACCAGTGTTTATCAATAGTGATCAGCTGGAAGTAATAAGTAGGCAATTGGCAACCCGCCAAACAAACGGTGGGCAAGTAGGCAATGGGGAAAATGGAGTTGTGAAAGATGTGGTTGTGTTTGCATTCTACACAGGAATGAGATTAGATGAAATTGTTAATCTAAGATGGAAGAATGTTGATTTAGAAAATAAAGTAATAACTGTTGGTGATGAGGAGTTTACAACGAAAGGAAGAACACAAAGATTTATTCCGATGAGTGAGGAGGCCTACGAAGCGTTGCTACGAGTAAAGAATCCCTCGGCTATGCTCGAGATAAATTCCGAACGAAGAGTGAAGAGTAAAACCATCTATAATTTGTCCCTCGTCTCCGCTCGGGACTTTGTGTTTTGTAAAGAGGATGGATCAAAATTTACAGGGAATTATTTTTCGAGAAGATTCAAATCCGCTTGTAAAGCTGCGGGAATGGATAATGCAATTCACTTCCATACTTTAAGACATTCATTTGCTTCTAGTCTTGCTCAGAAAGGTGTACCGCTTTATACCATAAAAGAATTGCTCGGACATTCGTCTATTTCTACTACTGAAATTTATTCCCATCTGAATATAGATTGCTTGAGGGAAGCGGTTGAGAAACTAGACACTTCGACTACGCTCAGTGCAGGCACTTCGACAGTCAGACAAAGCTCACTGCAGGCTTCGCCCGGCACAGGCGCAAGAGGTAAAAAACCACAGATTTTTAGTATTAATTCCGGAGAAAAAAGATGATACAATTTCTGGAAATGGCGAAGATTTATAAGAACGTTTTTGGATTTAATGTTCTACCAATTCAAGGTAAGCGGCCAACAATTCCTTGGGAGAATTGGCAATTGATTGAACAGTCTGAACAAGATGTAATTGAACTTGGCTGGAATGAAAAAGTGACCGGTATCGGCGGAATTTGTGGAATAAATGATTTACGGAATATTGATTTCGATAAAGTGACAGATCCAAGTATTGTTGAGATGATTTGTAAAAGATTAGGACTTGGTGAAAAATATTTGTGGACAGTGAAAAGCGGCAGCGGCGTTGGTTATCATATTTGGATTAGAGTTAGTGAAAGTGAGCAACTGCATAAAAAATTAAACGGACCTAAAAGTGTATACCGTTTATATCTGAAAGATGAAGGATTATGTGATCATATTGAATTAAGATGGAGCCAGTCTCAAACTGTTCTTCCTTATTCAAAACATGAAAGTGGAAACAGATATTCATTTCTTTATGAAGAACCGAAAGAACCACCAAAAGAGATTAACGCTGATTTATTGTTGGAATGTTTAGAAGAGTTCTGCGATTTACAGAAAGAGAAAGAAGTCCTTGCGGTTGGTAAGAGAACATTTGAACCAGCAGGATTTGATAGGGAGAAGTTGGAAAGCGCAATTGAGTTTTTAGAAAACAATATACCTACAAATTGTTATGATGAATGGTATAGAATTGGTTTTGGTTTGGTAACTATTGGTGAGGAAGGAAGGAAATATTTTTTGAAGATGAGTTTAGGCAATCAGCATTACCATGATTCGGAATTTGCGATTAATAAAAAGTTTGATGAATTGATGAAGAAATCTGATGGAAGAATTACACTTGGAACGGTTTATCATATAGCTGAAAAGTTCGGCTGGCAAAAGCCGTTCGTAAAGTTCTGGTATATCGAAAACGATAAGACGAAAATATCGAAACAGAACTTCAAGAGGTTTCTTGAAGAGAATGGATTTTGCAAACTGCCATTGGAACGCGGTTATATACTGCTGAGGGTTAGCAAAAATATTGTTCGAGAGGTGGAGATCTTCAACATAAAAGATTTTGTGATTGATTATTTGAAACGATTGGATGATAAATATTTTGAGGAAGTGCATAGAATAAAAGTGATTGATGCAGTTATTAAGGGTGCTCCACAACATTTTGTGCAGACATTTCTTGAGTTCTTAGAAACGAGAGACCTTGAATTTCTAAGAGACACAAAAGAGAAAGGATTTCTCTTTTTCTCAAATTGTTTTGTTGAAATATCGCATGAGAAGATCTTAGTAAAACGATATGAAGAGTTAGATGGTTTTATTTGGGATAGACAAGTAATACATAAGAGATTCATAGTTGAAAAACGAGAATCAGAGTTTGAAAGGTTTATAAGAAACATTTGCAAAAATGATGAACAGAGAATTTTGTCACTGCGGAGTGCAATCGGTTATTTACTTCATAATTACAAAGATTCAACGAATGCAAAAGCAGTGATATTTCTTGATGAGAAATTAAGTGACGGTGCTTACGGAAGAAGTGGCAAAGGTTTAGTCGCACAAGCAATTGGAAAGCTGCGAAAAACAATTCGTTTAGATGGTAGGAATTTCAATTTCTCGAAAAGTTTCAGTTTTCAATCGGTTACTCTCGATACGGCGATTATAGAATTTAACGATGTAACAAAGAAATTCAATTTCGATAAGCTCTTCTCAATTATCACCGATGATATTACTGTTGAGAAGAAAAACCAGAATGAGATAATCATCCCATTTCATCAGTCACCTAAAATTATAATTTCTACAAATTACACGATTGAAGGATCAGACGATTCAACTTTGGATAGACAATTTGTTATTGAATTCTCAGACCATTACAACAAAGCACACAGACCGATAGATGAATTCGGTCATAGATTTTTTGATGAATGGAGCAATGAGGAATGGAATTATTTTTTGAATTATATGATCGGGTGCTTACAGCTTTATTTGTGTAAAGGAATGATTCAGTGTAATCATATTAATCTGGAAAAGAAAAAGATGATTGATTCGACTTGTGAGGAATTTGCGGAATACTTTGAATCGATTGAGGTTGGAAAAGAATATCAGAAGAAAGAATTACTTGAAAACTTCAAACGGGAATATGAAGAATATGCCGAAATCCAACCGGTAAGGTTTTCGAGATGGTTGAAGGAAGCCACCAAGATAAAAGGAATAAAGCTAACTGAACGGAAATCCGGGACTGAAAGATTCATTTATTTGGGTGAACTTAAAAAGTTGGACAACTTGGACGAGTCTTTTTTCGATTAGGGAGAGAAAATGAAATTAAAGTTGTCCAAGTTGTCCAAATCAATTTATTATTTAGAATCTGGAGTAAAAACGAAGAAAAGGTTGGACAACTTAGTGGACGAGTTGGACGCAACTTGATTAAAAGAATGAATTCTTGCTTACGGCAAGCAAGTTGGACGAGTTTGGCTCAAAAAGCTGTCCATTTGGACGTGTTGAGAAAATGAAGTTGTCCAAATTGCGGTTAATAAATTGCGGAGGAATGAAATGAAACAAACACCATTGAGAGCGATTAAAAAACATTGTTTGGAATGTTCCGGATATGAGAAGAAACAAGTACGGGAATGCGCTATAAAGGATTGCGTTCTTTATGAATATCGACAAGGAAAGAATAATAGACGATTAGGCGTAGGAAGATTGAAAAAAGTCCAACTCAAGTAATGGTTTTCCTTAGCATCTTAAAAAGCTGAAGGTTTACTCGTCCTTAACGAGTTTATAATGAAAAGTGAGCATTTAGATGGGAATTTTTGAAGGAAATGAAAAATAAAGCATACTCACGGTTGAATGTGAATATGCTTTTTTAGCCGTTATAAAAGATTTACCGCATCTCTTAAATTTTGTGGCTGAAGGTGACTGTAAATTTGAGTCGTTGAAAGCTCTTCATGACCAAGCAATTCTTTGACAATATACAAAGAAACTCCTCGCTGGACCAACAGCGAAGCAAAAGAATGGCGCAATGTGTGGAAGTGGATTTTTTCATCAAGTTTAGCAGCACGAACCGATTCTTTAAACTTTTTGCTGACGTAATCTTCATTTAACTTTTTTCCTCTGGAATCATTAAAGACAAAATCATCAAAGGTGATATTGAAGATTTTCGGGAATCGGTCAACAAAGACTTTACTTAGATTTTGGTTGAATGGAATAATCCTTTCCTTTTTACTTTTGGTGGTGAAGGTATCGGAACAATGAACAGTAATTTGATTTTCGTTCAAGCCGATCCAAGACCACTTCATGTTTACTAATTCACCAAGGCGCATACCAGTATAAAAAGCGGTAAAGAATAAATCTTTGAGAAATGGCTCATTTGTATTATCCAGAATAGCTTTCAATTCAGTTTCGGAAATGAAAACTGGAAAAGCTTTAGAAACTTTTGGAAATTTAATTTTCTTAAGTGGATTTTCTGAAAGATAATTCCACAAAACAGCTTTGCTAAAAGCTGCCTTCAGTGTTCGGTAATAAAGAGAAGCTCCTCTCGGAGTTCGTGTAAAAGTATGAGTGATGAATTTATCAAGCGTATGGAGATCTAATTTGCTCAATGAAATATCTCCAGTGAACGCAATCAGAATTTTGAAAGAAAGATTTATAGAGCGAACATAGTTTGTGGATTTTGTTGGCTTAATGAATGCAACATATTCAATTTGAAATTTGGCGATGCTTATCGACTGGCGCTCTGTTGGAACTTCTTTTCTTGATTCTATTTTGAAATTATTTAAGAACCGATTGGCTTCCCGGGAATTTCCCGTCTTAGTTGATATGGTAGTTCTTTTGCCATCAATGAAACAAACTACTTGGTAAAAAGGGGACTTATAATTTTTCACAAGATACATGACTGATCTCCTTACATGGTCATGTATGGAGATTGTATGGAGTGCCCATAAAAACTAAGAATTCAGAGTAAAAATACAGTAGTCACCCTTATTTGTAATCAGCAGGTCGCGGGTTCGAGTCCCATAGCCAGCTCTTTAGACCCCAAAAACGAAAGAATTTGGGGTTTTTTATTTTATTCAAATTTATTAAAAATCCATTTTTCCTTAAATTTCACCCAATTTCTGCTAAGAGCGATGTCAGAAGGGAAATTCAGTTCATCAATTCAGTTTGAGTATTTTCTGGCATCTAATCGAATAGTTTTCCAATCCGATTCTGAAACAGGCGGGCGTTCAATAATTTTCGCATCTTTTTGCATTAGAGATATTGCCTCTTCAGTACAAGTAGTAACACAGAGTCCGCAACCAACACATAAAGATCTGTTAACTTTACTTATAGCATCAATCATATTTAATGCATTAAATTGACAACGGTCGATACAGACAGCGCATCCGCTGCATAGATATTCATTCACAACAGCATAGAAATCTGAACTCGCAACAGAATTCATATTTCCATATTCGACAATACTCCTTAGAATACCGCATGAACAAGTACAGCAATTACAAATATACGTCACATCCGTTTGCACATTGCTTGTCGAGTGTACAAGTCCCTCTTCATTAGATTTGACAAGAATTTCCAGAGCCTCATTTTTTGTTATTGTCCGGATTGAATCAGTCTTATCATACGCGCCTTCTCTTTGAGAGAGCACTAAACAATTTTCAACAGAGTGTTCACATCCCTTGCCGATTAAGTTTTGTTGAACACGGCATATACAGTTGAGTACACCCCATGATTTTGCATTCTCTAAATAAGTTGACGCCTTTTCATACGGCATCACATCTATTTCAACGGGAATTGTTTTCTCCACAGGTATTACTCTATGAACCGAGGGTTTAATCATTGTCATTTTGTGGAAGGCTTCTTTATAATACTGCTCAAACAATTCTGCAAATTCTTTATCAATTTTAGCATTCTGCAATTCATAGAATCCCACAATAAATGGAATAAGATAGAAGGACATACCTCCTTTTTCACGCTTCATACCAATCAAACCACGCTTTACAATTCCTATTAAAGCAGAGAGGATTTCCTTTTCATTTTTCTCAAGACGATGAGCGATTGATATCGAAGACTCGGGTTTCTCACTTAATTGACTTGCTAATTCTGCATCCTCCGGCCTAAAAAGTTTTGCAAGGATTTTTAATTCCACTCCGCTTTCTGTTTGTGGAAAGCCATTTGGAATTTGATCTAAAAGAACTGCCAATTTTTTATAGTACACGGACATTGCTTAATTTTCTAATAGCTTAGGGTAGAAGTAACATTTTTTTTGAAATAGATTAATGCGCTACGAAATTCATAAACTAAATATTTGTATAGATATGCCGCTTATTAGAATTACAACTCCGGCAATTGCATCCATATACGTTTCTAATTTTCCAAATGGTAACATATTTATTCCTTTTAGCGAGAGCATCACTATAGTTAACATCGTTCCAATAGTTACTATTCCGAAAACTATAGTCACCAATATCATCCCCCAAATGCTGTCTTTAGCCGCCGGGTACATTATAATTGGTATCAGCGGTTCGCACGGTCCCAGAACAAATATCGCAAAGATGGTCCAAAATTTTATTTTACCGGTATCTCCTTCTTCATGAGGGTGGAAATGTTCATGAGTGTTGTGCGAATGATTATGTGTGTGGAGATTTCCATCATAATGAACGTGAGAATGAACGTGAGGTTTATCTCGAAATGCTTTTCGCAATCCATAAAGAGTATAGATCAGACCGAAAGCTATCAGCATATATCCCGCAATATTACCGCGAAAAGATTCAAATATTTCCAACTTGCTTAAAGCTATACCAAAAGCGATTCCTATCAACCCGACAACTACCGAACTTAATACATGTCCCATTCCGGAGATTACAGTTATGAAGATTGTTTTTGATCTTGACCATTTACTTGCTTTGGCAAGCATAATAAATGGTACGTAATGGTCCGGACCAATAATTGTATGGATGAGTCCAATTGACGCTGCGGTAACTAAAAGTATTCCAAGTTCACTATTCATATTGCATACCCTCTGCTGGATAAGATTTAAGAATGAGAATCCTTGAGTTCTTTTGCAAATTATACTATTTAGATTGAAGTGGCAACATATTTCTAAGAGGTACATTTGAAAAATCAATTGATCGAATGTAGGAAATTCTTATTTTGTAGAGGCTTTAATAGTATTTCATAAATCGGTATTTTTTGAACAAATTTTCATAATTACTTAACTCGCTTATGCATGAAATGTCGATTGCTTTGAGTATTGTAGAAGTTGCTTCCGATGAAGCTCTGAAAGCTAATGCAAAAAATATTAATGAGATAGAAATTGAAATCGGCACAATTTCTGGTGTTGAGATCTCTGCTTTAGAATTTTCTCTTGAGCTTGCTGTGAAGAATACGCTCCTCGAAAATGCTCAAAGAAAATTTATTTCAATTCCGGCAGTAGCAGAATGTCTTGAATGTAATTTCACATTTGCACCTACAACATTTTATGAACCTTGTACTTCATGTGGATCATTTACAATAAAAATTATTCATGGGAAGGAATTAAAAATAAAATCAATCAATATTGATTAATCAGGAGGAACAATGTGTGATACATGCGGCTGCGATCAATCCAATGATGAAGTGACAATTAGAAAACCCGGTGAAGAAAACAATAAACATTCAGAGCACACTCATGAACATGACGGACACACACATTCGCATTCTCATGTACATTCTCACCCCAACGATCATAAACAAGAGCATGAGCATAATCATAAGCACGAGCATCAAAGTCATTCCCATGAAAGAAAGATAGAGCTGCAGACAGACATTCTTCAAAAAAATAATTTGCTTGCAGAACGTAATCGTGGATACTTTGAAGCAAAAAATATTTTTGCTATAAATCTTGTCAGTTCACCCGGTTCAGGTAAAACCAGTTTGTTAGAAAGAACAATTCTTGATCTAAAAAAAGAGATAAAATTTTTCGTCATCGAAGGTGATCAGCAGACAATGAACGACGCCAACCGTATCAAATCAGTCGGCGCACCGGTAATTCAAATCAATACCGGTAACGGCTGCCATCTTGATGCCGATATGATAAACAAAGCAATCAATGAACTGGAAGTTGAAAATAATTCTGTAGTAATGATTGAAAATGTTGGCAACCTTGTCTGCCCGGCACTTTTTGATCTTGGAGAAACTAAACGCGTAGTCATTATAAGCGTTACCGAAGGTGAAGACAAACCAATTAAGTATCCGAACATGTTTGCTTCATCCCATCTTTGCATCATAAATAAAACTGATCTACTTCCGTATGTTGACTTTGATATTGAGAAAACAAAACAATATGCACATCAAGTTAATCATCATCTTGAATTCATCGAGTTATCAGTTAAAACCGGTGAAGGAATGAAAGAATGGTATGAGTGGATAAAAACTTTTTCCAAGAGCAAATAATTTTTACGGATTGATTCTTGAACTCAGATGAAATTACACGATTGCAAATCAATGTAAACGGAATCGTTCAAGGTGTTGGATTTAGACCGTTTGTTTTGAGATTAGCAATCGAAAATAATTTAATCGGCTTCGTAAGAAATTCGCAATCCGGTGTTGAGATTGAAGTTGAAGGCAATTCAAAAGATATAAATAGATTTGTGACTGACCTTCGTGAGAAAGCTCCTCCCTTATCAGAAATAATTCACATAGAAACATTTTATGTGACGGTTCAACGTTCAAATCAATTTGAAATTATCGCATCAACAGAAGAGATTGGTAATCAAACGCTCATTTCACCTGATGTTTGTATCTGTGATGATTGTTTAAGTGAATTATTCGATCCCCAAAACCGCCGTTATCTTTACCCGTTTATCAATTGTACAAACTGCGGTCCCCGGTTAACGATTATCGAAAATATACCTTATGACCGCAAGTATACAACAATGAAGAAGTTTGAAATGTGTGAGGAATGTTCAAATGAATATCATAACCCGCATGACCGCCGATTTCATGCTCAACCGAATGCATGCCCAAAGTGCGGACCAAATATCTGGCTTGAACAAGCCGGAGATGATGTAATACTCGAAAAAGATAAAGCGATTACAAAAGCAGCAAGGGATTTGGCAAATGGTAAAATTGTTGTGGTCAAAGGTCTTGGCGGGTTTCACCTTGCAGTTGATGCATACAACGATGAGGCAATAAAAAAATTACGAGAGCGAAAACGGCGCGAGGAAAAACCATTTGCCGTAATGGTGCACAATATTAATTCACTAAACGGTCTGGTCTGGTTGAGTAATGATGAGAAAATTTTGCTATCAAGTTTTGCGCGACCCATTTTATTATTAAAGAAAAAGAATTGCAGCATAAGTGAATCTGTTGCTCCAAATAATAAAAGATTGGGAGTAATGATAGCTTATACTCCGCTTCACCACATCTTGTTAAATGAAGTTCAAAAACATTTGAAACATTTTCCACCTGTTCTTGTAATGACGAGTGCAAACTTTGCGGAAGAACCGATTGAGATAACAAACGATGGCGCAAAGAATAATTTATCGGAAGTGGCAGATTCATTTCTTTTCCACAACCGCGACATTCTAATACGCGCAGATGATTCGGTTGGAATGTTCATTAACAATAAACTAAGAATAATCCGGCGCAGCAGAGGATTTGTTCCAAAACCATTTTTTATTAAGAAATCCGGCATTGCAGTTCTTGGTGTCGGCGCTGAGTTAAAAAACACAATTTGTTTACTAAAGAATGATAAAGCATTTTTAAGTCAGCACATTGGCGATCTAACTAATTTTTCAGCTCATCAATTTTTCAGAGAAACAATTAACTACCAGCAAAAAATTATTGATTGCAAAGCTAAGTATGTTGGTTATGATTTGCATCCCGATTATTTATCAACACGTTGGGCAAAAGAAGAAAGCGGGCTTCCATCATTTGGTGTTCAGCATCATCATGCACATATGGCAGCGTGCATGGGTGAACATGATTTGAAGAATGATGTTATCGGAATTATTCTGGATGGAACCGGCTACGGAACTGATAATACAATTTGGGGCGGTGAAATTTTGTTTGGTAATTATACAACAGTAAAACGTTTTGCCCATCTTGAAGCCATTCCCCTTCCCGGTGG
>CAMTXU010000041.1:0-21590 GCA_947085815.1 uncultured Ignavibacteriota bacterium | reverse complement strand
TTTTTTCTGTCCTAATTTTTCCATCTTGAAAATACGTTATGTATGAACCATCAAGAACGTCGTTTACGTAAGATGCTTCCGACTGTACTGTCCCGTCAGCATAATAGCTCTTTACAATTCCATTTTGCGCTTGCAAATATTGTAGAGGAATAATTATGAGTATTATCAAGAAATAAAGTATTTTATTTGAGATCTGTTTTATCATTAAGCCAACCATCAGACATTATTAATTAAATATTAGTTCCCCTTTAAACGCTTTTTGCATGAGCGAGTTGAAAAGATTTTCCAATTCCTTTTCGCTTTCTTTCTGCTTCTCTTTAATACTTCTTTTTTTTGAACAAGCTCTGAAAAGTACACTTGTAATTCGAAGCGAAGCTTCGACAATTTGCGAAGCTTCGCTTCACACTACGTAAGCTCTCCCTTAAACGCTTTTTGCATAAGCGAGTTGAAAAGATTTTCCAATTCCTTTTCACTTTCTTTCTGTTTCTCTTTTAACACTTCTGTTTTCTTAACTAGCTCGACAAATTGTTGTTGAAGAGAAAGTGGTGGATTATACATTGGGAATTCCTTTAACAAGGTTGGACTAATATTTGACTGATTTACAGCTTTCTTACACTTCAAAGCAAAAAGACTTTTATAGTATTTTGTGTTCAGTAAATAGGAAAACCAGATTGGATCATAGTCTTTGGTTAATTTCAGTTTAACAAGGTATGATGCAATTACAGCCTGAATGTCTTTATTCCAATAAGTAGTCTTGCCTATTAGTTCAGTTGAATTTGTTCTATTAAAAATTACATTCCCTTTTTCCAGTTTTAGCTTTTTAAATTCTTCATCAGATAATTCAACATAACTAAGTTTTGTTAAATCAATACCTCCTTCAAACGTAATGTTTGACATACTAAGAATCGGATAACCCAAAGTTTCTTTATTAGATTTATAAGAAGATCCATATTCGGAGTACTGCACAGCGTTCTCAATTTTACCCAATGACCACCCTTTCGTATTCTTCACCGGATCGCCGAACATTTCTATAAATGCGGATTGGAGAAATTGTTCTGTTAGTTTATTTGCTTCTTTGCGTTTTTGTTTGGCTTGGTCTGTCTTTTCTAAAATCTCTGCAATTTGTTTTTGGATTGAAAGAGGTGGTTGCTCAATTTTTATTTCTCTCAGCTGGCTGTTATTAAGTATCGGAACTATAGCTTTATTAGCTCTATAGATTAGGTGGTGAGAATTTTTTCTAAACCAGTAGTAAGCATAATTAACATCAATATTTGAGTTAAATTTTATTCCGGTTATCTGTTGGTTTGATGATCCATCATGCTGTAAAATACCAACACGACCAATATTCCCAATACAAGTAATTAGTAAAGTATCTTTTGGAAATATCACAGCTTTCCCTTCCAATATAGCTTTTTGAGTTAGAGTTCTTTCGGATAGATTCAAATATTGTGAAATTCCAATATCGGAAGGAGTAAACCAAAGAATTTGCCCACCAAAATAATCTGATACTTTTGTTGAAGGGGTTTTCCCAGTAGTAATAAATTCAGCTACTTCACCTAAAGATTTAACTTGCCAGTTGGAAATTGTAGATCGAGATTCATCTCGATTATTACCTTTGCGAATTGAAGTTCGCTTTACATTTGTTTTGTCTAAAGATTTAATTTGCCAGCCGATAGGTAGTTTATCCATTTTTCTTAAATCTCTTATACAACATTTTTTGAGTTTTCTTCATTTCATCACGGAGAATTTTTTCATTTGGTAATGCAAGTTTGTATTCGGAAGTGAGAACTTTATTAGGAAGTCCTTCGAGCGCATACTTGGCAACTGCAGAATCTTTTTCAGCGCAGAGGATTAAACCAACGGGCGGGTTTTCATTCTTGTTTGTCCAATGCTCTTTCGCATAATTAAGGTATAGATGCATTTGTCCGGCATCCGCATGTGTAAACTTGCCGACTTTAAGATCAATAACAACCAAACAACGAAGTGTGCGGTGAAAGAAAAGAAGATCGATTCGATACCATACGTTACCGATGCGAAGACGTTTTTGTCTGCCGATAAATGCAAAATCGCTTCCAAGCTCCAAAAGAAAATTTTCTAAATGTTTTATCAAAGCTTCTTCAAGGTCGCTTTCCGAGTATTCATCTTTAAGACCGAGAAACTCGAGAACATAGGGATCTTTAATTTCTTCGTCTGCAGTTACAGTATCTTCCGGTAAAGGTTTTTCACCTTTCTTAAGCATTGCGGATTTATTTTTTGAGAGAAGTGTTCTTTCATAAAATTGCGAAGAGATTTGTCTATCGAGCTGACGGACAGACCAGCCGCTTCTGAGAGCTTCGGCTTCATAAAATTTTCTTGCTTGTTCATCTTTAACTCTGCCCACAAGCATTACATAATGGGACCAAAAAAGTGGAAAAGAATCTACAAGTAAATTTAGATTTAAATTCCGAGACGGCATCTCGGAAATCGTAGACGGTGTCTGCGGAATTTGGACATATCCTTGTAAAAGATTTTCAGATTTCGCAGACAGTGTCTGCGAAATTGGATAGGATAAATAAAATAAGCGCATTTGTTCCAGGTTACGTTCAGAAAACCCTCTGCCATATTTTTTAGATAAGTCAGCAGAAAGATTTTTCAGTAATTTATCTCCATATTCGGCGCGATGAGATCCGTACTGCTCAAATTCAATTATTCTTCTGCCAATTAACCAATAGGAAGAAGTAAGAATAGCATTGATAGAGCGTACCGAATATTTACGCGCGCTTTCGAGTAATTCACTTATATCGGTAATGAGTACCGTATAATCTTTTTTTGTGATGGTGATATTTTTCTTTTTTGCTTTTAGCATAATAATATTTTGATTTCTTACAATAGCTTATTTTTTCGAAAGCATCCGCTTAATATTATCGATATCCGAAGAAATTTCCTTTTCCAGATTCAGTACTTTCTCCATTATCACTTCCGGCTTTTCATATTCAATTTCTTCATACGCTATTCTTTTGTAACGGGAAATAGAGAGATCATATTTGTTCTCTTTAATATCATTTACATCAACCAGAATAGCTTTTTTGTAAAACGAAGCGTCAGCTTCGTTTACTGTTTTAATTTTTGTCGAAGCTTCGCTTCGACCTACATTCCAATGCTTTACAATATCCGGTATATCGTTAGCATCGGTTTTGTTGCGTTTATCATCAAGAGAGTAACCATCTGCTTGCATATCATAAAACCAAACTTTATCCGTAATGCCGCCTTTCTGAAAAACAATAACAGCAGTAGAAACTCCGGCATATGGCTTAAATACACCGGAAGGCATAGAGATAATTCCTTCCAGCTTACACTTATCAATAAGGATTTTTCTGAGATCAATGTGTGCGTTGCTTGTACCGAATAAAACTCCATCGGGGACGATTACTGCGGCACGTCCTCCCATTACAAGAAGATCATAGATCAATTCAATAAAAAGGAGTTCCGTCTTTTTGGTTTTTATTTTGAAGCGGCTGTTTACATCGGTTTCATCAATGGAACCTTTGAACGGAGGATTGGCAAGAATAACATCATAAACTTCTTTTTCGTTAAACTGTTTGGAAAGAGTATCGGTATAAAGAATTTTGGGATTGTCAATTCCGTGAAGCATCAAATTCATTGCGCCGATGCGTGTCATAGTGGAATCGAAATCGTATCCGGTTAGTGCGTGTGTTTTGAGAAATGTGAAAAGTTTTTTGTCTGCAATCTTATCGCCTATTAAATGATGAGGAATTCCTTCTTCATCGTAATCTAAAACTTCGGGACTTGTGTTGTTTTCTAAAATATGCTGATAAGCATTAAACAAGAACCCGGATGTTCCGCATGCAGGATCACAAATTCTTTCTCCAATTTTCGGATCAACAAGTTTAACCATCATTCTAATTATGTGTCGTGGTGTTCTGAACTGTCCGTTCTTACCGGCAGTGGAAAGCTGCATTAAGAGGTACTCATACATATCACCTTGCACATCAACATTCTGTTCGCTGATGTGAAGATCATCAACAATCTTTACAGCTTCTTGCAGCAACGATGCTTTTGGAATGATGAAGTAGGCATCTTGCATGTGCTGTGTAAATGTGCTTGTTTCGCCGCCAAGATTTCGGAGAAATTCAAAAACTTTATCGCGCACATGCCTAAGCATTTCTTCACCGGAAAGCTGAGACCAATAAGACCAGCGGCAATCTTTATTCTTAGCAAATATTGAAGTGTGTTTAGTATTTCTTCTTTTTGCGGAAGCCGCTGCGGCGTTGTCGTTATCTTCCAATCTTTTTAGAAAGATGAGGTAGGACATTTGTTCAATTGCAGTCAACGGATTAGAAATCCCACCCGACCAGAATTTATCCCAGAGGGAATCTACTTTTTGTTTAATGGTACTGTTTGTCAACATATTTTCATCTTGTAGAACGAAGCGGTAGCTTCGTTTACTGTTTTATTTCTCATCGAAGTGTTAGCTTCATCCATTTTAAAATTATTCATTATTTTCTATCTCGAAGCTTCGCTTCGAATTACATTTAGTTAAATCATCTTTTCAAAATTACAATAATTCCATTTCCACTCTTCCCGCTTTTCACACAAACCGGCTTTAACGGGATTGTTAAGGACATATTCAATAATGCGCTTTAACTCTTTTTCATCACGTACAACATGGTCATAACTTTCATGCTGCCAAAACGCACCTGAGCGATTTAAATGCATATTACATCTAAGTGCAGTCTTCGATTTAATATCCTGCAAAATTTTAGTAACTATGTAGAACGAAGCGTTAGCTTCGTTTACTGTTTTGTTTTTTATCGAAGCTTCGCTTCGATCTACAGGAGTAAAAACAAGATGAACATGATTTGGCATTATTGAATAACAAATTAATGAATAAGTTTTGTTATCGTTAAAATGAATTATTTCTTTTACAACTTGTGCAACATTTTCTTCCTTTAACCATTTAGGTCCATAACTTGAGCCATCTAATAGTTTATCAAATTTACCGAAGTACCGGGATTGATAGATTTTGTATTTCTCCTTACGGACTTGAATATTATCATAACCTGCAATTACTTTTAATGCTTTCTGTCTTTCCTCTTTTAATGCAATTATAGTTTGTACAGGCAACGAATCTGCTAGCCTGAATGTAATAAAGAAAGAATAACCCGGTGGCTGGTAATGCGGTAAATTTCTTTTATAAAATATCTTATTATCCGTCATAACATCCTACAGTGTAGTGCGAAGCGAAGCTTCGCAAACACATGTAATAATAAAAGTTGGTTTGAACTATTTTTTTTGTCGAAGCTTTGCTTCGACCTACAAGTTGCTGTCAGTGGATTAGAAATCCCGCCAGACCAGAATTTATCCCAGAGAGAATCTACTTTTTGTTTTATGGTACTGGATGTTAGCATTTAGTTTTTCCAAACTCATCCCCTCGTTCCCCTTCTCTTTGTAAGAGAAGGGGTTAAGGGTTGAGTTCTAATTCCTTTTTAATTTTTCCTAGAACTGTTCCTATTTCTTTTTCCACTTCATCATTTCTAAATCTAATTACTCTAAGCCCAGGATAACTAAGTATTTCAGTCCTTTCGCTATCTTCTTTTAATCTATAATCATGGATTTGTCCATCGAGCTCAATAATAAGTTTTCCTTCGAAACAAAAGAAATCCGCTACAAAAAAAGATTCTTTACCATTTATATCATAAAAGAAAGGATACTGCCTATAGAATTTTTTATCTGTCAATTTTCTGCTTCGCAATTCCTCCCAAAGTATTTTTTCAGCGTCAGTTGATCTCTTTCTTAACTCTCTGCAGATAACTTTTGCAATTTCTGTTAATTCTTTTCTTCTGTTAATACTCATAATACCGAACTCATCCCCTTGTTCCCCTTCTCTTTGTAAGTCGAAGATCCCGCTTGCGGGGAGAAGGGGCTGGGGGTAGAGTTAATTTTATTAATCGAATATTAGATAAGACGATTAAGATTGATCATTTTGTTTCCAAGCAATAATACTTATTCTGAGTTCCTTCAATTTTTTATTGAAGGGCTCGATTTTGAGACCAAGTTCACATTCTGATAGTGCAAGATCCATCTGTCCAGTACGTGTATATGCAACTGAAAGTGTATGATGGTTGACCGTATTATGGTGAAAATCAGTTTGATTCTTGGGTTCAACAAAAAAGCCATTTTTTAGATAAGTGATTGCATCTGAAAAATAGCTATTTGCTTCAGCTTTTAATTCTCTGGCAATTGATTTATCCTTTTCGCCTTTCTGTTTTAGAATATTTTTTTTGATTATCCCCATTTTCAGTAGACAATCTCCCTTACCATGATAAGACATAACATGAGCAGGATTAAGTTTTAATGCATTGTCAAATTTTTTAATTGCTTCTACATAGTTTTCTTGGGACTTTTCAATCATTCCCCAGTGGAACCAATTCAGATAATCAGTCTTATCGGTAATCACTAGTTTAGAATAAGTTTCCTTCGCTGCATTATAATCCAGTTTATAGTATTGCTCATACTGCGCTTTATTAAAAAGAACGTATGTGTCATTTTGTTTCAATTCCAAAGCTTTAGAGAACCAATTATCGGCTTTTTCGTAATCTCTTCTGCTGGCAAATGTCATGGCTGCTTGAATCATTTTTTCTATACTTGTCAATTCTAGCATTGTATTAGGTAACACGAAATTAAGACTATGTAGCTCCTCAAATTCTATTAATCTCTTTTCAATGCTTTCAGAAAATTTCGGTTCAATCATCAGTCGACGCAAAGCAAATTCTTCCGTTAATGGTAACATATTATAAATGTGTGTGCCATCTTCAAGTGATGTAAAATCAATTAGAGACATTTTAATTAATTTTGCAATACCCTCATCAAAATTAGCTCCCTTAAGATTTGCGACTATTTCTAAACCGTCCCTTCTAATTGGTTTATCAATTTTTGCAATTGTCAAAAAGAGTTCTTTAGTATCACTATCCATAATCTGATAAGATTCATTGAAACAAAAGTCTAAAATGTTCTCTTCTGAACTATTTAATAGCTCACTTAAAGACTTAGCTAAACTTTTCCCGAGAGCCATATGCCCTAGTATTTGTTTCATAGCAAGCGGGATTCCACCAGTATATTTTATAATCCTTTCAATTTCATCTTCAGCTGCATCCATTAACATTTTAATACCGAGTCTACTAGCCTCACCTAAAATCAATTCTTTTGCATCCTCATCTTCCATTCGACGTATTTCAATAAGTCTTCCGACTTCAGCGAATAGATGACGACTGGTTATGATAGACATACTCGGTAAAGGAAGCATATCTCTAAGAAAATCCCAGATTTCTTTTGGTTGCTTAACAGTTTCGAAATTGTCTATTATTAGTAAAAACCTATCCATAGATAATACTTCAATAATCTGTTCCTTCTTTACATCTAAAGATTCTTTAACCAAATAGTCAAAACCACTTACGTGCGCAATCTGATTTAGGAGATCATCGAGAAGGCCGAAAGACGCCTCAACTTTTTCAATTCCTTGAAGCGTTAATCTTGTTTGCTTTGCACTTACCCAAATAATGTAGCTGAATCGTAATTTATCATCGGTAGATAAATTTGATAAATCTTCAGCAATCTTAAGAGTCAGTGCAGTCTTTCCAACACCTCCGATTCCATCAAGAGCAATGATTGAATGACGACCTTGTTCTAAAGTACTTAGAAGATTTTTCTTATCCTTCTGTCTTCCGAAATAATCAAAGTCTATTCGAGGAAGGTTATGTATAACACCAGTAGGACTAATTTGAGTCTGTATCTTTTGTTCGTAAAATGAAACCGTTAAGGTATCAACTTTGAAAAACTTCTCTAAATCTTCTGTCTCAATATCTTCGAAAAAACGATCACCCGTGGAATAGGAAAGATATTCTATCTTTTTCCCGTTAATACCATTCATAAAAAAGAAATTTTGCCCTTTGATTCTAAGAAAAGGATGAATGTTCAAAAAGCCAATTCCATTATCATAAATAAATAACTGATTCTGCTCAAGGTTATCTACGATACTGGTCTGTATTTCAAATCCTTGTTTATTTGATCCAGTATAAAGTATCCCTATATTTTTAACATCAACTTTGTTCTCGCTTACTAAAACTTTATTAATGACAACAAGTTTATTCTGAATTATAGCTTCAAGAATCTGAAATAATTCATCGATGCAATCGAACAATATTATAGCAAAAAACTCTTTGGCGTCTTGATTTGGAGCTCCATGCGCTAGAGTCATTTTATTTCTAAATGAAACGAACATTTCAAAAAAATTGTCTAAACTAATTGAAGATTTCGCACTTAATTTCAGGTGAACCGCTTGATACATATTGTTATATGCAAATACAACTTTTTTCTCAGCTATTCTCTTATCAAAGATAATTTTATAGTATTCTTCTTCATCTTCTTTAAGGAATATGAGGCTTTCACGAAGTAATCTATACCAGGAACCAAGGGATGGTTTTGAAAATTCTTCTGAAATAATTTTTGTTATTCTTTCCTCTCCTTGTCCACTAAGCCGGTATTTTGAAAACATTATTGAGGATAATTGTTTTAAAACAACTTCATAGAAGTAAATAATATTATCAAATTTAGCAAGTGATTCACTTGCGCACTGAATATTCTGATAAACATTACATATTGGTGATAGGAAATCATTTTGACGCATACATACTCCTATTAAGCTACCAATTTCTTGGTTAATTCAACCAACTCTTCCACTTCTTCCTCACTAAATAATTTTTCCACTGCATTCACACCAAAATTTGTAAACGGAGGTTCGTATAGGTCAGCGGGTTCAAGTTTATGATGCTGTATAAAAAAGTTCTGTACTGCGCGTAAGAAACGGGATTGATCCGCATTGTAGTTGTGTTCTAATATAAAAGAATCAAACGCTTTTCTTATAATCGTTTCGTGGGTGGGTAAAGTTTCAAGGTTCAAGACATGTTTTAAGAAATCAATAAAGCTGCCGACTTTAACTCCGTATGCTTTAAGCATGTTTTTATCATCAAGTGAAAATTCATCCGCATTTAATTCTTTACTCAATGTTAATTCCAAATCAAGCATATCATCAATATTCAATTCTTTACCTTGCTTAAGTTTTATTATCGCCGGATGCTTATCCGCAAGTTCAAGTATTCTTGCTTCAATCCGTTTTCTATATTCCTCCACATAAACTTTCTCGTTTTCTTTTCTAACAACCACCCACTTACGCGCTTCAATAAAATCATCAAGTCCAAGCTCAAATATTAATGACGGCTTTTCACGTTTGTACTTCATTAACGGTGCTAATACAACTTTCTTCTCATCAATCTTTGCAAGTGTTATACTTTTCCAGAATTCATTCGAGAGAACTTCGTTTACGTAAACAATATGCTCGCTAACTTGAGAAAGGTTTGCCGGAAGTAATGAAACATCCTCTTTGATTGATTGGATGTTTAACTGCATGTCGTTTTTCTTTAAGGAAAGCAATCCGCATTTTTCCATTTTGTTGGTGAAGAATGCTTCGTCGGTATTCACGCCGGAAACAAATCGCAACAATGGAGCTACTTTCAACTTTAGAAAATCTATTTTATTGGGAGTTAAGTAATTCCAGAATTCATCATCCCAGGTTTCTTTTACTTCCTTAAAAACTTTCTTAACAGAAAAAGATTCGAGCGGAATTAATCCGATGTAATTTCTGATATCAGCAATAATTCGTTTTGCATCTTCGCTGTTTTGATCGCCAAGCATCAGCAACATTTTGCTTAACCGGTAATTGAATATTGTTACAAGAATCGGGATCTGTTTATTAGTATCATCTTTCCTAATCGTTTCAAAATTTTCCCAGTAATCAACAATTAAAAACCTTTCCTTCTTTCCATCCGGCAGCCAATCAAAATGTCTGCAAGATTCGTTATTGCGTGTACCTCTTCCAATCATCTGCCAAAATTTTATATTGGAATTCACCGGTTTCATAAATGCAAGGTTCACTAATTCCGGTATATCAACACCGGTATCCAGCATATCAACTGAGATTGCAATCCTTGGCTGACTTTCTTTCTTAAACTTATTCAGCAGTTTATCTGCTCTCTCCATCTTGGAATCAATTACTTGTACAAGCTTCCCCTCGTATTGCGGATACATTTCATTAAATGTTTCAGCTAATCTCATTGCATGGTTATGAGTAATTGCAAAGACGATAGATTTACCGGGAAGCTGTCCGGATTTATCCGAGAGTGCATAGTCCATAAACTCTTCCCACTGAGCGCGAAGAGTACCTTTGTTTGTTACCTTTCTTTCTAAATCGGTTCCTTCAAAATTCAGATCGTCTGGATCAATTCCTTTTTCTCTTAGAATTTCTTTTTCTTCTTCTGATAAATCAATTCCTTTGATTCCCCTTCTCTGAAATCTTGTTTGAGCAGAGTAAACGCTGTAATCAACTAAATATCCATCATGTACAGCATCATCAAACGGATAAAGAAATGTTGGAGTGTTACCTTCACAGTCGAAGAACTTAAACGTGTCGCGTTCTATAAGATCAGCAGGTGTTGCAGTCAGACCGATTTGCACCGCATCGAAGTAAGCAAGTACATCTGTAAATTTATTATAGATTGAGCGGTGGCATTCATCAGCTATTATCACATCAAAATCAGCCGGAGTAAATTTATCATAACATATTTCTAACGTCTGAAGTGTTGAAACAAAAACTCTTGCTTCTGTTGGTATATCAAATGTCCTAATTCTCCCACGCGATTCGTGAGGGAGATGAGCTTTGAAACCATCTGTTAATGCTTGTTCAACAAGACTATCTCTATCGGCAAGGAATAAAATTTTCTGTGCATAATTGGCACGAAGAAGAATATCAATTAATGCCATTGCTGTTCTGGTCTTTCCGGTTCCGGTTGCCATAACAAGCAAAGCTTTACGTTTCTTTTTTACTTCAAATGTTTCAGCTATTCTTCTGATTGCTTCAATCTGATAACTTCTATTAACAATTGATTCTTTTATCTGAACTGTGCTGAGCGGTTTACGGTTTCTTTTAAGATGTAATAACCTTTCAAGATTTTCTCTCGAGAAGAATCCGGCTACATGTCTTTCTGCTGAATGATCGCTATCCCAGAAAAATATATCATCACCATTGGCAAGAAAAATAAAAGGACGGAATGATTGTTTTTTCCCGATCTCAATTACATATTCTAATGCTTGCTCTTTTCCAACACGTGGATCTCTACTTGTGCGCTTAGCTTCAACAACTGCAAGGACTTCACCGTTTGATCTATAGAGGCAGTAATCCGTGAATCCGGTTATGACGGTTTTATCATAATTCTTAACTGGAATTTCAAAACCGACTTTAGTTCTGTCAGCAAGATTCCATTTGGCTTTCTTTAATTGAGGATCAATTAATGAGTAGCGAGTTTCTTGTTCACTGATTTTTGAAGGATCCAGACCCATTGAGAAATCAGATTATTGAGAGAATCTACTTTAGAACTTAAATAAAATTTTCAATAAAATCTCTCCCGCTGTAAATAATATAAATGCATTGACATATCCCAGCCCACCTCACATTATAATGCCCCTCCCCTTAATACAGGAGAGGGGTTGGGCTTGCTCTCCTTTTGCTGGCGGGTTGAGGTCAATTCAGATTATTCTTTGCACATGCCGTTGGCTTCTTTGCTTTTGCATTCATTACAAAGTTCGCCATAGGTTGGTTTGGTATAAGATACTTCTGTATTGCTATCAGTAGGATAATTAGAGCAGTTCTTGCACCAATGCCAGGTATCGTGCCCTTTTCTTCTTTTGTAAACCTTCATAATATTTCTCCTTTGCTGTTAATATTTTTTTCGTAGAGACGTTGCATGCAACGTCTCTACAGTTATTATTCTTTGCACATGCTGTTGGCTTCTTACTCCGTAGAGACAGAACATGTCCCGTCTCTACTGTTCACCATTCATGGCGTTGGCGGGGTAGGTGGTGTTGGATTATCTTTATACCCCAGTCCCAAATCCTTTATTTCGCGTGCCGACCAATATTGATCATAGAACATTTTGTTGTCCGCCTTAAAATTTTCCATCAATGTGTCTATCTCTGTTTTTAATATCAAATCTGCTTGATCAAACAATTGCGATAATGTTTTACGGGTTGCGCTCTTCGTTGCAAAGCTTGTATCCTTCACACTCAAAGCTGCTTCATATTCAACTATTTTATTCAACAGATCCGTTACCTTTGTACTAGTAATTCCGAAATCTGCAAGTACTGCAATGTTAGTATCTAACAACCCATAAATTGATCTTGCTTTACTTATCAGATCGGTATCACGCAATTTTTCTAAACCATTTCTAGTCACTTTGCTCTTCGCCTTTATATCCTCAATTTTATTCCGGCTTGCATAAGCGTAAAGTGAATCGGCAAGTGGTATTACTACATTAAGCAATTCATCTTCAACAAGATTCTTCGCTTTAGTCTTTCCTTTTGTGCTTGTTATGAATTCCATATCCCTAACGGAAATATCCGATACAAGGGATTTGAAATTGGTCACGGCACTGATTAGTGCAGGTAATCTTGAAACAATACTTTGGTTTCCATCGAGGACAGAAATTACCACACGGTAGGCAGAGAACTTGTTTTCTTCTGCTTTGGTCATATCGAACCTCTTTTTTAGTGTTTATTTAGTTGACTCTGCCATTTTGGCAGAATTTTCTTCATTTCTTTACTCTCTTCCTTCATTTCGCTAAATCTATAGGGCATTTCGTAACTTAATTTTGATTTTCCGCATATTGCATTTCTCATCTCGGTAATTCATTTTGATTTTTCTCACATCACATACCGCTTTTCGCCGCTTCATTTTGATTTTTCGCAAACTGCACACTTCATTTCACCGCTTCATTTCGGTTTTTCGCAATCTACATTAAGCTGTTCGATAATTCATTTTGACATTTCATTAGTTGAGTTCCCTATTTCGCTAAATGTTTTTTTCATTTCCCCGGCTTAGCTACGCATTACTTAAAACCAGGTGCGCAAAACGGAAATCCGGAATACAATTCCTTAAATGAAATCTATCTTCTTTGAAAATGAGTTTTACTTTTTGCAGTACAGTTTTGGAAGGTACAAATTTGGAAGGTCCTCCCCCCTAAACAACATTTTTATTTTCTTTTTTATGAACAGAAATTTATCGGCAGGTAACCTTAATTCCCGCTCATATTATTTCCCGGCAACGTTAAGAAATTCTATAAAGGATGAGAAATTATCTGCCGGAAGATAAGAATCAGTTTTTAAATTGCAAATCCCGTAATTATTCTATTTAGGGTAGTTCCAAAAACTATCTTTTGTAAAAATTTAACGCGGAGAACGCAAAGAATACGCAAAGTTCGCAGAGGATAATCAAGTTTTTGGAACTACCCTTTAGATATTCTTTTCATCCCTCTCCAATGGTAAAATCTTTGATAATTACTCTATTTTTTTCACAACTAACGAACAACCGCCAATTTCTGCGTGATCTGCGTGGTTTCGTTCCCCTTCCTTAAAATAATCTTGTAGAGATAGACACCGTTTGCTATTAAACCGCCATCAACATCACGACTATCCCAAAATATTTTATTGAAATCGTATTTTAATTCCTGAGAAGTAAGGTTAAATTCCTTAATCATTCTTCCGTTGATCGTGTAAATTTTTATCTTCATTTCGTCCGGTATTTGAGTAAGCTTGAACGTGAAAAAAGTCTCATTCTTAAATGGATTGGGATAGTTATATACATTTAACAGTTGCATCTCTTTGTTAACGGAAAATTTTCTTACCACTCCGGCGGTATCGATCAATTGACCGGATGCGTTTTTCCCGAGGACTTTTAAGGAGTAGCTTCCGTTTTCAAGTGTTGGTTTATAATCAACCATAAATTTTGGGTTACTCAGAAAAGAAGAATAAGTGACAGTTGGATTATTGGCAAAAATTATTTTTTTATTGTTAAGAAAAAGCTGCACAACGGAGGTATCGTTGATTGGTATAAGCGATTGATCGTTTAATTCGATTCTAATATTAGGATTGGGAGAGATAAAATCGCCGTTGATGATATCGTTTCCGTCGAATGTAAGCTTAACAGATGCCGGCTTTGTGTTTGGTCTAATAAAAATCGGAATGGAATAATAATTATTGTCTTTGTAAAGTTCCGTTATCTTATTTTCCGGATCAATAATGATGTTAATCTGTAGTGATCCGGTAACATTCGCAGTGCTATAGCTAACATCGAATTGTTTGTATTTATCCGCTCCTAATGAATCTACCAGCTGCTCAAATATTTTTTCTCTTGAATTGTCTTTTTTAATTAATTCAACATTCACCTTAAAATTATCCGCCCGAAATTCTCCGACATTGTAAACCTTAAAAGAGAGATTTGCCGTTTCTCCCTGCTCTACCGTGTCTTTTGCAACAGATACAACCTGATAGTTGGTTACAAGTTCTGGAAGTAATGTAAAATTAACACCGGCAGATTTTAATACCGGCGATTCTTTCTTTTCATTCACAAAAAACTTAGCTAATAATTTCATATTTGGGTATTGGGCTGCATTTATATGAGAAAGTGAGGATGCGTCCTCAGTTAGTATTAACGATTTCAATGTATCTAATCTTCCATCCTGCGTTGAAACAATAGGATAAAGTTTTATTGAAGAACCCTGCGGCTGATGAGTAGAAACGGTAACATCTTGCCACTTTGCAGAATTTTTAATTAGTGGAAAAACAACATAACCGGAATCTGCCAAAACTTCTTTGCTTAGTTCAACTATTGCTTGTCCCTCAAAAAGTTTTTTATGGACTTCCGGAACAGAGCCCTTTGTCGCCCCTTTCTTACCTATTATAGACCACGATTCTCTATACATAACATTGTTAATGAACTGGCTGCCAAGCGTTTCGATTGCTTTTCTAACCGGGGTGCCGCTGCTAAATCCTAAAACCGACTGAGCTCCGTCATCGCAGATTGCCAATGCTATTACAGTATTTTTTGGCAATGATTCTATATAATCTTTTAATTCAGTACCAGACTTTTCTGCGGGATATAAAAAATACTTGAACGAATGTGGAATTAGAGTTAGAGTATCAATTAAAGCTGTAGCTATTCCCCAAAAATATGTGTTTGGAAAAACTTCTTTTAAATTGAGTGATAATGATGCGAATGAACCTGCGGTTTGACCGGAAGAAATTAGTTTTAACGAATTTCTATTTTTTTGTAAAACCCAATTGCTTTTGCTGGAATCAAATTCAATAGAGTTAATAACAAATTCTTCTTTATTTGAATTATCATCAGCATACCACTTAAAATTGGTTTGAATATTCTTGAATGAATGTACTTCTGACCAAACAGAGTTTGAAGCATTTGTTCTGGCTTTCCAATAATAACGATTGTTAGGAATAAGATTTGGTAAGTTTACTTTTGTAATTAGCGTGTCAAGAGTTTTTTCAATTCTAATTTGATTATCAAAATTTTTGTCTAAAGACAGCACCAGATTAATTTGGTTTTCGTTTTTATTAAAAACTTTATTAGGATTAATCAGCTTTAATATTTTTCGAGAAGATAAATAGTTTATATCGTAATCTAATAACTTAAAAGCGCTCGAATAAACATTAAAAGAATAATTTGCTGTATTATCATTTTCGTTAAGCTCCGTTATTTTATTTAGTGGATCTAAAACAATCTCAATTTTATGAATGCCGGGCAGTCTTGTAACTGGTATTTTAAATGCAACCTCATCATTAAAGAGCGGTGAATTAATTTTTATTGTTTTTGCAAATGTCTTAATATCTTCAATGCTAACTTGAATACTAATATCTAGTTTATCATCCGGCGCTTTTCCTAAATTTTTAATAATCAACTTAACAGATGCAGAATCCATCGAATCATTCACGTTTTCAGTAAGTATTAAAAATGATTTATTATCGATGTAGAAGTTTGGTTTTGGCGGGATTGGCAGAGATATTATTGGATCGCCAAAAAGTAAATTACAATAAGTAAAAACCATATTTGCATTGCTAACACCCGTAGTTTGTAATTGCTTTAACTTAGCCAAATAATGAGCTTTGCCAACATTTAGTACCGAATCCTGTAAAAACTGTTTATAGAAAAGAAGCGGAAAACCAGTAGATGTTGAAAGATAGCCCCAGCTTGTATTTCCTAAATAGTTTATTGCCTGCCCGTTATTACTACCATTTATAAAAAGTTCTCCGAATGCGTCTATATCGGGTTCGGCAAATTTTCCGGTAGAACAGCCAAAATCTGATATTAAAGAATTTCGATCTGGATAATTATTTTTTAGATCTTCAACTTTTGTTATTCCGTTATCCCAGGTTTGAGTTCCGCTGTGTCCCACATAAGATATAATAACAGCTCCGCTTTCAATTGCATTTTTAATTTCTTCTGTAGAGTAATCTCCAAAATTAGAACCCGGTTTGATTGTTTTGTAAAAATGTTTTGAAGAGCCGCCGATTGGTTTGGGAAGAATGAATAAATTATTGAGATCATCATTAACTTGTTTAATTTGAGCAAGTTCATTTGGTTTTTGTGTATCTCCGCCGCTGAACAAGAGATAAGATTTATTCCATATATCATAATCTTTTTTAATATAATTCTTATGTTTATTCAAGTAAAAAAATACTTGCTCGTTATTTATAGCGGGTATTCTGCCCACATACATTTGTTGTGTTGGAATATTGATATCATCAAATACGGTAAACCATACATCACTTACCGGGCTGCCGAATGATGGAACAAAATTTTTCTTTCTGATTGAAGGCACCGGTGTATGCTTATCTTTGTAATCGTAATTAGCATCGCCTATAATTAATAGATAACTTGGCTGGGGAGATAACCAATTATTATATGCATACTTTAAAATTTCCTTTATGGATTCTGCAGTGAGCATACCATAAGAAAACTCATCATAAATATCTTCAGTAAAAAGAAGTTGAGTTCTTAACCGATAATTACTTGAAATAAATTTTTGATATTCTGTAGCTGATTGTAAAAAAGATTTCTCTGTAATAATGATATAATCGGCACTTCTATTCTTATCTCTAAGGTTTGCAAATTTTTTCAGATACGTAAATATCGGTTTTCTTATTCTGTTTTTATTAATCACCAAATACTTATTTCCACCAACAACAGAATCAACAAAAACAATTTCGTTCCTGTTTTTATTTTGATTTATATTTTCAAATTTTTTAAATGAAGGTGAAATTCTATATACTAACATATTTGCGGCATCATCTTTAATATTTTCTATTTTGATTGCACGAACTGCACTTGTTATGACATCCGTGATTGTTATTAGAATGGAATCATTTTCTGCAACATTTTTTTTAAGATATTCTATATCAACCCAATCAACAAGCGATTGCTGAAAAGATGCTTTTGTTGGCATACCAAAGATTCTAAAAACATTACTCCCTTCCTTTAATAGTGAAGAAGGATATTTTGAAATTAGGTTAACAGTTTCCTTGTAATTGTAACTAAGAGTGTCTTGAAAAGTTGTGGAATTAAGCGAGACACCATTTTTATGAGCTCCTAATTGAATATTGGCGGCATTGCTAATTAATCGAACGTAACTTTTTACTTCAGAATTTGGAAGAATATTTTTGGCAGTAAAGTTAATACTTTGACTTCCCGAACTTCCCGTTACCAGCCAGGTCCACACTTTGTTTTCCTGCCAATATGGAAGCTGCACTCGCGGGTCAACCGAATCATAATACCATAATCGCTTATCTTCTTCAAAATGTAATCTCACCAAAGTGGAAGAGACTGTATCTGCCTGAATTACAGAAGAAGTTGAATTGTCAACCGGAACTCTTTTGCCATATTCTCCGCCCCAGCTTAGCCATACAACTGATGTATCTGTGTACCTATTCATAAAATTCAAATAATCGGTACCGGTGGGAACAATTTGTCGGTAATTTTTCGAACCATAATTTTTTTCACTATAGAATTCAATATAATCGTTACTATCAAATGAAAGATCATTTTCCCCAAGAATATAAATTGGTATTTGATTCCCCTTACTAAATAATTTGATTGTTTTAGGATTAATTGAAGCGGGATTAATTCCATAGCTCATCAAATCTGTAAATGTAATTCTATATAAACCATCATTAGCTATTTTTAGTTTGGTATATTCTTTGGAATAATCAATCCACGAAGAAGTTGGATCATCGTTCAATATTTCTCTTTCTGAACGATATTCTTCAGCTTGATCGTAATTTAATATTATCGAGCTCAACTCACTAAAAAACTTATCGGGAGAGTTATTTACTTTTTTATAAGGTTTTTTATCAATAAACTCTATATGAAGCTGAGCATTTAGTATTTCGGATACTTCTCTGCTTTTCCAATTATACTTTTGAGTATTTACTTTAATTACAGCGCAATAAAAATCACGCAGCCAGGTATAACCAACTACCTCAATATCATTTTCTGGATATGTTTCGCTAGAAAAATATTTGGGGGATAATTCCGATTTTTTATAATTCAGTGTAGAATCATTTACCAATTCAACAGTTGGATTGATTTGGAGTACTGCGTTAGAAATGACAGTTCGTTTAATATCTTTTAACACAACTTGTGCTTTACCATATGGCGGTATTGCCACAAAGAATGTTTTTGAATGAAGAGCGGGCGCTCCGGGCTTGCTCTCATCAATGCTTGGAAACAATTGCGGGGAGCTTGTAATAAGATTGTTTGAAATGGAATCTTCAGAAAAATTAAGTTGAATATGAACCTTTTCTTGCGAGCTGTAAATTATCTTTTGATGCTGGCTAAAAACTGGTGAGACATGAAAAAAGAAGAAGGAAGAGATTAGAAAAATTTTAATAATGTTTTTCATAACTCTTCTTCCCGGATTTTAGTAAAAAATATTCCTTGCATACACGGAAAATAAAAATCGGAATACCTAAGAGATATCTATTCCACAATCGTTTTGGTTCAGTAAATAGCCTGAACAGCCACTCAAATCCACTATTGTGAAGGAATTCTGGAGCACGATGTTTTGTGCCAAAGTAAAATTCTAAAAAATTACCAACGCAAATAATTTGCAATTCGGGAATTTTCGATGAAATTTCAATTGCTAATTTTTCCTGAAGAGGAACTCCTAGACCAAGAATAATCAGCTTAGAATTAGAATTTGATATTTGTCTAACTACGTTTTCTATACTAATTGCATCTTCATACCCGTTGATGTACGAAACTACATTCAATGGTTTATTTTTAATTGTAGTTTCGCCAAAGTTTCCACCGATTAGTATTATGGGAAGTCGGCGTTCGGAAAAAAAAGTAAACAATTTCTCATTTAATTCGGAAGCATTGAATTTTTTTATTTTTTTGTTAATAAAGAATTTCAATGCGAACCAAATACCGATACCGTCTAAATAATATTGGAATTTAGTATTGATATGATGACTGTATTTTTCGTCCTCAGTCCATATATTGTAGCAGTGCTGATTAAAATAAGTGAGCAGAAGTTCGTTCCCTTTTTCAATTGAAGATAATGCCAAATCAATTATTTCCATTTCAGCAACAAGGATTTTATCGAACGGCTTCATTTGGCAAACTCGAATAAAGTTCAATTAATTTGTTCGTGTATAAATCGCCATTAGTTAATTGTGAAACCTTAGTAAATAAATTTAAACCCAGCATCTGAGAAAGTCTGTTGTCATTAAGCAATTGTTCGACTTTTTCAACTAAGTTATTTTCATCTCCGGGATAAGCTAAAAGACCGTCAATTCCATCCTCAATAAATTCAGCTATTCCTCCAACTTTCGATCCAATAAAAGACTTTTTCGCTACTCCTGCTTCAAGCATAACATAACCTAGAGGTTCAACTCGAGAAGGTAGTGCAACTATATCACACAAATGATAATAGTTATAAATATTACTTGTAGGGGTAAGATAAATTATTCTATCATTTTTCATAATGGATTCTTTGAGTTCATCAGATTCAACATTACCAATCATCAATAACCTTAAAGAGGGATATTTAGTTGAAATTTTTTCAAATGCTGAGATTAAAATATCAGATCCTTTTGTATAGCCGATTCTACCGATAAAGAGTAATACTTTTTCATCTTCTTGAATTCCAAGTTTTTCTTTTAAGCTACTTATCTCTTCCTTTTTCGGAGGATCAAAAGGTTTAACGAAATTATATATTTGGGTAATCTTCTCTTTATTCACTTTATACTTTTCAATCAAATGCCTCTCAACGGCTTTACTTACAGCTATAATTTTATCTGACTTGAAACTGAGATATTTCCACCCATCCACTAAACTATGTACAGTAGTGAGAGTTTTGATTCCCAAAAACTTACCCACAAAAAATGCAAGAAGTTCGGGATAGCGATGGTGTGTATGTATTATCTCAATTTTATTTTCAGTACAGAATTTTTTTAGACGAAAATAATTGAATATAAAAACGAAAGGGTTTTTGTCCCCTCTCTCAAAATTCAAGAAATTAACCTTTACATTCAATCCATTCAGTCTATTTAGAGAATCACCTTTATTTGTGAGAAAAAATAAATGCAAATCTTCCCTTTTGCCTAGTTCCTCAAAAAGAAGAAAAACATATTTGCTTACTCCGCAGGAGTAATTAAAATCGGGCGATATATGGAGAATATTTACTTTATCCATTATGAATCTTCTTAGACATCAAATCTTTGTATAAGTTTTCAAAAAAAGATTTAAAGGAATTAGTACTGTATTTATTTTGGATTGCATATTTTCCATTTTTCCCCAAGGTCAAACGTAATGTCTCATCCTCCATCAATCTAATTATTGCATTTTCTCCTTCATCTATATTACCAATGGGATAAACTAGTCCGCAATTATTCTCAACCAATATTTCTCTTGTTCCTCCTACATCAGTTGAAACAATAGGGATAGAGTATGCCATTGCCTCCCAATAAGTTAAAGGTAATCCTTCCCAGTCTGATGTAAATAAAATAGTATCAAAGTATTTTAAGTAATTACTCGCCTGTCCAACAAAACCATAAAACCTACAGTTATTATTAACACCTAATTTTTCTGACAGAATTTTCATTTCTATTTCCAACTGCCCATCACCAAAGTAAACGAAAAAAACAGAATAACCTTTATCAATTAGTTTTTTTAGAATAAGTAATGATAAATCTATTCTCTTTTCGATTTCAAGTCTAGCAATAATACCTACGAGAAATGAGTTGGTTTTTCGATTTTTAAGTTCGTCAACAATCGCAGAATCAATCGAGTTGTCCATTCTGCCATCGAAGCCGTTATAATAAATCTCTATCTTAGGGAAAAGTCTGGTTTCAGTTTCCAATTTTTGTTTACTAAATTTTGATGGAACTAAAGCTATATCTACCGCTTTTGTAAGACATACAATTAAGTGAAAAGCATACAAAACTTGTTTTTCAAAATAACCGTGAAAGACTGAGTCAATAAACAAACCATGATAATTAAAAATCAACTTTTTCTTCTGAAAGATGTTAATAAGCCCTGCAAGTATATATGGCTTGATTAGATGTGTATGAATAATATCAATTTTTTCTTCTTTCAATATTTTATATATACTAATAATTCCAGTGACTGAAAA
>CAMTXU010000040.1:0-29400 GCA_947085815.1 uncultured Ignavibacteriota bacterium | reverse complement strand
TGAAAAAAGCACTAATCACCGGAATTACCGGACAGGATGGAAGTTACTTAAGTGAAATTCTGCTGGAAAAAGGTTATGAGGTTCATGGAATTATAAGAAGAAGCAGTTCATTCAATACCGGAAGGATCGATCATCTTTACAATAATTCTGAAATACGGGATAAAAAATTATTCCTTCACCATGGCGATCTTGTAGATACAAGCAATCTTAATAGATTGCTAAACACTATTGCCCCCGATGAGATTTATAATCTTGCGGCTCAAAGTCATGTAAAAGTTTCTTTTGAGATTCCTGATTATACCGCTCAAGTAGACGCGCTCGGTACACTCAGATTTTTAGATGCGATTAGAGAGGTCGGCTTAGGCAAGCAGACTAAATTTTATCAGGCTTCTACTTCCGAATTATTCGGCAAAGTGCAGGAAATTCCTCAAAGAGAAACTACACCATTTTACCCGCGCTCTCCATATGGAGTGGCAAAACTTTACGGATATTGGATTGTAAAGAATTACAGAGAGGCATATAACTTATTCGCATGTAACGGAATATTATTTAATCATGAATCGCCCCGCCGAGGCGAAACTTTTGTTACCAGAAAAATTACACGCGCTGTTGCGAGAATATTTCTTGGTTATCAAAAAACGGTGAGTCTGGGAAATTTGGATTCAAAAAGAGACTGGGGTTACGCTCCTGAATTTTGCGAAGGTATGTGGAGAATACTTCAGCAAGATACCGCCGATGATTACGTGCTCGCTACCGGAGAAACTCATTCGATCCGTGAATTCTGCGAAATGACTTTTAAAGAACTTGGTATTGAGATTGGATGGGAAGGAAGCGGAGAAAATGAAAAGGGAATAGTAGGGAGAATTGAGAATTCAGAATTTAGAATTGAGAATAATACTGCCGCTGGTAAAAAGCTGACAAAGGGACAAGGTGATTTGAAAGTCGGAGACATTGTAATTGAGATTGATCCAAAATATTATAGACCCACTGAGGTAGATTTATTAATCGGAGATGCTTCAAAAGCGAGGAAAGAACTTGGATGGGAGCCGAAAGTTAAATTTGATGAATTAGTTAGGATTATGATTAAAGCGGATTTGGAGAAGGTAGCGGTGAGAGGGTATTAGAAAAGTAACAGGGTAATAGGGTAATAAAGTAACAAGGTAACAAAGTAATAAAGTAACAAGGTAACAAGGTAACAACGTGATAAGGTTACAGTAATAGATTATGAAAACTCATAAGGATTTAAAAGTCTGGCAGAATTCGATTCAACTGGTAAAAAGAATATATCAGACTACTTCCAAATTCCCCCCATCAGAACAATATGGATTAACTTCTCAACTAAAACGTGCTTCAGTTTCTATTTCTTCTAATATTGCGGAGGGCGCAGGCAGGCATTCGAAAAAAGAATTTGTGCATTTTTTGTATATTTCGTCAGGTTCACTCAGTGAAATGGAGACGCAATTAATAATCGCTTATGAATTAAATTTTATTGATATAACTGAGTTGGAATCGATACAAGGCAGTATTAATGAGATTCGTTCTCAACTTTTTGGACTAATTAAAAGTCTCAATTCATGATGATATTTTGATTCATCTATTGTTAATTCATAACTCTGTCACTTTATCACTCTGTCACTTTATCACTTTATAACCATTTATTGTCCCAGTTGGATCAAATATGTTAGATCAGAATAAAAAACTTTATATAGCCGGTCATACCGGAATGGTCGGTTCAGCCTTAATGAGGAAATTTCAATCGGAAGGATTCACCAACTTCGTAACTAAGACTTTAGAGGAACTTGATCTCAGAAATCAAAAAGATGTAAATGAATTTTTTAATTCAGAAAAACCTGACTATGTAATAGTTGCAGCAGCGAAGGTGGGAGGCATCCTTGCCAATAACAGTTACCGCGCAGAGTTTTTGTATGATAATCTGATGATCGAAGCAAATATGATCAATGCTGCTTACAAGTCAAATGTTGAAAAATTATTGTTTTTAGGAAGTTCGTGTATCTATCCTAAGTTAGCACCTCAACCATTAAAAGAAAAATCGCTGCTTTCAGGCTATTTAGAATACACTAATGAACCATATGCGATAGCCAAAATTGCAGGTATAAAATTATGCGAAAGTTATTACAAGCAGTACGGGTCTAATTTCTATTCAGTTATGCCCACAAATCTTTACGGTCCATTTGATAATTATGATTTGAAATCCTCTCACGTATTACCGGCTCTGATCCGGAAGTTTCACGAGGCAAAGCAGTTATCAGTTGCTAATGATAAGTTCTCAGTAAATAATTCAGATACTAATAACCAATCGCCAATCACTAATAACGAAGTAGTTGTATGGGGAACGGGTACTCCGAGAAGAGAATTTCTTTATGTAGATGATTTAGCCGATGCGGTCTTTTTTCTAATAAACAAAATTAATGCTGGCGATTTGTATGATAAAGGAATTACTCATATTAATATTGGAAGCGGTGTGGATGTCACAATAAAAGAATTAGCCTGGATAATTAAAAAAATAACCGGTTTTAATGGACAGATAACATTTGATGAAAGCAAACCTGACGGAACTCCTCGAAAGTTACTGGATGTTACACTTCTGAATGAACTCGGGTGGAAATATTCTACCGGATTGGAAGAGGGAATTAAGAAAGCATATGAGTGGTATCTTAAGAGTATTAACTAAAAGTGACCAGGTAATGAGATAACAAGGTAACAAGCTAAGAGAAATCCGCCCCGAAGTTGAATGAATTGATGAGGAAATATAAAAGCCGCACTATTACGCGGCTATTTTTTTATCCGTATAAATTCCCATGGCTTCTGATCGAGCTTCCTTAAAGCAAAGTCATCTATGATTAGCAGCTAATTATTGTTTATTGCTATGTACCGTTTGCCCGGTTTACACTTGGAACAGGAAAGAGAGCATCGGTCTTTTCATTTTATATACCGCATGTTAAATATCGGGAGGGCAAAAGCATTGATTTTAGATAGGTTTCATTATTGTCAATACGGATAGTCTTTTAATAGAAACACTCATTCGTAACTTCACTTAGTTAATAACAATAGGGCATTACCTATACTTCGCTCACCGGTTGGATCCGACGGAGAGGTTACTATTTTATTTTTGATAATCATTGTAATGGATTTACCCCCATCTAAGTTGAGAACTTCATGACAACCAATGAATATAATGAATTCCGACAGCTCATTTAACGACATTCCCGCGCTTATTTTTTGTCTGAATATGCACACGAATAAATATAGCGTTTTTAGATTAAAATCAGTACTTTGAATATGGAAGCGGTTTTGAAAAGCGACAATCGATGAAAAGGTCATTAATAGCTATGTGGAGTTCTAAGAACCGACATTTTAAAAAATTACTACAACCTATTCGTGTAGTGCAAATAGGAAATTTTTTTTTAGGTTATATTAAACCAGTTGATAAGAAAATAACGTTTCATAAATAATCAACTTAAGTATTTCAATTATGACAGACACTTCAACAAAGATTCTACTTAATCAATCATTCATATCTCTCAAAAAACAACATAGGAGGCTTCAATGAAAAAATTTTCATACCATGTTTTGTTTTTCGTATTGCTGCTTGTAATTCAAGTTCAAGCACAATTATTTACACGAACGGCAGAAATTAAAGAACCCTCTAGTAAGGAGTGGGGTTATGGAGGAGTAATTGCAGGTGTAGATTTTGATAAGGACGGTAAACCGGAAATTTACGCATGCAACACAAATATGATTGACCGTGCTTACGAATTAATTCCAAGAATCTATAAATTTGAATGGAATAAAACTACTGCAAAATGGGATTCTGTTTGGTCGGCTACGGCACCACTTGACAAGCAAAATACATGGCCTGCATTTACATGGGGCGACTTAGATAAAGATGGTAGACCTGAGATTTATTGGGCACCTGTTAATTACAGCCCATATCCAGATGTAGCAAGAATTTTGGTTTATGAATATCCTGGTGACGGAAGCGATAACATGGGAGTTTCTGATGGTCTTGGAGGATTTATGCCGAATGCTTCCACTAATATTCTTCCTTATGTTCCCTTGGCTCCTTTAAACATAAGACCTGTTAGATTTGTTATTGCTGACCCTGATAGTGATGGCAAAGATGAATTAATCTTTTGCGATAGAGCTCCTTCCGTTCATGTTGGTGTTCTATCTGTTGATAATATTCCAAATTTGGGTGGTGGAACTGAAAAATGGACAGTTGAATACTCCGGACAAAATAATGCAAAATTTACAGGGACCTCAGCTAAATATGATGTAGCCGTTCTCAATAATGTTATTTATGTTTTTGATGGTGGTACAGGAGGTAAAATTATTGGTATTAAATATACTGGTGGTGCATGGCAAACACCTGTGATCCAGACAGGATTAGCCGGCGGCAACGCTTCTTTTAAGGGAAGTAAAGTTGTTGATATTGACAAAGATGGGAAAAAAGAAATACTTTTAGCTGAGTGGCTTAATAATACAAAAGGGCAAGGTGCCAAAGTATGGCTGCTTCAGCAAGTTGCCGATACACTTGTTTCGACTGAGATCGCTGATCTTGAATCACTTGGCGCTGTTCGGTTGAACGGTGCAGATGCGGGCGATTTGGACGGTGACGGTAAATTGGATTTTGTTTGCGCCGCGAGATACGATGCCAATAATAGCAGAAAAGTTCCAATTTTTAGAGTTGCTTATAAGGGTGGCGATATTAAACTCGCAGCAAATTATGCTTCTTCTGTAATTGATTCCGCTTACTGGAGTAATAACGGGGATATGGATGTGGTTACTGTTGCAAATGTTGACGGAGACGCCTCAGATGAAGTTCTGTATACTCAGGGTTATTCAAGAGGTAATACAGCGGATGCGCGTATGCCTTTGGTTATTATTGACAAGCAATTCACACTGCTTTCTGTGGAAAAAGAAAACGATATAATTCCGGCACAATTCTTCCTAGAGCAAAATTATCCAAATCCATTTAATCCAACTACTCAAATTAAGTTTGGAATTACTGAAGCTTCCAATATTGAGTTAACAGTATTTGATATTCTTGGAAGAGAAATTGCGGTTTTAATCAACAAAGAATATTTAGCTGCCGGATCATATAATGTTAAATTCAGTGCAGGAAATCTTGCAAGCGGAATTTATATTTACAAATTAACTGCCGGCAATCATACTGTCTCTAAAAAGATGCAGTTGCTCAAGTAATTTGGTAGATGTTTATAAGGGTTGTCAATATTCGTTTATCTCGATTTTTTCATAGAATAAATATTCCGATAACCCTTTTCATTTTTCATCCAATTGTTAATTAGATTAACTGAAGTTACGCAGAATTGAGTTTTGGACGTCAAAAACCAGAGTTTCGTCATTCCCGCGAAAGCGGGAATCCATGATTTTAATCTAATTTTCACAAATGGATTCCCGATAAAAGCGTTCGGGAATGACATAATTCTTGTTTTGAGTAACTTCAGTTAAATTAAAATCGTTTTGTAAACCCAAAAGGAATGATAATTCGGTTATTATACATTTAATTTTGCTGCTGAGGTAACGATGAAAAAACTTTTACTTTTTTTTACTCTTGTCCTTTCAACTTCTCTCCTTCTTTTTAGAATTCAAGTTTATGCAGGCGGTACTGGAAAAATTGCAGGAAAAGTTACAGATGCAGAAACAAAAGAAGAACTGATAGGCATTAATGTTCTTATTGAAGGGACAACCTTAGGCGCCGCTACCAATATAGACGGTACTTATATTATTAATAATATAGAGCCCGGAGTTTATTCTTTAATATTCAGCGGAGTTGGTTATCAAAAAAAAATGATAACAAATGTGAGAGTGTCAAGCGATTTTACTACAAGAATAAATGTTCAACTTCTAACTGAAGCAATTAATTTGAAAACTATTGTAGTACAAGCAGAGAGACCATTGATTAGGAAAGATTTAACATCTTCTCAAACATCAATCGATGAATCGGAAATTAAAAATTTACCTGTCGAAAATATCAATCAAATACTTTCTCTGCAAGCGGGTATAACTAAAGGCTCAGGTGGAGAGTTACATATCCGCGGCGGAAGATCTACCGAGGTTGCATACAATGTTAATGGTGTTTCTGCTATAAACCCATATGATTTTGGCAGAACAGTACAAATATCAACAAATGCTATTCAAGAGCTTTCGGTGGTTAGCGGTACTTTTAATGCCGAATATGGAAATGCGTTAAGCGGTGTTGTTAATACCATAACCAAAGAAGGTGGTTCAAAATATAGAGGAACAGTAACTTATTATACAGGTGATTATTTAAGTTCTGCAAAAAATATTTTTTTTAATATAGATAAAATTAATCCTATTAATAATCAGGTTGTAGAAGGAACGTTTGGCGGACCAATTCCATTTTTAGAAGATAATTTTTCTATTTTCATTTCCGGTAGATATAACAATGATAAAGGATATTTATATGGAATTAGACAGCATACCGTTTATGATTCCCTTTCCAGAGACCCGTTGCAGGCAGATGTATTATATCTTGCCCAAACGGGAGATAATTCGATTATTTCAATGAATCCGAATGAAGATATAAATACCAGCGCAAAAATTACTTACAAACCAATAACAAATATTAAAATTAATTACGATGTCGTCTATTCGAACTCGAAGTACCAATCTTATGCCCACGATTACAAATATAACCCCGATGCAAATTACAAGCGTTTTGAATGGGGAATAATAAACTCTCTGGAATACAGACATGCTGTAAGCAACACAACTTTTTTTTCGTTAAAAGGATCATACAACATTTATGATTTTAAGAGGTATCTATTTCCATTACTAGACGTTTCCGGAAATGAAGTATCTTTTCGTCCGGGAATGAGTTTAAGCGGTTTACATGCAGACCCAAGATATCAGCCGGAAGATAAAAATGACGGTTATAGCAGTTACACATTTATTTCAGGCGGCACCCAGCCCCAGCATTTTTATCAGCGTTCTTACACTTCGGAACTAAAGTTTGATATTACAAGTCAGATTACAAACCAGCATGAAGTTAAGTTTGGTTTGAAAAGTAAGTGGGATACAATGGACTTTGTTTTCTTTGAAGTGTTAAGAAACAGAAATAATTATTTAACTCCCACTATTCCTGATCCTATTAACCAAAAGGGTTCAATAGATATTTATTCACGTTCTCCAAAACAATTTTCCGGTTATCTTCAGGATAAGATGGAATTTGATAGTATGATTCTTAATGCAGGGTTAAGATTAGATTATTTTAATGCCAATTCAGTTTATGCTCCTGATCCCTTCAAGCCTACAGCAAATCTTACTAAAGCTGATGGAAAATTTACTATCAGCCCGAGGCTTGGTATTTCATTTCCTATCACAGATCAGGGAATAATACATTTTTCTTACGGTCATTTTTTTCAATTACCGCCGTATAGATATTTATATACTAATCCGGAGTTCGAGGATATAGCAGCAGCGCCGGTATACGGCAATGCAAATCTTAACCCGGAAAAAACCGTTACCTACGAAATTGGATTACAACAGCAATTAAATGAATCACTTGCGTTTAACATAACCGGATTCTACAAAGATGTTCGTGATCTTTTAGCTATTCAACAAATTAGAATCAGCAGTAACTCCATTTATCAGAAATATGTGAACAAAGATTATGGCAATATAAAAGGAATTACATTTTCTCTAACTAAAAGAAAATTACCCAATGATCTTTTCAGCGCCTCACTGGATTATACTTTCCAGGTCGCCGAAGGAAATGAAACCGGGTCGGATGCTTTTTTTATTGATCTACAATCCGGCAGGCAAAGCGAAAAAATTCCTGTGCCTTTAACTTGGGATCAGACCCATACCTTAAATGGTGTTATTTCATTTGGTGGAACCAAAGATTGGAATATTACAATTACAGCTTCTCTATCATCCGGACTTCCTTATTCACCTATACTTTATGCGCAGCAGATTTATTTGAGGTCGAACAGCGGTAGAAAACCATTTTATGCAAATGCCGATCTATTATGTGATAAATCCTTCTCAATTGCCGATAACACATCCGTAACAGTATTTTTAAAAGTATTCAACTTATTTGATACTCAAAATGAACGGTTCGTTTATGATGATACCGGCAGAGCTATTTATTCTTTGGAAGAAACAAAGGGAGGTCCTCAGGCTACTAATCAAATCTCTACAAAATATCCCGGTATTAAATCTGCAACTGAATATTTCAACAGGCCTAATTATTACTCATCTCCGAGAGAAGTAAGAATTGGTTTTACTTTAGAGTTCTAATGAAATTTATGGAGTAACCTATGCTGAAAATAAAATTAATGTATCTTATCTTAATTCTTTATGCTTTACCACTTCTGATTGAACCAAATTTTGCGCAATCGGAATCGGTAAAGCAGAGAAGGCTCATTGAGCATCAGGCAGTCAAAAATCTATTAGATAGTAAGTTATCAAATTCACGCGTCAACGCAGACGTAAAAGCTTCCGATTCAGAAAAGTACTCCATAAAAAATTTACTCAAAACAACAGGTAATGCCGATCGAAAATCGTTCTTTATGAATGGAAACAATGTTTCCGTTGAGATTGAGAACTACGGCGGAATAGCTCCAGGTTATGGAGGAATTAGGGAGATTACAAATCTAATTTGGCGAGACGCCCCATATATTTTCCAATTTTGCCCAATTGTTGGTGCGTCTGTTGTTGATACAGCCGGTGTTAGGAGACATATTATTACCGATGCTATGAATGATTATGACAGAGCCGGTTTAAGAGAAATTGATCCTGCAACAGGCTTCAAATGGCAATGGCAGCCGTTATCAGGTTATGCGGACCCCACACAAAATTACATTGCCTCAAATCCGGCTTTCGATTCTGACCGTGATGGTAAACCGGATAGCTGGCCCAGAGAATGGTATAATGAAAAATTTGGTCAATATGTATGGCCCGGTTATCTTGTTCAAGGTGAGAATAACGCTGATCTTGAAGCTTACTGGGCAATGGACGACCGCGATAACAAAGAGTTCGGCTATTACCCATTTAAAAATGATAAATCGCGAAAAGGATTAGGGGTTCAAATTGATGGCAGAGCTTTTCAATGGAGTAATTCATTAGCTTCCAATGCTATTTTTTTCGTTTGGTCAATAACAAATGTAAGCGATAAAAACTTAGATACCGTTATGTTTGGTATTTATGGCGATCCCGACATTGGCGGTGCCGACAACAAAGATGATAATGGACTTTTCATTTCACCCTTCAACACATCAATTCCATTATATTCTCGCAACATGGTTTATTTTTTTGATCCAGATGGAAAAGGTGACGCCGGAAGAAAGTTGGGATTTTTAGGTTGCAAATTTCTGGAGTCTCCCGGAAATCCTAATGATGGTATTGATAATGACGGTGATGGATTAATTGATGAAAGGCAGGATAATAATATTGATGAAGATGGAGATTGGAACCCGGACACCGATGATGTAGGAAAAGATGGAATTCCAAATACCGGTGATGCCGGTGAAAGAGATGGAATTCCAACATTAGGAAATCGATTGTCGGACGGTAGACCGGATCCACTACAACCCGGTGAGCCGAATTTTGGCTATACAGATTTAGATGAAGCCGATCAGATTGGTTTGACAAGTTTTAAAAGTTCTCAGTGGGCTACAGATTTGAGAATAGCTTATGATGAAGAGATTTGGAATGCAACAAAACCCGGAAGTTTCAGTGAGATAACACAAAATGAAGATATTGTTTTCATTTTTAGTTCCGGATACATTTCTCTTAAACCAGGTGAAACAAAAAGAATATCAATGGCGTTTCTGTTCGGTGAAGACCTAAATGACCTTTTGACTACTGCTGAAACTGTTCAGGATATTTATAATAAGAATTACCGATTCTTTAGACCACCGGGTCTTCCAAAAGTAACCGCTATTCCGGACGATAAAAAAGTTACATTATTTTGGGACTCAAATTCGGAAAAAAGCATTGACCCTATCACCGGACAAGATTTTGAGGGTTATGCAATTTACAGAAGTACCCGTCCAGATTTTGCAGATGTTCAAAAAGTTACCGATGGTAAGGGATCAAAATTTTTATATGAGCCATTGAAGGATTTGAAAGGCTTCGAGGCTAAATGGGATTTGCGAAATGATTGGAAAGGATATCATCCGGTTCCTTATTTAGGAAGAGGATTAATGTACTATCTCGGAGACAATTCCGGATTAGTCCATACGTTTGTTGATTCCAACCAAGTAAGGAACGGTCAAACTTATTATTATGCCGTTGTTGCTTACGACCATGGTGATTCACTCGGCATTCCACCGTCCGAAACAACTAAGAAGATTTCTTCTGACCCGATTACGGGCAAGTTAGTTTTTGATGATAACACAGTACAAGTAATTCCTGGACCAAGAGCAGGTGGTTACAATCGCCCAAGAATTAATTCTACCGATGTGCTGCATAATAGTGGAATTGCAAATGGAGAAATGAATTTTAAAATCATAAATGATCTTGATGTTAAAGGAGATAAATATACTCTTACATTTAAAGATACTTTGTACTCGGCAGGTAAAGCCACAATCGCTAAAAATTATTCTGTAACAGGTGAAAAAACTACAAAGGAATCTTTCTATTTGTACGGAACTAAATTTGCAAATCTTTCAAAGGGTCATTTAATTAATGATACTTCTTTACAGGTAACAGACAAGTCCGGAAAAGTATTTAAGAGCGGTCTCGACTACGAATTGAACCTTGAGAGAGGAAGCATAAAAAGAACTGATAAAAGTTCTATGCTTGAGGCAACAGAATATTTTATTACTTATAGAAATTTTGGTATCTATCAAAGTCAGGCATTAAGCGGGGAAGATTCTAATCCGGTATTTGATGGCATTTTAATAAAGGCAAAAGATAATCCGGCACTCATCTTCGACGAAACTAAATCAAAGTGGTCTTCAAATATTAATTTACCTTTCAAATTTTACTTAAGATCCGCCGGTAGCCCAAAAGCAGAACCCGCAGATTACATAGTCACTTTCTCAGATAAAAATATTTCAACTGCAAAGAAATTTGTTGTCGGAAAAGGATTCATTGATATTCCGGTTAAGTATAAGGTTGAAGATGTAACTTCCGGCATCCCGATAGTAGTAGTTACAAATCTGCAAGAGTTAGCTGCTTCCAACGATTCATCATGGACAGTGGGAGAAGAAATAGTCTTCTATAAAACGGGTTCACCCGGAGGACAAGGAGCCCAGATTTCCTGGAGTTTAGTGGTTTCTGCTTCACCGACTTTACCCACAAAAGTTCCTGGACCGGGTGATGCGCTGTTAATTTATACCAGGAGACCTTTCACTTCTAAAGATGTTTTTACTCTTCAAACAAAAGCGGGATTTATTGATAATGCAGAAGCAACAAACAGACTCGATAATATATATGTTGTACCGAATCCTTATGTCGGGACAAATGAGATCGAACCAGCTAATAAATTATCAGGGCAAAACCGTGGTGAACGGAGAATTTATTTTGAAAACCTTCCTACGAAGTGCACTATAAGAATATTTACTTTAAGCGGTGAGCTTGTAACAACTTTAGAACATGATACCGGCGTTAACAACGGCAGAGAATTTTGGAACCTCTTGAACCGGGATGGATTCAGTGTTGCTTATGGTGTTTATCTGGCGCACATAGATGCACCGGAAATTGGTGAAAAGTTAATCAAGTTTGCCCTAATTAAGTAATGCAGGAGGTTTTATGAAAAAATTACTTTTTTTATTTAGCATTTTATTAGTACTGTTTTTTACCTTTGATGGATTTGCACAGACTACTAAAACCGGAACAACCGCGGCACAAGTCCTTAAATTTAATGTCGGTCCGCGTGCAATTGGAATGGGCGGTGCGTTTACAGCAATTGCAGACGATATAACTGCCGTATATTGGAATCCGAGTGGTACGGCAAACATAAATACAAATGAAGCATTTTTTAATCACACTTCTCTTTTCTCCGATATAAGTTATGACTATGCCGCTTTAGCGACTACTCTATCCGGCGTAGGAACAGTTGGCGCTTTTGTATCGGTTCTCTCGATGGATGAAATGAAAGTTAGAACCATTGAGAATCCTGAAGGGACAGGTGAGTTTTTTACTTACAATACTTTGATAATGGGATTGAACTACTCAAGGTATCTAACAACAAATTTTACAATCGGGTTTAACGTAAAGTATATAAGCGAGAATCTCTGGCATATGAATTCTACCGGATTTGCAATAGATATTGGTACACTTTATAAAATACCTATATTAAATGAACTCAGAATTGCCTCCAGCATTTCAAATTTCGGTACTAAAATGCAGCTATCGGGAAGAGACGCAACAGTAGTATATTCTTCCGGAGCCGGCAACGAGAATTTGATTAATTCGAATGTTGAACTCGACAAATTCGATCTTCCATTAATTTTTAGATTTGGTATCTCTGCAGATGTAATTAAAGGTGAAAGTTCAAGATTGACCCTTGGAGTTGACGCAATTCATCCAAACGATAATACAGAGTATTTAAATGCCGGAATGGAATATGCGTGGAATGAAACTATTCATCTAAGAGCCGGCTATAATTCTTTATTCGAAAAAGATTCTGAAAAAGGATTAACGCTTGGCTTTGGTCTTAACTATCGGATTTTCGATTTAGTCAAAGCTAAAGTTGATTACGCATATCAAGATTTCGGCAGATTAAAAGGCGTACACTATTTTTCTGTTGGAATTGTCTTTTAGAAGGGCGCGTGGGCTAATAAATTAATCTAATGATTTTACGTCATTGGTTTCAATAATTGCCGCAAAGACACCAAGGCATTAAGAAACACAAAGTATTCGACTCAACAAATATTTTATTTTAATTATTTGCGTCTTTGAGCCTTGGTGGCTCATCTTTTGTGTTACATAGGTTATATTATTAATAATGGTGGTTTTTTATAAAGATTGTTGACATGAATATTATCTGTCAAGCAGAGTAAATTAATTAATTTGGTATCTGACGATTAACATATGCTTCGTTTCAAATTATCTATTTAAGTTGTGGTTGAAGATAAAAATGAAAAAATCCTTGCTATTAATAACCTCCATTATGTTCTTGTTGGCATCATGCAAACAAGAGAACATGAAAACCATAGAGGTAAAGGAGGAAGTGCGTTTGCAAGTATTAAATAAATTATGCTTCGTTAAGAGCTTTAATAGAAAAGATAAGAACTATGTTACTGTTGATTTTATTGACCACATTAAGACCAGCGATTTAGATCCGAAAGTCACTTATCCTCAAGTAATAGAACTTCCGGATAAATTTTGTTATGTAAATAAGAAAATAATGATTGAAGATTTCGAACTTTCCGATAGTGTTAAAGTAATTTTGCAGACGTTTAGCTATGATGCCGAAGGGAATTACAATTTCAAACAATCAATTACTCTAAAGGATCTTTTAAGTAAAATTGAAAATTCCAAGCAGGCAAGATTTCTCAAATCTCCGTATGAAGTAAAAATCATTAATAATAAAATTATATCTCTTACGGAGATTTATATTCCATAAATAGTTGGACAAACATATGAATAGATTATTCCGTTTTTTTGTTGTGATGTTTTTTGCAAGTACAATATATTCACAAGAGATTATATATGAAGAATACTATAACAATCTTCCATTTCCGATACGAATAGATAATTCCGGCATCTATTCAATTGCCTCATTTGATGTTGAAAACGATGTAATCTATTTCTCCTCTTTTAGCAGCAACTCTATATTTAAATACACCGGAAAAAGTTATTATCAAGAATCGGGATCTCTTTATCAAGAAAAAGATTTCGCCGCCGGTTTCAATACGAGTAATCTTCGCTTGAATAAAGGTGCTTCTGAATCAACTGTCAAAGAAACCATTACTTATAAAAAGAATTTTCGTAATGGGAATTCATTCTTGAGGGATGATGGCGGAGATATTATAGGTACTGCTGGAGAAGAGATTAAAATTATTGTGCCAAATAAAAATGAATTAATAGTAGAATTCAGCTTAAAGAATGTTAAGGATAGAATTACTCTTAGTTTCCCTTCCAACTTAGCATGTGCTGATTTGATCGGAATTGATAAAAATGGAAATTATTTTATTCTGGTAGAAAAGTATATTTCTGAAATCCCGCTTAACATAGAGAGAGAAGTTTACACCGTTTCAAAAGATGGTGAGATCTTGTCACAATTAGTACTTCCGAATATAAAATATCTTTACACAATCAAAGATTTACAAATAGATGCATCTGGAAATTTGTATCACCTAATATCATTTAAAGAAAAAGTACAAATTGTTAAGTGGAAGAACTTAACTGTTAAGAGTCAAAATAAGATTTATTACTCAAATGAATTTAATTATAGACTCCATTACAACGAATTCACTCCGACAGATGAAGTTGTAACTCAAACGCAGAGCATAAATAAAAGTATAGTAAGCAAAACAAGTAGAACAAAAGCATTGCAAATTGCAGAAACGTACGTTTTACACCAGTATGAGTGTAAAGCAAATAATTTAGCAGTGAGTGATGTGAAGGCGCCTGATGGCGATGTTGTGCGCACTCCAGGTTGGTTGATTATTGGAGCCAACGCAAGAGTACCTTATAAATGGGGAGGATTTAATACAATCGCACAGTTCGATGCCGGATTAGAAAATGGTAAGTATGCCGGAGATATAATAACAAGCGGTGTTTCATCTTATGCTTTAGGTGTTGATTGTTCCGGTTATGTTAGCCGTTGCTGGCAGTTAAGTTACCATTCTTCGACTGCCTACATGCCCGGTATTACTACACAATATAGCAGCTGGGAAAACCTAAAACCCGGAGATGCTATTCACAGAGTTGGTCACGTCCGTTTGTTTGTAAAACGAAATTCAAATGGTAGTTTTAAAGTTGCAGAAGCTGCCGGGCGAAATTGGGATGTTTCTTATTGGTCATTTTCTGCTAAAGATCTTGAAAATTATACACCTCGATACTATAACGGCATGGAGGATAATTATAATTCACAACAGCCAGAACTATTAAGCACAGAAATGGTAACAGAAAATTTAGTTAGAATAAAATGGCGGTGTGATACAGCTAATATTTTAGGTTACAGAGTTTATAATTCTACGGATGGAAATACCTGGAATATGATTTTAGATGAAAATAGTTGTAAATCAACTACAGCAGAAATCAGTATTAACCATGCTATTAGTTTCTATAGAGTATCTAGCGTAAAAAATGATTCCCCTAATTTTTCTGAAAGTAACTGGTCGAATGTATTGGGTATGAGTTCTTATGCTTCTACCAAGAAAGCACTTATTGTTGATGGGTTTGAAAGGGAAGTTGGAAGCTGGCAAGGTGCAGGGCATTCATTCGTTACAAAATATGGTAAAGCTCTTGGAATTATGAAGATAGATTTTATCTCTATTAAAAATTCTGAATTGCAAAACGGCAATTATAAACTGGGAGATTACAATTATATATTTTGGATATTAGGCGATGAAAGCACAATTAATGAAACATTTAATTCTGCAGAGCAGCAGTTAGTTAAAAACTATTTGAACGATGGAGGAAATTTATTCGTATCAGGTAGTGAAATCGGCTGGGACCTTGATTTCAAGGGTGATAGTCAGGATAAGAGTTTTTATAACAATTATTTAAAAGCGAGATATATTTCTGATGATGCCGGGGCATCTTCAGCTCAAGGAGTTGTTAGCGGGTCATTAAATAATTGCACCGTAAACTTTGGTCAAACATACGAAGAGGATTATCCTGATGAAATTGCATCTCAGAACGAAGGCAAACTCTGTATGCAATATGCGAATGGTAAAGGAGCCGGTGTAGAATATACCGGTTATTTTGGTAATTCAACATTTAGTAGTAGATTAATCTATCTCGCATTTCCTCTGGAATCAACGGCTGACGATAAATCATTTAATGGTGTCATAACAAAAGCAATCGATTATTTTAATTCCGTAAAAGTTTCGGTAAATGAAACAGAACACATGGTTTACAATTTTAATCTGGAACAGAATTATCCTAATCCATTTAATCCTGTTACAACTATTAGTTACCAGATACCAAAAGAGGGACATGTTGAGTTGAAAATATTTGATCTATTGGGGAGAGAGATAGCTATTCTAGTGAACGGAGAAAGAGCTGCCGGGAAACATGAGATAAAACTTGATGGAAGTAGCATCTCCAGTGGTTTATATTTTTATCGAATGAAAGCCTCTAATTATATTGCGACAAAGAAACTCATCCTAATGAAATGAGCTATTGATATGACTGATAGAAATACTGTCCGTTTTCAAAAGCTCATCCGCAGCTAATATAGACATGCCCTCCCAAAAACGATCTTATAGCATATCTGGACGAACTAATGCTTACACTTTCTGTTTGCTCTGCTAAGGATACATATTTATATTAGCCGAGGAATTATCGGACAGTTAGTAAACTCAAAAAATAAAATCACTCACTACTTACAGGAGAAAAAACATGGCGGAACAAAGGAAACACGTTCCATTTGTTTCTACAGAAACGAACATGGCTGAATTCACCGTCCGCGCACTTCTAATTGGACTTATAATGGCTGTCGTACTTGGTGCCGCTAACGCATATCTCGGTTTGAAAGCCGGTATGACAATAGCCGCTACTTATCCAGCTGCAGTAATTGGAATGGCGTTGTTGAAACTTATGAAAGGAACTATTCTAGAAGAAAATTTTGTAAGAACTGTCGGTTCAATCGGAGAATCGGTTGCCGCCGGTGCTATCTTCACAATTCCCGCATTTTATATTTCAGGTTTGTGGGCAACAGATTTCAGTTCATTCGAGCATTATTTACAAGCCTCGGCAATTATGTTTGCCGGCGGTGTGCTTGGAATTATGTTTGTTGCACTATTACGAAAAGTGATGGTTGAAGATGCTGAGTTACCATTCCCAGAATCAGTAGCTGCTTCAGAAATTCATAAAGCAGGAAGAGCCGGCGGTTCCGGTGCAAAGTTTTTATTTCAAACGATGGCAATTGGAGCTTTCATAGAAATATTAAAACAATTCAAATTTTTTGCCGCTTCGTGGGAAAAATTTATTGGGTTTGCAAACAACACAATATTCTTTTCGCGTAATCAAGCAGCAATTGCTGCCGATCCCTCTGTAATTCCTCAAGCAAAAGTTCAGGGCGGAATGTTATTAAGTTCACCTGGTGTGAGTCCCGCATTTATTGGTGTTGGTTACATTATAGGTCCAAAACTTGCTTCTCTAAACTTCAGCGGTGGATTGTTAGCATGGGGATTATTTGTGCCAATACTTTTTTATTTCCTCGGTCCTCAACTTGGCGTTGAAAAGATGACTGAAGGAGAGGTAATTGATACTGCTAAAAATATTTGGTACTATCTGGTACGACCGATAGCAATCGGTGGAATGTTAACAGGCGCCGGTTTTACATTATTTAGAATGAGAAAAAGCCTGGCTACCGGAATTGGCAGAGCGATTGGTGATGTAAAGAAAGCTGCTACCTCTAAAACAGAAACTGAAAGAACAGAAAAAGATTTACCGTTTCTATGGGTGCTTGGCGGAATTGGTTTTGCCTCCATTATGACTTTCTTTATTTATTATTTCTTTGCTCAAGATTTTGCCGCTGCTTTAGTTGCTACATTTGTTATGATTATTGCCGGATTTTTCTTTGCGGCAGTTTCCGGTTATCTGGTTGGACTTATCGGTTCATCAAATAATCCTATCAGCGGGTTAACACTTTCAACATTAGTTATAGCCGCAATTTTGATGGTTGCCCTTGGAATGAAAGGTGATGAAGGTGTGGCGGCTGTTCTGGCGGTTGCAGCTGTTGTTTGCGTTTCTTCCGCTGTTGCAGGCGAGATGCTTCAAGATTTGAAGGTTGGACATATACTTGGCGGTACTCCCTGGAAGATGCAGCTTGGAGATTTAATTGGTGTTGCTCTTGCAGCGGCTGTAATGTTCATACCTCTTTTTGTTTTGAATGAAGCTGATCTAAAAATTGGCGGAACAGGTTTTGGAGGTAAAAATTTACCCGCTCCCCAAGCTGGATTAATGGCTATGCTTTCACAAGGAATTGTTGCCGGTAAAATGGCTTGGCCCTTGATAATTGTTGGTATGGTTATGGCATTTGGTTTCGTACTGATGGGAGTTAAAAGTCCGATGCTAGTTAGCGTTGGAATGTATCTCTCTTTAGAAACTACTTTTGCAATTTTTATTGGTGGATTGATAAAAGGAATCGTCGATAAAGTAGCTGAAAAAAGAAAATTTAATGAAGCACAAAAAATCCGTACTGAAAATAACGGAGTGCTTCTTGCGAGCGGTTTAATTGCCGGTGAAGCTCTTACCGGATTACTTTTTGCTGGAATTGTTTTCGCTACCGAGAAAAAAGCTTCTGAGATTTTCTCATTTTTCGAGAATCCAACTTTTATGATTAGTCTTGCAGTCTTTGCTGTACTTGCTTACATCCTGATCTCAATACCATTAAAGAATGCAGGTAAACCGGAAGACCCGGCACCACCAGCAGTATCGATGTAAAATAATTTATTCTGACCCCGCCGCAAGGCGGGGTCAGAATCTCTAACCAAAAGTATTTTTTAGATTCTCCTTAATACCAATGCATCGGTATGGGGAGTTCCTCAGAATTATAAACCATAAGGATTGCTAAATGAATTTTTTTCAACGTAGGGCAAAATTAAAAAATGCTAATTATCTTGAAGTAACTCCGGTTAGAGTCCTGAATGAGGAAGTTGATGAAAATAATTTTGTGACAATACTTATCCCGAAGGTAACAAACAGTTTTGCTAAAAAGTATTTTGAACCGATGCTCAAATCTCCGGTTATCAAATTAAAATTAGATGAAATTGGCTCTGCTTCATGGCTTGCTATTGATGGTAAGAAAAAAGTTTCAGAGATTGCCTCAGAGCTGGTTCAAAAATTCGGAGATAAAATTGACCCGGTTGAAGAGCGGCTAACCAAATATTTAACTACACTTTATGAACAAAGATTTATTACGTTCCAAGAAATAAAAGGAGAGAAATGATGGGAGAAAAATTAGGTCACTTAAAACCAGAATTATTGTGGAATCATTTTGAGGAAATATGCAAAATTCCACATCCTTCAAAAAAGGAAGAGAAACTTGCACAGTATATAGTTTCATTTGCAAAGGCAAACAATTTGGAAAGCGCACGAGACGAATTTGGAAATGTTGTGGTTCGTAAAGCGGCTACTCCGGGTAACGAAAATTTGATACCTATTGTTTTGCAGTGCCATATAGATATGGTTGCCGAAAAAAATTCAGATGTAACTCATGATTTTGATAAAGATCCCATTCAATGTTATGTTGATGGCGACTGGGTAAAAGCTAAGGGAACAACTCTTGGTGCTGATAACGGAATAGGCGTTGCAGCAGCTCTTGCAATTATGGAATCGAAAGATCTTGAGCACGGTCCTATTGAAGCATTGTTTACGCTTGATGAAGAGACAGGATTATTCGGTGCACAAGCTCTTAAACCGGGGTTTCTAAACGGAAAAATATTGATGAATTTAGATTCCGAAGAGGATGGAGCACTATATATAGGCTGCGCCGGCGGACAAAATACTTTTGTGAAATTCAAATTTAATTTGAATGATGTTCCGGCAAATACAACAGCATTTGAAATCAAAATTGCTGGTTTGAAAGGCGGGCACAGCGGTTTAGATATTAACACCGGTCGCGGTAACGCAATTAAATTAATCGCACGCTTACTTCACGAACTAAATTATACATTCGGCATTCGTCTTGTAAGTATCAATGGCGGAAGTAAACATAATGCAATTCCACGCGAGACATTTGCGATTATTCGTGTAGCTAAAAAGTTTGCTGCCGATATTCTAGCCTATGTTGAAAGATATAATAAAATTGTACAGTCAGAACTTGCCTCTGTTGAACCAACCTTAAATGTTACTGCTTCTGAGACGAAATCGAAGTCCAAAGTAATGGATAAAGCAACAACTAAAAATATGATTGATGCACTTTACGCGGTTCCTAACGGTGTGATAAAAATGAGCGCTGATATTCCGGGTTTGGTTGAGACATCTACTAATCTTGCTGTTGTAGTTACGAAAGGTAAAGCTGTTGAAGTAACTTTGAGTCAGCGAAGCTCGGTTGAATCTGAAAAGCATGATATCTCAAATGCCATTGCCGCATTATTCAAATTGGCAAAAGCAGAAGTAGTTCAAGGTGATGGTTACCCCGGATGGAAACCTGATATTCACTCTCCGGTGCTTGGTACAATGAAAAATGTTTATCAAAAAATGTACGGAAATGAACCGGCAGTAAAAGCAATTCATGCGGGTTTAGAATGCGGAATAATTAAAGAACGTTATCCCGATATGGATATGATTTCATTCGGTCCTACACTCATGGATGTTCACTCTCCGGATGAAAAAATTCTAATTAGTACTGTGGATAAATTCTGGAATTTACTTTCAACTGTATTGAAGAACATACCTACAAACTAAAAAACATATTTCTTGCTCGTGATCTTGCTCTTCTTTTTAAGGAGAGCAGGATTATGACCAAGTTCATGATCATGAATCAAAAGAGACTTCATGGAAAAACAAATCCTACAAAAGCCTGAACCCAACACCTTCTTCAGATGGGGAATACTATTCTTTGTTAGTCTTGCAATGTTTGGCAACTATTACATCTATGATAGCATAAGTCCGCTTGCAGACCTTCTTTCAAAACAGCTCAAATTTTCTGATGCAAATATTGGATTGCTGCAAGGCATTTATAGTGTCCCAAATGTTTTTATGGTGCTTATAGGTGGAATAATAATAGATAAGATTGGTACACGAATCTCTACTTTTATTTTTACTTTGTTGTGCCTGCTGGGTGCAATAATAACCGCTTCATTTAGTGATTTAACTATGATGGCAATAGGTCGTCTTGTATTTGGACTTGGAGCTGAATCTATGATTGTAGCCGTTACAACTGTTATAGGCAGATGGTTTAAAGGAAAGCAACTTTCATTTGCGTTCGGATTGAATTTAACTCTGGCGCGTCTTGGCTCTTTTGCGGCACTTAATTCTCCAAGCTGGGCAACATCATTTTATGAGCACTGGCAAACGCCATTGTTGATTTCTGTTGCGGCTGGAGTAATTTCAATTGCGGCTGTGATTATTTATTGGGGAATGGATGCCTATTCTGAAAAAAATTATTCTTTGCGCCCTGTACCCAAGCAAGATAAAATTATTCTCAAAGAAATTTTCAGTTTCTCCACCTCATACTGGTTCGTTGTTCTGTTATGCGTTACGTTTTATTCCGGAATTTTTCCGTTCCAGACTTTTGCGGTTAAATTTTTCATGGAGACTCACGGAACCTCACGGGAAATGGGAGGCTTTCTTTCAAGTATGTTAACCCTATCTGCAATGGTTCTAACTCCGCTTTTTGGATTGATGGCTGATTATATTGGTAAACGTTCTCTACTTATGATGTTTGGCTCCATGCTTCTTATCCCGGTTTATTTGTTAATGGCCTATACAGAGGTCTCACTCTACGTCCCAATGGCACTAATGGGAATTGCATTTTCCTTAATTCCCGCAGTGATGTGGCCAAGTGTTGCAATAATTGTTGATGAAGCAAAGCTTGGAACAGCTTATGGACTGATGACTATGATTCAAAATATTGGTCTCGCGCTCTTTAATTTTATGATCGGTTGGGCAAACGATTTTAGCGGCGGTTACACAATGGGAATGTGGATATTTTCTTCACTCGGATTTCTCGGTTTACTCTTCGCATTCCTGCTGAGACGTAGCGAATTAGGAATTCATGGTCATGGTTTAGAAAAAGGAATCTCCGAAACAAAATAATTTTTTGTAAATTGCTCTCAACATGGGTAACAATACTAAATGAAATTTACTCCTATTAAATGTTGCTTCGCAACAGTATTACTTTTTTGGGTCTCTTCGAATATCCAAGCGCAGACATTTGGCTTCGGCTGTCTGGGTTTAAGCGGATTCTATGCCGGATTTTCTCAAGAGTCTTACGATGCAAGCGGCATAAATAATTACCTTGATATTGCCCTCGCTGGAAATACAATAGTTACATTTGCGAATACTAGCAAATTCGAGAAGGGAACAGGTTATAGAGTAGGCGCCAATTTATTTCGGGCAAAGTTTGAGAAAATATTTATAACCGCTAAAGGATACTATCAATTTCTTAAAGAAGAACATTCCGTAAAAGAGATTTCGGGCGGTTCTACCTTTACAACAAATTATAACCTCTCTCTGAATCATTGGGGAGTTGGAATTGACTTCGGAGTAAATCTTTTTTGGATTTTGGATTGGAAAATCCTCGAGGGTAATGTTAAATTTTATACTGGAGGTTTTACTTCCGAATATTATAAAGACAATGTTCCGTTTTCGGATGCAAAATATAATTTAGATAAAACTCAGATCGGTTACTTTGTAGGTTCCGGATTGATACTTCATCTTGTGCCGGATTATATCAGTATTGAGGGAACAGCCGGTTATAATTTTCTTAAAGTAGAAAGTTTAAAAAGAACAGATTCTTTGGGTAATGAGTTGTTCATAAACAATTCCATACCGGGAGGCGGATTTAGCACTACAATTCAACTAAATGTTGGTTTTCCATTATAAGAGAAGTTTAATATGAAACTCACAAAACTTGACAAAGCTTCAATCATTGCAATACGGGATTGCATGGGTGCACAGACAAATGAATCTGTCTTAATTATCACAGACGAATTTAAAAAGAAAATTGGTTATTCACTTTTTCAAAATGCCAAACGGCTTGGTCACAATTCTCTTTTTGTCGAGATGAAATCGCGCGAAATGCACGGTCAGGAACCGATGAATCAGATTGCCGAATTAATGAAAATGTTTGATGTTGTTCTCTGTCCAACGGCTAAATCGTTAACACATACAAATGCTCGCAGGAATGCATCTGCACTTGGTGCTCGTATTGCAACATTTCCCGGTATAACAGAAGAGATCATGATTCGTGGCTTGAATGCCGATTATAAAAGAATTGCAGCGCTCACAATAAAACTGCAAGAAATCCTGAATGATGTTAACAGCGTTCGTGTAACTACCGCAATCGGAACGGATATAACAATGGATATAACCGGAAGAAAAGCATTACCAAGTAAAGGACTCTTTCACAAGAAAGGGGAGAGCGGAAATCTTCCTACCGGTGAAGCGTACATTGCGCCGCTTGAAGGAAAATCTAGCGGTGTGTTTTTTGTTGACGGCTCTATGGCGGGTCTCGGTGTAGTCAAAGGAAAACCAATACGCATTGAGGTGAAAGATGGTTTCGCAATTAATATTTCCGGAGGAGTACAAGCTAAAAAACTTGACGCTACACTAAACAAGTATGGTGAGCTTGCCCGCAATATTGCCGAGTTCGGAATTGGCACTAACTACAAAGCTAAGCTAAGCGGCGTTTTGCTTGAAGATGAAAAAGTGATGGGGACAATTCATATTGCACTTGGCGATAACAAATCTATGGGTGGGACGGTTGATATTCCGATCCATCTTGATGGAGTAGTCAAAAAACCGACTGTCTATTTCGACGGTAAAATGATTATGAAAAACGGAAAACTGTTAGTCTGATATAATTCAATTTAAGAAATTACATCGTCACTTCGTTTCCTGTTATGAGGGAGAAACTTTTAATTTGTCATTGCGAATCCTGCCTTAGCAGGATGACGCAATCACTATCCTCTAATTCTACAATTAGATCACTTCACGGAGTTTATACATGACGACCTGCCTCGAAGGTTGCTTACCGACTTCTGCAACACACTCTGCCGGGAGAGCGTGTTGCACACCATCAAATTGTCATTCCGAATCCGACTTCAGCCGGGTGAGGAATCCATTTTGAAAAATTTAAGACTTCTCATCCCGCCTTACGGGATTCGAAGTGACACAATTCGAGTTCTGCAACAAGCACGGGAGCTTGAAGTGAAAGTGATCGTGTTGACAAAACATCTTTTATATTACCGTTAAAACTCTTTTCAAATTAAATTGAAAAATCTCCTCATTTTTTTGTATATTTGCCGACAAAAAAAAAACCACTCTATGAAAATACTAAATCAACTTAATGACAAACAGCGCGAAGCTGTGGAATTTAACTCAGGTCCTCATATGATAGTTGCAGGAGCGGGATCTGGCAAAACACGCGTTTTAATGCACAAAATTGCGTATTTAATCGAAGAAAAAGGGTATGATCCTTCCGAGATCCTGGCGCTTACATTCACTAATAAAGCGGCAAAGGAGATGAAGGAGCGGATTAAAGGGCTTATTGGCAAAAAAGCCGAAAAACTTTGGATGGGTACTTTTCATTCAATTTTTGCACGAATATTGAGAATTGAATCGGATAAATTGAAATACCGTCCAAATTATTCAATTTATGATCGTGAAGATTCTCAGTCTCTTGTAAGCAATATCATGTCTAATCTTAACATTAATCTCGAAAATCTATCGCCTAACGGAGTTCAGCATAAAATAAGTTTTATGAAGAACCAGATGATTTCACCGGAAGAGTATTCAAAAAACATTGCTACGACTTCTTTGGATAGAAAATTGGGTGAGATTTATTCCGAATATAATAAACGCCTTTTTGAAAATAATTCTATGGATTTTGATGATCTTCTCCTTAAACCGATTGAGCTCTTTTCTAATCATGAAAAAGTTTTGAGTAAATACAAAAAAATGTTCAAATATGTTTTAGTTGATGAATATCAGGATACGAACAAAGCACAGTATGAGCTATTAAAAATGTTGAGTCCGCTTAAAGATAAAGTGTGTGTTGTAGGCGATGACGCGCAAAGTATTTACAGCTGGCGCGGTGCAGAAATTAAGAACATGCTCAATTTCAAAAAAGATTTTAAGGGGTCAAAAATATTCCGACTTGAGCAAAATTACCGGTCAACCAAAATGATTCTTGCAGCGGCTGACTCGGTTATTAAAAATAATACCGGACAAATTCAAAAAACTCTTTGGACTCAGAATAATGACGGCGAAGAGCTAACCATTATGCGTGCGTCTGACGAGAAAGATGAGGCATTCCAGATATCGAAAAGAATCAAAAAGGAAATTACAACACGTAAACTTTCGTTGAATGATATCGCAATTTTTTACAGAATCAATTCACAATCAAGAGCGCTTGAAGATGCTCTCCGCAGAGAAAAAATTCCTTACAAGATTGTAGGCGGAGTGGAATTCTATAGAAGAAAAGAAGTGAAGGACGTAATTGCGTATCTTCGCATGTTATCAAATGAGAATGATGAAGAAAGTTTATTACGCATTATGAATTTTCCGCAACGGGGAATAGGAAACACATCTATTTCCAAGATGATAGCCTTTGCGCGTAAACTCGAAATTTCTCTATTCACAACAATGGCGCGCGTTTTTGAAGTTATAGAAGTCAAAGAGAGAATTCAAAAAAATGTTAAGCAATTCAAACAATTGCTTGATAAATATAGTGATCTTAAGAGCAAGCTTTCACCGGGCGAACTTACAGCCGCTCTGATAGATGAGCTCGGAGTTCTCAAAATTTACAAAGAAGAGGGAACTCAGGAATCATTAGCACGCTACGACAATATTCAGGAACTCATCTCGGCAGTCCACGAATTCAGCAAATCGAATCCTTCAGCATCTTTGGATGATTTTCTATCGGAGGTCTCATTGATTGCGGGTGTCGATCAGTACGACGAAAAAGTAAATTCAGTTACCATGATGACAATTCACAGTGCGAAAGGATTAGAATTCCCGATTGTTTTTGTCACAGGTTGTGAAGAAGATATCTTTCCCCTAAGCCAAAAATTTGACGATGATTCAAAATTGGAAGAAGAGCGGAGATTATTTTATGTTGCCGTTACCCGCGCCAGGGAAAAAGTTTTTTTAACCTATGCGCGTTCGCGTTACCGTTTTGGAGAGGTCGCCTATCAAAGCAAGTCACGATTTCTTGATGAACTTGATGAATCTACTTATGAAGAATTGAACGGTACCTCCAACAGAAAAGCTGGCAGAAAAAAGAAAACTTTTTATGATGAATATTATCAGGAAGGGTATGATGAATATGATCAAGAACGCCGGTCATTACGAGTAGGAAGTCGTGTTACTCATGCGGTATTTGGTGTAGGCAAGATTTTGCAAATCATTGGTACGGGAGATATGCAAAGAGTTACAATCGCTTTTGAAGGAGCAGGTACAAAACAACTATTGACTAAGTTCGCTAACTTAAAATTAATATAATCAAGATTCGGAGTGGAAAAAATGAATGTTGGAGTTTTAACCGGCGGTGGAGATGCACCAGGATTAAATGCCGTTATTCGTGCGGTTGTAAGAAAACTTATTGCTAACAATCATCAAGTAACCGGAATTAGAGAAGGGTGGAAGGGATTGCTTGATTGTAACTTCGAACCTTTGGATAGAAATTCGGTTTCTGGTATTCTTCATCGCGGCGGAACAATCCTGGCAACATCAAGAACCAACATATATAAAATTAAAGATGGCGAAGCAACAGTCATCAAAAATATGAAAGATAATGGTATAGAAGCGCTGGTTGCTATAGGCGGGGAAGATACTCTTGGCATTGCAGCAAAATTAGTTAAAGCCGGAGTTAAAGTTGTTGGCGTTCCAAAGACAATTGATAATGATATCAATGCAACGGATTTTACTTTTGGTTTTGATACTGCTGTTAATGTTGCCACTGAGGCGATTGATAGACTTCATACTACTGCGGAATCTCACAACAGAGTTATTGTAGTTGAGGTGATGGGAAGACACGCCGGATGGATTGCAATTTATTCCGGAATGGCAGGAGGTGCCGATATCATTTTGGTTCCTGAAAAGCCGTTTAAGATTGAGGAAGTCTGCGAAACTTTAAAAAATAGACATGCAGGCGGTAAGAGCTTCAGCATTGTTGTCGCCTCCGAAGGCGCAAAACTTCTTACCGATGAAACGACTGATAAAGATGGATCTTTCATATTAAGCAGTATGAAAACCGATTCATTTGGTCATGTTAAACTTGGTGGAATCGGCAATGTACTTGCGGAAGAAATTGAGAAGAGAACAGGATTTGAAACAAGAGCTACTATACTCGGACACATCCAGCGTGGAGGAACACCTTCGGCTTTTGATAGAGTTTTAGGAACCCGCTTTGGTGTATTCGCTGCAGAGCTTGTTGAAAATGGTCAATGGGGATTCATGTCTGCACTTAAAGGTACAGATATTGTCGCTGCTCGTCTTGATGAGGCAATAGGAGAGTTAAAGACTCTCGATATGAAATTACTTGATGTAGCCAGCACATTTTTTGGATAAAAAAAATATTAAAAAACATTACTAACCAACTAAAAAATAGAACGCTGATAACACTGATTATTATGATTTGTTAAGATTTGATTATCAGCGAAAATCATAATTATCATAAAAAATCTGCGTTCCATTTTTTGATTTTACAAAACGACCCCATCTATCTGTTCAAGTGATTTATCTATACTTAAAAAAATAGTTATCTCAGAAGTCAATAGTTATAACTTCGCGGCTTAGTGGCAATATTTGGTTTCTATCCGCCGCAAAGTCACCAATACTCATAAGAAAATTATTTTATATAAAAGACAACCTCATTTTTTAAGCTAAATTTTCTTTCTCCTTGCTCTTCCATGCTTTATGAATTAGAAAGAAGAGCAGGCAAAGCATCGACAGCATAAATATTCTTGCACCCCAGATATACGGAACATTTTGTGCCGGTACATTGTGCATCATAAAAATGGGGATCGCGTCATTTACAAACCACCAAATCATTACAACTAAAAGAAGTGTCGGAGTAATATATTTCATTATATAATAGAAGATTCCGGGAATTTTTATATCTCCTCCCGTATTCATTTCTAACCATGCCTTATCGGCACCAAAGACCCACATAAAAATAACAGACTCAATTAATGCGAAGACAACTAACCCAAATGTTCCTGCCCAGTAATCAAGCTCATCAAGATAACCGAACTTGAGAAAGAAAATTACAAACTGAATTGCGATAAATGTAAAAATTCCTAATGTGAGCGTAGATTTTTTTCTGCTGAAACCAAATTCATCTTCGAGGAATGCCATTACTTGTTGACCCATTGCTACAGATGAAGTAACTCCGGCAAAGAAAAGAAGTAAGAACCACAAGAAACCGAAAAATTCTCCGTAAGGAATTTTTTCGAAGACAAGAGGCATTGCTGCAAATCCAAGATCAAAAGCGCCGCCTTGAGCCATCTGAGTAGTTACTGTAACTCCAAAGAAGGCAACGGCTAAAGGTATTGCTATTGAACCACCTAAGATGCCTTCGGCAAATTCATTCGTAGCAGAAGTTGCTAATCCTGAAATAACTATATCATCCTTGGGCTTTAAGTAGCTTGCATATGCGTGAATTGTTCCCATTCCAAGTGAAAGTGTAAAGAATATTTGTCCGGCTGCCGCTAACCAAATCTTCGGATCACCTAACATGGAAAAATTTGGATTCCAAATAAAGCCGAATCCGTTTGATACTGAATTTTCTGGATGGGTTGGATCTGGAGCTCCAAGCGTTAATACTCTTACTAAAATAATAACCGCAAAAATAAATAATAAAGGCATTGCAATTTTAGCAAGCTTCTCAATCCCTTTGGAGATGCCGCGGTATAACACCCAAAAATTTAATGCGAATGTTATTAAGAAGAAAATGTATGCAGTTGATAATCCGTCAAAAAACTGTGTTACTTCTCTTCCCTGATAACTGTATAAATAAGTTTTTAGCGCATGGAAATTCTCAAGTCCAAAATAATTTTTTGTAATGGATAAAAAACTATAACCGAGTGTCCATGATTCAATGTAGGTGTAATAGATCATAATAATTGTCGAACTAAATAATCCTAAAGCGCCAACATACTTTGCTATTTTGCTCTTCCAAAGTACGTCAAACATACCGGGAGCGCTGCCATGTCTATATTTACCGCCGTGCCTTCCAATACCCCATTCCATCCACATTAATGGAATTCCAACAAGAAGGAAAAAAATAAAATATGGAATCATAAAAGCGCCGCCGCCGTTAGACGCTGCTTGAACAGGAAAACGTAAAAAATTTCCAAGACCAATTGCGTTTCCGGCTACAGCTAAAATTAACCCGATGCGGCTGCCCCATACTTCTCTTTCACCATTTTTGTTTGACATGAATACTCCCGATATGAATTTATGAAGTTGCCCAACAGAAAGCAGGCCATTAAAAATTTGTGCAAATATTGAATAAACAGAAGTCAATCGCAAATAAAATTTTATATGGTGTAAATTCAGACAGCATATGCTATTAACCAATCTTTTCGT
>CAMTXU010000039.1:0-40499 GCA_947085815.1 uncultured Ignavibacteriota bacterium | reverse complement strand
CTTTTGAAAGCTGTTTTTTATATTCACTAGTTGTTGTTTCTTTACACCATCATACTTGACTACTAATTTGTTAAATTTACGTCCCCAAATTTTGTTAATGAGAAGAATCGTTGTGAAAAAAACATTACTGTTGTCTCTGCTCCTAATTTTTACTTTCTCTCTTTACGCGCAAGAGACCGTTAGAATTGCCGCTTATAATGTTAAACAATTCCCAAATGTTTCAAATTCAAATACTATTGCAAGTAATCTTAAAATTGTCTTGAATCAAATAAAACCAACTATTCTTTTAGCAGTTGAGTTGGATGGGTCTGATGCTGTAAACCAATTGCTTAGTAATGTATTGACGCAAAAATACAAAGCATCAGAAGAAGTAAAAATTTACTGGGGGACTGGCAATGAGTGCGCCGTTTTTTATCTGGATTCTTTGCTAACTTATCTTGGCTCGAAAATGATACCATCTGACCCAAGACCTATTGCTGAGTTTAAGTTTGTACATAAAACAACAAGGGACACTTTGATTATTTTTGGCGTTCATTTAAAGGCTAATACTCCAACTGGCGATAATAGCCCAAACATTATTAGGCGAGCCAACTCAGTAGACCCGCTTAGATCTAGAACGACACAACTGAATGGAAATACAAATTATATTATTGCCGGTGACTTCAACATATTAACATCAACAGAGTTAGCATTTCAAAAACTACTCGATAAGTCCTCCCCCGGATATGTTTATGATCCTCAAGACGCTGTTGGTTATTGGGCGAATAATTCTATTTTCTCATACACACACACCTATTCTCCCAGTAACTTAAAATCCCGTCTTGATATGATTTTAATCTCTGAATCGATAAAAAAACCGGGTGGTATTGATTTTGTCGATTATAAAATTTTCGGCAACGACGGAAATCACTACGCAAAATCGATTACAAATGTACCCAACGCTTGGTTTTCGGATTTATCGATTGGCGAAGCCTTGCTAAAAGCCTCGGATCATCTACCCGTTTATGCCGATTTTAAGTTTGGTGTTCCAACAAGTGTGGTCCAAGCAGAGAATATTCCAACAACTTTTGAATTAAAGCAGAACTATCCGAATCCGTTTAACCCAACGACAGTGATTAGTTATCAGTTGTCAGTTAGCAGTCACGTAAAGCTAAGTGTTTTTGATTTACTTGGAAGGGAAGTTGCAACAATTGTTAACGAGGTTAAAGAAGCCGGTATTCATCACTCTACGTTCTCCATTCTACACCCTTCACTCGTAAGTGGTATCTATTTTTATCAACTAAAAGCAGGGGCTTTTGTCCAGACGAAGAAAATGGTTCTGCTCAGATAAGATCGGCTCAAACTAATTCTCTTTTCGTAATTAAAGATGCCGTTTTTTGGTATTCGGAAATCGATTAATCCTTTTACTAATATTGTCTCTCAACAAATCGATTGAAGTCATTTTCTTTGCGGTTTTCTTATCTTTCCGTCATGAAAATAGATAATTGTTTATTGCCCGGCTTAGACCGGCAAATAGAGTTTCTTCTCAATAATCTAAAAACTCCTGCGCAAAGCATACTTGTTGTGGGATCTAACAGCGAAGAGATGGCTCTTGAGCTCTCAAACCACTTTGATGCCTGTGTTGAGTTAATTGTTGAGGATTACGATTCATTAATGAACTCAAAACTAATTTTGGAATCTTCACCGAAAATTAATGTTCGTTTAATGGATTTTGAGGTAACGGATTTTACCGATTCATTATTCGATCTGGTTTACGCGCAAGCTTCAATTTCCTTAACCAAGCGGAACAAAATAGTGAAAGAACTTAAGCGCGTACTAAAACCGGAAGGCTTTTTATGCGTCGGTGAAGTTGTAACCCTTCGAAAAGATTATCCCCCGTTTGTTCAGGATATTTTCGATTCTTCAGATCTCCTTCCGTTGTTTATCGATGATATTGAAAAATATTACACGGAAAGAAAGTTTAATGTTCTTGTCCGCCAGAATTTAACTCACACTTTAAGGAAATACTACTCAAGAAGTGCTTCGCTTCTGGATGATTCAATTGATTCTCTCTCAAGTTCGGAAAAGAGCTACTACAAAAAAATTCTCAATAAACTTAGTCATGAATCTAATGCATACTTAAAACTGGGCGGTGATAAATATATCGGATTCTTAGCTTTACTTCTTCAGAAAGGGTCGTAATGAAGAAAGGCGATTTGTTGGAGTTAGATATTACCGGCTATTCGTTCGAAGGCAAAGGCATTGCAAAGATTATCAAAGAAGTACATACTCAAGATGAAACCACTTCTAAAAGATTTGTCATTTTTGTTGACGGCTCATATCCTGGCGACAAAGTAATAGCGCAAATAAGAAAAATCCGCTCTTCTTACGCAGAAGCAAAAGTAAAAGATCTGATCATAAAATCTCCTCTTCGTGTAAAAGCAAACTGCAAATACTTCGGGGTTTGCGGCGGATGTAAAGCGCAGGATCTGGATTATGAACAGCAGATCAAATTCAAAGAAGAACAGGTAAAAGATATCTTTGAAAGAATAGGAGGTTTTAAAGATTTTGAAAGAGAGCCGATTATTCCCGCTGAAAAAATATTTTACTACCGCAATAAAATGGAATATTCCTTTGCGGAAAAGCGCTGGTTGAGTGAGATCGAGATCGGTTCGATGCAGGAAATTTCGGATAAAGATTTTGCCCTCGGTTTACATATTCCGGGAATGTATGACAAAGTACTTGATATCGGCGGGTGCTGGCTGCAATCGGAAGTAAGTAACGGTATATTAAACTTCACTCGTGATTTTTTCAAAAATCAACAGATTTTGCCCTATTCTCCTTCAAAACACACCGGATTTTTGCGAAATTTGGTAATAAAGCAGTCGTTCTTGCAAAATGACTTAATGATTAATTTGGTTGTTTCGGAAGAGAATGAACGCTTGTTAATGCAATATGGGGAGAAAATATTAGCTCGTTTTCCTCAAATAACAACCATAGTTTACAACATAAATAAAAAGCTCTCGCAAGTTGCTTACGGCGATTACGAAATCATTTCTCACGGAAGCGGTTTTATATATGATCTAATCGGAGAATGTAAATTCAGAATCAGCGCTAATTCATTCTTTCAAACAAATACAGCGCAAGCTGCCAAATTATTTTCAACCGCCCTCCAATACGCCGAGTTTAAAGGTGATGAGATTGTTTATGATCTTTATTCAGGTGCAGGCACAATTCCTATTTTCATTTCAAAATATGTAAAGCAAATTTACGGATTTGAAAGTGTTGAGCCTGCAATTGAAGATGCAAAAATAAACATTGGCATAAATAGCATTAGTAACTTTTTACCGATTCTTGCAGATCTGAACAAATCGTTGATCCCATTAATTGAAGAAAAGAAACTACCAAAACCAGATGTTATTATTGCCGATCCTCCCCGCAGCGGAATGAATCCAAAAACCGTGAAAGATATTTTAGAATTAATGCCTAAAAAAATTGTGTATATCAGCTGTAATCCCGCAACACAAGCTCGCGATATTAAATTACTTTGTGACGGCGGTTATAAGTTGATAAAAATCCGCCCGGTTGATATGTTCCCGCACACATACCATATCGAAAATGTAGCGTTATTACATCTTTAATATAAACACACTATATAAATCTTTGCAGCTTTAAACCGCTACGCTTTTTCTTTTTAAGAAAGCAACACCTACTGCTCCTTTGAAATGAGCTGGCTCTACTCTTAAGCCCCATCTTCTTTAAATGTCCGTTTTGAGAACACACTCAATAAAACAAGGCAATCTGATAACAAAAAACACCTCGAATAAACTCATCGCTTTTTATTTGTCGAAGTGTTAGGGAATTGTGAGTCCAGCATTCATGTAAGTTGATGAAAATAAACGTCCTAAACGGACTTTTTACTTGGCTCAAATAAATAGAGTGGTATCATTTTGAAACAAATAGCCCTTCAAAAGAACACCAAAAAATGCTTTTTCAGCTTATAAATCAAACATTTCAATGGCACCATCATTGCCCTTTACCTACCACTTAATTAATTATCGTAAAGGAGTATTAAAGTGAATAATCGACTAACAAATTACTTAAGAGTGATATTAATTTTATCACTTGTATGTAGTTTTACAGAATTATCTTTTGCACAAACCAACATCGTGGAAAAAGATCTCTGTTTAACAACTTCAGGCACGGGATACCCTGTACCAGCCGCAAAATTAATAGCATACATTGACGCTAACGGTAATATTGTTGCAAAACTTACCGTAGATAAAAGATTAAACGATAATACATACGGCGCTAATACTATCGGTTGGCCTGGCAATAATCATACTTTGGATCATTTGCTAAAGAGTGATAAAGCAAATTTTGTCTTCTATAATAAAAATGGCACAAAAGTATTAGATTTTTTCCTGGATTATATGACTGCAACAAACACATATCCCTCCGGTTATGGAATACTTGGTGTTACAGGCGGCGATGGATCAATCAGCGTTGGCAGCGCTTCAAGTATTTTGAATTCTAACTCCTCGCTAAATCGTAATTTTAATCAGTATGGATATGTTTTAACAACAAATTCACCGGCAACAAACAGCAGCTATACTCCTAATCCAAGCTACCCTAATTGGATTTTTGAGATGGTTTATGAAGTAACCATTGACAAAGCGGCATTTGGTGGTACTGCGGGATTTGGTGATGTTTTTGTTCCTTCGTTGCATAACTCTCCTAATAAGTTAGGATTGCCAAATCAAAATGATTTCGTAGACTGTACCCCAGCAAAAGCATCTATCGGCGATAAAGTATGGGAAGACTTAGATAAAGACGGTATTCAAGATGTAGGTGAATTAGGAATTGCAAACGTAACAGTAAAACTTTATACTTGTACCGGAACGTTGGTTGCCACAACAACTACAAACTCAAGCGGCATTTATTCTTTCACAAATCTTACTCCTGGTGATTATTATGTAGTATTCAATGCACCGACTGGCTATACAATTACTACCAAAGATGCCTCCGGTTCAACGGATGTAAATGATTCAGATGCTGATGCTACAACAGGCAAAACAATCTGCACAACTTTAATAGCCGGCGAAAATGATTTAACATGGGACGCCGGTATTTATTTAGAATGCAAAAACAAGATTGGTGATTTTGTATGGCACGATTCAAATGCAAACGGCGTTCAAGATACAGGCGAAAAAGGAATTGCTGGTGTGGTCGTTGAACTTATTCAAGGCTCAAGCACATCAACAAAAACAACTGATGTAAACGGTTATTATGAATTTACGAACTTATCCAACGGAACATATGGAGTAAGAGTTGCGGCTTCCAATTATTCAACTGGAGGCGCATTATTCAATACACAACAAACAAAATGGTATTCCTCGCCAAAAGATAGAGGAAGTGACGATTCGAAGGACAGTGATGCAAACAAAAATGAAACTGTAACGGTATCTTTGAGCTGTGGTGATAATGTTACGGTTGATTTCGGTTACTATAAAACTTGTGTAAATATTACTAAAACTACCAGCAAACAATCGTACAACAATGGCGAGACTATTACATATTCATTTTTAGTTGAGAACTGCGGTGATATTCAGTTGCACGGCGGAATAGATATTTTCGATGCAATGTTGAACAAAACCGGAAACCATTTAATTAAACATATTGATATTCTTGATCCTCGTCAGTCAACAACATTTACAATGAACTATTTGACAAGTGATCAGGACTGCGGACAATTAGTTAACACAGTTCGCGCAGAGGGCCATCCGATAGATAATCCGGTCGGCGGTCAATCTCATGATACTGTAGTTGACGAGAGTATCTGGACGGTATCGGTTATATGCCAAGATAAAGCCGATGTTAAAATTGAAAAATCAGTTGACAATCCAAATCCACAATGCGATGATTACGTTACATTCACAATCAAAGCTACTAACCTTGGACCGAACACAGCAAACGGAATTCAAGTAACCGATTTATTACCAAGCGGTTTGAACTATGTTTCAAATACAGCTTCACAAGGTTCATATAATTCTACAACCGGAATTTGGACCATAGGAACTCTTGCGAACAATACATTCGCAACATTAACAATAAGAGTTAAAGTTGACTGCGGTCAGGTTAATAACTCCGCATTCGATCTTGGAGTAGCAAAAGATTACAACTTATTTGTAATTGAAGATGCAAATCAACCATCCTCCGATACACAAGGTAAAGCTGCGGTTGGACGCAATGCAACATTCGCTAACTATAGCATTGGCGATCTGCTGCCTGCTAATAGCGGTGATGTGTTAATAGTCGGCAACAGCCTTAACTTTATCAGCGGTGCAATTTACGGAGGAAATGTAGTTTACGGTTACTCTTCAAATCTGCCACAATCGAACGTAAGCATTACCGGTGGAACATTGCGCAAAGACAGTCCAATTAACTTTGCTTCGGCAAAAGTATATCTTGAAAATTTATCAACTACACTTTCAACATCAACGGTTAACGGAACAACAACATTCCAATACGGGGGATTAACATTAACCGGTTCCGATCCTTTCTTAAATGTATTCACAGTGACCGGAGCTAATTTATCATCTGCAAACAATGTTAGCATCAATGTTCCTAACGGATCTGTTGTTCTGGTAAATATTGGAGGAACAACGTTAACATGGACCGGCGGTTTAGTTGTAAACGGAACAGCAATTAATAATGTTCTCTTTAATTTCTATCAAGCAACATCCATAACAGTTCAAGGAATTGACATAAGAGGATCCGTACTTGCACCATTCGCAGCGGTTAATTTTGCCAGTGGAGTTATCAATGGTCAGATGATTTGTAAATCACTCACAGGAATGGGTCAATTTAATTTAGCTTTATTCGGCGGTCAAATTCCGTTAAATAAAAAGATCACAAACACTGCAGTAATTTCCGGCAGCTCAATAGTAGATCCTAATCCAAGCAATAACTCTTCTAGCGCTACAGTTACAATCAACGGAACAACTACTGGCGGAAATACCGGTGGAACATGGACTAATGTAAGTTCCTTTGGACAAGGTGAAATTGTATACACCTTAGCCTACAGCGGTAGTTCAATCTACGCCGGAACATGGGGCGGAAGAATCTACAAATCAACCGATGCCGGAAAGAATTGGGTTAGAATCAACACAAACATGAACGTATCTTTCATCTGGTCACTCAACATCAGCGGCGGAATCATATTCGCGGCAACAGAGCAGGGCGTTTACAAATACAACGGTTCTACATGGGAATTAACAAGTCTATCAGGTAAAGACGTACATTCAATTGCATCTTATAACGGAACAATATATGCAGCCACATGGGGATTTGGTATCTTCAAATCAACCAACGGTGGAACAACATGGACAGAAATCAACAACGGACTTGGCGGATTCTTAGCTGTTCAGTCTCTAACGATAACAAGCAACGGTAATGTATTTGCCGGAACAGCGGGCGGCGGAATATTCAAATGCACAGACGGTCAGAACTGGACAAAGATTTCATGCGGACACAGTGTAATATGGTCTCTTGCTTCAACATCGAACGCAATTTTCTCTGGAACTTATGGCGACGGTCTTTACAGATCACTTGACGGCGGAATGAGTTTTACCAAAACATCACTCGACATAACATTTGTATACTCAATCTCTGTGGACTTGACCGGAAAGATTTATGTTAGCTCTTTAACAAATGGTGTTTATGTTTCTTCAGATAACGGCACAACATGGTCATCACTTGGTATGGGAGGATTTGGAGTAAGTGCGATGATGGTTAATCCAAACTCCAGCGATGTTTATGTTGGAACAAAAGAAGGTAAAGTATTTATGATCTCCGGCAACAATAGTACAACTGATGTTGAAGATAACAGCACTCTACCAAATGAATACAAACTTGCCCAGAACTATCCGAACCCATTCAATCCATCAACAACAATTCAGTTCGTAGTTCCTGAAGCCGGAATGTATTCTCTGAAAGTTTATAACGTACTTGGCGAAGAAGTTGCCAACTTAATTAATAATCAGTTAGCAAGCGGTCTGCACAAAGTTAACTTTGATGCAAGCAGACTCGCCAGCGGAATGTACATCTACAAATTAAGCGGCAATAACGTTAACATTAGCAAGAAAATGATATTAATGAAGTAAGGGTGCCTTAAATAAAGTAAGTCGGAAAAATCCCGCTACGGCGGGATTTTTCTTTTTGAAGGTGACAATTATTGATGAATCTTTTTAATAAACCAACCCAAAGTGAAACACCCATGAACACGGAACACCGTATTTTCGACCAATAATGACTCATTTTGCTGGCACTCCGATTGTAATATATATAACAAATAAGCACCCACTTATTTATAGAAAGTAAAAGTCTTTCTCGATGGCGGCGGTTATTTTGGTGAATGGTACTCGGCTGGTCTATTCATCGGGATGCCGCCCTGTTGTTTTTAAAAATAATTATTAAGAAACTACGATCAAATTTTGTCCCTCTTTTCAAAATTAGCTCATCAAAATGAATAAAACTGATTATCTTGAGATCGGTGCGGTCAAAAAAATGAATTATGCAAAAAAAGAGGCAATAATGGTTTCCCCTGTAACTACTCAAATATTCACTCCACTTTTGGTAATTATCTATTATTTGCGTAATTTTGCGCCACTTTCAAATGTATTAGGTTATAAAAATGAAGCGTACTTTTCAACCAAGTAGAACAAAGAGAAAAAATAAACACGGCTTCCGCGAAAGAATGTCGACAGCAAACGGACGTAAAGTTCTTGCGCGCAGAAGAGCAAGAGGCAGAAAAAAATTAACCGTAAGCGACGAAGCATAATTGAAACAGTTTGGTCTTTCTGCAAAAGAGAGAATCAAAAGTAAAAACGAATTCGATTTAGTTTATTCAGCCGGAGAAATTTTATTTTCTTCTTCACAAAAATTCAAAGCTGTTTTTTTCATTCGAAGAGAACCTGAGGCGAGTGGAATTAAAGCAGCTTTTGCTGTTTCAAGAAAGAGCGGCAATGCTGTTTGGAGAAACAGAGTTAAGCGGTTGTTTCGTGAATCCTTCCGGCAGAATAAAACAGAACTCAAAGAGTTGGTTGAATTGAAAAGAGTAACTCTGTTAATTGTGTTTTCCCCAAATATGGTTAATCAAAATAACCGCAGAAAAATTTTTTTGAACGAAGTGATGCCGGAGATTATTGATTTGATGGATCAAATTAAGGCGAAACTTTGAGATGCGCTTTTTTATGGTAAATCTTATCCGGCTTTATCAAAAATTAATTTCGCCGCTCTTTCCTCCCTCGTGCCGCTTCTATCCAACGTGCTCTGAGTATGCGGTTCAAGCTATTACTAAGCACGGCGCATTAATCGGAAGCCGAAAAGCGGTCTGGCGAATTTTAAGATGTAATCCGTTCAACAAAGGTGGTTTTGACCCTGTTGAATAATTTTAATGCCCTAAATCTTTGACAATTTAAAAATGAACTCGTCGCGCCACTCGCGGCGACAATCTAACAGGAAACTGAATGGACAAGAATACTTCTATAGCATTTATACTCATCGGAGTAATTTTAGTAACGTGGCTCTATTTTAATTCACCCGCGCCGCAGCCTCCTCAAAAAAAGAACGTTGATACGACTTCCGTTGTACCAAAAGATTCCATTGCCAGTAAACTAGTAGAAAAAGCAAAAGAAGAAGTTGAGTCCAAGGAGGAAGTAACTGCCTTTAGCCCAAAATCTCTCGAGGAAAAGATTATAACAATCGAGACAGATCTTGCAAAGATAGAGCTTACAAGCCGCGGTGCAAAAATTCGTAGATATTTCTTAAAAAGATATAAGACATGGTACCACAATGACGTCAAAGACACAAATTTTTACAATCAGCACGTTCAGCTTGTCAACACAACTAAGGATGGCGGCGACTTTAACATCATCTTCGTAACAAAAGACGGAAAGCGTGTTAATACCTCCTCAATTGATTTTGTCTCAAACGCGAATAATTATTTTTACAAAATAAGCGGCAAAGATTCTCTTGCGCTTAATTATACATTCAAGACAGATGACGGTAAAGCAATAAAAAAGAATTTTCTTTTTTACGGCAATAATTATGCTTCAAAAATTGATGTTGAACTTGAGAAGATGGATGATGTAATTAGCAGCTATAGATATGATGTAGAATGGTCGAACGGATTAAATTTTCTTGAGGAAAATTCTGTTGACGAAGCCACCCATTCAAATGCCAGTGCATTCTCCGGCGATGAACAGGTTATGATAGACGCTACCCATGCTGGCGAAAAAGTAGAGAAGGATATTAATGGTACGGTGGATTGGGTTGCAACGCGTAACAAATACTTTGCATTAATTCTTGCGCCCAACGCACCAAGCAATGAAGGGGGAGCGTATTTTGAGGGAACCCATATTGCAAATAATTTAGAAACAAGAGAAATATACAGCGCCAGCTTAAAAATTCCATTTAAAAATCAGAAATATCAAAAGGATTCTTTTACGCTTTATTTAGGTCCGATTGATTACTCTGTACTGAAATCTTATGGGAAAAATTTTCAAACAGTTTTTGAGTTCGGGAGTTTCTTCGGGTTAAAATTTGTCATCAGACCAATTTCCGAATATATACTTCTGCCTTTATTCAAATTTCTTAATAGCTTTATCTCGAATTTTGGTTTAGTCATCATTCTTTTTTCGATCATAATAAAATTTGCTCTTCATCCCCTTACGCGGCAAAGCATGAATTCTATGAAGAAGATGCAGATGCTTCAGCCGAAGATTACCGAGCTAAAAGAGAAACACAAAGACAATCAGCAAAAAGTACAACAAGAAACGATGAAGCTCTATTCAACTTATGGCATCAACCCAATGGGTGGCTGCTTACCAATGCTTTTACAGATGCCTATTCTAATTGCATTATGGAGTTTGTTCAATGTAATAATTGAACTACGTCAACAGCCCTTTATTTTGTGGATGACGAACCTCTCTTCGCCGGATATTATTTACCGTCTTCCTTTCAAAATCCCGCTGTTCAATGTTGATATCATAAGCGGTCTTGCCCTTCTGATGGGAATAACAATGTTTATCCAGCAGAAAATGAGCATCAAAGATCCTTCGCAGAAAGCAATGATTTATGTAATGCCTATAATGATGACCGTACTCTTTATGAGTTTTCCGGCAGGATTGAATCTTTACTATTTCATGTTCAACCTGCTTTCAATAGGACAGCAATACTACATTAATCATAAGCACGACGGCGTTGAACTGGTTCCCGTGGCAAATCCAAATAAGAAAAAAGGTTTCATGAGCAGAATGATGGAGGCGGCGGAAAAACAAGCCCATGCTCAGAAAAAAGCTGCAAATAAAAAATAAATTTTTTAGTTAATGTATTTACATGAAGAATTATAACTTCAGCATCTGTTACTTGAAATAGAGATGGAATGATTATTTAATGAAGCGGTCGTTAACTATAAAAGTGTTTTTTCTGTCTCTGTTTTTGGTTTTAAATCTTTACGCCCAAAATAAAAACACACTTAAATTAGATCTTGTTGAAAAGACTCTCCCGTTCGGTTTAGTTGAAAAAGTTCACAAGCAAATTCCTAAAATCGGTCTCGCCCTAAGCGGAGGTGGAGCTCGTTCAATTTCCGAGCTTGGCGTTCTGCGAGCTTTGGAAGAAAAAAATATTCCAATAGAAATTATTGTCGGCACAAGCATGGGAAGTATTGTAGGAGGGCTTTATTCAGCCGGGTATTCTATTGACGAACTCGATTCTGTTTTGCAGAACACTGCGTGGAATGAATTTTTCTCTCCACATCAATCAACCCGTAATGATTTATTTATTGATCAGAAAATTACAGAAGACCGTGCGATTATATCATTAAGAATGGACGGATTAAACCCGATCATCCCGACATCAATCAGTTCCGGTCAGCGTGCCGCAAACCATTTAAATCTTCTTGCTATTAACGCGCCGGTGCTTGCCGATGACAACTACGATAAATTTTTCTACAAATACCGCGCAGTTAGTACGGATCTAATTTCAGGTGAAAAAATATTACTTGATAAGGGTCCGCTCGGTTTAGCGATGCGTGCAAGTTCGAGCGTTACACTGCTTCTCCCTCCCGTAAAAAAAGATTCTTTATATTTAGTTGATGGCGGTTTGGTTGCGAATGTACCGGTTAAAGAAACTCGTGCGCTCGGCGCCGATCTTATTATTGCTGTAAATGCATCAAGTCCGCTTCGTTCGGAGGAAGATTTGAATACTCCATGGACTATTGCCGACCAGCTAGTAAGTATTCCGATGAAAATATTAAATGATAAACAACTAGAAGACGCCGACTTTATTATTATACCGGATTTGGCAAATAGAAGTAATTCGGACTTCTCAAATCTATCAGAGGTTGTTAAAGCGGGTTATGAATCGGCAAAGCTAGTGGTAGAAAATATTCTTACAGCATTCAATAGAAAATTCAAAAGTAATTTGTCAACCAATGAAAATTTTTATAGAAATTTATCATTGACCGAAAAGCCAAGCGAATTAGAGAAAAATCTTTTTAATTCCGTTGGCAATAAAGAGATGATTTCGAGCAGTGCACTGCTTTACCATCTTTATTATATCTTTAACGGCGGGGCGTGGCAGGATCTATCTCTTTATCTGGAAGAGCGTGATGAAAAATCATTCATTACTATACACGAAATTACCAACCCTATGGTCGCTAACATTAATATTGAATCCGCGTCGGATACAAACATGGTTAAATTGCTCGGCTTAACTTCCGCGCTGTTGAATAAGCCGTTCAATCCAAAAAAAACTTTAGGCGTTGCACTCGATATTCTGAGAATGTATAAACGAGCCGGCTCTTCTCTTGCACGCATAGAAAAGATCTCTTTCGACGATAAAACGAACACCCTTCTAATTAAACTTAGCGAAGGTTTAATTTCAAAAATTGTTATTGAGGGAAACACCAAAACAAAAAGGGGAATCATTACAAGAGAGATTCCTCTGAAAGCGGGAGACATGTTTAAGTATAATCTTGCCGAAAAAGGATTAACCAATCTTCGCAGTACAAATTTGTTTGATCAGATAGATTTGACGATTAAACCGTTATTAGGAGAAAACGAATTACAACTAAAAATTAAAGAAAAAATTTCAAGCGTTATCCGCCTGGGAATGAGAGTTGACAACGAAAATTTTACTCAGTTCTCTATGGACATTCGCGACGAGAATTTTAACGGCACCGGAACTGAACTCGGGGCGATTTTATCGGGCGGAACCAGAAACCGCTCGCTTAGTATTGAACAGAGAGCAAACCGTGTTTTCGATTCTTACTATACTTATAAGATTCGCGTTTTTCATGAATTCAACGATGTGAGCGTCTACCGAGACAATACAGTCCGATCGGCAAATAGATTTTCAAGAAGCAAAACAGGCGAGTATAGACAAATATTTTATGGCGGTTCATTTGGAGTAGGCGCTCAAGTTGAAAAGTTTGGCAATTTTCTAATTGAAGCGCGATATCAGCGCGACGAAATAAAAAATAAGTTTGACTACTTTGGCCCGGTTTATAAGAAAGACATTTCGAGTCTGCGCTTTTCTCTCTCTATAGATTCACAGAATGAATATCCATATCCCACCGTCGGATTTTTGGTAAAGGGTTTTTACGAAACAGCACAGACTGCTCTTGGCGGTGATATCGGTTACACAAAATTTTATCTCGATTATAAAAACATTATAACTTACAGAAGCATCAATACGCTTAGCATAAGAGCTATAGTTGGAATCGGAGATAGAACGATTCCGCTCAGCCAGCAATTTTCTTTCGGAGGACAAAATTTCTTTTTCGGATTAAGAGAAAACGAATTTCGCGGAAGACAAATATTGCTTACATCGCTTGAATACCGGTACAAGCTTCCGGTTCAGCTTTTTTTCGATACATACATTAAAACTCGTTACGATCTCGGTTCAATTTGGGAAGAGAGAGAACAAATACGATTCAAAGACTTAAGGCACGGAATTGGCGCAACAATATCATTCAACACACCAGTTGGACCGGCAGATTTTTCCGTTGGAAAGAGTTTTTATTTCATCAATAAACTTTCCGACTACGCCGTAGCGTGGGGACCAACTTTTTTCTACTTTACAATCGGCTATTACTACTGAGAAAAACTCAAAGCACTAATTTCTAAATCCAATTATTAAAAACCGTTCTCCTCTAATTTCTTAACCATTGAGCCAAATATTTTGGAAAGTTCAAAGCCTCTTGTAAAAGAGCTTTTCTTTTTTCTTCTAATTCGCCGCTACAACCATAAGAGGATAACCAAAAAGAAGATTCTTTAGCCTCCTTTCTACAAATTCTATAGGCAAAATCTTTTTTACTAACAGCTTTATTAGCTTCTCGGTAATTTGCTCCGACTGAACCAGCTGATCTAATAAGCTGCTTGCCTAATTCAACATTTACAAAATCCTTGTGCAGCAATCTTAAAAACACAATCACATTTTTTAAGAAGTCCAGTGTCCCTTCATCCAAATCATATTTTCTTTTCTCTTCCATTTTTTTGAGTTAGGGCTTTGAATTTTGAGCTTACGATCTTGTATTTGTTTAGTTTTCACTCTTTACCGCTTTTTCCGCCAGCGCAAAATATTTTTTTTTCTTCTCCGCATCTCCGCATTTTCTGTAGTGCTCGGCAAGCGAATAAAATACCTCGCTTTTCTTATTTACCTCCGCAATGGATTCATCAATTATCTCTAATATTTTCGAGTTAATCGGAAGGTCTATTTCGTGATTATAAAGATTCAAGAGTTTTATTAAAGGCTCGTGAGCCGGAGGATTATGCTTTATGGCGCGCTCATAAATTAGAACGGTATCTTCCATGTGATTATAATAATTTGGATGGCTCTCAAACACTTTACCTGTCCATAATAGAAGATCGAATGCGTTTCGCGGTTTTTCTTTTATAAGTTTTTCCGTAAACATTTTAATTTCACTTGGTGAGAGAGCCGGATTGGCAATTAAGATTTTAAATGTGTCTATATCGCTTAAATTAAATTTGATAGCCGCTTGAAACGCATCGAACAGCTCATCCGAAGAGACTGAATTACGAAAAGTCTCTTCAATTTTCTTTTTATCCTCGGCATTCATTTTTCATTCAACGCTTATGTTAATTTTCAAATAAGAATTTCAATAGATTCTCTTTTGTAAATTTCGGCAGTTCTTCTTTGAATTCAACCGTTTTATTTTTATCCCACTGCTCTGTTTCTGAATCTATAAATTTATGCACCGGCAAAAAGGCAAGGCGTCTGTCGATCAAGCGATTGTTCTCATCAAAAATAATAAAAGCAATTATCACAGGGATGTTAATTTTTTTCTGCCACCGCAAATATGAATTTATCGCTCGTGAGTTTACCAAAAATGTTCCTGTGTGCTTGCCTTTCCAATCGAGCAATGCTTTTTTTTCTTTGTAATCTATTATAACGTCCGGTTTATCTTCCCCCTTTTCCCAAATCTTTTCGTAACGTTTATCTTCACCAAACATTTTGAAATCAATACCCCACTGAACAAGCAAGTTTTTTCCCGCGCGTTCCGCCAGATCGTGCAACTTGTAATTACTGCGGAATTCCTCTTTTGATTTAGCCGGTTGAAAATCTAGCCTTTTCATTAATACTCCGTAGCGTAAATTTTTAATCTGGCGTTTTTTAACCGATTAATGAACAGATTAAAAATCTGTTCTACGATTTCGGTTCAAACAGTGCGCAAACAGCCCCAGCCGGATCCTGGATTACGCAGTACATTCCAATGCCGCTGTAGTTTTTAGACTCAACTAATATTTTTCCGCCAAGTTTTTTACACGAGGCAATGCTATCATCAATATTCGCAACGGTAATATAAATTAGCCATTGGGCGGGTAATTCAGCGTTAACACCTCTAGCATGACAAACTCCGGCAATGCTTGTTTCTGTTTCCGGAGTATTCATAACATAATCATCATATTGCCCCATTGATAAATGCTGTGGCTTCCAACCGACTACTTTGCAGTAAAAATCCCGCACTTCTTCGGCATTTGCAATTGTTAAATCTGTCCAGCCGATTGTTCCAATTTCCGCATTATTATTAGACATTGGCAATATCCTTTCTAACTTTTACTTTGAAAATAATTCTAAATAAACAATGTAACAATAGCGCGGTTAAATTCGTCTCTAATACTGAAAACAAAATATGTTAGAAGAACAACGATATCGTTTCTTAATTCAACAATACAAAAATAAGATTTACACTTATTCGATGTATATGCTGAAAAATAAAATGGACGCTGACGACGTTACACAGGAAGTCATGATTAGAATCTGGCAGAACATAGACAAATTTAATCTTCTGGCGGCAAAGACGTGGATTATAAAAACAACCAATAATTTGTGCATCGATTATTTACGCAAACGCTCGGTCTCTGTTAACCGCGAGAGTGAGATTGATGAACTCTTTGAAGATACTTACAGCGCTAATAGCAATAATGATAATCCCTATTTAACAACGCACTTTAGAATGATGGCGTCGAAAGTGAAAGAGGCAATTCAAAGATTGCCGGAGAATTTAAGAAGCGTCTTTGTGCTTTACGAAATTGAAGGGCTGAAATACAAAGAGATCAGCGCCGCGCTTGAGTTGCCGCTTAATTCTGTAAAAGTTTATTTGCTTAGAGCAAGAAAAAAATTACAAGAGGAATTAAAAGAATATGAACCGCAAGAAGTCATCTGAAATAACCGAAGAATTGTTGAATAAAATTATTTCGGTCGCTTACGGAGACGCGTCACTGAATGATAAAATTAAAGTGATGTACATAGCGTCCCGGAACGAAGAAGTGCGTGATCTTCTAAATTCCTATAAAAGAACCGCAAACGAAGTAAAACAACTCGGAGAAGAAGAGGCGCCTCCGGAACTCCTTAAGAAGATCGAGCACAGAAACGTCCCGGCTAAAACAATCCGAAATAAATTTGTCTTCGATTTTCTATCGATAATATTTTCACGACCTATAATCTCTGCCGCAACAAGCGTTATATTAATCGCGGCTGTTATAACCTCTCTTATCATAAATAAACCGGTTCAGTATAATTATTCAACCGCTGAAATTACTGTGGCGGAGAAACAAGCAAAGTACGCATTGGAGCTTGTTGGCAAATATTTTAATGAGACTCATTCAACGCTGCAAAAAAAAGTTTTCGGCAACGCGGTCGCAAAACCGTTCAATCATAGCATCGGAATTGTAAATAACTTATTAGAAGGAGACAAAAATGAAAAAAATTAAAGCACTGCTCGTTTTATTCTTTTTGATTGGCGGCACTCTTTTCGCTCAACAGAAAGAAGATTATACAAAGTATCCCGGATATATTAACTACAAAAACCTTCCGGGGTTGAACAATGCCGAATCATTGTCCGAAGTATATCTTGAAGAAACTTTGTTAAAGATGGTGGCAGGCATGGCTCAGGACAAAAGTGACGGATTGGGAGATGTTGTAGGCGGATTAAAACTTGTTCAGGTTAACGAATACAAGATCGATAAAAGCTCAATTACAGATATGGAAGGTTCTCTTAGCGTTATGGATAAAAACCTGCAGTCAAAAGGTTGGGATCGAATTGTTCGCACAAACAATAAGGATAATTTGACAAACATCTATATAAAGAGATCTTCTAACGGCGAATTTGAAGGGTTAGCAATTCTTTCATTGTCAAAGGGAGGAGAATCTGACAAATCAGATAAACCAGATCCTTTCGGAAAAGTAACCTGCGTAAATATTGTGGGCAAAATAGATTTGGCTAAAATTGGAAATCTAACCAAACAGCTAAATATTCCGGGACTTGATAAAATGAAGAGCAAAGAGAAAGATTAAAAAACATTTCATTATCTAAAGGGGACTTCTAAAAATAACAAAAATGATCAGCGGAAATCTGCTTTACCTGCCCGTCCGGTTTATCTGCCGCAGGTATGGCAGGCGGGTCTGCGTTTTTCAGCGTTCTATTAAATAAAAAAATAGTTTTGCCTTGGCATCACCATGTGATTAGAAGCCTCCTAAAGATAAAAGCCCAATTAAACAATTAGTTGGGTTTTTATTTCTTCTGCGGAAAAGTTTCTCTACACCATTAAGCAACCTTTCTTCCTTTCGTCAGTCTAAATTACTGAGAATTTCAGAAATTTTATAAAACGAAGGGAGTCTTATGAAAAAAGCATTACTATTTTTTTTAATGCTTATTATTGTCAACACGTTGATCTTTGCAGGAGGCAATAAAACAGGTACACAAAAAATTGTGCCCGCATACAAAGCAAAAGACAATTCCATAAAATTAGATGGCAAACTTACCGAGCCAATTTGGCAAAGCGAGCCGATAAAAGATTTTATTCAGAGAGATCCGGTAGAAGGAGCCGCCGCGACAGAAAAAACCGAAGTGTGGATTGCGTATGATGAGAACAATCTTTATGTGGCCGCCCATTTATACGATACCAAGCCGGAATCGATTGATGCTAGTCTTGCCAGACGTGATGGATATACAAATTCAGATTGGTTTGGATTTTATGTTGATGCCTTCAATGATAAACGAACCGGAAACTATTTTGCCGTTAATGCAGGCGGCACGTTAGTGGATGGAGTATTGTTCAACGATAGTTGGGATGACGGAACCTGGGATGGGGTATGGGAGGCAAAAACTTCTGTTGATGAATCCGGCTGGTATGTGGAAATGAAAATTCCATTTTCTCAATTGCGCTTCAAAGAAGCTGAGCGGATGACGTGGGGCGTAAATTTTACAAGAGAGATAAAACGCAATAATGAAAAATCGTTTTTTGTAATGGTGCCAAAAAATGAGAGCGGGTTCGTTTCCAGATTTGCTTCGCTCGAGGGTTTGGATGGAATCAAACCAAAACAAAGATTAGAAATACTTCCGTATGCTGTGCAGAAAGCGCAATATTTAGTGCACGATGCGAACGATCCATTCTATAAATCGAGTCAGTATAAAACATCTTTTGGCGCAGATATAAAAATTGGACTCGGTACTAATCTAAATATTGATGCTACATTGAACCCGGATTTTGGACAGGTCGAAGTTGATCCTGCAGTAATAAATCTTTCTGCCTCCGAGTCATACTTCCAAGAAAAAAGACCATTTTTCATTGAGGGTTCTAACAATTTCATGTTTGGAATAGGGGGTGTAAATAATAATTGGGGTTTTAATTTTGGATGGCCCGAGCTTTTTTATTCAAGAAGAATTGGACGCTCACCAAGCGGATCAACATCTTCTGCGGATTATATTAAATATCCAAAAGAGACCAGAATTTTAGGCGCAGCAAAACTTTCAGGAAAGTTAGATGACAAAACAACAATAGGCGCTGTCTCTGCTCTAACTGAAAGAACCTTTGCAACTTTATATAAGAACGGCAATCAAACCAGCGAGGAAGTTGAACCAGTAACTCATTATGGTGTCTTTAGAGCAAAGCGGGAATTTAACGACGGGGATCAATCACTTGGCTTAATGTTCACTTCCGTCAATCGGGGCTTAAATGAGAATGGTTTACAAAATAATTTAGCCAAGAATGCTTTTACTTTAGGATTTGACGGCTACACTTATATTGGCGAGAATAAAGAATATGCGCTTGCGGGTGCGGTTGTGGGCTCATATGTAAGCGGTACAAAAGATTTTCTACAATCACTTCAAAAAAAATTTTACAGATATTTTCAACGCCCTGATGCCACTTACGCAACTTTTAATCCGGGTCTTACTTCTCTGTCCGGTTTATATGGAAGAGTTATGTTGAATAAACAGCAAGGAAATTTTTATCTTAACGCCGCACTGGGCGCCGTCACTCCCGGTTTTGAAAATAATGATCTTGGATTTCAATGGATGGCAGACAGAATAAACGGGCATATAGTTCTTGGTTATAAATGGTTTGATCCGGACAGTGTCTTCAGAAGAAAACAAATTTATTTATCACATGCTCGCAGTTATGATTTTGAAGGTAATCAGTTAAGCAATTTCTTATGGCTTAATTCCAGTTTTACATTCTTGAATTATTGGAATCTTGGAATAAGAGCAAGTTATAGTTTCGAAACCATGAATAAAACGGCAACACGCGGTGGTCCGCTTGTAGCTCAGCCGTCTGGATTCCAGGCAAGCATTAACGCAAGCACTGACAGCCGCGAAAAAATAATCTTTGACGTTTCGGGGTCTTATTTCAAGGATGATATTGGTGGTGTGGGGCGGTCTTTGGGTTTTGAAATCCAGTGGCGACCGAATACACAAATGAATTTCAGTATCGGACCGGAATATGAAGTAAATAATGACAACCGGATGTGGGTCGGGAATTTTACAGATCCAGCGGCAACAAACACATTTGGAACCCGCTATGTATTTGCTACTATTGCGCAAAAAACATTGGCTGCAAATATTAGATTGAACTGGACTTTTACACCAACAATCAGTCTGCAACTTTTCTTGCAGCCGTTATTTGCTGTGGGTAATTATAATAATTTCAAAGAGCTGGTTTTTCCACGCACAACTACTTTTAATGAATATGGAAAGAATGGTTCATCAATCAGCTTCGACACCAATACCGGAGTTTATAATGTTGATCCTGACGGAAGCGGTCCAGCACAAATTTTCCGGATCGGAAATCCAAACTTTAACTACAAATCTTTGAGAGGAACTGCCGTATTAAGGTGGGAAGTTATGCCCGGCTCTATACTCTATTTAGTTTGGTCGCATGATCAATCCAATTTTGACGATCCGGGAGATTTTTCTCTTGGAAGAGACTGGAAAAATTTATTGAAGAGTGAAGGCAACAACGTACTTGCAGTGAAGTTTTCTTATTGGTTCGATATTTAAGCAGCATTGAGCTGTTAGTTTTTAGAAAGCCAGTCTTGTAATGACGGGGTTTTTTTGAGCATTCTAAAAACTTTTTCTTTGGTCTTTGTATTGTTCTGCAAAAAACTTAATTCGTTTTTTTAATCTGCAAAAGCTGAAGTCTCTTACCAAATCATAGAAGACCTTAAAGTGTATTTCCCTGTGGTTACATTTTTAATAAAGTAATATCCGTTTTCGTCACTAGACGTACCAATATTAGCTCCAACAATTACAATGTTTGCACCAGAAGGAGGTTGTTTATGAATGACGAGATGTTGTGAATGTCTATTTGGATTTGAGTATTTCGACTTTGGACTCATATCCTAAAACTTTCTGATAAAATTCTTCCGGAAGAGGAATTGATTTTTTCTTGATTGGGTCAACGTGAGCAAGCACACCCATACCTTCTGCGATTATAATCCCCGTCTCTATATTTTCTATAATGTGTTCAAAACCAAAACTGGAATTTTTTATATATGCAATTCTTGTGTATACACGCAATCTATCTTCGAAAAGAGCTGCTTTAAGATAATTGATTTCATTCCTAACCATATAAAAAGTTGTTCCATCAAGTGAAATTCCTTTTGGGGGGAGAAAGCCAATATCCTTTGCATACTTGATTCTGGCTTGTTCAAAGTAATTAAAGTAAACAGCATTGTTGACGATATGCAGCATATCAACTTTATCAAAAGTTACTACTACATCATAATAATTTTTAAAGTCGGATTTATTTTTTGTGGGCTTCATTAAATTATCTTCAATAAAAGTTTAGGAAATGATTTTCTAAAAATTACTTTAGAAGAAATTATATTTAATTGTAAAATCCAAAATATTTAGCTTCCTTTTACAGTACGAACAATCTTTTCAATTTCATCCCATTGTTCTTTGGGGATTGCTTGCAGAATGTTGAACTGACCGGCTCCATTCAGCCATTCGCCGCCGTCAATTGTTACAACTTCACCATTCATGTAAGAAGAAAAATCCGAAATTAAATATGCCGCTAAATTTGCAAGTTCTTGATGTTCACCAACTCTTTGAAGCGGGACTTTCTTCTTTAGATCAAATTTATTTTGAAGATCGCCCGGCAGTAATCTTTCCCACGCACCTTTGGTTGGAAAGAGTCCCGGGGCAATAGCATTAAAACGAATTCCATACTTTGCCCATTCAACAGCAAGCGAACGAGTGATGGCAAGAACTCCGGCTTTGGCTGCTGCTGATGGAACTACAAATGCGGATCCCGTCCACGAATATGTTGTTACAATATTCAGCACAGTTGCTTTTTGTTTCTTCTCAATCCAATATTTTCCGAAAGCCAGTGTGCAGTTGTAGGTTCCCTTCAATACAATGTTAATGATAATATCAAATGCTTTGTTTGAAAGTCGTTCAGTTGGACTTATAAAATTTCCGGCTGCATTATTTACCAAACCATCAACTTTACCAAATTTTTCGATTGATGCTTTTAATAATTCTTCCACTTGTTGGTAATCGGATACATCACATTGAAAAGGAAAGACTTCATTTTTTGTTGCCTCCGAAATTTCTTCGGCTGTTTTTTCAAGTATATCTAATTTGCGGCTTGTTATAACGAGCTTGGCTCCGAGCTCCGAGAAATATTTTCCCATTGCTTTCCCGAGCCCGGTTCCCCCACCGGTAATTAAAATTACTTTCCCTTCCAGCGAACCTTCTTTGAGCATTGGTGAGTTGTAGTTTTGTTGCGACATAACATTCCCTTCTCTAATGATGTTTCGTTTTTCAGTCATTGCGAATCCCGATTCATCGGGATGAAGCAATCGCTAACACTTTTCGTGATTGCTTCGGTCGTTCCTCCCGCAATGACTAATATTAACAGAACAATATTAAAAGCAATATCCGTTAGCTTCAATCATCCGGTCAGCTATGCTTCTTCTTAACTTGGTTGTGTTCACGAGATCAAATTTTGTGAATCGTTTCAAACCAAGTGTTAAAAGTTTTAATTCATCACCTTCTGCAAATGAAGATATAGCGTGCTTGCCGTAGAGATTAATTCTTTCAAGTGAATCACTTACATATGCTTGTGTAATTTCAATATATGGTTGAAGTTCAGCTTCGCTTTTCATGGTTGCTAATTTCTGTGTTCTAAGAATCGCAGATTCCGAAGTGTAAACTTCAATTAACATATCAGTTAAATTCATAATCACTTCTTGTTCATCTGCTAACTTTTGCATAAACTTTTGGACAGCCATACCGGCAGTCATTAAAATTGCTTTTTTTGCATTCTGAATTGCTTGTAATTCTTTAGCAAGAACACCTGTTGGTTCCTCGCCAAATTCAGGAACACTCATCAACTCTTTTTGAATTGCCATTGCCGGACCCAATAAATTAAGTCTTCCTTTCATCGAGCGTTTAACAAGCATATCAACTGTAAGCAAACGATTGATTTCATTAGTGCCTTCAAAAATTCTGTTAATTCTTGAATCGCGATAACCACGAGCAGCAGGATATTCTTCCGAGTAACCATATCCACCGTGAATCTGAACTGTTTCATCAACAACATAATCTAAAACTTCCGAACCAAAAACTTTTAGCATCGCGGCTTCAATTGCGTATTCTTCAGCAGCACCAATCATAGATTCACTGTAGCTTTTTCCACTTGCAAGTAGTTCGTGTTCTTTATCATTTATTAGACCACTTGTTCGCATAGTAGCAGATTCAGCAACAAAAATTCTTATTGCTTGCTCTGCCAATTTATGCTTGATTGCCCCGAAGCTTGCAATCGTTTTACCAAATTGTTTTCGTTCGTTTGCGTATTGAACAGCGATCGAGCAAAATCTTTTTGCACCACCGGTTGTCATTGCACATAATTTATAACGACCAACATTCAAAACATTGAAAGCGATGTAATGACCTTTACCAATTTCACCAAGAACATTTTCAACCGGAACTTTTACATTATCCAAAAACAAAGCGCGAGTTGATGAACCTTTAATTCCCAATTTATTTTCTTCTTCGCCACGCGTAAATCCGGGAGAGTTTGTATCAATAACGAAGCAAGTAAATTTATCACCATCAACTTGTGCGAATGTAATTAATATATCTGCAAAGCCGCCGTTGGTGATCCACATTTTTTGACCGTTAAGAATGTAATACTTCCCATCATCAGAAAGTTTAGCAGTAGTTTTTGCAGAAAGTGCATCTGAGCCGGAAGTTGGTTCTGTTAAACAATATGCAGATTTCATTTCACCGGAAGCAAGTTTAGGAAGATATTTTGCTTTCTGATCGGCATTCCCGTAGTAAAGAATTGGCAGAGTTCCAATTCCGGTGTGAGCGGCGAATGATACGCCAAAAGAATAACTTGTCCCTAATTCCATTACAAGAAAAGTATTTGTATTAAAATCTCCTCCAAGTCCTCCGAATTCTTCCGGAACAGAAGTACCAAGTAAACCAAGTTCACCGGCTTTTTCTAAAAGAGAAACTGTTAAACCCGGTTCTTGTTTATCAATTGCATCAAGCTTTGGCCAGATTTCACTCTGTACAAAACCGGCGGCTGTTTCAACCATCATTTTTTGTTCTTCATTAATTTCTTCCGGTATGAAAACACTTTGCGGATCACTTTCTTTAATTAAGAATTCTCCGCCGAGCAGAACTTTTTTTGTTTCGTCTGACATTTTTATTTCCTCTTTTTTGTTTAAACAATTTTCTATTGATCTACAATAATTGAACATCTACGATGTTAGTAAAAAAATGTTGCTGATATTTCTTTATGCCATAAACCTCGTAGTGGTTTTATTATTGTAAAAAAAGAACAACCATTTCTAATGATCTTATCCTCGTAGAGGATTTATAATTTTTCTATTATTCATCAGGCTATTACAATTATGGAACATCTACGATGTTCTTTTTTATTGATCTTCTAAGAATATCTTTATTCTCTATTCGCTCTTGTTTTACAATAATTGGATGCCAACGGCATTCTATATCAATTCAACAACTCATAAATTCCGGCAACACCTTGTCCGCCGCCAACACAAGCTGTAACCATTCCATATTTTTTCTTTCGTCTTCGGAGTTCGTGAATAATTTGAACCGTAAGTTTTGCACCGGTGCAACCAAGCGGATGACCTAATGCAACAGCACCGCCATTAACATTTATGACTTCTTCATTCAATTTTAATTCGCGTATTACAGTTAATGATTGTACCGCAAATGCTTCGTTCAATTCAATCAGGTCAATATCATTCAAAGATAAGCCTGCTTTCTTTAATGCTTTTGGAACTGCTGCAACTGGTCCGACTCCCATTATCCTTGGATCAACACCGGCAACTGCATACGAAACTAATCTTGCAATCGGTTTTAAGTTTAATTCTTTCATCATTTCACCGGACATAACCAGAACGAATGCAGCCCCATCAGAAGTTTGTGATGAGTTACCAGCAGTCACTGTTCCTTTTTCTGCAAATACAGGTTTTAACTTTGCCAATGCTTCAATTGTTGTATCTGCTCTTGGTCCTTCGTCTGTATCTACAACAAATTTTTTAGTTTTCTTTTTATTGCTTTCGACATAAACTTGCTCAACTTCAATCGGAACAATCTGATCTTTGAAGTAGCCGTTGTTAATTGCGTTCACAGCTTTTTGATGTGACTTGTAAGAAAACAAATCTTGCTCTTCGCGGGAAATCTTAAAATCCTTTGCAAGTTCTTCAGCAGTTAATCCCATTCCCAAATAATAATTGGGATTGTTTTTTGCGATCATATAATTCGGTGCAAGTTTCCATCCGGTCATTGGAACGAGCGACATTGATTCGACACCGCCGGCAATGATGCAATCCATCATGCCGGATTGAATGCGTGCAGTTGCAGTTGCAATTGTATCAATTCCGGAACCGCAAAATCTGTTTACGGTTGAACCGGGTGTTTCGATCGGGAGTGATAAAAGTGAAATCATTCTTCCGACTTGTAAACCTTGTTCAGCTTCGGGGAAAGCGTTTCCGACAATAATATCATCAATGCGATGAGGATCTAATTGCGGAACAGATTTCATCAGATGTTTAATTACGTCTGCGCCAAGATCGTCCGGACGGTAAAATCTAAAACCACCTTTTTTTGCTTTACCAACTGCGGAACGAAATCCGGCAACTATAAATGCTTCTCTCATAATTATTCTTCTTATTTAATTTTAAAATTCATTGTTAATTAATTTCTTAATGGCTTACCGGTTGTTAGTATGCTTTGGATTCTTTCCAATGTTTTCTTTTCACCTATCAAACTCAAAAACGCCTCGCGCTCTAAATCCAAAAGATATTGTTCTGAAACCAAACTGCCTTCAGAAAGATCACCGCCGCACATAATGTAGGCAAGCTTCTCAACAATTTTTTTATCGTGATCGGTTATGTAATTGCCTAATCTGAAAGAGTGGATTCCTAAAAGCAGAGTTGCAAGTACTGTGCGTCCTAAAACCTTAACATCCGTTCTTTGAATCGGTTTTGTATAACCTTTATCAGCCATCACAATAGCATATTTTTTTGCATCAGAAATAACACGATTTGGATTAACAGAATAAGTATCAAGTCCTTTTCTAAAAATTCCCATATCAAAAGCTTCTTCTGCAGAAGTTGCAACCTTTGCTGTAGCTATATTCATAAATCTTTTTTGAAGTTCCGGAAGTTCAATTCCGCCTTCGATATAAGTATCGGAAGCACGAAGTGTCATTTCTTTTGTGCCGCCGCCGGCGGGAATAATTCCCACGCCAACTTCCACCAAACCGATGTATGTTTCAGCAGAGGCATTAACTTTATCAGCGTGCAAGCAAACTTCGCAGCCACCGCCAAGCACTAATGAATGAGGAGCTACAACAACCGGAATGTTTGAGTAACGAACGTGCATTGTTGCATTTTGAAATTGTCGAACGGCCATATCTATTTCATCATACTCTTGTTCTGTTGCCAGCATAAACATCATTGCTAAATTTGCACCGGCAGAAAAATGTTGTCCGTTATTTCCAATCACTAATCCCTTAAAATCTTTCTCAGCAATTTCAATTGATTTGTTTATTCCTTCTAAAATTTCTGAACCAATTGAGTTCATCTTTGTTTGAAATTCAAGATTAACAATTCCATCGCCAATATCGTGCAGGGTTGCACCAGAGTTTTTCCAGACCGGTTCATTCGCACGATAGTTTTCAAGAATTATAAAATCACCTTTGCCGGGAATTTCTTTGTAGGAGTTGGAAGAGATATCGTAAAACTTTTTCTTTCCATTTTCAGATTTATAGAAAGAAGTAAATCCGCTTTCCAACATTTTCAAGATCCAATCAGCGGGCTTCATATTTGCTTCAATCATTTTATCAACGGTTTTCTTAACTCCGAGTGCATCCCAAGTTTCGAATGGACCTAATTCCCAACCAAATCCAGCACGCATTGCATCATCAAGTTTATAAAGTTCATCAGAAATTTCCGGGATTCTATTCGATGAATATTGAAAGATGTAAAAATTATGTGAGCGCAAAAATTCTGCAGCTTTATCTTTTCCGCTGATTAAAACTTTCATTCGCTCTTTCAAATTATCAATCGGTTTTGCAGCAGTAACAGAAGCCATATTTGATTTTGGACTTGGCTTGTATTCAAAAGTTTCTGTGTCAAGTTCAAGAATAACTTTTTCACCTTTTTCATCTTTGGATTTTTTGTAGAAACCTTGTCCCGTTTTATCACCGAGCCAATTGTTCTCTACAAGTTTGTTCACATAATCGGGAATTGCAAAAAGATCACGCGCTTCATCGTTCGGACAATCGTGATAAACATTGTTTGCAACTTTCACCAGCGTATCAATTCCAACAACATCTGCAGTTCTGAATGTTGCAGATTTTGGTTTGCCGGTTAATGGGCCGGTTAGAGTATCAATTTCTTTTACACTCAAACCAAGATCTTTTTTAAGTTTGAAGACAGCCATAATGCTGAAGACACCAATTCGGTTTGCAATGAATGCCGGGGTGTCTTTGCAAAGTACTGTTGTTTTGCCAAGATACAAATCACCGTACCACATCAGAAAATCAATAACATCCTTACTTGTTTTTGGTGTGGATATAATTTCTAATAGTTGGAGATAGCGTGGGGGATTAAAGAAGTGAGCGCCGCAAAAATGTTTTTGAAAATCTTCGCTTCGTCCTTCATTCATTAAGTGAATAGGAATTCCGGAAGTGTTGGTTGTAATCAAAGTTCCGGGTTTGCGAAACTTTTCAACATTATCAAAAACTTTCTTTTTGATTTCCAGATTTTCAACAACTGCTTCGATAATCCAATCAACATTCGAAAGCCAATTCATATTGTCATCAAAATTTCCAGTAGTAATTCTTGAAGCAAAATCAGTTCTATAGATTGGAGATGGTTTTGCTTTGAGAACATTTTGCAAATTGTCGTTTGCTATTCTATTGCGAACAGCCGTGTCTTGCAAAGTAAGCCCTTTTTTCTTTTCGGAATCGTTTAATTCCTTTGGTACTATGTCCAGCAAATAGACTTTGCATCCAATGTTTGCAAAGTGTGCAGCGATGCGCGAGCCCATTACGCCTGAACCAAGTACAGCAACTTCATTGATTTTTCTTTTCATGATGTTTTTCATTTAGTTTTTGGTTAGTGTTTCTGAATATATTTTCTCAATTAGTTTTTCATTATTCTTCATTATCACTCTGCGTTTAAGTTTTAAGGTCGGCGTTAGTTCATTGGAATCAACGGTCCAATCTTTATCAACCAATTCGAATTTTTTAACTTGCTCTATATGGCTAAATCGTTTATTGTAATGTTGAATCTCTTTCCAAATTCTTTCTTTAATAGTATCGCTTTGGCTTATACCTTTTTGAATATAATCTTGTACACTTTTCTTTTCGCACCATTTTTTTATGAAATCATATTCCGGTACAATAAGTGCAGCACAGAATTTTTGGTTTTCACCAATTACAATAATATTTCTTATGAAGAGAGATTCTTTCATTTTATTTTCGATAGGAAGCGGAGCAATAAATTTTCCGCCGGATGTCTTAAAAACTTCTTTCAATCTATCTGTGATTTTTAAGTACTTATCATTAACCATAACTCCAATATCGCCGGTATGAAACCAACCATCTTCATCAATAACAGCTTTAGTTTCTTCCGGCTTGTTGTAATAACCAAGCATTACATTCGGACCTTTGGTTAGTATTTCTCCGGTATCGGCAAGTTTAATTTGAACATCCGGAATCGGATGACCAACTGTTCCGATATAATAATCTTCAAAACGATTGCAAGTAATTACGGGAGAAGTTTCTGTCAGTCCATATCCTTCAACAATATTAACTCCGGCAGCAGTAAAGATTCTTCCGAGGCGCGGCTGCAATGCAGCGGCTCCGCTGATAATTCCTTTAACTTCACCGCCGAGTGCTTCAATCCATTTTGAAAAAACAATTTTTCGCGCTGCCCAAAGTCGTACACCATAAAACAAATTGGTTTTACCTTGTGGATGATAATGATTTGCCAGATTAACAGCCCAGCCAAAGATTGCTTGTTTTGGTTGTTTAAGTTCTCTTCCCTTTTCCATAATCTTATCATAAATCTTTTCGAGAAGGCGCGGTACAGTTGTAAAGTAATTCGGTTTCACTTCTTTAAGATTATCACCAACTTTTTCAATGCTTTCCGCATAATAAATTGCAGCACCGATCTTCATATAATAATAAACCGCGGTTCGTTCGAAGATGTGACAGATAGGAAGAAAACTGATAACCCGATCAGAATTATTTATTGGCATAATTTGTTGAATTGAATTTACATTACTCAAAATATTATTGTGAGAGAGCATTACTCCTTTCTGAACTCCGGTAGTTCCGGAAGTGTAAATAATTGTAGCTAAATCATCTAACTTCACACTTTCTTTAATTTGATTGAGCCGATCTCTTAGAGACTCATCGGCAATTTCTAAAATTTCTTTCCAATGTTTTTTCCCTTCAAGTTTATCAAAGGTGTAAATTTCAATGAGGGATTTGACTTTGTGTTTTACTGAATTGATTTTTTGATACAAATCCAAATTTGCAACGAAGACATATTTCACTTCTGCATCCTTCAAAATATATTCATACTCTTCGACACTGATATTAGGATAAATAGGAACATCAACACAGCCAATCTGTAAAATTCCAAGATCAACAAAATTCCATTCAGTTCTGTTTGGAGAAATGATGGCAAGTTTATCACCGGGATTAACCCCAAGCTTCAATAGCCCGAGACCAAACTTATCTATGATTGATTGAACTTCTTCCGTGCCGAAACTTACCCATTGACCATCTTTTTTATCGGAAACACAATTTTTAATCGGGTAATTTTCTATTTGAAAGGGAATCAAATCGAAAAGTCTTTTGGGTTCAGCCATAGCTACCTCAATTTTGTTTTGTTGATAAAAGACAATTAAGCTTTTTTTTATTTCAAGATAAGCGAACAATGGAGATTATGCAAGCGAATTTTCGCTGATAAAGAATATTAGCTGAGATTCCTTTCAAAAATATCTCTATATTTGCAACAAAAAAGAGAAAGTTTGAGAAATCATAACAATTATATTAAGCTGATATTCGGATTGAAGATGAAGCAACTTCGCCAAGAGCGAAATTTTTCATTGGTTGATTTAGCCGAAAAATGTGCTCTTTCTGTTTCTTACTTAAATGAAATTGAAAAAGGGAAAAAATATCCTAAGGCAGATAAAATTGCTCAACTTGCTCAAGCTTTGGGTGTAAGTTACGATGAACTTGTTACATTAAAACTCACCAAAAATTTAACCCCAATTGCCGAATTGATTGAATCAAACATTCTTGAAATGCTTCCGCTCGATCACTACGGAATTGATTTGAACAAATTTATCTCTTTAATGTCTGAGGCATCTTATCAATTAAGTGCACTAGTAACAACAGTTATTGAAATGGCGCGAAGTACAGAATTGAGCCAAAATAATTTTAGTAGAACCGCTTTACGAATATTTAAAGAGATTAATGATAACTATTTGGAAGATGTCGAATTATCGGTTGAAAAATTTGTTGATGATTTTCATTTAACTATAGCACCTCCAATAAATTATGAACAGCTCTCCCAAATTCTTATTCAACATTTAAACTACATGTTGGATGAAAGCAGATTCAACAATTTTGAGGAGCTTAAACAACTACGCGGAGTATTAAAACCCGGGAAGCAACCGATATTATTTTTAAATCCACTACTCTCACCTGCTCAAAAATTATTTATCATAGGGAAAGAACTGGCTTACAATTACCTTAAAATATCCAAAAGAAGTTATATTCACTCTAGTTTGAAGCTGAATACATTCGATCATCTTTTGAATAATTACATTGCTGCATATTTTTCCGCCGCATTAATTTTGAATAAAAATAATTTTACAGCAGATATAAATACTTTTTTTTTACAAGAAAAATGGGATGAATATTTTCTAATTAATCTTATTATTAAATATGATGCAACTCCCGAAATGTTTTTTCAACGTTTGGCAAATCTTTCCGGTAAAGTATTGGGACTCAAAAAATATTTTTTCCTTCGATTCAACACCATTACTGGTACAGACAAATATGACTTGACAAAAGAAGTCCGCTTAAATATAAAACAAAATCCGGGCGGGTTTCAAACTAATGAACATTACTGTCGTCGCTGGGTTTCAATTGAAGTATTGAAAAAGATTAAAGAAGAATTAAACGGGTTAAATGGTGATGGTAAAATGAAATCTGGAATTATTCATTCTAAATTTCATGAAACAAATGATGAATACATTTCCTTTTCTGTGGCTCAACAAAACATTCTTGATCCAAATACTTTTTCAAGTGTTACAATTGGTTTTTATTTAGATGAACAATTGAAGAAAAAAATTAATTTTTGGAATGATCCAAGCATTCCGTACAGAATTGTAAATGATACTTGTGAGATGTGCAACATTCCGGATTGCAAAGAAAGAATTTCTGAGCCTATTACTTTAAGAAAGATTCAGAAATCATTAGACATAGAAAATGCAATCAAAAAATTATAGTTTTTGTTGATCCTTTATGAGGATCTGGTTTCGTCTTTTTGTTTTTGCGTTACAATAATTGAATATCTACGATGTTCTTCAATGATTGAATGTCACTATCAAATTCTTATTAGAAACCTCGTAGAGTTTTTATTATTGTAAGAGACACCCCACTAACATATCCTAATCCTCGTAGAGGATTTATAAATCTCTCCGAGAAATATTTCAAAAGAATTAAACAGAAATTCCCTCAAACTGTGCAATCCTTCTTTTTACTTCGTCGGCAATTACTTTTGTAGTTTGAGTTTTGTAATCATAATAAACAAGCTTAGTTAGAGAAGTAGCAGCTTTGATCAGATCGTTTCCTTTCTTTACAGCGATGATATGTTCAACATCAACACTTTTGGTCCCGAGTTTTGATACCCGAGTAAAAACCTCCACATCATCTCCTAGTACAATCGGGTAAAGATAATTTATCTCAATTCTACCTATGACAGCTTCAAAATCAAGACTTTCTTTTTTGCGATTAAAAAGCTCATTGAAGTAATCGATACGCGCTTCTTCAAGATATGAAAGAAAAGTAGCGTTGTTTACATGGCGCATTGCATCGAGGTCTGAAAATCTTACCTTTATTTTAATCTTACGTTTGAACAGTTTAATTTCTTCCATAGCAATTGTCTTCACAAATTTGTTATAAAATTATTCTTAAGTAAATTTCTTTTTATAAATGGAATGATTCAAATAATGTGACTGCTAAAAACAATTAAATGATTCTTTTAGCTAAAAATAGTGAAATGAGAAAAGAATTCCTCGAATTACACATAAAGAAATTATTAGCGAATAAAAATATTTTACTTAATTTTTCAACGAATTTATTCCATTGTACGCTCCGCACTCGAACTGCAATGTGGTATGATTGATTTCATATTTATCGTGCAGCTTGAGTTCAATCTGTTTTTGAATTTCAGAAGTTTCATTTACAGAAATATTATTAACTTCAATGTAAGCTGTAGTTAAGTTAAGCACTACGATATTCTTGCGCGTCAAAGGTGTGTATTTCTTTAGAAATATGATTACAATTTATTCCGTTAATTCCTTTTTGTTTAACGCTTTCAGTCCGGGTTCACCTCCACTCTTAAATCTTTTTCTTAAGCCTGAAATGATTTTTTTGTCTTCTTTTTGAACTAGGCGCAATAGATTTGTCGGTTTTCCATGCTGCCCAAGCAATTGCTAACCAAACAACCGACCGAATACTCATTGCTTGTACGCTATGCATTGCAACAGCGCCGTTGGAGAGATAGATTACGGCTACAATAAGTAATACGGTAAAGTGCATGGCTGCTACAATTGATGTAAGCATTGGTGCTCGCCGGTGATTCAACCAAAGTGCTATACCGACAAAAAATCCAACAAAGCCCATCGCACCGTTGTAGATGAGTAACGGCGTCAGCGCAATATACTCCGTTTTTGATTTCTTGAATTAAATTTTCTGTTTGATATAAATCCTCAGTGCAATATTTGAATCGGTATAATTCGGAAAATACTTATAATCGCCATAACGCTCGTACAACAAGAAATCTAAGCCCAAGAAATTATTATTAAACAATTGATAATTAATGCCCACATTCAGAAGCCCGACAAATTCTTCGCTCTCTGCGCCACTCAATGTATGGATCCAGTATCTTTTGTAATTTGAATAAAGCTCTCCGAAATTTTCAATGCTTATTCTAATACCCAATTTTGCACTTGCTCCTGGACCAATATTATAATCTTTTCCTGCCTCGCTTGCATAATGTGAATTAGTGCCGCCCATTAAAATTGCCGACAAACCAAAATAATTTATCATTGAGGTTGAGGATGAAAAAGGGATTGTATTGATGATCTGTCCGGTTACACTTGTTGCGGAAAGTTTATAAATCGTATTAATATGAATATCAACTTCTTTATAAATTCCAATAATATTTTTTGATTTTTCGAACATGTTTAAATTGCCATCCCAAATAACTCCGCTTGCAAAAATTCCAACTATGTTATCACCTTGCGCAACATTAACTTCAGTATGCAGAGTAAAATAATCGAATGGTTTTTTATGGTCCGCAATGGCAAACTGATTCCCATAATTCAAATCCGCTCTTAGTGTAACATAAGATTTACTATTATTTAACTTACGGCTGAAAAAAACGTTATGAACTCCCGATGACACAATTAAGTTAAAATCAGAACGTTTATTTGGCGCACCGGTTTTCCACATCTCTCCTCTAATCATTCTATTTAATCCTTGCATCGGATCAATAAGAGTTGATGTGAACTCACGAAGAAATCTTTCGAACCCGACAGTATTTTCATCTATAATCAAATTTGAAACGCGGAAAGAAATTTCACCTAAAATAATTCCTGTTACCGGCGTGTTTACAATATCGTTATAAGAGGGCGGTTCATTCTCCATAAAATATTCCCACATCAGACTTCCACCGAATGCGTATGGTGCCGATTCCCAAAATCCTAAACCGTTAGACCTAGCAAGATTATAATAGTTAGAACCATGATAGGGATGCCAGAACTGATTCATGAGATATCCGTCTACGTCCCATTCAAATCCGTTTTTGAAATTTTTTTTGATTGATTCCCAGCTTATATTAGACCAACCCTCGCCGCTCAAATATCTATGGTAACCCCAGACGGCGAAATTCAATCCAACAACTTCCACCGCAGGCAGCAAATAACTTTTATCAACATTCTTCTTTTCGGAAACAGTGTCATTATTGTTTGTGATAGAGAACTTCGATAAGCCGGAAGGTAGTTCTTTTGAAAAGTTTATTTGCGAATGCATTTGCTGGTTTAGGGGAACAACAAAAATAACGAGTATATAAAATATCAACCATTGATTTTTATTGTGTTCCATTGCTTCATTCGCTGTACAATCTAAAAAACATTTGTGTTGTTATACTGTCTTTTTGTAATTCCAAATTGCCAATCCGTTAAATACAATTGCAAAACCCGTCACAATAAGAAAGTGAAAACGTAAGTCCCAAAAGCTGCTTCCTTTTAGTACAAGCATACGCATTACTTCGATTAAATAACTGACCGGATTTATATATGTTAAATAGCGCGCCCAATCGGGCATGTTTTCTGTTGGCGAAAACAACCCGCCGAGCAAAATAAAGACCAGCATAAAAAAGTATGCGATAAACATTGCTTGCTGTTGTGTATCGGCAAATGTTGAGGTTAATAGTCCAAATCCAAGCAGCGCAATCAAATAAACTCCGGCAAAAAGATATCCAACCCAAAAACTTCCTTCGGGGTAAATTCCATAGACAATAAAACTAATTACAAAGCCAACAGACATTACAATTAAACCAATAAACCAAAATGGAATTAGCTTGCCTAATATGAATTGATATTTTTTTATTGGCGATACATTAAGCTGCTCTATGGTACCAACTTCTTTTTCCTTAACAATATTTAAAGATGACATGAGATAACCAACCAAAGTAACAAGCAGCGCCAACACGCCCGGTACTATAAAATCTTTATAATTCATTGAAGGATTAAACCAGTTCGAGCTGGTAATTTCAATCAGTGGAATTGTATTTAAGCGCGATTGTGGAATCCATTCTACGCGGACATCATTATTAAAATCTTTTATAATAGAATTAGAGTAGGCAACGGCAAGTCCGGCTGTTTGCCCGCTGATTGCATTGGCGGCAATCATAATTTTTGTTTCACTCTCTCTGATTAGATCGCGCTCAAATCCTTTCGGAATTTCCACAATCAAATCCGCAACATCTTTTTCAACCTGATCAAGCGCTCGATTGTATGTTTCGGAATAATCTGTCAGTTGAAAATATCCTGAAGCGGTAAATTTATTTATCAACCTTCTGGAATACTCCGAATGATCGTGATCAACCACGCTGAGAGTAATATTTTTCATTTCATAAGTTGCTGCACTGGGAAGAAGAATAAGCTGTATTAAGGGGAGCGCAAAGATCATTCTTAAAATGAGTTTGTTCCGGAAGATTTGTAAAAATTCTTTTCTGAGTAAAAATATTAATGTTCTCATTATAACCTAATCTTAAATCTTTTTATGCTGATAAGTAAAAACACCGCCGTCATTCCAAGAAGTATAACTAGCTCTTTCCAGATTTGAGTTATATCAATCCCCTTTATCATCACTCCTTTAACAATAATGATATACCATTTTGCCGGAACAACGTTTGAAAGAACCTGCAGAACAATCGGCATATTCGCGATAGGGAAGGCATAACCGCTTAACATTACAACCGGCATCATCAACCCGAGTAGCGATATTAACATTGCCGCTTGTTGAGTTTCTGTGATTGTAGAAATGAGTAACCCGAGGGAAAGGGCACAGAAAATATAAATTATAGTTGCAAGAATTAATAACACCAAACTTCCTTGAATTGGCAGTCCAAGAACAAACACACTAAGAATTAAAATTGTAGCAACATTTACAAGCGAAATAACAAAGAAAGGAATTACTTTGCTTATAATTACAAGCCATGGTTTCATTGGAGAAACAAGAAGCACTTCCATCGTTCCCAATTCTTTTTCTTTTACTATCGCAATTGAAGTCATCATCGCCGAGATAAGAAGCAAAATCATTCCCATTACCCCCGGTACAGAAGTGTAAGCGCCTTTTAACTGCGGATTGTACAGCATTCTCGTTTCGGTATTGATGGCGTATGGAAATTTATTGGTTTGATTCAATTCGTTTTGATAATCCATAATAATGGTGCTTGCATAATTGATAAGTGTTGTTGCCTGGTTGGGGTCGGTTGCGTCTGCAATAATTTGGATTTGCGCTTTGTTTGAGTGCGTTAATTCATTTTGGAAATTTTGCTGGAAAACAATAGCAAGTTTTATCTTTCCCGTTTTAAAAGTTTTTTCTATTTGATCATTTGTTTTTATGGTTTGATCAATATCGAAATATTGGCTGCTTTCAATTCTTGTTATGATGTTCTGTGTTGCTTCATCTTTGGCGTTATCTAAGATTGCAATGTTTGTGTTGCGAACTTCATTTGTTATAGCGAATCCGAAGATTAATAACTGAACAATGGGCAGACCAATCAACACGAGCATCGAGCGTTTATCGCGCAATATGTGATGAAATTCTTTTTTAATAAATGTTAGTAGTTGTTTCATTGTTTCTCTTCTTCTTTGTCATTGCGATCCCGCGCTCTTTGCTGGAGAAGCAATCTAAATTATTGCTTTGGGATTGCTTCGGTCGTTCCTCCCTCGCAAAGACATTCCATAAAATTATTCTCCGCGTTTGGCTCCTCTAGCGAGCATAACAAAAACTTCGTCCATAGATTCAGCATAATATTGTTTTTTCAATCCAGATGGAGAATCGAGTGCTTTGATTACTCCATCCACCATTATTGAAACCCGGTCGCAATACTCGGCTTCATCCATATAGTGAGTTGTAACAAAAACCGTGATGCCGTTGTGTGCCGCTTCATAAATCATATCCCAAAATTGCCTGCGCGTAACCGGATCAACGCCGCCGGTCGGTTCATCAAGAAAAACTATTTTTGGCGTGTGTAATATTGCTATACTGAACGCAAGCTTTTGTTTCCATCCAAGAGGAAGAGATGCAACTAATTTATCGGCTTCTTTATGCAATCCCAACTTAGTTATTAGTTCACTGCTCTTTGATTCAATCTCTTTATCGCTCAATCCGTAAATTCCGCCGAAGAGTTGGATGTTTTCTTTTATTGTTAAATCTTCGTACAGAGAAAATTTTTGACTCATGTAGCCGATACTCTTTTTAATTTTCTCTGTCTGTTTGTAAACATCGAATCCTGCAATTTTTGCGCCGCCGTAACTTGGTTTTGAAATACCGATCAGCATTTTCATTGCAGTTGTTTTGCCCGCACCGTTAGCACCAAGAAAGCCGAAAATCTCTCCCTTGTAAACTTCGAAAGTAATTTCGTTTGCCGCTATGAAGTCGCCAAACTTCTTTGTGAGTTTATCTGTCTTTATTACAATTTCTCTATTCATAAATTTTTATTTTTTCATTAGCTGCATAAAACAGTCTTCTATTCCGGGTTCAATCTTTTTTATTGTTGCGTTTTTGTGTCCGCTCGTTAAAAGATATTTTTCCAATTCAGTTGTGCTTTCCTCTTTTAATGTTAAATGATGATTCTCGCCAAAGGCAAAACAGCTTTCTGTCTTTGTGAACAAACGCAGATCATTCAAAAGTTTGAACATGCTCTCTGAATGTACGGCATAAAGATTTTTACCAAACTGATTTGCAATATTATTTGGAGTATCTATCGTCATGATTTTGCCGTTCTGCATCAGCGCGATTCTATCGCATAACTTAGCTTCATCCATGTAAGGAGTTGAAACAAGAATCGTAATTCCTTGCGCTTTAAGCCGCTTTAACATTTCCCAAAATTCTTTTCTGGAAACCGGATCAACGCCGGTTGTTGGCTCATCAAGAAATAAAATCTTTGGTTTATGAATGAGTACGCAGCTTAACGCCAGCTTTTGTTTCATTCCGCCGCTCAGCTTCCCGGCACGACGTGTTTTGAATGGTTCGAGCTGTTTGTAAATATCAGCGACCAAATCATAATTTTCTTGAATGGTTGTGTTGAAGATGGTTGCAAAAAAATCAAGATTTTCTTCTACGGTTAGATCCTGGTAAAGAGAAAATCTGCCCGGCATGTAACCAATTATATCTCTAATCTCTTTGAAGTTTTTCACAACATCATAACCCAATACAAACGCATCTCCTTTATCGGCAAGAAGGAGAGTCGTAAGAATACGGAAGATTGATGTTTTGCCCGCGCCGTCGGGACCAATTAATCCGAACAGTTCTCCTTCTTCTACGGAAAAAGAAACGTCATCAACAGCGGTAACGCTTGTTTTCTTTGTTGAATAAGTTTTAACAATATTTTCGAGTTCGACCGCTTTCATATTCTAACTTAAAATTTAACTTCGCCATACATGCCTATTTTCAGATAGCCGTCGTTTACGACTTTTACCTTAATTGCATAAACAAGATTTGCGCGTTCATCCTTTGTTTGAATTGTTTTAGGAGTAAACTCGGCTTTGGAAGAGACCCAATAAATTTCACCGCTCATTTCTTTTTGTTCTCCATTTCCTTTGTCAACAAATACTTTGATTTTTTGTCCAAGCTTAAATTGTCCAAGTTGATCGCCGTTTATGTATGCACGCAATGTCATTGTAGAAAGATCTGCAATCTTGTAAAGAGCTTTTCCGTTTGACGTAACTTCGTTTTGCTTTGCGTAACGGGTCAGCACAGTTCCATCAATAGGATTTTTAATTATACTCTTATTGATCTGATCTTGTATTTGTTCAATTTGCGCTTGCAGCGGAAAAGTTTCATTTTTTAATCCTTGTTTGGTAATTGTGAGATTCGATTTAGTTGCGTTGTACTGCTTGTTCAGCAAATCAAGTTGAGCGTTTATATCATCAAACTGTTTTGTTGTTGCCGCGTTGGATTTAACAAGATTTTCGATTCTCTTCTTCTCGATTGCAGCAGTTTTAATTTGTTCTTCTATTGCCGCGAGCTGTGTTGCAATATCCGGCTGCTTGCTTAAAACAGCTTTAACAGATGCTTCAAGCTGCTTCTTTTTCAAATAGAGTTGAAGCGTATCAACCACTCCGACTCTCTGATTCTGATTAAGTTGCATGCCTTCCTCAACATCAAAACGGATGAGCTTGCCCATCGCCTCCGAAGAAACAATTATTTCTTCCGCTTCAAATGTTCCGGTTGCATCAAACTTTCCGTTCCGGTTGCCGCAAGCAAAAAAGATAATCGAAAGGGCGGAGAATAAAAATATTTTTGCTATTTGTTGTCGTTTCATTTTCATATCTATAATTAATTTTAAATTAGTTGCCTACGGTTAATTTATAATTCTCTTTAGCTAGCATTAGCTGGATTGTATGAATGGCTAAATTCTGTTTTGCTTGCTCTTCCGCATTCAACTCACGGATAAAATCGTTTGAAGTAATCACTCCGTTTTCGAGTTGTGCTTTGGCGGATTCTTTCACAGAAGTTCTGATAGCGATAATTTCCTCATCAACCTTGATTAGCTTATTCAGTTTTTCAATCTCGCTGCTTTGCTGCTTCAAAGAAAGATTAGTCTTGAGGAGAAAAGTTTCTTTCTGTGCATCAACAGCTTTTTTGTTCAGCTCGGTTATTTCATTCTCGTTACCATAAGTATATAAATTAGATATTGGCCAGGTAAGCCGGGCGCCTGCCATGTAAAACCAATCAAAATTATTCTTAAGCATATTCAATGTTGGTTTGCCGTAACCCCCCTGGAAAAACAAACTCGCTTTTGGAAAAATTTTTGCACGCGTCAATCCGCTTTGGTTATCAATAAGATTTTTTTGCGAAGTATAAAGCTTTAATTCCGGTCGGTTAATTTCTTCCGTCTCAGAGATGTTTTGAATAACCGGCTGCTCAAGTTTTTGAGATTCATCTAATTGTTGATTGATCAACAAACCCAGCATATCAATAAAAGATTTGCGCGATGATCTTAGTTCTATCTCTCTTTGAACTGTTTTAAGCAACTCGGCTTTAAGAATATCTACATTGGGCTTGGTCGCTGTTCCATTGGCTAAAGCGGCGTTCAACTTATCAAACGAT
>CAMTXU010000038.1:0-9062 GCA_947085815.1 uncultured Ignavibacteriota bacterium | reverse complement strand
TTTATCAACTTGTTTGAATTCTCCGGCAAATTGAGATTTTAAAAATCCGTATTTACTTGCAAGAGCATAAACTATGTTTTCTTTCTTCTGATTTCTTTCAACATAATCTCTTATGAATTGTCTTTCCTCAATCGCGCGTCCGCATTTACAAACTTCTAAAGATTCCTCATTGCAAGTACCGCAAGAGCAGACAAACTTTGATGCAATATTAAACACTTCTGCTTCTACTAAAGGGTTAGCGCTTTTTGTTTCTAAAGGATATTGATCATCAACGTCTTTATTAAATAAAGAATTAAGCGCTACTACCGCTAGCAAAGAAACCGCTATTACTCCAAATGCAATTAATAACGGCTTCATTTCAATGGTCATTTTTGCTCTAACTGTTTTACTTTTTTGAGACTGGTGGATATTGCTTTTCTTGTTATCAGCATTTTTCTTCTTAGGATCATTTGTCTGAGCTAAAGCTCTTCGATCATTACTTGGTTTTTCGTTAACTAACGGCTCCCCGCAAGAAATACAAAAATTATTCGACTGCAAATTTTGTTCACCGCAAGAAGGGCAAATTGATTTGTCAATTCCAATTTGGCTTTCCAGATTTGAACCGCAATTGATACAAAATTTATTAACCGAAGAATTATCTATACCACACTTATTGCATCGCATCTTTTACCTCGCGATATATTTATTAATGGTTATGAACATTTTTCTTGTTATCGTTCTCAATAAATTTCTTTGCTTCGTCGAGTGAAACTTCCTTTAGTTTCATTCCACACTTGGGACAATTTCCCGGTTCATCTTTAACAGCATCTTTGCACATACCATCTATAAAAACTTTACCATCTTTATTCTTATCAATCTTTCCCAAATCAATTTTATCTTGATCACCCATCTCAGTTTTTTCAGATTTCATTTCGTGGTCATCATGTTCCATTTTTTTACTACAATCCATTTTTTTCATCTGAGTTTGAGTATTAGTATCATTATTCTCAATAAACTTCTTTGCTTCTTCAAGGGTAACTTCCTTTAGTTTCATTCCACATTTAGGACAATTTCCTTGTTTGTCTTTAACGACATCTTTGCACATACCATCTATAAAAACTTTTCCGTCTTTATTTAAATCATTTTTTTCGATATCGATTTTTTCTTCATCCTTCATTTCGTGCTTCGAGTGGTCCATATTTTTACGACAGCCCATTTTCTTCATCTTGGATTTTATTGTATCACTATTGGTTTTATCTTGTGCAAAAGATTGAGAAGAAAAAGCAAGAATTACAAAGATGATCATGGGTAAGTAATTTCTGATTTTGAAGTTCATAATATTCTCCTTTTTTTATTTTGATATTATCATTGTTTTTGTCATAACTAGTGACTCCCGAGTTCAATCTGGACAATAACCTGGTTTTTGAAGGATGTCGACTTTGTCAGGGCTGCATGAAAACCGAACGCAATGAAACCCGAATCGATTACCTTCCATTTTATGGACGGAAGAATAGAGATGTCCGGTCTTGATCCGCCAAACGTGCCGCGCAGGTCAAGCGTGGTGAATAAAATAGGGAAGAGCTTAACCACCGTACCAGTCTCCGCAATAAAGTGCGCAGCAGTAAGATCATAATGGAGAATGATGTCATTTGTAAAAAGGTCTTCCTTTGCCATCCGTCCCGTAACGCCGAAGAGATAGGCGAGACCGTGATGTTGTCCTTCTTTCTTCGCTCCTGTGGGTATGCCGACAATACCAAGAAGTGAAATGCCTTGAGTCCGTTCCTTATTCCGCCACAACCCGACCATCCCAATAACTTCCGTGAAAGGCGTGGTTTTGACGCCCAGACTTCTTAAGTGAATTCCTCCCCACTCAAACAAGCCGTAACCAAGGTGACCGCTAAGATCATATTCAACACCATCAGTAGTTTGCTGGCGAAGCGCGTTAAGACGGATGTTAAAACTTCCAATTGGATCTGGAATTCCCATTGTCGAATTCACGGGGTGGGGGAATAGATGATTATTCTCCCGGGGGTTCTCTTGCTGTCCATATAACGAAATGGGTAAACTGGACAATAAGATTACACAAAGTAAAAATAGTTGTATTTTCATGATGGTCCCTTCAAAGAATGATTTCACTTTTAGTGCCCGCCTCTCAACTTGTTTACTACTTCGCGATCCAGCCGCTAATCAATACAGCAGCAAGAATTAAAACTCCGAAACGATTAATAAGTGACTTTAACATTGTTTCCTCCATTTTATTTTGTAAGCAACATTTTTTTTGTTTGAGTGAAACGATCTGTCTTTAATCTATAGAAATAGATGCCACTGGATAATTGAGAATTTAGAATGGTGAATTGAGAATTATAAGAACCGGTTTGCATGAATTTATTAATAAGAACAGCGACTTCCTTACCTAAAACGTCATAAACAATTAGGGAAACATTTTGTTCTTCTGGAATTGAAAAGGAAATTATAGTTGATGGATTAAACGGATTCGGATAGTTCTGCATCAGTTTGAATTCAGTAGGAACAGATTTAACTTCTTCTATATCAGTTGTTGTTGAAACGTTTAATTCAATAGGAATAGAAAGCCCGCCATGATGGGGATCATTGAGAGAAATCGTTGTATTATATTTTCCATCTATCAAATTAGATGCATCAAAGATAAGGTTAAGAGTAAGAGTTGCATTACTGCCAACGCTTCCTGTTGAGGAGGATGCTTTTACCCAGCTAACCGGAATTGTGAATGAATAACCAAGCGGTGAAGAGATAGAGTTGCTTATATGCAACTCTACCGTCTTTGTGCCTCCTCTAACCACCGTTTCCTTAAATGAGGAAGGATGATTAGATAAACTTGCAAATAAGTTTATTGATGTAAAGCAGAGTATGAAAAACGTTATTGATTTTATTTTGATCAGTCTCATTCTGTGTCCACATATTTAGTTTTGCTATTTCTACTTTACCTTAAAATTATTCTCTACAAGATTCTTTTTGGCTTCCTTAAGAGTAACCTCTTTCAAAGTCATTTTGCACAGCGGGCATTTACCCGGTTTATCTGAAATTACATTCCAATCCATCTGATCTTGATATACTTTTCCATCTTTGTTTTTATCGATTGCTGTTAAGTCTATCACACCTTTTCGAACAACCGTTGAATCTAGAACAGCAAGTGTTTGGTTCTTCATGTTTTTCATTCCCTGCATATCGTGGGAAGACATAGTTGTTTTTTCTTTTTGTGCATCTTGAGAAAAGATTGCGTTGCTGTTTAGCAACAAACTTGATGCAATTAAAAACATAGTGATTTTTACTGTACTTATTTTATTACTCTTTTTCATTCTAAGTCTCCTTAAAATTATTGTTAGTGATTTATAGGTAATTGCTTCATTACCTTACATTTTCATTCCTTCCATGCCGTCGGAAGAAGATTTCTTTTTTTGCGGCTGCGAAGGTTCGCCGTGTTGATGCCCGGACGGCATTCCGGTTTTAAGCTGGCTTTCGGAATCAATTAAGAAACCGCCGGTTGCTGCAACTTCATCACCTTCATTTAAACCAGAAATTATGTGATATTTATTATTGTATCTATTTCCAAGTTTTACTTCACGAGCTTCAAACATTCCATCGCCGGCTTTTGCCCAAACCACAGCTCTTTTGCCGGCAATAATAACTGCGTCTGCCGGAACAAGTAATCCTTGACCACCGGCGTTGATGAATACGGTTTCGCCATACATTTGCGGTTTAAGTTTACCGCCATAAAAAGAAAATTCACTTCTTACTTTTACGGTTCTTGTTTGCGAATTAAGTACCGGATAAATGAAAGTAACTCTGCCATTAAACTCTTCACCGGGATAAGCGCGTAAGCGAAGTTTAACCGGGCTACCAACTTTTACATTGGATAGATTGTTTTCATACACTTCAGCGATATTCCAGAGAGTTGAAAGTTCGGCAACATCATAAATTGCAGTTCCTTCATTCACATAAACGCCCTCTTGAACTTTCTTTTCAATCACAGTTCCGCTAATTGGCGAGTAATAAGTTAGCGTGATATTTATCTCGCGTGTCTTCTCAAGCGTCTGTATTTGTTCGGATGTCAATCCGAATATTTCCAATTTCTTCTTTGTAGCTTTAAGAAGAGATGAAGAGTTGGACGCATTGTTTAACGCAATCAAATATTCATTCTGAGCTTGAACCAAGTCCGGACTGTATATTTCAAACAACGGTTGACCTTTCTTAATATAATCGCCGGTTTTATCAACAAACAGTTTTTCAATTCTTCCGTTGAAACGCGCCGAAATTGTTTTGCGGTAGTTCTCAACAAAATCCATATAGCTGTATGTTGTAACTTGTTCTTGAAGATTTTCTTTCTTAACAACAAACGTGGAAACATTTGCATAAATTTGTTTTTTACCGGTAAGTGTAACCATGTTTGCCATATCTTTACCGTTTGTTGGTTCTTCTTTTTCATCTGCAACTTTTTTGATAAGATCCATTCCGCAGATAGGGCAAGCGCCCGGTCTATCCATGCGAACTTGCGGGTGCATTGTGCAAGTCCAATAATCTTTTTGTTTTACCACAGTGTGTTCGTGTTTGCCGCTTTCTTCGGATTTTGAGCAGCCGGCTATTACAAATACAAACAATATTAGTAAGCTAATAATCAATTTCTTTTTCATGATTTATTCCTTTTTTTAATTAAGCTTATTAATGATGGAAGATGGTAAACGGAAAATGGAATTTCCCAAACATAAAAGCTCTTTCATTATTAATACTTTTTTGATGATGAAATTTTGATTGATGAGAAAATTAGTTTTAACTGATTACTCTCATCTAATAATTTTATTAATTCGCTGTTGCTTTGTGAATCTTGTAAAACTTCATTTAAGATTCTAAACCAATAATTTGATTCCCGAATTTCTTTTAAGACGATACCAATTTTATGCGAAAAATCTTTTTTTGATTCTGCTCCTTGGGCTTCCTCATAATTTGCACCAACAGATGTTGCTGCTTTAGCAAGTTGGTATGTTATCACAGAATAGATTTTATCCTTTGGAAGTTTTCTCAAGAACTTCAGCGTTGAAACTCCGAAATCAAAAGTCCGTTTTAATAATTCTGCTGTTTTTACATTCATTTTTAATTCCACTCAATTAATTAAACAATTTACCATCATCCATTTACCATCATCCATCTACCATTTACCATCATCCATCACTTCCCTCCAACCATCATCTCTATTTCTGCAAGCGACATTTGCGTATCGGCTTTAGACATGTAATAGTTCATCTGCTGCATCAATAACATGCGGTAAGAATCAATTACGGTTGTAACGCCGGTTCTGTTATTCTGATATGCAGAGACTTGGGATTCAGCGGCTTTGCTATAGAGCGGAATAACTTTGTCGTTGTAAAGCTTTGTTAAATCCACAGCGGTGTTATATTTAACAAGAGCTGCTTTCAATTGAGAAGTCATCTCGCGCTGCATATCGTTCTTTTCATACTCAATGCTGCTGATTCCGGCGTATAACTCTTGTTCCTTTGCTTTGTATTTATTAATGGACCAGGGCGCAAATGGGAGATTGATAGAGAACATCAGCGAATACATTGTTTCTGTTTTCGGATCGAGCATTGAAAGATCACTTTTAGAAGTTAAGATCATTCCGCGCGGCATTCTCATCAGCATTCCTTGAACCATTAAGTCGGGAATCAACTCACGGTTGTTTGCGTCAATCATTGCTCTGTTCATTTCGATCATACTGCCCATTTTTTTAAGGGATGGATTAGAATAACCGAGCAGCTCTTCCAATTTTGATTGAGAAGATGAAAGTATCTCCGCGGAAAAATCTGCTACGGCATAAACTCCTTTAGAATCAAGATTACGTCCGAGAAGTTTGTTGATTTTATAAATCTCAGCTTCTTTCTGTTTTTCCAGAATCAAAAGCTGGGTTTCGTTAGACGCTATTTCACTTTGAAGCGTAAGAAAATCCGCTTGATTGATTTTGTTTGTATAGTAAGATGATTCAATTGATTTTATTACATCGTTAAAGAGAGCAATATTTTTCTTCTGAACTTCTATTTTTCTGTCAATCAGCCAAAGCGTGTAGTAAGACATTTTTACTTGGGCAGTGAGATTGATTTTATATATCTCATAATTGTTACCTTCTACCAGAGTATTCTTTCTCTCAACTTCCGCCATTGCATTTAACTTTCCGCCGAGAGGAAACATTTGAGATAGCGCAAAGTTGTTTGAGTTGGACTGATTAAAAACATCAAACGTGTTCGTTGGAACTTGAGAAAACTCGACTGAAAGATTAGGAGCCGGTAAAGTGTTGATTGATTCGCTTCTCTTTTCCGATGCAGTGATTCTATATTGAAGCGATTTCAACTGCGGATTATTTTTAACTGCTTCCGCTACCAAAGAATCAACAGATTGCGCGTTCACCTCAACCAATGAAAGCAACATAAAAATGATCATAAATTTTGAAGTGAACAGATTAAAAATCTGTTTTACATCATCCATCAACCATCTTCCATCAGCCATTTTCCATATTCCATTTTCCATCTTTCCCTCAACTATCATCCATTTTTTTAATTCTACACTCTTCAATCTAAGTTCTGCGTTCATTTTATTCTCCCTCCTTCATCCAATCAGCCATTTTAGATAATTCTAATTTCCCTTTTTTGAGTGCGTGTTCTTTCATTATAGCAAAAAGAATTGGAGTTACAACAAGAACGTGAATAGCGCTTGTAAGTAAACCGCCAATCATTGGTGCTGTCAACGGTTTCATAACATCGGAGCCGGTTCCGGTTGCCCACATTATCGGAATTAAACCAACCATCGAAGTTCCAACAGTCATTAATTTCGGTCTTAGACGAAGGACGGAACCTTCAACAGTCGCTTCATAAATATCATCTTTGGTTAAGTGTCCTCTTTCACCTTTATGAAATGCTCTTAATCTTTTATCGAGAGCTTCGTGAAGATAAACAACCATTACAACGCCGGTTTCAACGGCGACTCCATAAAGAGCAATGAAGCCGACCCACACAGCAACTGAAAAATTGTACCCGAGAATGTAGATCATGTACATTCCGCCGATGAGAGCAAATGGAACCGAAAGCATAACAACACCGGCTTCCACATAATCTTTAAGTGTGAAGTAGAGAAGTACAAAGATCAACATTAAGACAACTGGCATAATTATTTGGATGGTCTGCTGTGCACGCACTTTACTTTCATATTGTCCGCTCCAAGTGTAAGAATACCCCGCAGGAAGTTTCAATCCATCTTCGATAACCTTTTTAGCATCAACCATAACGCTGCCCATGTCTCGTCCGCGTGTGTTCATAAAAACTATAGAACGAAGCATTCCGTTTTCGCTGCTTATCATTGGGGGACCGGTTACTAGATTTATATCAGCTAATTCAGCGAGAGGCAGATAAGTAACAGCGTTTTGATTTACACTTGTGAGTGAAAAATCATTTTGTGTGTTTGGCGCTTGCGGAATTACACTTGCCTGGTTTGAACTTCCCATTGAGGAAGACATTCCGCCGGAGCTGCTTTTACCCATTCCACTACCGCTCATTGAACTCGAAGAAGATTGAGCAGCCATAGGGCTTGATAATGCAACCGGAACGATTAAGCTTTTCAACTCATCAATATTATCACGGTAATCTTTTTGATAGCGCATTCTAATCGGAAAGCGCATTCTTCCTTCGATAACAATTCCAAGATTTTGACCGCCGATAGCAGTTTCAATTATGTCTTGAAGATCGCGGATGTTGACGCCGTAACGAGCGGCAATAGCACGTTTGACTTGTATATCTAAGTAATAACCATTCTGAACGCGCTCGGCAACAATATCTGCCGCACCGTTTACTGTCTTCAACAATTTTTCTGCTTGGATAGCGTAAGTTTCGAGCGTATCGAGATTGGGACCGAATATTTTGAAACCAATATCGGTTCTAACACCGGTTGAAAGCATGTTTATTCTATTTATGATTGGTTGAGTCCAACCATTGCGAACGCCCGGTATTTGTAATTTAGAATCGAGTTCGGCAACAATATCTTGTTTAGATATACCGGGGCGCCACTCATTTTTTGGTTTAAGTAAAATTATTGTTTCGATCATACTTAACGGTGCATTGTCTGTTGCGGTTTCTGCGCGTCCGGTTTTACCAAGAACGTGATGAACTTCCGGAACAGACTTAATAATTTTATCCTGCTCTTGTAAAATTCTATTCACTTCACCAATTGATGCACCGGGCAATGTTACAGGCATGTAAAGAATGGAACCTTCATCAAGCGGAGGCATAAACTCACTGCCGGTATTAAGAATCATCGGAACCGTTATGAGAAGAGCAATTACATTTATAGCAATTGTAGTTTTTCTGTGCTTGAGTACCCAATGAATCACCGGCTCGTAAATGCGAATAAAAAATCTTGTAGAAGGATTTTTTTCTTCAGGACGGAATTTACCGCGCATCAACATTGTCATTAAAACCGGAATGAGTGATATAACAACGATTGCTGCTCCAATCATCGTAAATGATTTTGTGAAGGCAAGCGGTTTGAAAAGCTTTCCTTCTTGACCGGTTAAAAGAAACACCGGAATAAAGGAAACGAGAATTATCAATTCAGAAAAGAAAATTGCTCTGCCGACTTGCTTAGCAGAATCAATCGAGATTTTTTTGTATTCATCCGTAGTTAATTTCCCTTTTGTCTCAATAGCTTTAGCAATATTCCGGTAGGCATTTTCAACAAGGACAATGGAAGAGTCTACTATTACTCCTATTGCTAAAATAATTCCGCCGAGACTCATAATATTCGAAGTAATATCAAATATATACATAAGACTGAATGAGATAAGCACTGCAATTGGAATTTCTATAAGTATTCTAACAATGCTTCTCCAATGCAAAAGGAAAATTGCAACCATAATTGATACTGTAATTGCTGCTTCAATTAAAGCTCTATCTAAAGTACCAATCGCTTCTTTTATTAAAGTGCTTCGGTCATAAGAAGTTACAATTTCAACACCGGGCGGGAGACCGGGAGAAATTTCTTTAATTTTTTCTTTTATGCGGTCAATGACTTTC
>CAMTXU010000037.1:0-18320 GCA_947085815.1 uncultured Ignavibacteriota bacterium | reverse complement strand
TAGCGTCTTGCGTTCGTTTCTTGGTTTCATTTTTTGCAAGCTTTCCTTGTTGTTTTTTATTTCTCTTGCAAATTTAATCCTTACTTTTCTTATTTTCAGCCTTCCTTTATTGACGTTTATTATTTATTCAGCGACGACTAAATAAGTAAAGTAATAAGGTCGGCAAAAGTAAATAAAAGTTTGCCTATGCGAAAATCCAAATAAACTAAATGACTATAAAAAATATTTTACAGACTCATTGAGTTCGATTTTTATTACTGTGTTCTTTCAATCCGATGAATACTTCCATGGTATTGAAACCACAAAAAGATTATTTTTTTATTTAGTAACCTCCATTATAATCTTACATATAGTACTGCTATCATTATTCAAAAAAGATAATTTAAAAGTATCATTTAATATGCTCGATATTTCTGTTCTACTTTATGTCACATATTCCTTCTCGAGATTATTATTTACGAAATATACAGTTATAACAAACGATCAATTTATAACTTTGGTTTTATTAGCTATGTTATATTTTATAATTAAGCACGTTATTAAAGACGAGCTTATTCTGAAATGTCTTATTTCAGTATTTGTGATAGCAGGTCTATTTCAAGGAGTTTTTGGATTATTGCAACTATATGGATATATCCCTTCTAATAACCGGTATTTTAAGATTACCGGATCATTTGGAAATCCCGATGCTTTGGCCGGTTACATTGTATCTGTGATACCCTTTGCATTTGGGATGTTTAATATTTGTAAAAATGATAAAAATTTTGATAAATACTTCAAAAATATTGGTCTAGCTGCCTTCTTGGTTTTATCTCTTGGTTTAGCTGCTTCACGTATCAGAGGCGGTTGGTTAGCGGCATTAATAGGTTGTGGTTTTATTTACTACAATAAATATAAAAATGAAATTCTGAATTACACGAAGAGGAAATTTATTCTAGTCTCTTCTTTAATAGTAGGTTTTATGGCGTTAGGTGTATTAATTATTTTTCTTTTTAGTCTGAAACCGGATTCTGCAAATGGAAGGTTTTTGATATGGAAAATTTCAACAGGAATAATTGAGGAAAATCCCATATTCGGAATCGGCTTTGATAGATTTGCCACTGAGTATAATAATTATCAAGCTGACTACTTTGTAAGTGGTAAAGGAAATGATTACGAAAAGATAATTGCAAGTAATGTTAACAGAGGACATAATGAATATATAGAAATATTCGCAGAGCTTGGAATAATTGGAGTGTTTTTATTCTTTATTATTTTATATAAGGTATTCAAGTCCCCAAATGTATTAGTCAACCCAAATATTGAAAATAAATTCATTGTTTTATCGAAAGCGTCGCTGATTGCAATCTGTGTCTTTTCATTTACTTCTTTTCCGTTCCATATTTTACCAACTTACATAAATTTCTTTTTTCTATTAGCTCTAGTCTCAACCCATCAAAAAAGTATTTATAATATTAATCTTTCAGAAAAGTATTACAAAACAGCTATTGTACCAGTTATTATTCTAGCGATTGTTATTGCGAGTAATTCATTTAAACAGTACAAGTCTTATCAGAGCTGGAATGAAGGTGTTTACCTATCTTATACTGGGAATTATTTTGCATCTGAAAGAATCTTTTCTGAGATTTATCGATACTTGAAGAATAATGGGGAATTTATTCTTAATTATGGTGGCACACTAAGTCTGGCAGGAAAACACAAAGAAGCAATTGAGTTACTTGAAGAGGCAAAAAATAAGTTTACAGATCCAACCCTATGTTCTACACTTGGCAATAGTTATTTATCAGTTGGGAATTACGCAAGAGCTGAGGCGAACTATTTGCATGCCGTAAATATGATACCTCATAAATTTTATCCAAAGTATTTATTAGTGAAATATTATGATAGGATGGGTAAAGGTGGTAAGGCATTACTTTTAGCTAAAGAATTACTTGAAATGAAGGAAAAAGTACCCTCGCAAGCAGTTGAAGAAATTAAAAGGGAAATGAAATATTTTATTAGTAAGGATAAGTACTAATAATCGCCAGTGATGGCGGGACATTAAGAACAAATCAATGGAGGTTGATATGTCGGTGGAACAAAAAAGTAGATTTAAAAAAGTAACAAAAATTCTTGCAGGTACTCTGTTCATTGCACTGCTATTTTTTAATTTTAAAATTGCAGTGAATGATGAAAAAACCGACGGAATTAATTTATTTGGTTTAAAAATATCAGCATTTGTAAGTGATACATATGCTACAGCGCCAGTCTCAATATGTTGGAATAATTTGGGCTGTAATGGTGGATACAACTGGTGTGATTGGTGGGCGTATGGTGATGAAAGGGGTTGGGTTATAGTACATTGTTATTATACGGTTGTCATGTCGTCTCACTAATAAAATTATGAATGGGTTGTTCATAGAAGGATAGGATTAATTTACAACTAAAAAGAACTTGATTAAGAATAGCCTTTCTTTACTGAAGGCTATTCTTGTCGAAACATAATTAACGGGATATTATTTGCATGAAATGCTTAATTAAAACCCTAGCAATCTATCTTGGAATCTTAATTCTTGTTAGTTCACCAATTTATTCACAAAACTATGATTTTTATTTTAAACTCAATATTAATGGGATTGAAAAAAAAATCAATTTTGCGCAGAAGCCGTTAAATCAAATCGGAAATAGAAAAATCATTTCTAAGACATCAAAAAAAATTCTCGAAATTGGAGGTATTAATGACTCTCTTTTTTATGCACCAGTTTTGATTAAAGCTGATGTTGAAGAAAACTTTTATGTTTTAGACCAAATAAGTAAATGTGTTAAAAAATTTTCTAGCCGAGGAAAGTTAGTTAAAAAATATGGCCGTGAAGGGTCAGGACCAGGAGAATTTCAATATCCAACAAGATTATATCTCGATATCCAAAAGAATGTTTATGTATATGACAGTAAGTTAAATAGACTTTCTGCATTTCGAGAAAAATTTATCGGATTCCAAATAAAGGCAGATATTTTCCCAACTGAGTTTTGCCCACTAGATGTAAATAATCTTGTAATATTAAAATATTCTTTGAATTCCTTTGATATACTTGAAAAATATAATTTTGAAGGCCAAAGATTAATGACATTCAAAACTATATTAAACGAAAAATCTAGACCTAAAAATTTCAAATTTTTAGGCCATATTTTTATGGGAAATATTATTCGGCTATCTTCTAAAAGATTTGTGCATATTCCAGAATGTTTTAACCAATTATTCTTTTATAATGATAATAAAATTGAAAAAATAATTTCCACAATTGACAATACTACACATCCTATTCTGGACATGGAATATGGTTCCGGCTACTTTCATATTCCATACAAGACTCTTGAAAATTATAAAATTAATATTGCTTCTTTTCTGGTCGGCAAAGATCTATTTATCTTTAGCAAAAAAGGATCGGAGAAAAATAACATAATGATAGATGTTTATAATTCAGATACTGGAGCTTATAAATATTCGCTAAAAATATTTGGATTAGAGAGTTTTATTGCAATTGAAATTACTGGGAACAAAATTTATTTGATAACTGAAGACTTAAAAATAAAGGTTTATTCTTATTAATGACTTAACTATAAAAATGGTATCAGATTACTTTAGAAAAAATAAGAAACTCATATTATATACCTTTATAATGTTTTTCTTTTTATTTAGTGCTATTTTTTTTCAATTCCAAAACTTAACTAATAGATACATCTTTAAACAAAAATCTGAAATAGAAATCAAATTATCTATTGAAAGGGATTTGCTAAAAGTTGTTAACAACAAAATTATTGGTAAATCGTTATCGGAAATGTCTTTGCTCAATGAATCAAAAATATATCAAAAGAAAAATCCATTTATAATATTTTATTTACCTACGAAAATATGTTTTACCTGTGCTGAAGACTTGTTAAGATCAATTAACAAAATTCTTAAATTAAATAATAACATCGTAATAGTAATAGACAAATTAGTCAATCCTTTAATTAGGGGGTTGATCAAATATAATAGGTTACAAGATTTATCATTTATTGATTATCAAGACATTTTCCTTGAAAAAATATTTGACGGAATATTAATAAATAAACCCGTTGCTTTTATTATTAGGAACAACAGGTTTGAAAAAAGCTTTATTATATATAAGAATTTAGAGAATGAAATAAAAATGTTTTGATCAAACTTACTGCTATATGAACTTATAAAGTTTATAATATTTACAATTCTAGGACAGAATATAGCGCACTTCCAAAACAGGTGACAAGATGGTTGTAGAGAATTAAAAAAAATAAAATAATTGAATATAAGATGGCTGGCAATAATGTCAGTAGATAAAACACATAACAATGGAGGTAGCTATGTCTTTAGAACAAAAAAGTAGTTTTAAAAAAGTAACAAAATCTCTTGCAGGTGTACTGTTCATTGGACTGCTATTTTTTAATTTCAAAATTGCAGTGAATGATGAAAAAGCCGGCGGAATTAATTTACTTGGTTTAAAGGTATCCGCATTTGTGAGTGATGTTTTTGCTACTGCATATGGTTGTACTACTTTTGATTGTTATGGAGGTCCCGATGTATGTGTTATAATGAACACAGGCGGTAATTCTTGGGTAATTTGTGGCCAGTATCCTGTCATTATTGTGAATGGATAGATAGAATAAGCTGTTCAAATAATATGTTTGAACGGCTTATTTTTAAAATAATATATAAGGAATCACTATGAAACGCACTGAAGATATATTCAATATCATCATACTTATACTAACAATATTTTACGCGAATTATTCAATTGCAGAAAACGATAAGCAATATTTTAGAGTGAAAATAAATAAAATTGAAAGTAAGATACATTTTTCTAAAATACCGACTGATCAAATTCAAAACAGACATGTTATTAATAAAACTCTTAAGAAAATCCTAGAATTTGGAGGCATTAATGATTCATTACTGTTTTCTCCATCAGGGATTAAGACAGATAAAAAAGGGAATATTTTTGTTCTAGATTATATAGGAAAATTTGTAAAGAAGTTCACTAGCAAAGGGAAATACATCAAAAAATATGGAGGACCAGGAAAAGGGCCTGGAGAATTCACTAATCCTACTAGAATATATCTAGACGAAAAAGATAGTCTCTATGTTTATGACAACCAGAGTTTTATGTTAACTGCTTTTTTAAAAAGAATATTTCAATTAAAAGTTAAACCAGGCAATTTAGCATCAGAATTCTGTCCACTTGATGAGAATAATATAATATTACTGAAAAGTTCATATAACTCATTTGATATTTTGGAAAAATATAATTTAAAAGGAGATTTGCTAAATAAGTATGAAAGTGTATTGGATAATACCACAAAACCAAAAAGATTTGATTTTATAGGAGAAATTCTAAATGGAAATATATTGAGACTTTCTTCAACTAGATTTGTTCATATTCCAGAATATTTTAATCAGCTATTTTTCTACAACAATAATAAATTGGAGAAAATTATATCTATTCTTGATCAGCATAAAAATCCAATTTTCGAAATGGAATTCGCAGGTAATATGTATAATATGGATTTCAGGAAATTAAATAAATATCAGGTTAATCACAGTGCTTTTCTGGTGGATAATGAGATTTACATTGTAAGTAAGTCTGCAACTATAGGGAAAAGCTTGATGATTGATATTTATAATGCAAATAATGGTTTTTACAGGCATTCATTCCAAATTCCTTTGATGGATAGTTTCTACATTATTCATATAACAAAAAATAAAATATACATGATAACCACTGATCTTAAAGTAAAAGTTTTTTCATATGAATAAGCGCAAATATAAAAATAAGCTATTTATTCTTAGCACAATTGCACTTATTTTAATTGCGATTTCTCAATATCGGAATGTAACAAATTGGTACTTTTATAAATCTAAAACTCAAGAAGAAAATGAAACTAGAAAGATGAAAGAATTACTGGTCGTTGTTAAAATAAAAGCAGAAGGAATATCTCTCTCAGAATTGGGCCTACTCATAAATGATTCGGAGATATCAAAAAAGGCTTCAGAATTCATTCTTCTATACATACCTGCAAAAATTTGTTTTGTTTGTGTAGAAAAATTTGTTAAAACTATTGCGGGAAAGAATAAAAAAAAGATTGCATTGATAATTGAAAATTTACCCAATCCATCAATAATGGGCTTAGTAAAATATTTCAAGATGCAAGATATTTTAATTTACGATAAGGATAATATATTTTCTGAAAAGATTCTAAATGGCGTAAAAATTAATAAACCATTAGGCTTTATAGTCAAGGAAAGGATTATTCGAAAAAGTTTCATGATAGGAGATAAAATTCATAATGATATAGAAACAATCTTTGCTGAGATAAATAACTGATTTACAGATACATATTCTTTATAAATATAATTTTATTTCTCTAGATCTCTTATTTATTTCTTACCGAAGATAAGGATTTGTAAAGAATAATTAATTTATTGTCAATATCAGAAGAGTAGACCAACAACTATGAGGGTAGGTCAAGGTGTAGTGCACATCAGCATTGGGAATTTTGTTTATAGCTTGCAACAGAGCTATTGAAGAGTTATAATATATCCAGCAAATTGAGAATTAATGGGAATTCATCTTTGTGTCATTAAGCTCAACCAGTTTCCGCCGACCGATAATCAGAACAGTTGGCCTCCCTAAATCCCTCCAAAGGAGGGCCTATAAAATGATAATAGTTAAAAACCTTTCAGAAGAAACTATTTATTTATTTACGGCTTTTGTTCGGAGAAGGGTAATAAAGTTAAAATTCATTTTTGGTCTTGCATCACTTAATACAAAAGTTTATAATAATTTCAGTTTATTCATAATTTATAGTGGTTCGTTTCAGTGTCAATAAGCTCAACCAGCATCCACCGCCCGATAACAATAACTGTAATTTTTATTGCAATTGCTTTGTTGGGTATTTTCTCCTTTTTCAATCTCGGCATTGATCTTCTTCCAAACGTTAACATTCCACACCTAATAGTTCAAACAACATACGCCAACGCTTCTCCCGAAGAAGTTGAGAAACAAATCACAGAGCCGTTAGAATCCGCTGTTGCAACTGTAACCGGAGTAAAAAAAGTTACTTCCGTTTCTAAAGAAGGTGTTTCAGTTATTTCTGTAGATTTTGTCTGGGGAACGGATATGAAGTTTGCACTTCTTTCGTTAAGAGAAAAACTTGATAACATGAGCTTTGCTTTACCGCGCGAAGTTGGAAGACCAACAATTATTCGTTCTGATCCTTCTTCTTCACCGATAATGACGTTGGTGTTATCGTATCGTGGAGACGTGAAAGGAGAAAGAGAAAATTCTCAATTTGCAATTCGCCATTCTCAATTCTCAATTGCTTACATCGATCATGATTCACCGAAAGAAGATATTCAAAGATTGATTGACCTTAAAGAAGCCGGAAGAGTTCTGTTCAAACGGCGGCTGGAACAGATAGATGGTGTTGCGCAGGCAATTATAACGGGAGGACTCGAAAGGGAAATATTAATCCAGGTTGAGCCGGTAAAACTAAATTCTCTTAACCTTACATTTGATGAAGTATACTCAGCCCTTAACTCTGCAAATCTCAATATGCCTTCGGGTTCAATAATGAAAGGATTATTCCGCTATTCATTAAGAACTTTGGGCGAATATAAAAATGTAAAAGATATTGAGAAGACAGTCGTAAAGAAAAACAACAACGGCAGTTCAATTCTTATTGAAGATATCGCCTCGGTTACGGAAAACTTCAAAGAGAGAGAAGGGTTAACACGTTTCAATGGTAACGAAGCAATCGGAATACTTATCTACAAACAGCCGGAAGCCAATACGGTTTCAATTGCTCAATCAGTTAAAGAAACTATTTTTTCACTCAAGAAAAACTATCCAGAGTATGATCTTCTTGTTGTTTCAGACCAGTCCAAATTTATAGAAAATGCAATATCAAATGTAAAGCAGGAGATCTACTACGGAGGAATCTTAGCCGTAATAGTTTTATTTTTTTTTCTTGCAAACCTAAGACACATTTTAATTATCGGAATAACTATCCCCGCTTCATTGGTAATAACTATACTTCTTCTTTATCTGTTCAAGATAAATTTTAATATTATTTCTCTTGGGGGAATAGCGGTCGGCGTTGGAATGCTACTCGATAATGCAATCATTGTAATAGAAAACAATATGCGTTACAGGGAGCTTGGGTATTCCAACAGGCTGGCAGTAATAAAAGGGACTCAGGAAGTTGCAATGCCAATAGTCGCTTCCACATTAACAACAATTGCGGTATTTCTTCCGCTGATATTTGTCCGCGGTATTGTAAGCGAGCTTTTTAGGGATCAATCTTTGGCAATAGCGTTTTCACTTGCTGCATCGGTAATAACAACTCTAACGTTAGTGCCTATGCTCGATTCGCGTGAAAGTTTTAGATTGATCAGCAATCCCGAAAAATTTACTCAAGGGTTTTTAATAATTAAACGTAATGAAGAGAAGAAATTATTTAAGAGGTTATTATTCTGGATATTGTTTCCTTTCAAAGTTTTGATAAAATCGTTCCTCTATCTTCTAGCCTTGATTTATATAAAGATTGGCGGATTTCTAAATAAGAAGCTCTCATTTTTCTTCAAGAAGGTTGATAAATTCATGAACTATCTTATTGAAAAATATGAACTGCTTCTGGAGTGGTCGCTTGAAAACAAAAAGACAGTACTTGCTATTACACTTGGTTTAGTTGCAATTACTGTTCTTGCCGCAATGGATATGAAGAAAGAATTTATTCCCAAAGGAGCTCAGGATGAGTTTATTCTTGAATTCGATTACACCGCGGGCACTTCGTTAAGGGGAAACGCGGCGCTCACTTCTAAAATTGAAAACTCGGTTCTTGCAATTCCTCATGTGAAGGCGTTGGTTTCTAATATAGGAAGAGTTAATGAATTTGATTTTATGAATAAAGAACAGATTACGGTTAATAAAACAAATCTTATCGTCAAATTGGATTCTTATGAAAACTATTACGATGTGCAGAATCACCTTAGAGAGATTCTGGAAAAACTAAAGGGAATTAAATATACTTTCCAAGATGTAAAGACTTCCTACTCAATGCTGCTTAATCCGTCCGATAATGACATTGTGATAAAAATTAAAAACAAAGATCTGGATAAAGCTTTCTCGAAATCGGAAGAGATACTCAAAAAAGTAAACGGTGCGCAGTTAGAAGGCATAAAAGAGATAAGGATTGGCCTGGAAAGAGGAACGCCTGAATTCTCAATTACAATAAACCGTGAAAAGTGTTTTGCATGCGGGGTAAGTGTTAGTCTGGTCGCTGCGCAGATAGTTAATATGGTTAAAGGAAATGTAGCGACTTATTTTTCCGACTTTGATAAGAAGATAGGAATCAACGTAAGAACGCCGGAGAATAACAGAAGTGATATACAAACCATTCTGCAGAATTATATTCAGAACGGTAATACGAAAATTCAGATAAAAGATTTGGTGGATTATAAGTTCGGATATAACTACAGCGAGATATGGAGGGAAGATCAATCCAGAATGCTTTATATTTATGCATCGCTTCAAGATGCAAAGCTGGATGATGTGATTAAAAAAATTGATAATACAATCTCCACTATTCCAAAATCTCCGGAAGAGATAATAACTGTTGGCGGTGTAAACGAAGAGATAAACAATGCTTTTTCAGCACTCTATATTGCGCTTATAATATCTGTTCTGCTGATGTATATGGTTCTTGCTTCGGAGTTTGAATCGGTTCTCTTCCCGTTCATTATTTTATTTTCGGTTCCACTGGGACTTATAGGCGGTATTCTGCTTCTTTATGTTTTTGGAGAAAGCATCAGCATTATATCCTTAATGGGATTGATTATTCTGGTAGGTATCGCCGATAACGATGCTGTTGTAAAAGTTGAATTTATTATTCGTAAACGGAGCGATGGTCTTTCGGTTCATGATGCGATAGTTGCAGCCGGGAAAGACCGTTTCAGACCAATTGTTATGAACTCATTTACGGTTATGTTCGGAATGATTCCAATGATGATAGGTATCGGTGCGGCAACACAGTTGCGTATCTCTCTATCACTTGCTGTTGTCGGCGGTCTGGTCTCCTCTACATTTTTGACTTTGACGATTATTCCGGTTTTATATACATACATGGAGAGATTTTCAAAAAAGAAATTTGGTAAAAAATTGCACACAGATTTAACGGATCAAACGGATATAAACAGATAAAAAAATGGAGTATTTGCACAAAGATATTACTGATAAAATCATTAAAGCGTTTTATAATGTTTATAATTGTCTCGGTTATGGATTTTTAGAAAAAGTTTATGAAAACGCTATGATTCTTGAACTGAATACATTGAATATTAAATGCGAAAAACAAGTTCCTATTAATGTTTATTATAAAGAAAAAAGAGTTGGTGAATATTATGCAGATATAATGGTAGAAGATAAAGTGATTGTTGAATTAAAGGCAGCTGAAGGAATCATAGTCGAACATGAAGCGCAGTTATTAAATTATTTAAAAGCTACAGAGATAGAAATAGGATTATTATTAAACTTTGGGAAAACACCACAGATCAAAAGACAAATATTTGAAAACAAATTTAAAAATCAGTTTAAATCTGTTTGATCGGTTCAATCTGTGTTCTATTCTTTTCCAACACGGAGTAAGTTATGAAAATTAAATTATGGGTCTCGGTAACTATCGTAGTTCTGATGACAATCGTATTATTCTGGCTGATGCTTCCTGCTAAATCAGATCAGCAAACCGAAGGAGATGAAGCAAACATCAACTATGATAAGTTAGATGAGGTTGTTTTTGTTGTACGGACAAAACCGGTTGTAAAGGGCGATCTGATTCTCTATATAAACGCAAATGGAATAGTTCGAGCAACTGAAGAACTTGAATTGACTTCAAATATTAGTGGAGTAATAAATACTCTCAATATTTTCGAAGGTAAAGAAGTTAAAAAAGGGGATTTGATGATAGGTCTTGATGACCGTGAATATGAATTAGCTTTGAACGATACCAGAGTGAAGGTCACAGACTCACGAGTTGAGTATGGCTTTTTAGCAATGGAAGCCCCGGCCGATACTGCGCATAATCCTAAAGCGCGCGAAATTATGGAACAGATTAAAAAGGTTGAGAATAACTTTAAAGATGGGAAAATAGATGAGCTAAAATACAATGCGCTTAAAGATGAACTTGATATGAAATTGATTTTCTCTGGAGCTAAAAGAGAGGAGGTTATTCAGAATAAAAGCGGGTTAACAACTGCTATTAACGCATACAAAAGAGCAAAACTTAATTATGAGTACACAAAAATATTAGCCCCGTTTAACAGCGTAGTAGGAGATTTCGATCTTGTGAACGGACAAAGGATTAATGCAGGCCAAAAACTCTGTAAGTTATTTAATACTTCCACACTCAGAATTGATGTTGGAGTTTTGGAAAGTGATGTAACTAAAATTAAAATAGGCAACATTGCAAAAGTAGAAGTGCCCTCAGTAATTGGTGAAACATTTACCGGACGCGTAGTAAGTGTTAGTCCCTATATAGACAAAGAAACAAAAACGTGTAAAGTTACAATACAGATACAGAACAGTTCGAATAAATTAAAACCGGGTATGTTTGTTAAAGTATTCATTGAATCAAATAATCTCCAGAACAGAATTCTGATTCCTAAGGAAGCATTGCTTGTAAGAGATAAACGCCCGCTTGTTTTTGTTGTTGAAGGTGATCTTGCAAAGTGGAAGTATGTTGATATAGGCGAGCAAAACGATACTTATATTGAAGTAAAAGAAGGTGTTGATAAAGGGAAGAATGTTATTGTGGAAGGGCAGTACACTTTAGCTCACGATGCGAAAGTGAAAGTGATTAAATAAATAAACTTTTTGCTTGACAAAGAGTTGATTTTTTTACCTTATTCTCAGAAAAAATAGGGGACTCCAAATGGGGTAGCCATAGTTAAGAATTTCAGATTCACAAATCTTACTTACTCTTTCTTTTATTACCTAATTGCAGGTGTTCTTCTTTTCTCCGGTGTTAGTAAAGTTATTGATTCCATGCCAATGATAGAGACAATTAATCAAATTCCAGTATTGAAAAGAATTACGGAAATCCTCCCCTTTGGGGAGGTTTGGTGGGGCTTTTTACCTTTAATTGAAATTGCACTTGGTTTGATGCTGATTGGAAAGATACAAACAAAGAAAATTCTTTTGGTAGCGACAGTTTTATTTTCTCTCTTTCTTCTTTTTGCCCTTTATGGAACGATAACAGGATTGCACATAGATTTCGGCTGCTTTAGCAACTTTGTAAGGAGGGAATTTGTCATAACTATGATTTTGAGAAACTTTATACTTATCTATATCGTGTATTTATTGCATCAGTTTAGGACTAAGTAGCGATATGGTTGTCGAAAAGAAAAATATCATTCTTACGATTTTAATCGTTCTCGCATTGTTTACTAGTTTTGCACAATCCGAAACACTATATCTTGGACTAACAACTGCTAAAAGGTTGTATTTTTTTTCAATAATGGCAGCAATTTTATTATGTGTTACGTTTATTCTGGTCACTAAGAAAAGCGTATTAAGGATATCATTCAATTGTCTTGACGTATCTATTCTTTTGTATTTATTATACTCTTTAGTAAGATTAATATTCACAGAATTCGTTCCTTTATATGATGATCAATTTATTAGCTTAGTACTATTAACCGGATTTTACTTTATTGTCAAACAAGTAGCAACAGTTCCATCTAACAAAGAAACTCTTATCGCCGGGTTATTAGTCGCTGGATTGTCACAAGGTATATACGGACTATTACAACTATACGGATTCTTACCATCTAACAATCAATATTTTAAAATAACTGGGTCATTTGGAAATCCGGATGGTCTTGCTGGCTATATTGTCTGTGTTATTCCGCTTGCATTAGGCTTATATCTAAGTAAGGACATTATATCAAGGTATAATAAAGTATTAAAGAAACTCGGACTCTTGACTGTTATAGTTTTGTCTCTTGCCTTGGCAGCGACAAGAATAAGAGGTGGATGGTTGGCTGCATTAGTAGGTTGCGGAATTGTTCTTTATTCAATGTACCAGAGCGATATTCTAAAATATATTACAAATAAGTTACGCCTTTCTATGGTTACAGTTGGTGGTATCTTACTAATGATACTCCTTGTTTCGTTTCTATATACCCTTAAACCGGACTCTGCTAATGGTCGTTTGTTTATTTGGAAAATATCCCTTCCTATGGTTTTAGAAAACCCTTTATTTGGCATTGGTTTTAATAGATACGCAGTTGAGTACAATAGCAGACAAGCAGATTATTTTGCACAAGGTCTGGGTACTGAATATGAAAAGTTTATTGCCGGAAATGTAAACAGAGCTCATAATGAATATATTGAAATATTGGTTGAACTTGGAATAGTTGGTTTTATAATATTTCTTTTCATTGTTTTCAATTTTGTAAGGGTAAATAATAGCAAAAGTGAATTTAAAGAAGATGTTAATTATTTACTTTTAGCCAAAGCTTCACTGGTGTCAATTTTCTTATTCTCGCTTACTTCATTCCCATTGCATATTCTTTCTTCGCAAGTGAGTATTTTTCTAATATTGGGGATAATTTCTAGTTATAAAATCCCTGTGAGGGGTTATATAATATCAGCTAGTATTTCGAAGTATGCAACCACTGTCTTTTCGTTAATTATATTGTCTCTTTGTTATTATACTTTCACTAAATATAGAAATTATAAGCGATGGAATGATGCAGTACGGTACACATATATCGAAGATTTTTTTCTATCCAAAAAGATTTTTAGGGAGCTGTTACCTAATTTTAAATGTAATGGAGATTTTTTAATGAATTATGGAGGGACTCTTTTACTTGCAGGAGAATATAATTACGCTTCTTCACTGTTAGAAGAATCTAGAAAATATTTGACTACACAGAATTTATTTACTGCGCTTGGAAACTGTTATTCGGAAATCGGAGATTATTCTAAAGCTGAAAAGTACTATCTACATGCCGTTTATATGGTTAATCACAAATTATTTCCAAAATACTTGTTGGTAAAATTATATGAAAGGAGTGGGCAAAAAGAAAAGCTAATCACGTTAGCTAAAGAAATAATTATGCAGAAAGAAAAAATTTCTTCTATTGCAAATGATCAAATAAAGGCAGAAATAAAAACCTTAATTGAGAATTCCCCTGAACTGAAATCAGGGTTAAATACTAATTAATAATAAAAAGCGAGGTAGCAATGTCTATGCAACAAAAAAGTATTTTTCGAAAAGCAACCCGGATAATAGGAATATCATTATTTGTTATAATGATATTCTTTAATTTCCAGATATCAACAAATGTTGAAAAAAATGATGGATTAGATTTATTTGGACTAAATTTTACTGTATTTGTTCCAGATATGTTTGCAACTGAACCCTGTGGCGGAAATCCTTGTACACAGTTTGGTAGACATTATTGGTGGGACCCTATCTCAATTGCTTGTGATTGTCCTGTGCCGATCTATGATAGTGAATGTTATTGCGCTTATAGGTGGTGAGTTTATACGGGCTCAACAGAGCCCGTATTACTTAGAGTCGCGTTCTTATTTTTACATATTAAACTAGCTGACAATTTGCGTAGAATAATAATAAGGTTTTATATGAAATTATTGAAAAATCTTTCTTTAACAATAATTTTGTTTTTAGTTGGTTGTACTTCACAAGAAAAAAATAAAACTATAGTATTTAAAGATCAAAAAGAAAACAGAAGCGAAGATATTTTTAAAATACAAAACGATATTACTTTCAATTTTAATAGTAATGATAGTGTTAGATTTTATGATCTTACTAAAATTATTGAATTGAATAATAATAATTTATTACTTTTAGACAGATTTAATACTTCTATATATCTTTTAGATTCACTAGGAAATGTTAAAAAAAGGCTTGTAAGAAAAGGGAATGGACCTGGTGAATTTAATATGATCAGTGACTTTTGTATTGATTCCAAGTGCAATATCTATGTTCTAGATTTCTCTAATCGGGTTGGTAAATTTTCTAAGGATGGTATATTCCTTAGAAATTATGAGCTATCATTTTCACATAGAGTTCCAGAAAGTATTGAATATCTGGTTAATGGTAATTTTTTAATTAGTGCCCATCAAAATCTTGAAGATGGCGCTGTCCGTAATTCATACAAATTTTTAGAGTATGACGAAATAAAGAATTTACATTTTTATGATTCCAATTTTACAAAGAAAAAGAGTTTTTTAACTTTAAACAGCAAACTTAAAAAAACAAAAGGTCGTTTGGCTAGGGGCAGAGGTCCTTTTGTCTCTTCATCTATTCAAGAGAAAAACATTCTTACATTTACTCAGGAAGGATATTATGAGTTAAGCATTTTTAATTTGGATGGTGACTTATTGGAGAAAATCAATTTTGTTAATTCCAAATTCAGTCCACTAAATTTTAATTTAGTTAATTCGATGGATTTTACTAAGAATAAATGGAATTTAAATTTGGAAGAAATTGGAGCAATTATTTCTAGTCATTCTAGTATTCGGTTATTAACTAAAGTAGGCGAATACTATATTGTTTCGGTTTATGAACCTTACGAAAATTATTATCCCCAGTTTAGAAAAAATTACCACGATAAATTTCATTTTGACATATTTAGATATAAGAGTGGCAAAATCGAACCAATAGTTTCTAACATTAAAAGTAAATATAAAATTATCGGTGTAGGGAAAAGAGGAATAATCTATCTTACTCCGGATGAATATGATAATAATAAAGAATTACATTTAATTAAAGCAAACCTAAATTTATGAATAATACTACAAAAAAGAAAGTAAAGGTGTTAATAGCAATAATTATTGTTTTATTAGGAATTATTAGTATATTAATTATTTACACTAGAACAAGTGAAACATATAAACAAAGGGATCTACCTGTCAAGGTGAACATGTTGAAAATGCCACAAATGAATCAACTAATTGGCCAAAAGATAGGTGGAATAATTGACAGTTTACCAGTTTTGAGAGAGAGAAAATCAAATATCAAAAACAAGATTGTTGTATTACCTGATATTAGTTCATGTCAACCTTGCTATGAATATGTGATATCTTATTTTACTGAACAGTTAAGAAAATCTAAACTAGAATCTGATGCTGAGGTTTTATTGGTAATACCATCGCGTAATTTGGAATATGCTAAGAATATCACACAAAAGATTGTTGATGATGTTATAGTTGCTGTTGACACTAGCTTTTTCTTTAGGAAATACTCTAATCTGGAAAATTATACGGCTTCTATATTGTTAATTAATAAAAGTAATATATGTATCTATTCTTCGGTACTGCTAAGTAAAAATGAAGAAAAAATTAAACAAAACTTCTTAGAAATAGTTAAATTGATTAAAAATTGAAATTCTTGATTATTTTATGATTGTGTTTCTAGTAAAAAAGTATTTTGTAATTTCATTACTCAATTCATCTCTAATTATGTTTTTGGGTTATTTAGGCGGAGCATTTGAAAGTCGACTTGAAACAATGGTAAGTTCATTTTTCTATAGTGGCACTCTTAGTATATTTCTCATTTTTCATCATTTTAAATCTAGGCAGTATTGGATTCTTTATGATAACCTAATGATTAACAAGTTTAGTCTACTTTTCTTTAGTTATTTATTATTTTTACTAATTACTTTCTCTTTTTCACTGTTAGTTAGCATTATTCTTTGACTTTTGACTCAATCATATTTAGTTATCGGTACAATAAAGTACTACGCGGAATATTCGTAAAAATACCTGCAAATTCGTTGGTAGGACTTTGGGGACGTAATGGCTCTGGAAAAACAACTTTATTAAAAATGGGTGCGGGTTTGTTGATGCCAGATAGTGGAAATATATTCATCAATGGGGAAAATGTTTGCAATCTAGCTTCTAAAGCTAGATACAAATGCATTTCATACTTGCCTCAAGGAACTTTTATACCAAGTGATCTTTCCATAGAACAATTAGAAAATAAAATTCCAAGTTTAAGCTCTTTTGCTAAGAATCATGTTTTTTTAATGAAAAATAGAAAAACAAAGATTGGGTTATTGTCTACAGGTGAAAAAAGATTTCTAGAAATAGTGTTATTGTTTAGTTTAGATAGACAATTTTACTTATTAGATGAACCATTCACAGGTGTCGAGCCAAACCTAGTTGATACACTGGAAGATTTTTTGATATTACAAAAAAATAATGGTAAAGGTATTTTACTCACTGATCACAACTATAGACATGTCGCAAATATTGTGGATTTTGCATATCTTTTAAAAGATGGATACTGCTTTGAATTAAAGGAAAAAACGGAATTCTATTCAAAACTAGTTGAAGCCGAATATTTGCCCCAAAAATAATTTATGTATTATTAAGATTGATTTTATGTTTCTCCTTAGTTAGAGTCTAGCATATCATTTTCTCTACTAATTATTTTGCATATAACCTAAAATCACAAATTTAAGACTCGAGAAAGTTGGTGGAGTAATGTTAATACTAAAATAGGGTTAATTATTGTCACTCAGTTCAACAAGCATACGTCGCCCTGTAACAATAACTGTAATCTTCGTTGCAATTGCGTTACTTGGTATATTCTCCTTTTTCAATCTAGGCATCGACCTTCTTCCTAATGTTAACATACCTCACTTAATAGTTCAAACAACTTTACAGCAATTTTGTTAGTTTAATCTAAGAATGAAGAAACTCTTCTACATATTCCTTATGCGCCCTATAACAACTGCAATGTTCTTTTTCAGCGTTGTGGTTGTTGGCATGGTCTCCGTTCTTAATCTGCCCGTTGAACTTAGCCCCAATGTTGAATATCCTCGTTTATCTGTTTCTGTTGCGTGGCCTGGAGTCTCACCTGAAGCAGTTGAAGCACATCTTACTTCTCCCATCGAAGCAGAACTTGCAACAATTCAAGGAGTAAAGAAAATCTCCTCTACATCATCTGAAGGTTCTGCTCAAATTTCTTTAGAATTCCATCCTTCGGTAGATATAGAATTTGCACGTGTTGAGATAAATGAAAAACTCTCATCAATTAAAAATGCTTTACCTGTTGGTGTTTCATCGCCAAGAGTTTCTCAGTACATACCTAAGGATCTTCAGAACCTGCAAGGATTTTTAACTTATTCAATCTCATCTAACAGATCATCAAACGACGTGCGTAAATATTTAACTGAAAACGTTGTGATGCGTTTAAAAAATGTTGACGGCGTTTCCGAGGTTGAAGTAAGAGGC
>CAMTXU010000036.1:0-81550 GCA_947085815.1 uncultured Ignavibacteriota bacterium | reverse complement strand
GAAGTCTGGGCTGTAAAAGTTCTGTATACATCTTCTCCTGTGTTGGCTAATGTAGTTGCATTTCCTAAGGCTGGTGGGTAACCCGCAAATGTAAGACCGGGAGCGGTTACTAAAAGTTGATTTACTGTACTTGGAGGAGAACCGGAAGGGGTCCAGCCGTTTGCATTAAGCAATGTACCTGCCGTATAATTAAAATTCTCTTCAAAGATTGTTTGCGCGTTGCAAACTCCAGCAAATAAAACCAAAACTAAGATTAGTAAAATATTTCTCATTGTAACCTCGTTATATTATGTAAGTTGTAAAATTTTCCTGTTTAGCTGAATAACCTCTCCAATTTAATCATTTTCTTATAAAAATGATGAATTCTTAACATGAATAGACATCTCAGACAGCCAGCTTTTTAGAAAAAATAGAGACACATAATGCGTCCCTATTTCGAATATGATGAATATATTTAAAAACTAAAAGCGAATGCAACGTTGTACCATCTATCTCTGCTGTAAAATACTTTTGCTAATTGAGCTGTATGATTCAAAGAAGGATTTGAAGTCGAGGTTCCGCCATCTTGTCCATCTACAATGTAACTATTATTTAACATATTGAAAATGTGGAAATTAAGATTTATCCTCTTAACGAAGAAATCTGTCAAATAATAACTGAATCCAAGGTGGAAATCAACAACATGACTGTCGGGAATTTTCCATGATTGCTCTCGGTCATTTGGGTTTGATCGTGTATCGGGATTAAAACTCGAATAATATGTCCCAAGGAATTTATAGACAGGATTTACGAACATATTCAATCCGGAGCCTAAGCTTAATCGGTAGTTCAGTTGAAATGTAACTTGCTGTTGAGGAAATTCACTTACATATAATCCTTCCGTATACAAATTAACTTTTTTGACCGCGGTAGGATTGTTTTCCGGAGTGACGATAGCGGTAACGTCATTTTCAAATTTGCCGACTACTAATGACCCCGAAGTTTTAAATTCGAAGCCGCGCATTATTTTTACAACACCTTCAAGTTCTAACCCTGTATGAATCTGTGCTGAGCCGGAGATGTTAGCGTATTTACTCACAGGGTCGCCCGAGGTGGGATCGATATCGGAATAATTTATGGTGATAGCTTTATCCTTCCACTTAGTATAAAAGGCATTTGCCTTTATTGCAATAAAGGAAGTTGCTACATTATAACCCAACTCTCCAATAAAAACTTTTTCATTTGCTGCATCTTTAGAAACAATGTTGGTGTTGTTTGCAAAGATATTGTTTACCATTGGCGCAGATGAAAAATATCCCACATTAAAGAAAACAGAATTGCTCTGATCAATGTTATAATTTAGACCGGTCTTAGCCGTATACCCGAAAAAATTCTGCCAATCGGTTGTATTGAAAGGATCGGAGGATTTATAAAGGAAGTAATCTTTTCTTTTACCGCCTTGAGAGGATGCGGAAAGATTAATGAACGTAGTAAAATCTCCGAAACGATATTCTAATTGACCGAATCCTCCAAATTGCCTTACGAAGAAATCATTATTGTATCTAACCTTATCTCCAACCTTTGCCATTCTATTAGGATTATTAACATCAAAATTGTCTATATAATAATCTCCGCCTATTAAATCTCTAATTTCCTGATAATGTTTTCCAACATAGTATCTGCCATCTATTCCGGCGCTAAGTTTTAATTGGGGAGTTAGCTCAGTACCAAATGTTGACAATATTCCATACCAATCGTGATTGTTCACGCTGTTTCTTAAAATAGTAGATGTTGAACGACGCAATGTTGAACTATATTTGTTATCAATAGTTGTAGAATTTATACTCCAGACTTTATCATAATCTCTATAATATTGATAAACAGGATCTTGAGTTGGAGAAATAGCTGGGGCGAATGGCCCGAGAGTACCGGATCCATATCCGCGTCCCATGGAGTAGTATACAACTGTTGATAAAGTAGATTTTGGGGCAAGTAGCCAATTCCAATTCAAATTAAATTGCGGTTTGTGGAATTTATTAACAGCCTCATTAAACCAATTTCCTTTTAGTCTTCCCATTGCATAATTAAAATTTCGGCCATACTTATCCCACTCAGCAAGTGTAAGTTTTGCATAGCTAAAAGGTCTTTGTCCATGTTCTTGAGGAGAGCCTATGCCGCTGAGCTCAAGCGAGTGATTTCCAAATACTCCTCCAACCGAAAAGAAATATGTAAACTCTTTATTATAAGTACCTACCGCGTAGCCATCCCAAATTCTTCTCGAAACCAAACCGGTTGCTGCAAAAGTACCGGAGAGTTTTGTGTGGAAAGCGATACTGCCTTTTAATAAATTAGCTGAACCATATTCAGACCTAACCTTAATATACTCTTCTTCCGACCCGACACCTTTCATCTTCATATTAATCGAACCACCAACAGCATTTACGGAATATGGAGAAGCCCCAATTCCTCTCTGCACCTGAGTTTCATCCAAAACGTCTCCAAGCCCAGACCAGTTAGACCAATAAACCCATTTATTTTCCATATCATTGACCGGAACGCCATTGACCATTACCGCCACATTCCTCTGGCTAAAACCCCTCACATAAAGAGTAGCATCACCAGCCCCGCCCCCGGAAACTGAAGAATAAACACTTGGTGTTGTTGCTAATTCTTGAGGTATGTCTCTCGATGCTAATTTGAATTCGAGTTCTTCCCCTTTTATCTCAGAGAAAGCAACTGGAGTTTCTCTTAATACAGCTCTTGTTCCTTTTACAACCGTTTCGCCCAAAATGACGGAACTTGGCTCTAATGAAAAATTCAATTTTGTGTTGCCGGTAATTTTAATATTCTTGTTTTGTTTTAAATAACCTATATAGGTAACGGTAATTTGATAAGTGCCTTCTTTTGGGTTATCAATGGAATAATTACCCTCGGCATTTGTAACTGCACCAATATTTAGATCGGCTATTAAGACGCTTGCCCCAAATAATTTTTCACCCGTTGTGGCATCTGTTACTGTTCCGGAAAGTTTATTCCCTTGAGCCACGACCAGACCACTCATAATCAACAAAGAGAAAAAGGTTAAAATAATTTTGTAATTCTTTAACATAGATTTTTCCTTATAATAAATGGATACTATTCACTATACAACAATATCTTTTTTTTTACTTGGCGTCAAATCAATTATCTATTTTCTGACTGAGCGGACTAATAGGCGGGCTCTGTAGAATAGACTTTTTTCTAATTCAACAATTATATTTTTATTATTGTTAAGTAAGCAAATTTTTCTTTTAATAAAGCAGCGGTAAATGAAAAAATTATTATTGATTCTTAACCTTGGATTTCTTCTTTACGCCTGTAAAGAAAAACTTCCGGTTATTGAGGATTTAGAGCGAGCGAAATTCAAGCTTGTAGATCAGTACAATAATGAAGTTACTTTTCCCGAATTTGTTAAAGGGAAATTGGTTGTTATGAATTACATCTTCACCAACTGTCCCGATATTTGCCCGCTTAGCACAAACAATATGAGGTTGATTCAAGAGAGAATTAAGAAGGATAAAATTAACGGTGTAGAATTTGTTTCTATAAGCTTTGATCCGCTTCAAGACTCACCGCAGGTTCTCCGGAAATTTGCCGGGATACGAAATTTAGATTTGAGTAACTGGACATTTCTTACCGGTGAAAAACCGGTGATTGATTCTTTTATGAGAAAAATGGGAATTGTAGCTGTTATAGGTGACTCAACAGTTTTTAAGGATGGAAGAAAAATTTACTATTATACTCACACCGACCGCATTCAGTTAATTGATAAGGAAGGTAAAATCAGAAAAAATTATAAAGGCAGCACAATAGATGTTAGTGAGATTGTTGCAGATGTAAAAAGTTTGCAGTAAGAAATCTATAAGAGAATGTGGAATGGATAATGTAAAATGTATAATAAATATGAAGGACGATACGAAAATGAAAAAGGTATTTCTATGGTTGACCGCAATTTTATTGTTGCCGATAAATCTGTTCTCTCAACCAACCACTAACCACCAATCACTAATCACTATAAGGGATGCGTGGATTCGTCCCGCCGCGGCAAATGCAAATTCTGCCTTCTTCTTTGAAGTTGTAAATAATGGCAGCGCAGCGGATACTCTACTCTCGGCAAATGGAGATCTTTCTGAGATTGTAGAAATTCACGAGACTTATAAGAGAGAAAGTGATATGATGGGTATGCGTGAAGTACACAATGTTCCGATTCCGGCTAAGAGCACTGTAAAATTTAAACCGGGCGCTCTTCATGTTATGTTGATCGGCTTAACGAAAGATGTTCGACCTGGAGAACAGTACGATCTTATTTTACAATTTAAAAATGCAGGCACAAAAAAAGTGAAAGCGGTGGTTAGAGATATGCCGAGAATGAAATAATTATTCTACATGAACGGACATGTTTACTTTGAGGAGTTGGGGAAAAAGCAAAAATTGAACGCGGATATCTCTGCAATTTGTGAACATCCGTTCAATCCGCGTCATCCGGTTCTAATTAATGTAAAGTTGGCATCACTGCTCTGAATCGCCAAAGTTGATAAACTAATTTTTACCAAAAATAAGTTGATAATCTTTTTCCTTTCCTTTTGCCCACCACTCTTCGGGAACAACTTTCCAGTTACCCGCAGCTTTTGGATTCACTCTGTCATTCTTCTCGATCCATTTCATCATATAGAAACGAAGATCTTTTTCTGTTGATGTTATAACTCTTTTGGAAAGTTCTTCCTTTGGTATTCCGGCTCCGATTGTAAGGTGATTGCCGCCACCATTTCCCCGGTATGAATTCACAGCAACTTTGTACTTTTTGTTTTCATCGAAGGATGAACCGTCCTGCATAGAAATTATCTTTACTTTTTCGCCCAAAGGCTTTGATACATCAACGATGTAATTAATTCCCATAGCTGCGTCAAAATTGTAATATTGATTTTTCAAAGCCGGCGCGTTGTTCCGTTTATCATATCTTAAATTGCCTAATTCATCAAGATCAAAACTTAGCAGATGATCTTCCTTGCTTTTCATTTGATTGAACCAGAGGGAATAAGAAAACTCGAGGTAATTATTAATTTCCTTTCCGCTTAATTCCATTGTGTATAATAAATTTTCGTAGCGGTATAATTTGAACATCTCACCGGCAAGGATTTCGCCTTTATCAATCTTCGCATTCATTGAAAGTGGAGCAGTAAAAGAAATATCAGCCCCCGTTAACTCAAGCTGGATTGTATTTATAAAATCGGTGAAAGCGCTATTCCCGAAGATCGATTCGCGCGCGGATAAAGCTGTTTCAAAATAACCGATTGGTCTAGAGACATATTTTTTTACTTCTTCATTTTGAGGAAAAAATTTGGTCATGAACTCCATATCGGGCGAATATTTTTTTGACTCAACTACTTCTCCCGCAATCTCTTTATCCCAGCGTTTTGTATTGTTATCAAATGTAAAAGTACAATTGGCAATAGAAACATCCCGGGCGGAACTAGTAGCGCCAAGTATTTGAACCTCTTCACCAAAGGAGTTCTTCTCTTTGAAGTTCCAGCCGCGGTGATCGTGTCCTACAAAAATTATATCGAAGCCGGGGACTTGCTGTGCAATTAATTTTGAGGCGTTTTCGTTTTTGTATTTTTCTGCGCTTTGATTTCCGTAACTGTAATCAACGCCGCTGTGGAAAAGCCCAACCATTAAATCTGGTTTTTCTTTCTCTTTAATTATCGCAATCCATTTTTTAGCGGACTCGATCATATCGTCCCAGGTAATTCCTTCCCAAATTTTTTCCGGAAGCCAATTTGGAATATGCGGAGTTATTAATCCGAGCACTGCAATTTTAATTCCTTTTCTTTCTATAATAGTATATGGTGTGAAATAAGGTTTACCCGACTCTTTTCTGATTGCGTTTGCTGCAAGCCACGGAAAATTAAGCTCCTTATTAAATCGATCATATACCGGGTGACCGGTTTCAATATCGTGATTGCCGACTGCCCCGGCATCATATTGCATATAGTTCATTACATCTGCATATAAGTGGGATCTGTTTATGTTTTCAAAGTTATAGTAATAAACTGCGGGTGTTCCTTGAAGAATATCTCCACCGCTTAAGAGAACAACTTCTTGATCTTTCTTTTCCCTCTCTTCTTTTATATATGTATTAATTTGTGCTAGAGAGCTGTTGGTCGCTTTCATGTTGGTAAAGTCGTATGGAAATATGGCGCCATGTTCATCTGTGGTTTGTATGATTTTTATCTTTACCGTTTGCGCAAAAACTGATAACGATAATAGAAACAGAATTATTGATAATTGTAAGATTGATTTTACGACGGAAATTTTTGAGAGTATGTTCATATGAATAATCCTTTTATTAACAACCTGAATTTATAAAAAAGAGATGAGTATTTATTCTAAATAAGCAATATGAAGATCCTAGCTTATCACTTTTTTAGAAAGCCGAGATATTCATTAGCAACTACCCTATAGGCAGGATGGTAAAGATTGTTATATAATTCAGAATGGTGAACGGCGGGAAATCCCTGAGCTTCTTTTTCTTTAAAGAAGGAGACCATTTCACTTTTATTAAGCGGAATGTCCCCTCCATCGGCTAGCTTAATTGCAAGCGACCAGAAATATTTAAGAGTATCAACAGACCCTTTATAATTATTTGCAGTCTCAATAAATGCATTAACTATTAATTCCGGATCATATCCTAATTTAAGGTAAGGTCTCAAATTTACTCGGACTAAACTTCCTCCAGAGGTTAAGGTATCATATAATTCATTGTGATAGAAAGTGTTCATGCCGGCAAGTTCTTCTTCCATCCATTTTTTTGCAGATGAGAAATTTTTTACAGCATGTTCACTGCCCAGTGCTGCTTGATGTATAAATTTATATAGATCTTGAATTTTCATTTCGGGATAGATCGAAAATTGTTTTTGAATAATCTGACTTACCGTTTCGGATCGTTTATTAATCTGTGTATCTTTTTTTGAATACATTATTGCTGTTCCAACGGCAAATACTGCAATAATAATAAGTAGTTTATGATTGTTACTATAAATCTTCATTTTTTGTACTGATAAATGTTATAAGAAAATTTATTCTTTCTCATTTTCATCTGCGGGTGTTTCGTTGACCGTTGCTTTAATTCTTCCACCTTTTTTCATGGCTTCTTTTAGTAAGTATTCAATCTGTCCATTGATGCTTCTAAACTCATCAGCCGCCCACTTTTCCAAAGCAATGTAAGTTTTGTCATCTATTCTCAACAGAAATTTTTTTTTCTCAGCCATGGTTCTTTCTTTTCTTTTGTTACGCCAAATGTGAAGCACGATGTCTTTGGGAAATTATAATTATATATGCCAGCAGTATAACCCACGGATATTTATCAATTAATTCAGATCGCTTTTCAATAGCTACTTCTCCTCTTTCTTTCCAAGAAGTTTTAGATTTTATACGCACTAAGCATTCTTCTTTTGAATCTTTAATTTCCGTGAATTTTTTGAAAAGATGCGGCTCGATTTTCATTTTTTCTCCTTTTGGCAATGTCACTTCCCCTCTGCTTCTAAATCGTTCTTTTAAAAAATTTGCAAAAGGTATTTCGTAACCCGCTTCGCGTATATCATATCTACTTTTCCAACAACTCGGGTTGTAGATTTCCCACTTTTTATTTTGGATAGATACTTCCCAGCGCATACCGAAAAATCCTCTGGCTTGTATTGTAGCTATAAGCCCATCGTTGCTTCTGAGTTCATGTAATCCTTTAAAAACGCTTGGCTGAACAAATAAAAGTTTTTCACCTACATAATCCGATAACTGTTTCATAATGTTCTTCTTCTCTTTCCTTAAATAAAACATAATGTAGAGAGTGCGGATAAAAAATCAACATTCTACACTCTTCATTCAAAATTAATACAATGATCCTGCATTAATAACCGGTTGAGCCTGTGTCTCCGAAACCAGCGCAACCATAAGATTATTTACCATTGTTGCTTTCTTTTCATTGTCGAGCTCAACAATATTATGTTCACTTAGAGCATTCAAAGCCATTTCGACCATTCCTACGGCGCCCTCAACAATTTTTGTTCTTGCCGCAACAACAGCCTGAGCCTGCTGTCTTCTAAGCATTGCCTGAGCAATTTCCGGAGCGTATGCAATGTAGCTGATTCTTGTTTCGAAAATCTCTATTCCGGCGATATCCAATCTTGTCTGTGTAATTTTTTTCAATTCCTCTGCAACCTCATGCTGATTTCCCATTAGAGACATTGTCTCATTGTCGTTCGAAGTATCATAGGCATACTGCGAAGCAATTCCTCTTATTGATGTTTCGCTTTGAATAGAAACAAACTGCTCATAATTCTGAACATCAAAAATGGCGCGTGCGCTGTCTATAACTCGCCAAACTATAACCGCTGCAATTTCAATTGGATTTCCGTGAAGATCGTTTACTTTAATTTTATCGCTTATGAAATTATGAATGCGCATAGAAACCTTTCTCTTGTAAGTGAAAGGATTAACCCACCATAAACCGGAATCGCGCACAGTTCCAATATATTTTCCGAAAAGAATCAATACTGCGGAATTATTTGGCTGAAGAATCAGAAATCCGCTGAATGATAGAAATATTAGTAATGTTAGGGGGATAAATATCCAAAGTACCGAGATGTTTTTAGTTATTATTCCTTCTCGGAGAATAAAGAAATCCGCTATCATCATCACGAATACAATAAAAACAGCAAGATAGCCGTTGAATTTTTGTGCCTTTTTTTCACTAATTGCTTCCATTTTCAAACTCCTAATTTTGGCTATCAGAATGATATCATATTAGTATCAAAAAATCAAGCACATTCTATAAATGAATATCCTCTAAAAAGCTATCATTAAAGTAAAAATACTTTGAATTGGGTTTGTATCCATATCGTAAAATTGAATAAATGACCTTTTTAGATACGCTCGTAAACATATAAAAACTTTCAACTGCAGAAATTTTTTCTATCAAATTTTACAATCTATTTGCACTCAAAAGCGCAAATAAGGAAAGCCTGAGTGTAGAAATAAAAATATTGTTTGATTTACGATTCGTAAAAATCATCTGATTAATAAGTGAAATTCTTTTAACCTGCACAAGTTTTGACTTATCAGCTTACAAATATTAAGTTCTGTTATAGGTTTTTGGTCGCTTTTTAATTCCTGCCGGAGAAAAATGAAACACTCTCAAAGATTTTTTCTTTTTTTCTTTTTCAATTTTGTGCTGATAATAAACGCACAAATAATTAATGACCCTTCAAAAGCACTTCCGGAAAATATTGATGGCTGGAAGATTTTAACCGACCGCACTTACAATAAAGAAACACTCTATGATTATATTGACGGCGGTGCAGAATTATTTCTCAGTTTTGGATTTTCAAGGGTTTTTAATAGAATCTATTCAAAGGAAACCCAGCCCGATATAATGGTCGATATCTTTTATATGAATTCTTCTTATGATGCCTTTGGTGTTTTCTCTTTTTCATCTGGCAAGATTGAAAATAATTTTGGTCAGCAATCACAGGAGCCGCATGGGGCAATAATTTTTTGGAAGAACAATTTTTACATTTCTATTATTTCCAGCATCGAAACAGAGGAATCAAAAAAAGCGTTAACCAAAATTGCAAAGTTAATAGATACATCAATTAAAGAAACCGGACCACTTCCCGAAATAATTAAATATTTACCAACAGAATCTTTGGATAAAGAAAGCATACGATATTTCCGCCATTATGTTTGGCTTAACTCGCACATTTTTTTGTCTAACGAAAATATTCTTAATATAAATCAAAATACTCAAGCTGTGATTGCCTTGTATAATGGGAAAAACAATAAATCGGTTCTGCTGGTAATAAAATATCCAAATAATAATGAAGCGGTTGAAGCAAAAGAGAAGTTCATAAAAGAATATAATCCTAAATTAAAAAACAGCCCGGTATTAAAAACGAAGGATAGTAAATGGATTGGGATCGAATTAATAAATAATTTTTTAATTGGTGTATTCAGCGGTACATCTAAAGAATCTGTGAACAAATTACTTAACTCCACCAAGATAATTATCAATTAGTCGTATAAATAAGTAAAGAGCGGAGTTATTAACATGAAACAACGAAATCTTAGCAGAAGAGATTTTTTAAAGACCGGTACATTAGCAGCAAGCTCGGTTCTATTGATGAAATTTCACCAACCACTTTTCAGCCAGGTGAATCAGAAAACCAAAGTAGTTTTGATCAGAGATACTAATGTTCTTGATTCGAACAACAAAGTTAATCCGGAAGTCATTCAAACAATGCTCGATGATGCGGTTAAAGTATTATTTGATCAAAAAAATACTGCATCGGCATGGAAGAAAATTATTAAACCTAATGATGTAGTTGGAATTAAAACAAATGTATGGAATTACCTGCCAACGCCTTCTGAACTGGAAAATGCGATTAAAAAAAGAGTTTTAGAAGTTGGTATTAAAGAAGAAAATATCTCCCTTAAAGACCGGGGTATTTTTAATGATCCGGTTTTTAAAAGAGCAACTGCTTTAATTAACACGAGACCAATGCGTACACATTATTGGTCGGGTGTTGGAAGTTTAATAAAAAATTATATCACGTTCGTTGAAAATCCATCAGATTATCATGCCGATTCATGCGCCGATCTTGCAACTATATGGAATTTACCGCACGTGAAAGGAAAGACCCGGCTGAATGTTCTTATAATGTTAACTCCGTTGTTCCATAGTGTCGGTCCTCATGGATTCAGCATGGAATACGTTTGGCAGTACAAAGGAATTATTGTAGGCACGGATCCCGTAGCTTGCGATGCGGTAGGATTAAAAATAATTGAAGCAAAGAGAAAAGAATTCTTCGGTGAAGAAAAACCATTAAACCCTCCAGCCAAGCATATTAAATTAGCAGATACACGCTATCATCTCGGTACAGCAGATATGAAGAAAATTGATCTAATAAAGATGGGTATGAAAGAAGGAATTCTTATTTAAAATAAAAAACCCCGCTTGTTAGCGGGGTCGCAGTCTAGAATAATTTATTCTTAGCGAATTACTTTAACTTCAGCTGCTTGAAGTCCTTTTGGACCTTGAGTAACTGAAAATTCAACTTTATCGTTTTCTGCTAAAGATTTGTATCCATCTCCAATGATTGACTGAAAATGTACGAATACATCTTCTCCACCTTCTTGTGAAATAAAACCAAAACCTTTTGTGCTGTTAAACCATTTAACAGATCCTTGTTTGCGCTCTGCCATAACAGAAGCTCCTTTAATAATTTGTAAATAATTGATTGTTGTTGCGACAGGGCTTTAAGATCTACTTGAAGGGTTCGAATTTACTTCTACGTCTACATCTACATCTAAAGTTGCTGCCATTACGGGTGTAAACATAAGCTATCTATTGTTACTAACCTAATTTTGTTTTCATTTTTATTTGATGTTAAGATGCGGGGGTCTGGTATTGCTTAGTCGAAAACCACCGCAAACTCGGTTCCAACATTTTTTTCGCTTTGAACTGAGATTGAAAGATTATTCAATTCAGCATATTTCTTAACCAAAGCCAACGCTAATCCATTCCCTTCGTATTTTCTTGAACTACCCGTCTCCTCTTGAGTAAAAGGATCAAAGAGGTTATCCAAAAATTCAGGCGAAATACCAATTCCGGTATCTTTAATACTCACTAATAATTTACCTTCGGAATTCAGCGCCAATGTGATCAATACAGTTCCAGTGTCTGTAAACTTAATTGCGTTGTCAATAATTTCTGTGAAGATCTGGTATAGCATAAATTTATCTTTTAAGACACTACTCACATCGGTTGTTTTCCTAAAGATCAATTCTATTTTTTTTGAGAGGGCAGACTCCTTAAAATTATTAATTACGGGGTGTAGAATATCATTCTCCAAATTGATATCTACAAAATTAATTTCATAGCTCCCCGATTTGATCTCCGACATTTCAACTATGCTGTCTATGGTTCGCGTTATTCTGCTGCTGCCGGTTTCAATCAATTCGAATATTTCGGAGAAATCACCGGATGGAAGTGAATCGGTTTTTAACTTCAGGTACTGAATTCCGCCATAGATAATGTTCAACGGCGTTCTAATTTCGTGAGACATTTGCGTAAGGAAATGAGATCTAAGCATTGCAAAGCGTTGAGCTTCTTGTTTTGCAACGGTAAGCTCTTGGTTAAGTTCAACCTGTTTCCGAAGCATTAAGGCATTATTGATTGCTATGGCTGAATGGATTGAAAGTGCAGTCAAAAATTTTTCATCACGGTCGATAAATTCACCATTGCGGTTATTTAAGAGTTGAAGTACACCAACAACTTCTTGCTCGATGTTTTTAATTGGAAAGCAGATCATGTTGAGAGTTTGATACCCGCTCAAATTATCAAACGCGGAATTAAAGCGGTTATCTGTTTTAACATCCTTGATGTTTACTATCTCGCCATGACTGGCAACATAGCCTGCCAGCCCCTCTCCAATTTTCAATCTAATTTCCAAAGTATCGCTGCCGGTTGCAATAAGAGACCAGATTTCATCCTTACTTTTATCAACAAGATAGAGCGTTCCGCGATCGGCGTTGGTTAACTCTAAAGCCACAGACACAATATTTTTGAGAACCTCGTTTAAGCTGAGATTAGAATTAACAAGCTCGGCGGCGCGTATTATTTTTTGTAACTCACTTGTTTTTGTATCCATAAAAATTTATCTCCACTTACTGTTATAAATTATGCCTTCTTACTTTGAAATCCAATGCCGCAAGAGAAATTACTTCGCGATGGAAATGATCTACTGCTTTACCTCCTCTGAATAAATGGAGTAAATTTTAACTTGACAAGGCCATATATAGACAATATATTATAATTGAAATTGTAACATAACGGGAGGTAATGTGATACTTTTTCTTCCATTCTTTATACTATCTTTTGTTATTTACATCTAATACTTTCCAATTCTACAAAATGAATTGCTCCTTGATCTATATTTTGTTGGGTTTACGTAACGCGAGATATAGCCACAAACACAAATAACTATTTCTGAGGAATTTTATGAAAACAAAAAACTATTTGATGCTATTTATTTTAGGGGCTCTACTCACTCAAAATTGTTTGAGAGGACAACAAGTTTATTCTCAAAACGAATTCTCTAAAGATCAAAATGATAGTACAAGAAATGTATTTGTTTATGCCGGTATTGGGTTGCTTGAAATATATAATTTAGGAATTGGTTACCAAATTTCTCCTGAACTAGCTTTTTCATTTAAATATGCAGTAACTTGGATTGGAGCTGGTATTCTCGGTGGAGGAGGGGGTGTTGGAATTAAAATAAGTTATTTTCCAAAACAGTGGATAATCAACACTATCTCTGCTGAATACATTTCTTATTTAAAGCTATCATTATATGAGAAAATTAATTCAGTCACGAAAGGGAATTATTTTGAGTTAAACATTGGGAATGAAAATATTGATAAATCAAAACTAAAAATATATTGGGCTGTTGGTTTTGGTTTAAGCGCTGCTAAAACAGCATCAATATTATTTTTCCCATCAATAAAAATCGGAATCAACTATAATATTTTTTAAGGAGTCTATATGAAAAAATTATTAGTCATTCTGCTTGCTCTATTATTATCTGGTGTCATCACTGCACATAAACAGCACGTACATCAGTATTTAACAATGGAGGCATATAAATTATTAAAGATGCAACTAAGTGGTGATGTTCGAATTATGAAGGACAGAATAGGAGACTGGACAAACTTTTATGAGGGGGAAAGACCTTGGCAAAGAGGTTATATTACAACTGGCGCATGGCGCGAAGATGAGGACGATGTTGTTTATGGTTATTCTAAAAGCAATCCCCCAACCTTAACTGGTATAACTGGTAGCATTTATGATTTTGCAGCAATATTTGGCGGATTGCGTCCCGATGGGTTTGTAAGCTCAACACATTTTTGGTATGCAGACGATGGTGATAATATTAATACAACAATTAGAGCAGCAGTTACAATTGATTGGTTACCTCCTTTTCCTTTAGTAAGTGCAGCTTCATTTACTATCCCAAATGCATATCAAAAGATTAAAAAATATAAAGACGGAGACTGGGGGGGTATTTGTTGACGATAGGTGGTTGTATGTTGATGGGAATTCAGACGCTTACCTTTCCGATCTTAATGGTCGGACTTTCCAAGAATTCTACTACACAAACTTAATTGATTTATACAAAACAGGAATTATAAAAATAAAAAATCTGCCAAACGCTTATTATTACCTGCATAAAACAAATGGTAGTACAATTGTTTATTTACCAACAAATGGAACTATAACACTTAAATTAAACGAGGATACAAAAAACAAGGTAGTCTGGGAAATACTTGGAAGAATGTGCCATCTCTTACAAGATATGAGTGTACCTGCACACACCAATATTGATCCGCGTGGCAATGATGAGAGTCTGTAAAATATTTTGGTTACGATTTTAATTGGAATGCTCAAAATACATTTAGTCAGGTCGGGGGCTACATAAACCCATACCAATCATCTAATCCTTTACATTTTTTGATGTATACTACAAATCAAATGGCAAATCATTTTGCCACACAAGGACCACATTATAGACTAAACAATGATTATTTCTCTGGTAATCCATTACCTGAAGAAATTAGTTATTTAAATTCTCTTAATATTTCATTATTCGGTGCCCCTACAACCATCAATGGTCCATTTGGAGATGCACAGATATTTAATGTAAGGGAACGTATGTTTCCTCAAGCAATAAGAGCTACTGCTGGCTTATTGTATTGGTTTGCTAAAGAAGCTGATCTTTTACCAATTCCATTAACATACGCGTATGTTAATGGAACTTACGAATTATACCAAGGTGGTACAGGTAATTGGTATGTTCAATTGGGTAACGGTCTTGAGCCATTTACATACCAATGGGAAATAATGTATTTAGAAGGTGCCGGTTATTTGAAAACCTATGATAGCGTTAAGAAAGAAAAAGAAAAACGAGAGAAAGATAAAGAGAAGAAAAAAGATGGAGATATTACAATTGAATCTGTTCCAAGTAATTATTGGTTTTCAGTCGGTACAAACTCATATACCTTTAGTAAACCTCACAATCCTTATGACTTGCGCGATTATAAGTTAAGATGTACGGTCACAGACGGAAGTAACACCACAAAAGTTTCTAATGAGTGGACAGTAGATGTTATTGATTCACCTCCACCTCAAGGGGCAATAGTTGAAAATGACGGATTAAAACAAGAAAAATATTTAGCAAAGGCAACGGAAAATGAATCAATTCCAAGAGAGTATTCACTTGAGCAGAACTATCCTAACCCGTTCAATCCTTCAACAAAAATTTCTTATTCCTTACCTGATGCAAATTTTGTAACATTAAAAATTTATGATATGCTCGGAAGCGAGGTTGCTACACTGATTAATGAGAGCAAACCGGCTGGGAAGTTTGAAGTTGAGTACAATGCTTCAAGACTATCGAGCGGTACATATGTTTACAAACTTGTTGCAGGTAATTATCAGTTAACTAAGAAAATGCAGCTTGTGAAATAATTTTCAGTTAAGTTTTAGAAGCCATTCTTATTATTGGAGGAGTGGCTTCTTTTTCCATCAATCTTACAATCAATTCATCATTTCAAAACCAATCAGTTTATAGATAGTCTATTGCTTAAACGCCTGTTAATAAAGGGAAGTACTGCGCAATTTATTGGAGGTTGAAACTTTTCTGGGGGTAAAACCAAATCAATACAATAGAGATGATTTGAGAAATTTTTGTGAAATATAAGTTTAGAAGTTATTTTAAGTGTAACAAGGAAATCAAAATGAAAAATCTAATTCAAATAGCCGGTGTGATTGATAAAGAAGAGGCAATCATGCTGATGAATGCGGGCGTTGATTATCTTGGATTTCCACTTAGACTACCTGTAAACAAAGAAGACTTAACAGAAGACGAAGCAGTGGAGGTAATTAACATAATTAAACCACCGCACCGCGCTGTGCTGATTACTTATTTAGATAATGCAAAAGAGATAATTGCTTTCTGCGAAAAACTTAATGTAAATATTGTTCAGCTTCACGGAAGAATTTCCAAGCAAGAACTGGAAAAAACTAAAGTGCTCAATCCATCTTTAGAAATATTTAAGAGTTTGGTTATAGCTGAGAATAATTATGCGGATTTAGAAGAGATGGTTGAAACACTTTCTCCATGGATTGATGCATTCATCACAGATACATTTGATCCGGCTACAGGTGCTGAGGGTGCTACGGGAAAAACACACGATTGGAGTATAAGTAAAAAACTTGTTGATATTTCTCACAAGCCGGTAATAATAGCGGGAGGACTTAATCCCTCTAATGTTAAAAACGCAATTTTTGAAATTCGTCCGGCGGGTGTTGATGTGCACACAGGCGTAGAATCAAAAGACGGAAGAAAGGATTACAATCTTGTAAAGAAATTTGTAGAAGAATCGAAAGAAGGATTTGCCGCAATCAATTCATAATAAGGTCATTCGTTTGCCGATATCCGCACTTTTTTACGTTTATAAAGTTTACCCGATTCTTTCACCTTTTCGCGTTGTTTGGGTAAAGGAATGCGCGTCTTCTTCTTTTTTATTTTTGGTTTTTGATTCATACAATACAAATATTTTTTTGCAATTTGCCCAAGTTGAATTTCAATATCAATATGGAAGAAGCTTAGGAAGTCCTTCCTTTTTTTATGTTGATTCCGCCTGAAAACAATACTAACTTTTCGTTCAACGAGCGGTACGAATCTATGAAAAGAGAATTACTTTATCTATCGATTATATTAACAGCTCTCGGTGTATTAAACTCCTGCGTTAACCAAGCCGAAGAAGTAAGCCCAGGCGGCTTTTATTTGGAAGTATCAAATCCAGCCAAACTTGGCTTGAACGAAACGATGATATCAACTGCGTTAACCGAAGCGGGCAACAAAGGATTTATCAATAGTATGCTTATAATTAGAAACGGAAAAATCGCCGCGGAAAAATATTATAATGGCGGGAATGTTAACAGCTATCAAACGGTAAGATCGGTTTCGAAAAGCTTTCTCTCTGCATTACTGGGAATCGCTGTAGATAAAGGAATTCTAAGGATCGATCAAAAGATGATAGAATTTTTCCCGGAGTACAATTCATCAAACATTGATTCACGCATAAAAGATATAACACTTGAACATTTACTAACCATGAAAGGCGGAATCAAGGGCGATGTTGAAGCTTACTTCACATTTACTTTAAGCAGCAATTGGATCAAAACAATTATTGAATTGCCTTTGGATTTTGTGCCCGGTTCAAAAACTCAATATTCAACAGCAGGAACACATCTGATCTCCGGAGTGTTAAGCAAAGCATCAGGGATGAGTACATTTGATTTCGCTAAAAAATATTTATTTGAACCCTCTGGCATTGTAATAAAAGAGTGGACGCGCGATCCGCAAGGCATTTATTTCGGCGGTAACGATATGTTTTTTACAACGCGCAACATGGCGGCTCTGGGATTGATCTACTTGAACAATGGAAAGTTGAACGGTCAGCAAATTGTTCCAGAAGCGTGGGTGAAAAGCTCTCTTCTATATTCGGGCGGATCTACCGGAGTCTGGGGAAGTTTGAGTAAAGCGGGCTATGGTTATTTGTGGTGGCTTGGAGAGCTTGCCGGACAGAAAATATTTTTCGCGCTGGGATATGGCGGACAATACATTATTTGCGTGCCGGATCTAAATATGATTATCGCCGCCACATCAAATCCATATATTGACTGGGGAATTTCGGACGAGAATGAACGCAAGGTGCTTCAGATTATCTCCGATTATATAATTCCTTCTATTATGAGATGAAGTTTTACATCAATCATAGAACTAATGAGGTGGTTTATATGCTTCAAGAATTGTACAACTTTAATCCGAAATTCAATTAATTTTGTACAAACAAAAAGTCACATCTAAAATGGAAACACTTGAAGCAATCCGCACAAGAAGAAGCATTAGAAAATTTATATCTGCAGCAATTCCGGATGAGTTAATAAACAAATTATTGGAAGCTGCAATGTACGCACCCTCAGCGCGCGACACACAGCCATGGCATTTTATTGTTGTTACTCAAAAAGATACTCTGCATAAGATTCCAAGGATTCATCCACATGCTAATATGGTTTATGAAGTGCCTCTTGCAATTTTAATCTGCGGCGATATTTTTATAGAAAGCATTCCTGAGTATCTTGCAGTTAACTGTTCAGCGGCAACACAAAATTTATTACTTGCCGCACATGATCTTGGCTTGGGCGGCGTGTGGCTCGGGCTATATCCACGCAAAGAAAGAATGGAACCAATGGTGAAATTGTTTGAATTACCGGAAAACATTATTCCGATCTCTCTAGTTGCAATTGGTCTTCCGAATGAGGTTCACGAAACTCCGGAGCGATTCAAACAATCACGGATTCATTTCAACAGATGGTGAAAATAATCTTGAGTTTTAGAATTTGGTAAACTTTTTTCCAACTTATTCGACTTAATACGTCTAATCATTGTCGCTTTATTTAGTAATGCTCAACAATTATATGTCGTAATAAATAAAAAAGGAGAAGGGATGAAGAAATTTGCTGTTTTGCTTTTAGTTATGGTTATAAGTTTATCTGCGCAAAACCAGATAAAAGTTCCATACACTCGTTATGTTCTTCCTAACGGGTTGAATGTAATTCTGCATGAAGATCATTCAACTCCAACTGTAACAGTTAATACTTGGTATCATGTCGGTTCCGGGTATGAAAAACCTGGACGTACAGGTTTTGCTCATCTTTTTGAGCACCTGATGTTTATGGGTTCTGGAAATGTAGCTGAGGGTCAATTCGATAAGCTTCTTGAAGCTTCCGGCGCAGATAACAACGGGTCCACCACGGAAGACAGAACAAATTATTATGAAGATCTTCCATCCAACGCTCTTGAATTAGCGCTCTATCTCGATTCCGACCGGATGGGATTTCTGTTAGATGCGATGACGCCAAAAAGCGTTGACGCTCAAAGAGATGTTGTGAAGAATGAAAGACGACAAAGTTATGAGAACCGTCCATACGGCTTATCGGAAGAGACGATTTTAAAAAATCTTTTTCCTGCAAATCATCCATACAATTGGCCGGTTATAGGCTCGATGGCAGATTTAAGCGCCGCAAGTTATGATGATGTTGTTGAGTTCTTTAAATTATATTACGCGCCGAACAATGCAAGCCTTTCGATAGCTGGAGACATTAACCCAAAAGAGACAATTAAGCTTGTAGAGAAATGGTTCGGAGATATTCCAAAAGGCAAACCAGTACCTCCTATAAACGCACCTGAGGCAAAGATTACCGAAGAAAAGATTCTTGTACTCGAAGATAAAGTTCAACTTCCAAGAATTTACATTGCGTGGATTACACCCGCATGGTTCGCACCGGGCGACGCGGAATTAGACGTGCTCGGAAATATATTATCTGGCGGGAAAAATTCACGTCTGTATCAACGCCTCGTTTATGAACTTCAGATAGCGCAGGATGTACAGGCATATCAATCGTCATCCAAACTCGCATCTCAATTTCAAGTTGTTGCAACTGCACGCGCAGGGCATAATCTTGAAGAATTAAGAAAAGTAATCCAAGAAGAGATAGATAAGATCAAAACAACTCCTCCCACAGTGAGGGAACTACAGAGAGTGGTAAACAAAAACGAAGCGCAGATGTTAGATCAATTGGAAAAACCCGGCGGCTTTAATGGCAAAGCAAATCAGCTCAATCAATATTTTTACTATACCGGCAATCCGGATTACTTTAACGAAGATCTCGCAAGATATAAAGCACTGAGCCCTAATGATATCCAAGCCGCGGCTCAGACTTTTCTTCCCAATGACGGAAGGGTTATTTTAAGTATTGTTCCAACTGGTAAACGCGATCTTGCAATTCAAGAGAGAGGGAGATAAACGATATGAAAAAGAGAATTTTATTATCCGTTAGCTTTGTACTTTTTTCTTTTATCGGCTCTTCCCTATTTGCGCAGAATGTTGATAGAAGCTCTCCTCCTAAATTACCGGCGATTTCAAAAATGACTCTTTCACCGATTCAGAAATTTCAACTATCCAACGGTGTTAAAGTTGTGCTCATGGAAAAACATGAAGTGCCTTTAATGCAGTTGAATGTTTTAGTTAGAACCGGCAGCGTGAACGATCCGGGGAATAAAGTTGGTCTGGCTAACCTAACTTTAGATATGATGGACGAGGGGGCTGCGGGAAAGAATTCGTTGGAACTGGCAGATGCGATTGATTTTCTAGGCGCACGTATTTCTACTAACGCGGGATTAAATTATTCGCAAGCATCTCTTCACACCCCGCTTTCAAAATTTGATGATGCGTTGAAAATATTAGCGGATATTGTTTTGCATCCAGATTTTCCTGCAAAAGAATTGGATAGAAAAAAGAAAGATCGGCTAACATCGCTGATGCAGATGCACGATCAGCCAACTGCGATTGCGGGTGTAGCATTCAATCAAATAATTTTTGGAAAAGAGCATCCATATGGCAGAATGACAAATGAAACAACCATTAAGGGTTTTACGGTTGAAGATCTTAAAAATTTCTATGCAAAATATTTTAAAGCGAACAATGCCGTAATTGTTGCAGTTGGCGCCATAAAAAAAGATGAGTTGAAAACCAAATTGGAAAAAGCATTTGGTAAATGGCAGAAGGGCGAAATCAAAGAACAAAAAGTTGCAGATGCACCTCAAGTTGCCAAGCGAGTTGTCTATTTAATAGATAAACCCGGTGCTGCTCAATCGGTCATAAGCATTGGAAGAATTGGCGCAGCTAGATCAACGGCAGATTACTTCCCCATCACAATTATGAATACGATTCTTGGCGGTTCATTCTCTTCACGGTTGAATCAAAACCTTAGAGAAAAAAATGGATACACTTACGGTGCGCGTTCGGGATTTTCATTTAGAGAATCTGCGGGACCATTTACTGCAAGCGCTTCTGTTCAAACAGAAGTTACGGACAAAGCACTCACCGAGTTTTTTAATGAATTGAATGGAATTTCAAAACCAATTCCGGCAGAAGATTTATCACGCGGTAAAAATTATGTTGCCCTCGGATATCCCAGTAATTTTCAAGCTGTTCAGGAAATTGCCGGACAGATTTCTGAAATAGTGCAATTCAATCTTCCTGAAAATTATTTTAACGAATATGTTTCCAACATGTTAAATGTAACTGGAGACGCAGTTCAAAAAGCCGCAAAGAAATATATAGTTACCGATCAAATGGCAATTATTGTGGTTGGAGATAGAACAAAAGTTGAGGAAGGAATTAAGAAACTGAATTTAGGTGAAATGATAAATCTAACTATTGAAGATGTTCTTGGTAAGGTGCCAAAACCGGCTAACTAAAAAAGAGATTTTTATAAAATCCACATTGCTCTATGTGGGCTTTTCTTTAGGACGGTTCTAAAAGTTATCATTTGTAAGTATTTAACGCAGAGAATATTGATATTTTAAGAACCGCCTTTAATCATCAAAAAGGAGTTGAGAAGATGATTCTTTTTAAAAATATAATTGTGATTACTCTTCTGTTTTTTCTTGTTGTGAATAATTATGTAATTGCTCAAGCAGACCAGAAAAAAGATGAAAAACAGTTTACAAGTCTTTGGGAAGGAAAATTAAATATTGGTTCGGGGTCCTTACGGCTTGTTCTAAAAACATTTAAAAATGATGACGGAACGCTCGGTGCATTTTTAGATAGTCCCGACCAGGGCGCCAACAACATTCCCATTTCGTCCATATCGATGACAGAGGACAGTTTAAATTTTGTGAGTAAAACAATTAGCGGTTCGTACACCGGAAAAATTATTAAAGACAGTGCGATGGTAAAGGGAACATTCAAACAAGGCGGAATGGTTCTACCGCTCGACCTAAAAAAAATTGAAAAACTTACTGAAGTAAACCGTCCGCAAGAGCCAAAGAAACCTTATACATACAACGATCAAGAAGTTACATTCGAAAATAAAACAGCAAACATTACGCTTACCGGTTCGTTCACATTTCCTCAAAGTGGTGGACCATTTCCAGCGGTTGTTCTTGTAACCGGTTCGGGACCTCAAGATAGGGATGAAACCCTTGCCGGAGGTATAAATCATAAACCGTTCCTAATCCTTTCAGATTATTTAACACGTAATGGAATTGCGGTTTTACGTTATGATGACAGGGGAATCGGAAAATCGAAAGGAAATTTTGTTCTATCTACAACTGAGGATTTTGCTACAGACGCTCAAGCCGCAGTTGAATATTTGAAAACAAGAAAAGAAGTTGATCCAAAGAAAATTGGAATTGCAGGTCACAGCGAAGGCGGATTGATAGCACCAATGGTTGCGGTTAATTCGAGCGATGTTCGTTATATAATTCTTTTAGCCGGACCGGGATTACCGGGTAAAGATATTTTGCTTCTCCAGGCAAAGTTAATAAGCAAAGCGAGTGGAGAGAAAGACGAAGAGATAGACAAAGCTACAAAGCTAAATGAAAAGATATATGCTGTTATTCTTTCCGAACAAGACAACGCTGTTGCTGAGAAAAAAATTAAAATCTTGTATGATGAATTTGTTAACACCTTAAGTTCCGACAAAAAGAAAGAAGCGGAAGATCGGAAACCTATGTTTGAACAAAGCATCAAGCAATTGACGAATCCTTGGTTCAAATTTTTTGTGAAGTTTGATCCCCGTCCGGTTTTAGAAAATGTAACCGTACCGGTTCTTGTACTGAACGGAGAAAAAGATTTGCAGGTTCCGCCAAAAGAAAATCTTGCAGAAATTGAAAAAGCATTGAAAGCAGGCGGCAACACGAACTTCAAAATAGTAGAACTGCAAAATCTGAATCATCTATTTCAAACAGCCAGGACGGGGTCACCCTCGGAGTACGGAACTATTGAAGAAACATTTTCTCCCGATGCTTTGAAGATAATGAAGGATTGGATTTTAGAAATAAACAAATAATTTTTATCAGTAGAGACTCTATTAATCGAGTCTCTACAAACTTATTCTATTGCTTTGCTGGATGCGTGATATTTGTACAATTCCCATGAAATGTAAATGTTTTGCACAAAGACATAGAAAATTGGACCAATGGCTGCAAGTGGATTAATAAAAGAAAGAGAAATCCAAATTGTAAACGCGTTGTTCTTCTGTCCCAACGATTGACTTGCCTCGGCAGCGAATTCTTTTCCACCGATTAACCAGCCGAGCGAGAAAAATAGAATGCACAGTATTGCAGAAGTCAGAGCGATAAAGAAAACAATTCCAATTTCACTTGTTAATTCTGACCGAATGTAATGTGATGCCTCGGATGTTGCTAGATAAATATTCAAAATCAAAATGTAGAATGATGAATCCTTCCAGCCAATGAGTGCTTTCCACATTCCGGGAAAAGTATATTTAATGATTTGTGCAAGCGCCAGCGGCACAGATAATGTGATAATGATAGGTGGTAAAACTTTTCCAACCGAAATATCTGAGCCGCTGTTCATCAGTAAAGGGAGTAAAAATGGAATAAGAAGGGCAATGGTAACATTGTTAAGCAAAAGTGAAAACGTAACGTACTCAACGTTCTTCTTTTTAAGACTAATAATTACCGGCGCGGCAATGGCGGTTGGGGCGATTGCGGTTATGAAAGCGGTTTGCGCCAAGACTAAATTAATTGGTTTGAATAAAAAATAAATCGCAATTGATGTGAAGATAATAGCTGCAATAATTACAAAATGACTTCGCCTAATAATTTCTTTTTCTAACCGCACATCAAGAAATGAAAAGAAGAGCATAAGCATCAAGAAGTAACGAATGAGAAAAGTATACTCATGCCCGTATGGAAAGAGGATTCCAAAAGTGATTGCAAAAAGAAGTAGAATAGTTTTCATCAGCCGAAAATTTTGTGGATTGAAACTTAGCAATGTAGAACTCACCATTCAAATGAAGGTACGATTTAATATTCATCTATAGTCGAATTTTGGATTATAAAAAATTGTACGAGAATAAAAATTCTCTTAACAAATTTTAACAGTAAAAGAAGCTGTCTTATTCATATTTTTGCAGACAATATGTAAAAAAATAACATTGTGGACTAAAATTTTATGAATAGTAAAATGATTCAAAGGATTTCAATTGCGGGTTTTGTGATTATAATCTTAGCCTTGCTTATCGTTCCAAGATTAAGCTCCAAGAAAGAGAACGGAATGGTAGAGGACAATAGCGCCCGTCGAGGCGGGGCAATGATTGCAGTAAACGTTAAAATTGCAAAACCATCTTCATTCGAAAACAAACTACAGATCTCGGGCTCTGTAATTAGCAGCGAAGAAGTTGAGTTGAGAATGGAAACATCGGGAAAAATTATTGCAATCAATTTCAAAGAAGGTGGAAAAGTCAACAAAGGCGATCTGCTTGTAAAAGTAAATGATGCAGATCTTCAAGCCCAACTTCAGAAAGCGGAGATTAGAAAAAAGCTGGCGGAAGATAAGGAGCTTAGACAAAAAACATTGCTTGAGAAAAAAGGAATTAGTCAGGAGACATATGATATTGTGCTGAACGATTTGAATTTGGCGAAGGCGGATATCGAAAATCTTAAAGCACAGATTGCAAAAACCGAAATACGCGCTCCATTCAATGGAACAGTTGGACTTCGCTATGTGAGTGAGGGCAGTTATGTTTCTTCATCAACACGGATTGCGACTCTTCAAAATATTAATCCGGCAAAAATTGATTTCTCTGTTCCGCAGAGATACGCAGGTATAATATCTATCGGGAATATTGTTTCACTCAAAGCTCCTTCGGGAAAAATGTACCAAGCAAAAATTTATGCAATTGAACCGAAGATTGATCCGGCTACACGTGCATTGCAAGTCCGCGCGATATCTCCTAATGATCGAGGCGAGTTAATACCCGGATCTTACGTAAACATTACACTTGCTTTGAACGATGTGAAGAACGCAATTACAATTCCAACGCAGGCTTTAGCCCTCGATATTTCGGGAGAGCGTGTTTTCATTTATAAAAATGGTTTAGCTGTTCCAAGAAAAGTTTCCAGCGGAATTAGAACTGAAGAAGAAGTACAAATAGTTGACGGTATTACACCCGGAGACACGATCATCATAACCGGAGTTATGCAATTGCGTCCGCGAGCGAAAGTGAAAATAATGTCTGAAGAAAAAAGCAAACAAGTTTTTGAATAAATCTTCATTAAGAGATTCTTTTCTGACAATTGCATGAGTTAGAATCAAAAAACGAGAAAAACAAAATGAGTCTTTCATCACTTAGCATACACCGACCGGTTCTTTCTATTGTTATGTCGCTTACAATTCTTCTTCTTGGCATTATCGGGTTTACTTATCTTGGAGTAAGAGAGTACCCCAGTATCGACCCGCCGATTATTACTGTTGGAGTTTCTTATACTGGCGCAAACGCGGATGTAATTGAAGCCCAAATTACCGAACCTCTTGAAGCAAATATTAACGGCATTCCGGGAATTCGTTCTATCACATCTACCAGCCGGGACGGAAGAAGTTCAATTACAGTTGAATTCAACGTAGAAGTAAATTTGGAAGACGCAGCGAATGATGTGAGAGACCGCGTTTCGCGTGCTGTTTCAAATTTGCCCCCCGATGCCGATCCCCCGGTTGTTACAAAAGCCGATGCTGACGCAAATCCAATTCTATATTTTACTTTGAAAAGCGATTCAAAAAATTTACTGGAACTTTCGGACATTGCTCAGAATATTTTTAAAGAAAGATTACAAACAATTCCCGGCGTAAGTCAGGTTTCAATTTTTGGCGAGAAGAGATACTCGATGCGCCTCTGGTTAGATCCCTACAAAATGGCGTCGTTAAAAGTTTCCGCTTCCGATATTCGCTCCGCACTTAGCAGTGAAAATGTTGAACTCCCATCAGGAAGAATTGAGGGAGAAAATACCGAAATGACAATTCGAACAAAGGGAAGAATGTTAACTTCGGAAGAGTTTAATAATCTTATTATTAGAGAAGATCAGGGGCAATTTGTTCGCTTATCGGATATTGGTTATGCGGTGCTTGGACCCGAGAATGAGTATTCAATTATAAAAAGGGACGGAATTCCGATGATCGGGGTTGTAGTAACACCGCAGCCGGGATCAAATCATATTGATATTGCCGATGAATGTTATAAAAGGGTTGAACAGATAAAGAGAGATATTCCTTCCGGCATTGAAGTCGGCATCAGTTCAGATTCGACAAGGTATATACGCAAGTCAATCGGCGAAGTTGAAGAGACAATCATCATTGCGTTCATACTAGTTATATTGATTATATTTTTATTTTTAAGGGACTGGCGCACTACAGTTATTCCGATTCTGGCGATACCAATTTCTCTCATCGGCACATTTTTTATCATGTATTTTATGAACTTCACAATTAACGTATTAACGCTTCTGGGAATTGTGCTGGCAATTGGGCTGGTAGTTGATGATGCGATTGTTGTTCTTGAGAACATCTACAAGAAGATTGAAGATGGAATGGAGCCGATGGAAGCAGGTATCAAAGGTTCCGCGGAAATATTTTTTGCAATCATATCAACAACTGTTGCGCTTGCTGTTGTATTTTTGCCAATCATATTTCTTCAAGGATTAACAGGCAGACTCTTCCGCGAATTCGGAATTGTTATTGCCGGCTCTGTTATTATTTCTGCATTCGTTGCCTTAACGCTTACACCAATGTTGAGTACAAGAATCATCAAACGCCGTGCGCATCATAGTAAGTTTTATCAAATGACAGAACCATTGTTCGTAAAATTTATTGCCTCATACGAAAAGATTCTCTCTTCATTTCTAAAAAGAAGGTGGCTCGGATTTGGCATAATGGGTTTAACTCTTCTCGCCGTAGCGTTAATCTTCCCGATGCTGCAAACAGAGCTAGCCCCAATAGAGGACAGAAACGAAATCCGCGTAAACACAACAACACTCGAAGGCTCCACATACAATTTCACATATAATTTTATGGATAAGTTATATGATCTAATTACAGAGAATGTACCGGAAAAAGAATCTTCGTTAATGGGTGTTGCAATGGGTTTTGGCGGCGGCGGAAGCAACTCTGGATTTATCCGAATCACTCTTGTTGATCGGGATAAACGTAATCGTTCCCAACAGAAAATATTTGAGGACTTAACAAAACAAGTTAATAGACTAAGTGATGGAAGAACATTTGTCACTCAAGCGCAGACAATAGGAACTCAGCGCGGCGGCGGATTGCCTATTCAATATGTTGTACAGTCTCCAACGCTGGAAAAATTACGCGAGATCATTCCTATATTTTTAGAGGAAGCCCGGAAAGATTCAACATTTGCGCAAGTGGATGTGAATTTGAAATTTAGCAAACCTGAACTTGCTCTTGAAATAGATCGTTCGAAAGCGCGTGAGCTGGGTGTTGCTGTTGTTGATATTGCACAAACTTTGCAGCTCGGTTTGAGCGGTCAGCGTTACGGTTATTTTATAATGAACGGAAAACAATATCAGATTATAGGTCAGATCGCGAAAGAGTATCGTGCTAAACCGCTTGATTTGCAGTCGCTTTATGTTAAATCACGCAAAGGTGAATTGATTCAGCTTGATAACTTTATAACTGTCAAAACACAAAGTACTCCTCCCCAGCTTTACAGATATAACCGGTATGTCTCAGCAACTTTTTCCGCAAGTCTTGCACCCGGTAAAACTATAGGGGACGGAATTACGGCGATGGATAAAATTGCCGAGAAAGTTTTGGATAAATCCTTTGCCACCGCGCTCACCGGCACATCAAAGGATTTCAAAGAAAGTTCGTCGAGTCTACTTTTCACATTCATTCTTGCGCTTACTCTTCTTTATCTAATTCTTGCAGCACAGTTCGAAAGTTTTCGCGATCCATTCATCATCATGTTCACGGTTCCCCTTGCCATAGCTGGCGCATTCATAACTTTGTTCCTTTTCAATCAAACCATGAATATTTTTAGTGAGATCGGATTGGTAATGTTGATTGGGCTTGTTACGAAGAATGGAATATTAATTGTTGAGTTTGCCAACCAGAAAAAAGCACAGGGACTTTCTGTAATTGATGCTGTTCGAGAAGCAGCGGTTCTTCGTTTCCGTCCGATATTGATGACGAGTCTCGCAACTATACTCGGAACTCTGCCAATAGCTTTAGCTCTTGGAGCCGGAGCCGAAAGCCGTGTATCGATGGGTATTGCTGTTATTGGCGGATTAACGTTCTCAACGATTCTGACATTGTTTGTTATTCCGTCTGTGTACACTTACTTCTCAGAAAAATCAAAAAGCGTTTCAAATGTTACGGAAGCAAAATAAGAAATTGCGAGGCGTTTATTATATTTACCTTTCTTTGCGATCTTAGCGTAATCTTTGCGCACTCTGCGTGAAATAATTTCTCGCAAAGACCGCAAAGGAAATCGCAAAGGCACGCAAAGTATTAACACGGAAAAATTGCTTTAATTCATTGTTATCTTGGAGTTACAAGTGAAGATTAAAAACTTTTTCATAACAGGATTTTTCTTCTTTTCAATAGCACATGTCTATCCTCAGCAGAAGCTGACGATAAAAGAAGCTATTAAGATTGCACTTGAGAATAATTACGATATAAGATTTGCCAAAAGTGAAGCTGCAATCAGCGATAACAATTATTCATTAGGTAATGCCGGTTTTTTGCCAAAATTAGATCTCAGCGGATCGCAATCGAGAGCAGTAACCAAGACTAAACAAGAATACTCCGATGGGTCGAGTGTTGACAAAGACGATGCAGGTTCAACTTCAACCAGTGCCAATATTGCTTTAACGTGGACATTGTTTGACGGATTTAAAATGTTCACTTCATATTCTAAGCTGCGTGAGTATAAAGAACTTGGCGAAATTAAACTTAGAAGCCAAATAGAAAACTCTCTCTCCGAAGTAATCAAAACTTATTATGATATAGTACGGCAGAAATACAATTATACCGTAGCAAAAGAGAGTATAGATATTTCGGAAGAAAGACTCAAACTGGCTCAAGAAAAATATTCTGTTGGGTCTGCATCTCAATTAGATATACTTCGTGCTAAAGTGGATTTGAATGCGGACAAATCTAATCTTCTGTTGCAAGAGGTAACATTGAACAGCTTAAAAGTTACTCTAAATGGGTTGCTTGCAAGAACGGTCTCTTCGGAGTTTGATGTAGAGGATGAGATCGATCTAAAATCTGAAATGTCTTTCGATCAATTAAAAGAAGAGGCACTTAAAAATAATACCGATCTTCAACAAGCAGAAAAATCCAAAACCATTTCTTCCTTTGATGTAAGTTTGACAAAAGGTGATTTCTACCCAAGAATAAATTTGAACAGTGGATACAATTACCAGAAATCGGAATCGGATGCTAATCTTGTTAGGACAAACAGAAGTTACGGTTACAATTACGGATTGAGTTTATCCTGGAATATTTTTAACGGGTTTAACACATATCTTGCCAATCAGAACGCACTTATAACATTAGATAAAAACGAAGGCAATTTACTCGCAGCAATCAGCAAGGTTGAATCGGCACTTTTAATAGCGTACAAGAACTACGAAAAGAATATTGAGATATTGAGACTGGAAGATGAAAACGTTTCCGTTGCAAAAGAGAATTTAGATTTAGCAATGGAACAATTTAGACTTGGTATTCTTTCTCCCATTGAATTTCGCGATATACAAAAGAGTTACACTACAGCACAGAGCAGGCTCTCATCCGCGCGATTCAATGCCAAGATGAGTGAAAAGGATCTTTTAAGACAGAGCGGAACTTTGCTGCCGAAATAATAAAAAGTTTTTTTCTACGAGGGGAAATTTCTCTTCTTTTATTCGTGTACTACATTCATCTGGCAATCTTTACAGTTAAAAACAAGTTTATACTTCTTTCCGCCGTTGGAAAGAAAAAGCGGCTCGTTTAGTTTTTCGTCGGAATTCTTTGGGCAACAACCAATCTCGTCTTTGATGCAGTATCTGCATGTCATCAATGTTTTACCGGAAAAATCTTTTTGTAATTCGAATCCTTCTTCTATCTCTTCTGCACCATGCTCTGTATAAAACTTCTCGGAAAGGTTGTTGACTACATTCATTTTGTAATCAAGTTTCTTTTCTACTGTTTTGAACATCGGACTCCGCACTTCGAACTTTTCTCTTTTGTATTTAACCTTTCTTTCCTTCTCCAGCATTTCCAGGACGGTTCTTCGAAGATCATTTATTACTTTTATGGGGAAGAAAAGAGGTTGAGCAAAATTCACAGTTACATTAACAACATCAAAAATTGTTTCACCGGATTTTGTGAACTGTTTCTTAAAAATATCTATTGCCTTGACACCGTTTTCGGCTAAAACTTTCTCTGTCTTTAAGATGTGAGTTACCTTAATACCTGCTTCATCAATCGCCTTAACCTGAATTCCGGATTTAACTTCATCTACAGAAATAGAAACGTGTATCTTTCTCTCCACTTCTTTCTTCAGTTCGATTTCGAATGCACGATCATAATTCCGGTAAACCGCAGCGCCCAGTTTAATTCCTTTTGTTTCGGATGTGAGAATGGTATCGCCAACTACACGGTTAACGCTCATACCGACTAGTTCTCCGTCTTCATCAAAGAAACAAATGCCGTCTCCTGTTATGATTACCTCGTGTGTGTCGATGGTAAAACTCCGGTGATCAATGTGAGAAACAGTGCCTAAATATTTTCCTTTAGATTTTGGCGTGTCGATGGAAGATAGATTCTCATCTTTGCCCTCAACAAAGTAAGAAGTGTAGCCCCGGTTAAAAGTTCGTTCCGGATCGGGCTCGAATGGAATTATTGAATAACCGGAAGAGGCTCTTTCAAATGAAGAATTGTGCTCAATTATCGCATCAAGTTTATGACGGTAGTAGGCGGTTATATTTTTTACATAACCAATATCTTTCAGCCGCCCCTCTATCTTAAAAGAAGTTATTCCGGCTTCAATTAGATCATTTAAATATGCCGAAAGATCAAGATCGCGTAGCGACAATAAATGTTTATCCTTAACAATCACTTTACCGGTGCCGTCAATTAGAGAGTATTCCATTCTGCACGGTTGGGCACACTCGCCGCGGTTTGCGCTTCTTCCTGTAATTGCATGACTCATATAACATTGACCGCTGAGACAAACGCACAAAGCGCCATGAACAAAAAACTCAAGGTCAGCTTTTACAGAATTTCTAATTTCTTTTATCTGATCGAGCGACAACTCTCGCGCGAGAATAATTCTTTTAATTCCAATCTCATCAAGAATTCTGATCCGGTCTAATTCATAATTATGTGTTTGAGTGGAAGCGAAAAGTTGAATTGGAGGAGTGTCCATTTCAAGCAAAGCCATATCTTGAAATATTATTGCATCTACGCCAATATCATAAAGTCTTTTAATTAAGCTGCGGACTTGATCAAGTTCGTCATCGTAAATAATAGTGTTGATAGTTACGTAAACCTTCGCCCAATACATGTGAGCGTACTTTACCAACTTTGAAATGTCGTCTATTGAATTACCCGCAGCAGAACGTGCGCCAAAATTTGGAGCGCCAATATATACCGCATCTGCACCGCAGTTTATGGCAGCAATTCCACATTCCAAATCTTTTGCGGGAGAAAGTAATTCTAGTTTATTGGGCATTGTCTTCTTGATTATTTGCTGAACAAAGATAAAAAGAGATTATCGAATTATGAATGGTGCACAAGATTACGAGCAAGACCAAGTTCATGGGCAAGAAAAAACCAATAACCAATAACTGGTCACCAACAACTAAATAATTATCATCCATACAAACTTTGCCAGAATCGCAAAATCTTTTGAACGCAATTTGTCTTCCGTAGAAAGAAGCTGATTAATGGATAAATAAAAATCACTTCCGACTTTTGGTTTCCAATTTATTCGGAAGTTTATGTTTACCTCGTTGTCTTCGTTATTCCACTGAGTAAAAATTGAAGAGGCTACTCTTGTTGAGAAACTATAAATCAGCCGCGAACCAATTTCGTGGGTTTTAAGTCTGCCGCTGTTTATATCTATTTGATTGAAAGAATAATCACCGGAAATTGTTAAATGTTGATTTGCAGTTAGAGAGAGTTGTGAAGAAAAAGAATTTCTTGTTCCGTTGTAGTATCCGCCCCAGCTGTAATCAAGTTCCGCGTAAATATTTCTTGACGAAGATGTTTCAATTGAAACGCCGTAGGTAGTGTACCAATAATTTCCCGCATATATTTTAGTACCGTTAAAGATTTCAAAATCTTCAACAGGTTTATCGAATGTTCTGTGAATGCCGAATCCCAACTGATCTCCGTTTTCGGTTTCAATTCCAATAGGACTCATTGTAAACTGAGCCGACTGTAGATTGCCGTTGCTATCGTAATACATATTTGATTCAAAGACTTCGAATTCAACTTTCTTTATTCCATACTTATTAATTCGTGGCGATACTTGTAAGTTATATGTCAGCTGTTGAAAGCTTTTTCTTGAAACGAAACCCATTGCGGGATTAAATCCGCCTTGAATAAATCTGTAGCCGAGATAAGTATCTATCAAGTCGTTTGGGAAATCAATAAAGAAATTGCCCGCCCAAGAATTTTTAGCGCCCTCCTTTTCTTCGGTTTTAGCAACACTTGCACGTACTATAAGGTTTTGATCACCAAGAAAATCATTGAATGCAAAATTCATGTCGGTTCCAATTCCCCGGCTGTACCCTTTGCTCGAAAGTTTATTAGTAAATAGAACTCCGATTGATGATGAACCGAAGAGATCATACTTAGCACGCGCTACTGAATAATTTGTTGTCGGCTCCTCATTCTTTGTCGCGGTCTGCATATTAATCGCGCCTACTTCAAAGTAGCCGACGCGTCCAACAAGTTTAGCGCCTGCAATAATTGGAATTTGCCTTCCGCCGCTGATGCCGATTCTTCTACTGTAAAAAAGATTATTACTTCCCCCCAGATTGAAATCGAAAGTTTTCATTCCCTCCAAAAAGAATTCTCTCTTCTCCGGAAAGAATAGAGGAAAACGGGAAAGATTAATTCTTGAACGGTCACTTTCAACTTGAGCGAAATCCGTATTCACTGTAGCATCAATGGAAAGAGTTTCAGTTACTCCGTATTTTACGTCAAGCCCGGGTTCGTAAATATATTTTTTATCCCCGTTAATAAATTGAGCGCCGGCGGTAAAAAACGGTTTAATATAAATTGGATTGCCGCGCTGAATGTTTTCTATTCCGGTTAAATCTCCCGCCTCTGCAATTTTAATTAAACCCAAATTTTGTCCAACAGAAGTCCAAAGCACAGTTTCGTTTTTTCTGCGAATGCCTCGCTCGATATTAAAACCCCAAACTTGTTTTTCTTTATTATAAAATTTGAATGTGGAAAATGGAAAACGGAATTCTGCGCTCCAGCCGTTATCAATAATTTTACATTCAACATCCCAGATTGCATTCCACGCTTCATTAAAGTCCTTCATCTCGAAACCTGTCAGCAGAGCGTCATCTTGCGCACCGAGCGGATTTATTCCAAACCAATATGCCGAGCGGTTATCGTTAAAAGTATCGAATAAAAGTTTAATGTTGTCGTCGGAGCTTATTCTTCCATCCCACTTTAATTCACGGGCAATAATTTTATCCGGTTCATCATCGTAACACATAACACCTATGTAAAAATATTCGTCATCATATATAATTCTTACTTCGGTTTGCAGAGATGGCTGCGAGCCGGCGATAGGTTCCTGCTGTGTGAAATCTCTAATTGGAATTGCATTCTGCCAAACCGGATCATCTAAGACTCCGTCTACTGCCGGGGCTGAGGTTACGCGCACCGCGGTTGCTGTTTTAGTTTGTGCTGAGAGAAAAAGGAATGAAGAAAAAATGAAAAGAAGGAAGAATATTTTCTTTTGATTCTGAAGAGAGGGAATAATTTGCATTGATCGCCATAATTAGAAATTTAATGGATAGAAAAATATAAAAGTTTAATTTGGCGCGGAGAGAAAAAATGTTAATAAATGTTAAGAGAATGAATTACCTCATCCCTCTCGACTTCATCCGCCGTTGGTGGGCGGGTTCGAGGTGTTAAATAATAATTACGAAATGGTTCTCGTGGCAGAGTGCGATTTGATTGGTTCGTGTCAATTAAATTTGTAAGTCTTCTCTATCCAGTATTGAATCTGTTTTCCTTCTATTTTAATCTGTTCCCAGCGGGATTTATGCGCGGCGTCGATTGTGTTCTTCAAACATTCCGCGTTGTTCGTAGTGTCGTAAATTATTTTGTTTTCTTTTACAAAGCCATCCGTGCCAATTTTCAATATTAAAATTATTGTTCCTTTAGCGCCATCAACATTTTGAGGAACCACTTCAAGAATCTGCCGCGGAATAAATGGAAGCGACAAATATCCCGATCCGCTTCCCGATCCGTCCCCGATACCGCTGCCTTTTCCACCACCAATACCTCCTCCGCTTCCCGATCCAACCCCGCTTCCACCGGTATTTAAAAGTGAATCTTTCGGTTCAATTATATTTGTCACTTTACCAAATTCAATATCAGTTGTATCAAAAACGGGAACGGGAATTCCTGCTAATGTTTTTGGCAATGAAAGATTTTTTCCGGCTCCTTCTGTTCCGTCACCGGATGAACCGCCTCCTCCACCGATATCCACTTTGCCGATATTTGTTGTGGTAAGCCGCGCTATATATTCGCCGTCAAAATAATCTCTGCGTGATTCAGGCATAACCGGCTTCAACCAGAGAAGAGCCAGCAAAATCAATAAATGAGCGCCCAGACTTATGGTTATGCCGATCAAATAATTTTTATGATATCTTTCTCGCCAATTAACCATGAAAGGTCTTTTAATAATTCTTCTCGAAAGTATCTGATTTTTACGATCAATTCCATGCAAATCGTAATAAGAGCTATTTTTTGTTGAACACCAACATGCCCGCACCTGGATAGCGCACAACAATTATATCGCCGCCTTCATACTTGTTCATCAGCAATTCGGATGAAAGCGGATTAACAATATATTTTTGTATCGTTCGTTTAAGCGGACGTGCGCCGTAGGTTGCATCATAACCATGCTGAAGTATAAAATCGATCGAGTCTTCATCAATCTCGAATCCGATATTTTTTTCTTCGAGCATCTTGCCCACTCTCTGAAGCTGGATGTCTATGATCTGTTTCAGTTCACTCTTCAACAACGGTTTGAAGAGAACAATCTCATCTATGCGATTTAAAAATTCCGGACGGATTGTTTGGCGAAGGAGTTGAGTTAAAGTGACTCTCAATTCACCCATTATGTTTTCGTAATTTGTTTCGTCCATCGTCATCAGTTTTTCCTGAATCAGATGTGAGCCGAGGTTAGAAGTCATGATAATAATTGTATTCTTGAAATCAACAGTTCTTCCTTGATTATCTGTAAGGCGTCCGTCATCAAGAACTTGAAGTAAGATATTGTAAACATCCGAATGTGCTTTTTCAATTTCATCGAGCAGTACCACAGAATATGGTTTTCTTCTGACGGCTTCGGTCAGCTGACCGCCTTCGTCATATCCGATATATCCTGGAGGTGCTCCAATTAAACGCGACACAGAAAACTTTTCCATATACTCACTCATGTCAATGCGTATCATTGAATGTTCATCATTAAATAAAAATTCTGCTAATGCGCGTGCGAGTTCTGTCTTTCCTACTCCTGTTGTTCCGATAAATATAAACGAACCGATCGGACGATGAGCATCTTGTAATCCCGCTCGCGATCTTCTGATTGCGTTAGAAACTGCGGCAACGGCATCATCCTGTCCAATTACTCTTTTGTGAAGTTCTTCTTCGAGTCTCAGAAGTTTATGCCGTTCACTCTCAAGCATTCGGTTTACGGGAATGCCGGTCCATTTTGCTACGACTTCGGCAACATCTTCTGCGTCAACTTCCTCTTTGAGCATTTTATTGTTTTTTTGAATGACTGCGAGCTCTTCGGATTCCTTTTTCATTTTGCGTTCAAGATCATTTATAACGCCGTAACGTATCTCTGCAACTTTACCAAGATTTCCTTCTCGCTCAAATCTTTCCGCATCAGTTTTTGCGCGCTCAATCTCACTTTTCATAGAGCGAATTTTTTGAATTTTCTCCTTTTCAAGCTGCCAGTGCGCCTTAAGGTTGGCTCTCTCTTCTTGGAGTTCACTCAACTCTTTTTGTAATTCATCAAGCCTCATAGCAGAATCGGAGTCTTTCTCTCGCTTTAAGGCTTCGCGTTCAATTTCGAGTTGCTTCACTTTTCTTTCAACGGCATCAAGCTCTTCGGGCATTGAATCAATTTCAATTCTTAATTTCGATGCAGATTCGTCAATCAAATCTATCGCCTTATCCGGAAGAAAACGATCGGTTATATACCGGTGAGATAATTGCACCGCCGCTACGATTGCACCATCAGTAATGCGTACACCGTGATGAACTTCGTATCTCTCTTTTAATCCTCTTAAAATCGAAATGGAGTCTTCTTCATTCGGTTCAGCAACAAGTACAGGCTGGAATCTTCTTTCGAGTGCGGCATCCTTCTCAATATATTTTCTAAATTCATCAAGCGTAGTTGCGCCAATTGCATGAAGTTCACCGCGAGCGAGCGCAGGCTTTAAAATATTTGCAGCGTCCATAGACCCTTCTGCCCTTCCGGCGCCGACAAGTAAGTGTAATTCATCTATGAATAAAATTATTTCCCCGCTAGCTTCTTGGACTTCTTTAACAACCGCCTTGACACGCTCTTCAAATTGTCCGCGGAATTGTGTGCCCGCAACAAGCGCGCCCATATCCAGCGCGATAATTCGTTTCGTCTTTAATGTTTCCGGAACATCCCCGCTGATAATTCGATGAGCAATACCTTCGGCTATTGCTGTTTTGCCAACACCGGGCTCTCCAATTAAGACAGGATTATTTTTTGTGCGTCGCGAGAGAACTTGAAGAACGCGTCGGATCTCTTCGTCTCGTCCGATTACAGGATCAAGTTTGTTTGAACGAGCAAGATCATTTAAATCTCTCCCATACTTTTGTAGTGCTTGATAAGTGTCTTCGGGATTTTGTGAAGTTACGCGTTGTGTTCCCCTAATATCTTTTAAGGCCGAGAGGATTATATTTTTATTTATTCCATTATCATTTAATAGTTTTCCCGCGGCGTTTTTTTCTTCACTGAGCGCAAGAAGAATATGTTCATTCGAAACATATTCATCTTTTAATGTTTTTGCTTCTTCGGAAGATCTATCGAATAGTTTTGCCGTGTTGATAGAAAGTTGTTGACTGCCTACTCCGCTGCCTGAAACTTTAGGAAGACGTTCAAGCAGTTCACCAATCTTTATTTTCATCTGATTTAAATTAGCGCCTGACTTTTGAACTATTGAGAGCGAAACGTTTGATTGATCCTGCAGCATCGCCGCAAGAATATGTTCCGGCTCAACAATCTGGTTGTTATAGTTCTGCGCAATCTCAATTGAGTTTTTTACAGTCTCTTGTGCTTTAACTGTGAACTTGTTGAAATTAAATTCCATTTTGACACCTTAAAATTATCTGTTCTAATTTAACGCTCGTACAATCGATATTCTAAAAAGTTTCTAGCTAATAATATAATAATACGAGATAGTATATAACGAGTTCGTATAAAAAGAATTATATGAATACTTTGTTCCGTTTGAGTGTAACCGTCAATTATTATAATTTAGTACCCCCTTTATTCAAACACTTTGTCAAATATTTCCGAAAGAATAAATGATGTTAGATAATGATACCATAGTTGCTTTAGCCACACCGGCTGGTGCTGGAGCTATTTCAGTAATTCGCGTGAGTGGTCAGCAAAGTTTTACATCTGTTGATAAAATCTTTCGCGGAAAATCAAAACTTGTTGATTGCCATACACATACAATTCATTACGGAAAAATTTTTGACACAAAAAATGAATTGATTGATGATGTACTCGTTTCGGTATTCAGAACTCCGAATTCATTTACTGGTGAAGATTCTGTTGAAATCAGTACACATGGAAGTTCCTTGATCACGCAAAAAATAATTTATGCACTTGTTGAATCAAATGTAAGATTGGCGGAACCGGGAGAATTTACAAAGCGGGCATTTCTGAATGGTAAATTAGACCTCGCTCAAGCTGAAGCTGTAGCGGATGTTATAAATTCAAGAACGGAAGCCGCACTTCGCGGTGCTCGCAATCAGCTTGATGGATTCTTATCTCAGAAAGTTGATTTGCTGCGGGAAATTTTATTAAACACTTCATCGCTGATTGAACTTGAACTGGACTTCGCAGAAGAGGATGTTGAATTCATGTCACTTAATGAAATTTTGAAAAATATCGGAGAGATTGAAAGCGAGATTGATTCGCTGCTCAAATCATATTCATTCGGACGGGTTATAAAAGATGGTGTGAATGTAGCTTTGGTAGGAAAAACAAATGTGGGAAAATCATCTCTTCTAAATTATTTTTTAAAAGAAGCCCGCGCGATTGTAAGTGAGATTCCGGGAACAACAAGAGATATCATCAGAGAGGATCTTTCAATCGATGGAATTTTATTTAAGCTATTCGATACAGCCGGGATACGTGTTACTGAAGATATTGTTGAGAAAGAGGGGGTTATCCGAAGCCGCGAGGCAGTCAAGAATGCCGATATAGTACTATTCATGAATGATATTGTTAGCGGGTTTTCGCATGATCTATATAACCAGCTTTTAGAGTTAACCGCCGATGAGAAAATTATAAAAGTGATGAATAAAATTGATTTAAACCCGGCAGGTCAAACTTCTTCGGATGTGAAAATTTCCGCTAAAACGGGAGAGGGAATAGAAGCACTTTTTTCGAAATTAATAGAGAAAGCCGTCGGCTCGAATTCGTATACAGAAAAAACAGCAATTGTTTCGAATTTGCGCCATTTTGATGCCCTAAATCGCTCAAAACAAAATCTTATTAATGCTCGAAAATCAATTGATGAGAAATTAACAGGCGAATTCATAGCGGTCGATTTAAGAAATGCTGAATTAGCCCTCTCCGAAATTATTGGGAAAGTTACAACAGAGGATATTCTGAACAATATTTTCGCTAAATTTTGCATTGGAAAGTAACCAATTTCACGTGAAACTGAGAAAAGTACAAAAGACGAAATACGAAGAAGATTTTTTTACTTCGTACATCAACCATTGTACTTCGTAACTTGCTCTTGTTTCATGTGAAACAGATCAGTCTTGGCAAGGTCGAGCCTTGTCGGAAGGGAATTAATGAGAAGTTTTGATGTAATTGTTGTCGGCGGAGGGCATGCGGGAATTGAAGCCGCTTCTGCCGCTGCCAGAATGGGCTGCTCGGTTGCGCTTATCACTATGGATAAAAATGCAATCGGGAGGATGTCCTGTAATCCAGCGATTGGCGGAAGCGCCAAGGGGCATTTAGTTCATGAGATTGATGCTCTTGGCGGTATGATGGGGTTAATTGCTGACAAAACAGGAATTCAATTCAGAATATTAAATAAAACTAAAGGGCCTGCAGTTTGGGCGGGGAGGTGCCAATCTGACAGAAAATTATATTCAGAAGAAGCTGTTAGAGTCATTGAGGCAACACTGGGAATAGAGATAATCGAGAGCTCTCTTTCAGAAATTTTTGTGGATGGCAAGATTATCTACGGAGCCAAGACTTCAGGAGGAGTGGAGATTAAATGTAAAGCACTTATATTGTGTTCGGGTACTTTCCTTAATGGATTGATGCACACAGGCATGACCTCCACAAAAGGAGGGCGTTATGGGGAACAATCTTCCGATGGCTTAACAGAATCATTTTTAAAATTGGGATTTGTAGCCGGAAGATTAAAAACCGGAACACCACCAAGACTTAGAAAAAATTCTATCAACTGGAAAATTCTTGACGAACAACCCGGGGATGAATTCCCACAGCCCTTTTCCCAAAGAACGGATAAAAAGTTATTTCCTTTTCTTCCTCAAGTTAGTTGTCATATCACTTATACAGATAAAACGGTTCATAAAATTTTAGAAAAAGGATTCGATCGATCGCCACTTTTTACAGGTGTTATCGATGGTGTCGGTCCCCGTTATTGTCCATCGATCGAAGATAAAATAGTTAGATTTTCAGATAAAGAAAGGCATCAGCTTTTTCTTGAGCCTGAGGGATTGGACTCAGATTTAATATATCTGAATGGTTTTTCCTCTTCGTTGCCGGCGGAAATACAATTTGAAGCGCTGCAAAAAATTAAAGGACTTGAAAATGCCGAGATGGTTCGTCCTGCGTACGCGGTGGAGTATGATTACTTTCCTCCATATCAGGTTGATCTTACACTCGAAACTAAATTAGTTGAAGGACTCTATTTTGCGGGACAAATTAACGGCACCTCTGGCTATGAAGAAGCTGCCGCGCAAGGAATTGTGGCTGGAATAAACGCTGCATTGAAAATTCAGGAGAGACCAGAATTTATTCTAAAACGGAGTGAGGCATACATAGGAGTATTAATTGACGACCTTGTTCGTAAATCTACTAAGGAGCCGTATAGAATGTTCACATCTCTAGCGGAACATCGATTAGTTTTACGCCAGGACAATGCTGATCGTAGACTGATGCAGAATGGTTTTGACTTTGGTCTAGTTTCTAAGGCGTTGTATGATTCGATGAAATACAGAGAAATTATAATTACGAAGCACAAGGAGATTTTTTCGAGCAAGAATGTCCACCCTAAACAGATAAACGGATTATTGGAATCGAAAAATTTGGCTTTGATTAACAACTCCGAAACAATAGATAAGCTTGTAAAGCGACCAGAGCTAACCCTCAAGGAAGTAATCAATTCCTTTAATAACGGCGAAGAACAATCATTTCAAGAATTATTCAGTGACGACAAAATCATTGAGCAACTAGAAATTGAGATCAAGTATGACGGCTACATACGCAGGCAGAAAGAATTGATTGCGAAGATGGAAAGACTAGAAGACGTAACAATTCCATTAAATTTGAATTATGGCAATTTGAACGCACTGTCGACCGAGGCTAAAGAGAAACTAAGTAAAATAAAACCTCGTTCGATTGGGCAGGCAGGCAGAATTTCGGGAGTTACTCCTTCTGATATTTCTATTTTATTAGTATATTTGAAGAGTTAAAATAGAGGGTTTTGTTGGATTTACAAGAGCAGTATTTACGAGAACTGAAAATGCTCTTCTGGGAAAATAGTCTGAACCCGGATGAATATCAGCTAGAACGACTTGCCCACTTTGCAAACTTAGTAGCACAAAAGAATACCAAACTCAATTTAATATCTCGTAGAGATGTACAAAAAATCGTCGAAAATCATATTTTCATCTCATCTTTAATAGCCGAATTTCTACCCAGCAAAGTCTCAAAATTTTTGGATATTGGAACCGGAGGTGGTTTTCCCGGTATTCCTTTAGCTATAACACGTCCTGCTATGAGAGGAATTCTTGTAGATTCAACATCTAAGAAAATTGAGGCAGTACAAGAGTTCATTACTAATCTTAAACTCAATAATATTGTCGCGGAAAATTCTAGAGTTGAGAGCGAAGAGTTTAAACAAAAATATGCCGACTCCTTCGATTTAATTGTAAGCCGCGCGACTGTACCCTTAGTGATACTGTTCCGTTATTCACTTCCATTAATAAAAGAGAAAGCGTATATAGCCGCAATTAAAGGAGGCGATATAATGGATGAGTTTAAGACTACCGAGCTGAAGTATAAAGCCCATATCAAAAAATCTACCGTCTTTGAGTTATCTTACAAACCAACTAACGTAAGAAATGAAAAGGGCAAAAAACTAATTCTTATTGAGATTAATAAATAGATTTTACTCTTCGTTTTTAATATCATTTTTCTGAACCATTCTCAGATTAAAGTTATATTTCCAGACCGAATTCTGTCCGCTTGTAAAACAGTTTGTTCATTACAATAGGTCTTCCATTGGACTAATGTGATTAATAACGGCACAAAAATTATGAGTCAATTTGAAAAATTTTTAAGGTACTTGCCAAGCCGTGATGTTGTATTCGTTTTGGGCGCAGGCGCTTCACACCCCGATGGTGTTCCTTTGCAAAAAGATATGCTTCCCATGATTATTTCCGGGCAAATCAAAGAAATTGAAAACTCCGAAATAGGGCAAATTGTAATCGAATTTATAAAAGATAATTTTGAATTCTATCCGGAAACGAATCAATATCCCCATCTCGAAGCGGTCTTCGGTTTTATGGATTATTTTATACAGCAAAATGAAAGCTTGAGTGTAAAATACACAAATGAAAAAATTAGAGATGTAAAAGAGTACCTGATCAAATTAATTCACTACGTGGTAAATTTACGAACGGACAAACAAAGTCATTATTACCACCAATTTTGGAGAGCGATTCAAAGGGAAAATTCAAATGTATCTATCATCACTCTGAATTATGATACACTTTTAGAACAAGCCTTCGATTTTTTGTTCAAGAGTTATGGATATATCGATTATTGTATTCCATTGATGAACTATGAGACATTGCCCGAATTAAAACATTATAATTTTTGGGTTAATCCACGCGAACCGGTCACTGTTGGTGCGCATGAAAATCCGAAACCCATCAAAATTATAAAAGTGCATGGCAGCCTTAACTGGAAATATTGTAATTGCTGCAGTCAAATACTTCTTACTCCTTGGGATAGATCCATTGATTTGAAAAAAGGCAAATTTTTAGGCTATACCTATCCGGACAACCTCGAGTACGAGTTTGTATGTCCAATCGACGGGACGGATTTTCGTACTCTAATTATGCCTCCTTCATATCTTAAGACTATTGAGCATCCGATCATATCTCAATTAATGAGTGAGGCTTCCAGAGAAATCAGGGCATCTAAAAAGGTGGTTTTTATTGGTTATTCACTTTCCAGTTCCGATGTTCATATAAAAGCATTATTTAAAAAACAGATTACATCCGATAAAGAAATTATTGTAATTAATCCTAGGCAGAAAGAGTCATTAGAGATGAACTATCGATCTCTCAGCAAAAATGTAAGGTTCATTTTCTCTTCATTCGAAAATTTTGTTGATGACGGAAATCTGATAAATTCGATCATTTCTTAATTTCTATTGATTCATTCTATTCCTTGCTCTATTTTTATACTACATTAATAATGTAGTGGAAAATTCAGAATGCTTTCAAAATTAGCGGCTCTCATACTCGGCATTGTATCCGAAAAAGAGAGAAACCCCTATGAAATAACAAAGATGCTGGGGCACCTAAATACAAGAAAGTGGCTGCCTCTGGCTGATTCAACGGTTTATGCTACGATTAATAATTTGAAAAAGCACAGATTAATAATTGGCAGACAAGAACGGACAGGAAATTTACCGGAGAAAACAATCTACTCCATTACACCGGAAGGGGAGTTTGAACTTCACGAATCCATTACAAATTTTTTAGAGGACGAAGTAAATGGACCCTCAAATTTTGATATAGGCATTTTATTAATGCACAATTTGAGTAAACCCGAAATTTTAATGAAATTGAAGAAAAAACTTGAGCGGCTCGAAAGTAACTCTTACCTGATAAGAAAACAAATTCTCAGCTTTGAAATGGATCCCTCAAAAATTGCCTTTACTAGCCTTTCGATGTTAAAACACCGTATGCATTTGATAGAGGCGGAATTAAAAACCATACGTGAGCTGATTAAGGAGTTAAATGTAAGACAGACAATCTCCGATTTATCCCCATTTGATATGAGAATGTTTTAGATAATTCCTATAGTAAAATTCAATAATTCACTTCTTAACAAAACGCACTCATCTGTCTACAATCAGTTACTTAAGCAGTTGACAGCGTTCTTAAAAAAAATCACAAGACTCTTAAACCATGACTCCTAATTCAGGTGTCTAAAACAATAGAGACAAAAAATCAGTTTATTCGAATAAAATAAAATAGATGTTTTTTTGAATTTCTGATGAGTACGATGTTTGATAAGAACGTAAATTCGTCAACATCAGTACAAATTCCCCATAAATCCCTCCTAATCCATCCCTCTATAGCCGGGGGATGGATTTTATTTTGGAAACAAATGTTCCTCAACGGCTCACAACCGCGATATTAGTTTCTCGCCGAATTCTTCAGATTAAGCCGCTGGAGCGAAACTCAATTTCCTTTTTAAATACAAAATTATTTAGATTCACTTCCCGAATAATCCGATTAACACAATTAAGGATTGACTATGAAAAAAAATATATCGCTTTTATTCCTAATGTTTATTTTAACAATCGCCTCAGATACAATCACAGCGCAAACAAATGATGTAATATCGATCAAGGATGAATTGAACAAATGGATGAGGGCTTATAACCAGAAGGATTTGGAAAATTCTGTTTCTATATACGCGGATAATTATATTGGTTTCTATGCTGGTTATGATGATCAAACCGTGAGCAGCATCAAAGCGCAAAACGATAAGGTTTTTAAAAACAAATATCTAAAGGCTACTCTAACTATGGAAATATTGGAAATTGAAATAGGTGGCGATCTTGCTTATGTAAGCATTAAGCAAAAGTGGGCATTTAAACCTTCAATTTCCGATAAAGCGCAGTTTGCCTATGAGAAGGGGATTCTAATAATGAAAAAACAGAACGACGGCAAATGGAAAATGATCCGCTCATCAACTTTTGCAGTTACTCCGAAGAAATAAAATTGTGTTCTAAGAAGGAATGTTAATTATTACAAGTCATGTGAATTTATTGGGGTAATATTTTTACACTTTGTATTTATGTGAATTTATTGTTTTGCTTGCATCAACGGTTTATTTTGCATGAGGCAAAAAATATTTATCAATTGATAAATGAAATTAAGTTGAACCGAACAAAAAAATTAGCAGAAGAACTCTACCACTCCGTTTTTGAAGATGCGTGGCACGGCGGTTCGGTAAGAGAAATTTTAACCGGAGTTTCTTTTGAACAAGCATTTCAAAAACCAATTCCATCGGCACATAATATAATCGAATTAACACTTCACATAACCGCGTGGGCAGAAGAGATTCTTAGCCGCTTTAATGGGAACAAACCTTCAGAACCCCAAATAGGCGATTGGCCGGTTCCGGAAAATTACACCGAAGAGTATTGGAATACAGTTAAACGAAACTTGTATGACGCTACAAATAAATTAATTTCAGTTGTTCAAAAATTTCCGGAAGAAAAGCTGGAGAAGATTGTAGGCGGAGAAAGAAACATTCCGCTGGGTACCGGCTTTTCTTTTGAAGGATTAATCTTAGGGCTTGTCCAGCATAATGCATATCACTTAGGACAAATTTCTTTGCTAAAAAAATCTTTTTGATAAAGCAACAAAAGGCAAGTTCAGGCGTCTATTTGTTACACGACACAATAAATGTATACGGGTAACGTTTATTATATTGAATAAATGGAAGGATATGCTTTTATTCCAATCGCCAAACTAAATACGAGGGGTACCATGCAGCATAGAATCATCCTATCAATTTTATTTTTTCTTTTAATCTCAGTATCATTCTCTTTTGCACAAAATGACCAGGTGCTTATAAAGGAACGCGCTCCAAATCTTTTTGTTGATTGCAACTACTGTGACATGAATTATGTAAAAGAACAAATACCGATCGTTAATTATGTGCGCGACCGAAAGGATGCAGATATTCATGTTCTTTATACTTCTCAGGGTACCGGTTCGGGAGGAACTAGCTATATATTACTATTTATCGGACTCAATAAATTTGCGGGAATTGATGACACCGTAAAATTTATGGTCAATAAGACAGATTCGGATGATCAATCGCGAATCAAAATGGTAAAGGCGCTTAAAGTGGGATTAGTCCGATATCTTTCCAGGACACCCGTTGCCGATCAGATGGATATCTCCTTTCCAAAGCAGCGGCAACCGGTAGAACAACCGAAAGACGATTGGGATTATTGGGTTTATAGGTTAAGCTCCAACGGAAATTTTAGCGGTGAAAAAAATTATAACTCTACATCAATTCGCAACTCCATTTCTGCCAACAGAACAACTGAAGATTTAAAGCTCAACTTTTCTCTCTCCAACAATTATAGTGAAAGCAATTATTCATATGACACACCTGACGGCACTCAAACAATTACCAACATTACTAGACGTCAATATGCAAACGCATCACTGATCAAAGCAATAGATAATAATTGGTCCTGGGGAATTTGGGGCAGCGCATATTCTTCAACTTATAGCAACATAGATTATAGTATTTCACTCGCACCAGGTATTGAGTATAACGTCTTTCCTTATTCGGAATCTAACGTACACCAATTCAGAATTTATTACAAGCTCTATCATACTTATAACAAGTATGTTGATGAAACATTTTATTTTAAGAAAAAAGAAAACTTGTGGCAGCACACACTTGATGCATCGTTATCTTTAGTTGAACCATGGGGAAGTCTTAGTATTGGTACAAATATGCAAAATTATTTAGATGATTTTAGCAACATTGGTTACGGAGTGTATAGTTCAGCAAGTCTTAGATTATTCAAAGGTTTTTCGCTCAACTTTTATGTTAATTATTACAGAGTAGGTAAACAGATTGAACTTCCGCTTATCGGGGCAACTTTTGAGGAAGTTCTATTAAGAAGAAGACAACTTGAAACAAATTATAATTATTTCGCTTACTTCGGAATTTCTTATTCGTTCGGCTCTATTTTTAATAATTTTATTAATCCTCGTTTTGGCGGTGGCGGTTCAACAATGATTATAAGCGATTAAAACTACTAGAAGTGCGGCATTCTATCGGATGCCGCTTTCTTTCTCATTATAAAAGAAAAATTGATTACATTTGAAATATTACCGCTTATTCCTTACGATGGATTTGAAAGATTGTTCCACTAAAAACAAGCTCATCAAGTAACATCCACAACCATCGGCTAACCTATAACAGAAAACTTTCTTATTTTCCTTTTGCAAGTTATAATTCGCTCTCTCCAAAAAATGGTTTTAATGCGATGACGATTGAACAAATAATCTCTGAATTGAAAAAACATTCCAATCCCAAAAACTTAGAAGGAATGTCGCGTTACGGAATTAATGTTGAAAAAGCATTCGGATTGAATGTACCGTTCATGCGAAAGATGGCAAAGAAGATAGGAAATAATCATCGGCTTGCACTTGAGCTGTGGGAAACGGGCTACCACGAAGCGCGGCATATTGCGGCGATGATTGACGACCCGAAACTTGTTACAAAATTTCAAATGAATAAATGGGTTCGCGATTTTAATTCGTGGGATATTTGCGACGGTACATGCAGTAATCTTTTTAGAAAAACTCCCTTTGCTGTTGAAAAAATTATTGAATGGTCTGAAAAGAAAAATGAATATATACGCCGCGCGGGATTTTCTTTGATTTGTTATGTTGCTGTACATGATAAGAAGCGGGGCGACAAAGATTTTCTGCAGTTCTTTCCTCTGATAAAAAAACATTCTCTTGACGAAAGAAATTTTGTAAAGAAAGCAGTTAACTGGGCGTTGCGACAGATCGGAAAACGAAGTAAGTTTCTAAACAAAGAGGCGCTTAAACTTGCAAAAGAAATTCTAACTCTCGATTCAAAATCCGCCCGTTGGATTGCCAATGATGCAATCCGTGAGTTGACCAATCCCAAAATTTTAGATAGAATAAAACGATAACTGTAAAGACGCGATTTATCGTGTTACATTTTGTGGTAAACTTGATGAATCAAGTCTATACACTAACGCCTTCAAATTTCAAGTTCAACCAGTCTGGATGACACGCCCGGCAGCACTGCAACTTTACGTGCAATCTCCTGATTCTGTTCATCACTACCAACCATTTCAAGAATAAGCAAACCTGTATCGGAACAATTTTCAAGTACGCCATCGTGAATCCCCAAACGCGTTTTTATTAAACAGCCCCAACCGGTGAGAATCTGCTGAACTTTTACTGCTTCCTCTTTTCTCTTTCCAATCAATATTAATAGAATAGATTTCTTCATGGATTACCTCCAAAGTTGAAAATTCTATTTCTAAATTAGACAAATACACCCACGGCTACAATGCTGTATAAAGGAAAAAATACATTGATAAACGATATATTTATCTTGACAAACAGAATTTGAAAATTTATATTGCGCTTAGCAAATGAAAAGAGGAAATATGAAAACAAAAAAAAATTCATCATTCTTTGCTTACAGTTTATTGAGCGTTGCGCTAGGAACGACCCTTGCCGTTACAGTTTTATCTGTAATCTTACCAATTGCTTTTTGGCTAACCCGAACTGAAATGTCGGGCTGGTTTGATCTAATGGTTCGACTAGAACCAATTTCCAAATCAATTTCTTCTTCGGTTAATAGTGATTATTTAATTGGGGGAATTCAGGGAAGACTAACAATACTTAATCAAACCACGCTTTTGATGTTAATGAATAGCCTTATCCCAATTTTAATTTTCGGCTCGTGGACTTACGGAATCTTTCTGCTTAGAAAGATTATTAAAAATGTACACGAAGGGAATCATTTTGCGAGTGCAAATGTAAAGAACATGAGAATAATTGCCTTGATTATGATGATAGTACCACATGTTCAAGTACTTCTTCAAAATATAATTGTCAATTCATTACCAAAAAATCTAATTATAGACGGAATGAAAGTAAGTAAAATTTTAGCCGGACCAGTAAATATTTTCAGCTTCTCGTTAATCCCGGATTATATTTTGCTGGGACTTATAATATTTGTTTTCGCAGAGGTATTTAAAGAAGGTACAAATCTTAAACAAGAAAACGATTTAACCGTGTGAGGACATTATGATACGTGTAAACTTAGATGTGATGATGGCGAAGAGAAAAATGTCTCTCACGGAACTTGCGGAGAAAGTCGGAATAACAATGGCAAATCTATCCGTTCTTAAAACGGAAAAAGCGCGCGCAATACGATTCTCAACACTCGAATCAATCTGTAAAGTTCTGGATTGCCAGCCGGGGGATATATTAGAATTTATTCCGGATAAAAATCCGGAATAAAAATATTTCACAAAAACGAAGCGGGAAAATTATTTTTCCCGTTCTTCTTAATTTTGTCGGAACAATTTTCAACCTTCACAACTCATTCTTAATTTAATAGCGGAATTCAAATGATAAATTATATTGTAAATCTCCCGGTAATTGTCCGCACTTCTTTCTTGCTAATTCTTTCCAATATGTTCATGACTTTCGCCTGGTACGGCCACTTAAAAAACATGTCTGATAAAAAATGGTACATTGCCGCATTTGTCAGCTGGGGAATAGCCCTGTTCGAATATCTTCTACAAGTTCCTGCAAATAGAATCGGGTACTCCGAGTTAAACCTTTCCCAGTTAAAAATTTTACAAGAGGTAATTACTCTTTCATTATTTGTTCCATTTGCAGTGTTCTATATGCGCCAGCCGTTTAAGATGGATTATATCTGGGCGGGAATGTGCCTGATAGGCGCGGTTTATTTCATATTTCGTACTTAACTGAAAACTTATTCTTCAATCAATTATTTCCATATTTATTCATGCTCGTGATCTTATTCTTGATCTGCTTTTAATGGCAAGATCATGAGCAATGCCAAAGGCATCCCTTAGAGAGAGCATGATCAAGAAGAGACTCGTTAACATTTATGTAAAAATGATTTGCATAATTATGCACAAACATGTATAATTATGCCCTCAATTTTGAAAAGTATTGTTAATGATAAATGTTGGTATAGTTGGAGCGGCGGGCTATTCCGGGGCGGAATTGATAAAACTTCTTCTGAATCATCCCGAAGCAGAGATCGTAAGTCTATTTGGTAATTCTTCGGTCGGAAGCAGAATTGAAGAAGTTCATCCGGCTCTGAGGGGAATGATCTCTCTTAAGATAGACCGATTCGATTCGAACTCTCTTGATGATATAAACTTATTGTTTGTCGCGTTGCCGGCGGGACAATCTATGGAAGTAATTAAAGAAGCTAACTCCAAGGGTGTAAGAATAATAGACCTTGGCGGTGATTTCCGATTGAGCAACCCCGATACATATTTCCAATATTATAAACGTAAACATACCGCCGCAGAATTATTGAACGAAGCCGTTTATGGACTGAGTGAGTGGAATGAAGAGTCAATCGGCTTTGCAAAATTAATTGCTAATCCAGGCTGTTACCCAACAAGTATTTTGCTGGCGCTTCTTCCTTTGTTGGAAAAAAATCTATTAAAAAATGAATTGATAAGCATTGTCTCATACAGCGGAACCTCAGGCGCGGGCAAGTCTGCCAATTCCAATATGATGTTCACTGAAGTGAATGAAAGTGTGAAAGCATATAAAGTCGGCAATCATCAGCACATTCCGGAGATAAAACAATATTTAGATCTGTTCGGCGGCGCGTCCGTAAAGTTCTCTTTCGTACCTCACCTTCTTCCGGTATCAAGAGGAATTTATTCAACAATGCACGTTACGGTTAAAGAGGGAACAACTGATGGGTATATAGGCGAGGTCTTCAAAACAAGTTATGCCGATAAACCATTTATTCGATTAATGCAGGCACTTCCCGAAATGAAAGATGTTATCCACACAAACTTTTGCGATATCGGTTTTAAGCTTAACGAAGATAGTTCCCTTGTGCTCTTTTCAACGATTGATAATCTTATGAAAGGTGCGGCGGGACAGGCAATTCAAAATATGAACATAATGTTTGGGTTAAATCAAACAGAAGGACTATTAAATTGTACAAAGAAAAAGTTAACGAGAATAAATTAGAAGCAGATACAAAAGTACCTCTAGGATTCAAAGCAGGAGGAATTCACTGCGGTATTAAAAAATCTAAAAAGGATCTTGCGCTGATAGTTTCGGAACTACCCGCAACCGCAGCGGCTGTATTCACCTTAAACAAAGTTCAGGCAGCTCCGGTACTTGTAAGTAAACTTGCTCTTTCCGAAAGCGAAATTCACAGGGCAATTATTGTTAACAGCGGAAACGCTAACGCATGCACGGGTGATAACGGGTACGACGACGCAATAAAAATGATTCATGAAACCGCCAAAACACTTGATATAGATGCTAACGAAGTATTTGTCGCTTCTACGGGAGTTATAGGTGAATCACTCCCGATCGAAAAAATAATTTCCTGGATTCAAACTATTCCATCCGAATTAAACGGAGAAGATTTTTCAACGGCGGCAGAAGCAATTATAACGACCGATACTTTTGTAAAAACAGTTTCGGCTTCTTTTACAATCAATGATGAAGAAGTTACAATTTATGGAATGGCTAAAGGCTCTGGAATGATTCATCCAAACATGGCAACGATGCTCGGATTTGTATTAACAGATGCGGCGATTGAAAAAAATATTTTTCAAACTCTTCTTAAAAACAGCACCGATAATACTTTTAATAGAATTATTGTCGACGGAGATACAAGCACAAATGATATGGTTATAGCACTTGCAAACGGCGCTTCCGGCGTGTCCGTTACTCCCGATACAGAATCGTATAAAATATTTGAAGAAGAATTATTTCATGTTTTGAAAAAGCTCTCAATAGATATTGTTCGTGATGGCGAAGGGGCTACAAAAGTAGTTGAGATAACAGTGGAAGGAGCTTTGAGCAATGAGGACGCTATTAAAGCGGCAAGAACTATCGCACTATCTCCGCTTGTAAAAACCGCTATCCATGGTGAGGACGCAAACTGGGGAAGAATAATTGCGGCGGTTGGCTATTCCGGCATTGAATTCAATCCCGATAAATTTGAAATTGTTATCAACGGCGTTCAAATATTGTATCAAGATTATTTGGTTACCTTGACAAACGCGGAAGCGAACCAAGCATTGAAGTCTGCCAACATTGAGCTGCTTGTAAAATTAAATGGCGGAGTGGGAAAAGCTACATGTTGGACATGCGATTTCTCTGAGGAGTATGTAAAAATAAACGGAAGCTACCGCTCGTGACAAATCCGATTTTCAGAAAAGAAGATGTGCTAATTGAAGCGCTGCCATACATTCAGCAGTTCGAAGAAAAAACTTTCGTAATCAAGTACGGCGGTGCGGTGATGGAAGACGAGCGGTTAAAATCATCCGTAGCACAAGATGTTACATTGCTCCGCAAGATTGGAATTAATATTGTAGTTGTTCACGGCGGCGGAAAAGAAATTACATCGCTTGCCTCGAAATTAAACATTGAAACAAAATTTGTTAACGGGCAGCGTTACACAGATGGAAATACGCGTGATGTGGTTCAAATGGTTCTTGCCGGTTCAACAAATAAAGATATAGTGCGACGAATAAATATTCACGGCGGTAGAGCAGTAGGGGTCAGCGGCATTGACGCCGGATTAGTAACAGTAGATAAATATGCAAAAGAAGATTTAGGACTTGTTGGAAATGTGGTTAATGTAAATCCTTCGTTAATAAATAATTTGTTGAGAGACGGATATTTGCCTGTGATTGCGCCGCTTGGAGTTGATAAGGAGGGAACGGTCTACAATGTTAACGCCGATGCCGCGGCGGGACCAATTGCCGGAGCGTTATCAGCGGCAAAACTTGTTTATTTGACTGATGTAGAGGGGGTAATAATTAACGGTGAGTTGGTTTCTCATCTGACGCAAAGCGAAGTTGAGAAATATATTTCGGAGCGAACAATCAGCGGAGGAATGATACCAAAAGTTGAATCCGCTTTGTTGGCCCTTGAATCGGGTGTGCAAAAGGTGCATATAATAGATGGAAGAGTTGATCACGCTTTACTTCTAGAAATATTTACGAAAGAAGGAATTGGAACCGAGATCGTCTCGGAATAATAAATCAATCATTAATCGGCATTCATTTGAAAGAGAAGAGGATAAAATGAGCAAGAAATTAGACGACATTCACAAGCGGCATTCAATGCTTAAAAATCTTATCTCAACTAAAGAGATCTTTAATCAAACACAACTAGTTAAAGTACTCAAACAAAAGGGAATCAATTCAACACAGGCAACACTTTCGCGCGATTTAATGGAGCTGGGAGTAATACGTGTTCCAACAGAAGAGGGATTGGTTTATAAACTGGGAAATTCGGGAGACGAATCAGCATTGAAAAGCCGGGTAGCTGAAGAAATTATTTCGATAAACGGAAACGAAAATATTATTGTAGTAAAAACTTATCCGGGACGGGCGCAGGGGGTTGCGGTTTTTTTCGACAAACAGAATAACATCGAAATACTTGGAACAATCGGCGGCGATGACACAATCATCGTTATTCCGAAATCAACCAAAAAAATAAAAAAAATAATTGAACAGATAAAAACAGTATTAGGAATAAAATGATGAGCAAAAATAAAATTGTAGTCGCGTACTCCGGCGGATTGGATACTTCCGTTATGGTTAAATGGTTAAAAGATAATTACGACGCGGAAATAATTACCTTTACCGGAAATTTAGGACAGGCAAAAGAGCTTGTCGGTCTTGAAGAAAAAGCAATGAACTCCGGCGCTTCAAAAGTATATATAGAAGATCTCACTAAAGAATTTTTAGAGGAGTATGCTTTTCCAGCGCTTAAAGCCGGGGCGATGTACGAAGAAGCCTATCCGATGGCATGTTCTCTGGGCAGACCGTTGTTAGCCAAAACTCTTGTAGAGATTGCAAGAAAAGAAGGCGCTAACATGGTGGCTCACGGCTGCACCGGAAAAGGAAATGATCAAGTCCGCTTCGAAGTTTCTGTTGGCGCTTTGGCTCCGGATCTAAAAAATCTTGCGCCATTAAGAACTTGGGAATTTAAAAGCCGCGACGAAGAAATTGATTATGCGAAAGCGAACAATATTCCAGTAACTGTATCAAAAGAAAATCCATATTCAATTGATGATAATATTTGGGGAACAGCCATCGAATGCGGAGTGCTTGAAGATCCGATGGTTGAGCCGCCGAGTGACGCATATCTGCACACAGTCGCGCCGGAAAAAGCACCTGATAAATTTGAAGAAATTATTATTGAATTCGAAAAGGGAATTCCGGTTGCGGTTAATGGCGAAGTATTAGACAGTGTTGCGCTGGTAACTATGTTAAATGAAATTGGAGGGAAGCACGGAGTTGGAAGAATTGATTTGATCGAGAACAGATTAGTTGGAATTAAATCGCGTGAAGTTTACGAAACTCCTGGCGCAACAATTTTACATTTTGCTCATAAAGAATTAGAACGGTTAACACTTGAAAAATCTGTAGCACATTATAAAACCTTAGTAGCGCAGGAGTATTCTAATCTGATCTACAACGGATTGTGGTTTTCTCCGCTTAGAGAAGCTCTTCAAGCCTTTGTTGATAAGACACAAGAACGGGTAACCGGACTGGTTAAATTAAAACTCTACAAAGGAACGCTCCGTGTAACCGGAAGATCTTCGGCTTATTCTCTTTACGATCCGGCACTTGCAACTTACACCGCAGAAGACCAATTTGACCATACGGCTTCTGAAGGATTTATAAAAATTTACGGATTGCCGCTTAAGACATATAATCGTGTTGCACAAAAGGTTGCAGACGAAACTAAAACATTGCGAATTGCGAATGGCACTTTGGGATAGCAGGTTCAAAAAAGGGTTGGCAAAAGTTGCGCTGAAATTTTCATCGTCTATTGATGTTGATGGAAAATTTTACGACGAAGATATTGACGGAAGCAAAGCGCATGTCCGCATGCTTGTGAAAACAAAAATTGTTTCATCGAACGATGGTAATGCTATTCTAAAAGCGCTCGAAGAGATCAGAAAAGAAATTTCTTCCCCCAAAGGGATGGATTTCCACGGTAAATTAAAATTCGATTGGCGGAAGGAAGACATACATTCGCTCATTGAGGAACGTCTGGTGGAAAAGATCGGTTTGCGCGGCAAGCGGCTGCACACGGCGCGCTCCAGAAACGATCAAGTTGCTCTTGATGAACGGTTGTATATGAGAAAAGAGATTACTCAACTAGTAAAACTTACACGCGCGCTTCAAAAAACATTACTAAAAAAAGCTGAAGCACATAAAGACACAATTATTTCCGGGTACACACACTTGCAGCGTGCGCAGCCGCTTTTGTTTGCGCATCACTTGTTAGCATACATTTCTATGCTGGAACGGGACGCAGAGCGACTGAACGACTGCATGAAACGCGCAAACAAATCGCCTCTCGGCGCTGCCGCGCTCGCCGGAACTACTTTACCGATCGATAGAAAATATTCAGCTAAACTCCTCGGCATGAGTGGATTGATTGAAAACTCAATTGACGCCGTTAGTGATCGAGACGTAATGATCGAACTTATCGGCGCTTGTTCAATTATAATGATGCACCTAAGCAGACTGAGCGAAGAGCTTGTATTGTGGAGTTCTCAAGAATTTTCTTTCGCTTCGTTTGACGATTCATTCTCTACCGGAAGCAGTTTGATGCCGCAGAAAAAAAATCCCGATATAGCCGAACTGATTCGAGGAAAAGTCGGGCGGGTTTATGGTTCGATGTTCGGCTTACTAACAATTATGAAAGCGTTACCTCTTTCATATAACCGTGATATGCAGGAGGATAAAGTTCATCTTCTGCAAGCAGTTGATACAACAAAAGAATGTCTCCATCTCGCATCCGAACTATTAAAGCACACAAACTTTAAAAAAGATAGATTCGAAAAAGAACTTGACGGCGACTTGCTGCTATCAACCGACTTGGTTGATTATCTTGTTCAAAAGAATATCCCGTTCAGAAAGGCGCATAATATTGTCGGCAATGTAGTAGCTGTATGCGTTGACCAGGGGAAAAAATTAAATGAGTTGTCAATAGCGGAATACAAAAAGAGATCGCCAAAGTTCGAGAAAGATATTTTTAAATTGTTAACCTCTCGCAAAAGTGTTCAAAATAAAAGATCACTAGGCAGTACTTCATCAAAAGAAGTTAAAAAACAGATTAATTTTTGGAAAAAAACTTTTATTAACACTTTTTAACAAACTCTGGACAAAATTTTTAAGTTCTCCACTAACATTAATCACTACATTCCGTCTAATCATTATCATTATTTTAAAATTCTATGAGGTAGGCTCATGTTAAAAAAAACAGTTTACATATTAATTCTATTTTTCATTTCAATCTTCACTCTAACGACACTGGCTCAGAAAAATGCCGGATTTGATACAAAGAATCTCGACCGCTCAGTATCACCGACAAAAGATTTCTATCAATTTGCCGTTGGCGGCTGGGTAAAGAATAATCCGATACCCGATGATCAAACACGATGGGGATCATTTTCTATTTTAGCGGAAGAAAACAATAAGCAGCTTAGAAAAATTGTCGAATCAGCCGCAGCAAATAAAAATTGGACCAAAGGTTCCGCCGAACAAAAAATTGGCGATTTTTATGCTACGGGAATGGACTCTGCGAGAATTGAAAAGGACGGTTACAAGCCAATCATCGCCGATTTGAAAACAATCGATGGGCTAAAGAATAAAAAAGAGTTAATAAAATTTTTAGCTGAGATGCATCTAAGTGGTACCGGCGCGCTTTTTAATTTCTTCGTTCGTGACGATGCTAAAAAAAGCAACATGAACGCACCGTATCTTTCACAAGGCGGAATCGGTTTGCCCGATGTTGAGTACTACACCAAAGATGATAACCGCTCAAAAGAAATTCGCGATAAATACATACAACATGTTGCAAACATGTTCAAGTTAATTGATCTTGATTCCGAAACGGCGGCAAAGTATTCGCAAACTATTTTGAACATTGAAACACAGCTGGCTAAAGCTTCTAATACACGTCTCGAAAATAGAGATCCCGAAAAAGTTTATAACAAGATGACGATTGATAATTTGAAACAAATCGCCGGAAAATTTGATTGGGAATTATATTTCAACGATATGGGCGTTGGCAATATTAATTTGGTTATAGTCTCGCAACCAAAATTTATGACCGCAGTGGCGCAATTGGTAGATCAAATTCCGTTGGTCGAGTGGAAAGTATATCTGAAATGGAATATTCTGCGCGATGCTGCAAATATATTGAGCTCACCATTTGTTAATGAACGATTCGACTTTACGCAGAAATTTTTAGCCGGCGCTAAAGCAATGCCCCCGCGATGGAAAAGAATTATTGGTTCTGTTAACGGCGCTATGGGTGAGTTGCTTGGACAAATTTATGTGAAAGAATATTTTCCACCCGAAGCCAAAGAACGTGCTCAGAAAATTGTTGGTACCCTGCTTATTTCAATGGGCGAAAGTATAAAAGGGTTGGAATGGATGAGCGATGCAACCAAAGAACAAGCGTTGATAAAACTGGGCAAGTTCGGGGTGAAGATTGGTTACCCTGATAAATGGAAAGATTACAGCGCTTTGAATATAGAACGTGATTCATATTTCAAAAATTTGGAGAGAGCCGGCAGATGGGCTCGTAAAGTAAATCTTGCTAAAATTGGTAAACCGGTAGATAGACAAGAATGGGGAATGACACCTCAAACCGTTAACGCTTCTTATAGTCCTACTAGAAACGATATTACATTCCCGGCAGCGATTCTTCAACCGCCATTCTTTAATCAAAATGCCGATGACGCGATTAACTATGGCGCTATGGGCGCTGTAATCGGTCATGAAATCAGCCACGGCTTTGATGATCAAGGAAGAAAATTTGATGCTGACGGCAATATAAAAGATTGGTGGACTAAAGAGGATGCGGATAAATTCAAAGCACGCGCACAAAAACTTATTAATCAGTATAACAATTTTATTGCGATAGATACATTCAAAGTAAACGGAGCGCTTACACTCGGAGAAAACATTGGAGATCTCGGCGGTTTAACGATTTCCTTCTCTGCACTTAAAAATACAGATCAATTCAAGAAGGGAGAAGAGATTGATGGGTTTACACCTGCTCAAAGATTTTTTCTTGGCTGGGCTCAAGTATGGGCTACTAATAGCCGTCCGGAAGCATTAAAGCTGCAGGTGAAAACTGATGTTCACTCGCCAAGCGTACAAAGAGTAAATGGACCTTTACAGAATTTACCCGAGTTCTTTAAAGCATTCAATGTTAAGGCGGGCGACCCGATGATGAGTCCGGAAGATAAAATTGTAAAGATTTGGTGAGTTAATTGGTGCGGCTTTCGGGCCGCACTTACTTTTTATGAAAAGAAATTAAGAACAATAACAATGGAGTTGGATAATTGAAAACTATAGGGCTTGTTGGCGGTACGGGATGGGTCTCAACAGTTGAATACTACAGAATTATTAATGAAGAAATTAACAAGAGACTCGGAGGAATGGAATTTGCAAAATGTCTTCTCTTCTCACTGAATTACAGTGAAATAGATTCCTTCAATAAGAAAAATGATTCTAAAGGGATCTTCTCTTTGATTAACGATGCCGCAGATAAATTGATTGTTGCCGGTGCAGATTGCATTCTTCTTTGCGCCAACACAATGCATCAATATGCCTCTCAACTTGAACGGAAAATAGATGTACCTCTCATTCATATAGCAATGGCAACAGGAAAAGCAATTAAAAGCAGGGGATTAAGTAAAGTTGGATTGCTTGGCACCAAACAAACAATGGAAATGGAATTTTATAAATCCAGGCTAAAGGAAAATAATATTAATGTAATTGTGCCGGAGAAAGATGACCGTGATTTTATCCAGCAGACTATTTCGAATGAATTGCTAAAAAACATCTTTATGGATAAATCTAAAGCTAAATTTCAAATCATTATGGAAAAATTGAAAAGCGAAGGCGCCGAAGGGATTATTCTTGGTTGTACAGAAATACCGCTGCTTATAAAGCAAACAGATTCGTCATTGCCGTTATTTAACACCCTTGAAATTCATTCACTCGCAGCAGTTGATTTCGCATTGATGTAAAGATTATAATTTTGTTTCTTGCTCTCCCAAAGAAATGCCTTTGGCATTGCTCTTATTCTTGCTCTTGCTCTTATTCTTGTTTTATATTTGTTCAAATAAAAATTCACATAAACGAGGGAATTAATGCACGCACTCGAAGTAAAAAATCTAACCAAGACTTTCGATAAGCTGGTTGCGGTTGATAATGCATCGTTCGAAGTACCCGAAGGTTCAATATTCGGACTCATAGGACGTAATGGTGCCGGCAAAACTACTACGATCAGAATGATGATGAACATTTATCTGCCTGATTCAGGAGAGGTTGTTCTGCGCGGAACCAAAGTGGGACAGGATTTCAAAAATCAAGTTGGCTACTTGCCGGAAGAACGCGGTCTCTACAAAAAGATGAAGGTAGTTGATATTCTTCACTACTTTGCAGAGTTAAAAGGAAAAAACGGAAGAGATATTCACAAGAAGGCGGATGAATATTTGAAACGATTTGAATTGTACGACCGCCGTTTATCGAAGATCGAGGATTTATCTAAAGGAAACCAGCAGAAGGTTCAATTCATTGCAACAATTTTACACGATCCCGAATTCATTATTCTTGATGAGCCGTTTTCCGGACTCGATCCGATCAACACAAATCTTTTGAAAGAGATAATTTTAGAAATGAAGCAGCGCGGAAAGGTGATAATCTTTTCAACCCACTTGATGGACTTTGCCGAGAAGATGTGCGATCATATAGTTATGATTGATCACGGAAAAATTATTCTCAAAGGTGCATTAAAAGAAATCAAATCGAAATACTCACAGAAAAATGTAAGCTTAACTTATGACGGAGACATCTCCTTCTTGAACGGAAATCCGATTATTGAAAAGATTTCTAATTACGGTAATACAACAGGTATTAAAATGAAAGAGGCGAATCAATCTCAAGAATTATTGAAAATGCTTATAGACCGGAATGTGACGATAAAGAAATTTGACGCAAATGATATTTCATTGCAAGAAATTTTTATTGAGCTTGCCGGAAATGAAGCGGGAACAAACGGAAAGGAGGCGCGCAATGGTTAATTATAGAGTTCTTGCCGTTATTAAAAGAGAGTTGAAAGAAAAACTTATGTCAAAGACATTCATTTTTATGACTATTCTTTTGCCCTTGATAATGTTCGGCGGAATCGGAATTCAGTTATTACTTCAGCGAGACGAAGCAAAATCAACAATTGACCTAGTAACCGAATCGCCTTTATTAACCGAATCGTTTCAAACTGAATTACTCTCGTCAGATTTGATGAAAGATGGAAAATATACGTTCACTTTTTATACTATGGACCGCGATGATCTGAAAGGTTTCCTTGATAAAAAGAAACAAGCATTGTTAGAGGGAGATTTAACTGGTATAGTTTTCGTTCCTGAATCTGCTATGAAAGATAAAAAAATAGAATATTATTCAAAGACCCCGACTAATCCATCATTGTCGCGTAGATTAGAGAGTCCACTCAACAAAGTTCTTATAGACAGCTATTTTCACAATAGATCTCTTTCACTGGAAGAATTGACTTTTGCAAGAAAGGGAATTGATTTTGCAGGGTTCAAGGTATCGTTAGAGGAAAAAATTTCAGAAGCAGCTGTTGGCAATTTAATACTTTCATTTATTTTCTCCTTCTTACTATACCTAAGCTTATTGATGACCGGACAATTAATGCTTCAATCCGTTATCGAAGAAAAAAGCAATAGAATCGTTGAAGTTATTATTTCATCTGTTAGTCCTAAAGAATTAATGACCGGAAAGATTCTCGGTTCCGCAATTACTGCTATGATACAAATGGTTATTTGGCTCTCACCAATAATTCTAATTATTTCAACAACGTTGTTTGTTTTGCCGGTGGAGTTTACAGTTAGTATTACAATGAATCATATATTATTCCTTTTGTTAAATTTTGCTATCGGACTTATTCTGTACCTTAGTTTATTTGGAATGATGGGTTCTATCTTTGATAATCCGCAAGATGCTCAATCCGGTATGTGGCCGATAATGCTTCTTATCATGATTCCATTCTTTATTGCTATTTCTATGATGCAAAACCCTAATAGTCCCATAGCAAATGTTGCTTCACTTCTTCCAATATTCTCGATAATGGTTATGCCGATTAAGGCAACAGTAGTCGAAGTGCCGTTATGGCAATTAATTATGTGTTTAGTTTTAAACACCGCAACTATCTTTCTTATTTTTCCAATTGCGGGAAAAATTTATCGCGTTGGAATTTTAATTACTGGTAAAAAACCTAAATGGTCCGAAGTTGTTAAGTGGCTGAAGTATAAATATTAATTGTGTTATTCTGAGGAGCTTTGCGACGAAGAATCTCCTAACAAATCTTAGATAAGAGATTCTTCGCTTCGCTCAGAATATAAAATGAACGAACAAGAACTATATCCGTCTCTAGTAGAAAAACTTCACAAAGATTTTTCTTTGGAGGAAAACTCTCTTCCGGCTGTAAATGATTTACCCCTAATTAGAGAGCATCTTATCAAAAGAGTAACAGAATTAATCTCCAGAGATTATGACCGCTTCATAAATAATCTTTACCGAATCGACGTTAATGAAACTAAGGTTAGCGAGATACTTCATGCAAAAGACAGAACAACAATTCCAGAAAAACTTGCAGATCTTATTATCGAACGGCAAATAATGCGCGTTAAGACACAAATGCTTTACCGCGAACGTAAACTATAATTATTCTTTCCTTTCAAGCCGAAATTTTTCTGATTATTTTTGATACGCTTCTATAATTGAGTGCGGTCTAAAAATGATAAAACGCTTTCTCAAAAAATATCCGGTGATAGATTATTTGGTTATTGCTTTCGGTTCGGCAATGATGGCAATCGGCATAGGAGTTTTTTTGGTTGATGCCAAAGTTGTGCCGGGCGGTGTAAGCGGTCTTGCTATGGCAATTCATTATCTCACCGGATTATCGGTCGGTATGCTTATCTGGATTTTCAACATTCCCCTTTTTTTGTGGGGACTTAAAGAACTCGGAAAGCAATTCGGGATGCGCACGTTCGTCGGGTTTACTTTGAACTCACTATTTATCGATCTCTTCCGCGGAGATATTCCGGGGTTTCATTACATACGATTTCAGGATTCCGCCACAATTCAAGATTTGTATAAAAACGATTTTCTTTTTTTGATCTTGATTGGCTCCGTACTTATTGGCGTTGGTCTTGGAATAATTTTCAAATTCAAGGGAACAACAGCCGGCTCGGATATTATCGCTTCTATCATGCACAAGCGGTACGGAATAAAACCGGGACAGGCTATAATGTTCACAGATTTTTTTGTGATTGCACTTGCAGGAATTATTATAGAACTCAAAGATCTATCTCCTGACCGCCCGGCTCTTGTACTCACATTTTATGCAATCTTTCTTCTTTTCATCTCATCAAAATTAATCGATGTTATAATAGACGGATTCGATTACGCTCGCGCAGCTTATATTATATCGGATAAGTTCGAGGAAATTTCAGTCGCAATAATGAATGATCTTGGACGAGGTGTAACTGCGGTTGATACGCGCGGCGTTTACAAAAATGTGGAAAGAGAAATGTTGATGACGGTTGTTCCCCTGCGGGAAGTAACAAAACTGGTGGACACCGTAAAAGAAGTTGATCCCCACGCTTTTGTGATCATCTACAATGTTCACGAAGTTCTTGGCGAGGGATTTAGAAGAAGAATATGATTATCCATAGAGGCTCAATATATTGAGCCCCTACGTTTATGAAATTTCATCAATAACGTCTTCTTTACATCATCAGTTGTAACGTAAATTTGTAATCTGCGTTACTTAGATATAATACAAAAAATTATTTCATCAACAACATCTTTTTGGATTGAATAAAATTATTGGCTGTGATTGTGTAAATATAAATACCGCTTGTCAATCTGCTTGCATCAAAATTAACTTTGTGGTATCCAGCGACTCTATTGCCATCTACAAGTGTCGCAATTTCTTTTCCCAACATATCATAGACTTTTATTGATACAAATCCATTCTCCGGCAGTTGATAATTAATTGTTGTAGTCGGGTTAAATGGATTGGGGTAGTTGCTTATTGAGTAATTTGCTGGAAGTTCATTTAAGAGAGAGACAACAAGTTTGTCTTCTACTGTAGATGCCTCAATCCTTCCAAAAGCAGAAGTAAAGTCTGGAACTGAATATGTCCCTTCGGCAGAATAATATGCACGGACATCATACCATAATAAATCATGTGTATAGCCATCCGTAGCAACATATTCATAATCCGTATAGGTCTGCACCCCTCTGCCTACTGTTGTTAACAATACATCACTTCCAACTACACCATTATGTTTAACCCTTCTCCATATTTGGACTTGGTTTACTGCCGTGTTGGGGTTATCAGTCCACGTAACAACAATTGGCTGTCCAACCGGTGCACCGGCACTAACATATTCTCCGCTGTTGGTTGGTTTGCCGGTATAGACTGCAGTGTATGTGCCGTGATCTGTAGGAGTAAAAGTAGAAGAATACGATTGACCACTTTTTGTCCAGCCGGTAAATGAATATTCGATACCATTCGTACTTGTCCAATTGCCTGATGCTGTTATAGAATTATTTTGCCTAACATAGGATGTAGGAATTGACGAGGTGTATAACTGAAAGTTAACATAAGTGGAACCAATATTATTTACAAAATCTATATTGTATTCTTTCAAAAAATTTGCAGTTGCTGTCACGCTTGATGAAGTCGGTGCTGAAATTGATTCACTCCGCGAAGTAGAGGAGATTGCACCAGTCCAATTGTTGAATAATCTGTTATAATTCGAGTAGTACTGATCAATCGCAGAAACGCTCGTACTCGAACCAGGCTCTGGAGTAAGTCTAAAACCACTGTTAACATTTTGACTATTAACAGTTACCGTTCCGGCACTAAAACTATTTCTGACGGTTATTGTTGGTCGTACATAAAATGTTATTTCATCCGAAGGGGTCATTTGCACGTCTCCCAAACCGAATTCCCAAATCCATCTTTCTAATTTCCATGTATATGTTCCGGCGCCTAAAGTGAATGTAGTTTGTAAATTATATGGATATACACGGGATTCATAATTTTGTGTAGCAAACAACTTGTGTAATTCATTTATACCCAAGAGCCCAGAATAGGTATAATGTATTGTTACACTAACTGTTGATTGCCCTTCCGGAATACTAATAACAGTTCCGTTTGTGGGATACGTGAAATAAAGCGGCTTTGTTTGAGCAAAAAGATTAGAACAGAGGGTTAAAAGAATTGCCCAAAATAAATTTCTTGTTTTCATATTAAACTCCAATTGTTTTTAAAAAGTTTATATTTGTGTTGCAAATAAAAAAGGGTGGAGCAACCCTATAGTTGTCTTTCTCGGACATATTTATTTGCGATTTGAGGGGTGTTAGCGCACCCCTCGTTTTGTTATTTAGATGTTTACTCCATAACCTCCAAACAGTTATTATAATTTATTTTCCGTGCCATACAATTGTTTTTTGTGGTGATTCAGCAGCCATCATTCCGACTATAAATATTTCTTTTCCATCCGACCAAATTCCACGATAAACAATTTTTGTGTTATATAACTTTTGAATTTGTTGCCATGAACTGCCATCATAAAAAAGAACTTGCCCAAAATCTCCAACGGCTATCATATTTCGGCTGTTCAGTTTTATCATTGCATAAATCGGTGAGAATGTTTGTTTTATCTTTTCCCACTTTTCATTTCTTAGTTCGTATATACCGTCATTTGCAAAAGAATAAAGTGTATTATCTCCTGATATATATTGGTTAAAACCAAATTTATATAGTGCGTTAGTAGAATTGATTCTAATAGAATCTTTTACATGCCAGCTATTATTCTCCTTTTTGAAAAAGTAATATATTACATCGACAAAAGAGTTCACCAAATGAACCCCCATCATATATTTCCCAGTTGATGTTTCTCTATAATCATTTAACTGAAATCTGTCACTATTAGTAAAATATTTTAGTGTATCCGATTTCCAAGAAGTTCCATTAAAATTTGATATAATTCCCCAACCTGAAACCCAAACATCATTGGGACTTTTCCCCCAAACGTCATTAATCCAACCATTGATAAACAAATTGTGCTCTTTCCATCGGATACCATCATATTGTAAAACTAAACTTTTTCTTACTGTTATTCTCTCTGGTTTGTATTCATCAAAAATTCTGTTTCCAACAACCCAAACATTATTCGCAGAAAATCCAAAAACTTTAAACAAGGAGTTTGCACTACTCGGAATATCTTTAAATAAATTATATGGTTCCCATTTAACACCATTGAAGTGCCACAAATTCCCAATACTTTGATCGTTATGCCCCGCAGCCCAAACATCATGCGGGGAACTGCCCCAGATTGAGGTCATATTTGTTTGGTAACTTCCCGGATAAGCGAGCGTATCAGAAGTCCATGTCATTTCATTCGGGTTTTTGAACTGGTGATCTGTATCAGACCCCGGATCGCTACATGAACTGAGAATTGTAAATAGAAAAAGAATTGTTGCTGCTTTGATGAAGGGTTTCATATCTCCCCAAGTTTGGTTATTGAAAAGTTACTTCAAGTTTCCGCTAATTAAATAATGTTTTTTTTTGAAATAGTCAAGTCCGAAAAAATATTCACTAATTAAAAAAGCAAATAGCTTGTTAAACAAGAAGAACTTTGGCTATGAGTATTCATTTTGATTGAAAAAAGGAAAAAGAAAATGAAAATTCAAGATGGAAATATGGCAGGCATACAGTTAAATTCAATTAGGGAAAAATAACAGACAGACAATAACTGCATGAACACTAATAACGATTATCTCAAACCCGAAGAAATCCGTACACTTGCAAACTCTTTTCAGCAAAGCAGAATACTTTTATCTGCAATTGAACTTGGTCTATTTACTGTGCTCGATAAACATATGATGCATTCAAAAGACGTTGCACAGAAGATTAATGCGGATGAGCGTGCAACCGACCGATTAATGAACGCACTTGCGGCGCTCGGTTTTTTACGCAAAGTTCACGGAAAATTTTATAACACAGAAAGCGCGTCTCAATATTTAGTCAAGGGCAAGCCTGAATTTATGGGCGGACTCTTTCACTCGATCGGTTTGTGGACTACCTGGAGTTCGTTAACAGAATCAGTTAAAGCGGGAACATCTACCGCTGAACGGAAGCCGTCATCAGGCGGAATAGATTGGCTGGAATCGTTCATAGCAGCAATGCATTACCGCGGAGTTAAAGAAGCGAAGTTAACGGCAATGCTCATCGACTTTTCAAACGTGAATCGTATGATCGATGTCGGCGGCGGCTCGGGCGCATTTGCAATGGAGTTCATCAAAAAGAAAATGAACATAAACGCCGTTGTATTCGATCTTCCGGAAGTTATTCCAATTACAAACAGATACGTTGCAGAAGAAAAGATGACGGAAAAAATTTCATTCTTAAGTGGTAATTATCTTTCAGATGATTTTGGGACTGGATACGACCTTATTTTCCTTTCGGCAATTGTTCATATAAACAGTTTAGAGGAAAATAATCTGTTGATAAAAAAATGTTATGATGCTTTGAATAGCGGGGGACAGATTGTAATTAAAGATTGGGTGATGAACGAAGATAGAACAGAACCTGCGGGCGGGGCGTACTTTGCATTGAACATGCTAGTCGGGACAGAGCGGGGCGATACATATACTGAAACAGAAATGAAAAATTGGTTTACAAGTGCGGGCATCAAAAAGATAGAAAGAAAAGATACAAGCTTCGGCTCATCGCTGATGATTGGATATAAAAAGTAGAGTGTTAATAATATTCGCGTTCTATTATTATTAAAAACAGTTTAAGGATCACACGGAGTAGAAACTGAACACAAAAATAACAGCCCTCGTTTTATCTTTACTCCTTTTAGCTGCATGTACACAGAAAAAAAATATTCCGGAAACTCTCCGGAATAAATTTGAAGTTCAGGTTATCTCTAATAATTTCTCCGCTCCGGCAATCAATCTGGAAGAAAATCATTTAAAAGAAATTCTTGTTCTACTCCACAATGGTTTTACTTCGGAAGAAATTAAAGAACACTTCAAACTAAATGAAGGCACCTACAACTTATACATTAACGATCTGTTCGGCGAAGGGCTCGTTAAGAAAACGGCGGAAGGTAAATTTGTTCCGACATGTATGGTGATAGATATTGAGAACGGAAATCAATTAAAAAAGACTGCCGATTCACTCGGGCGCGAAATGAGTCTTATTGCGATTGATCGGCTGCCCAAGATTAAAGAAGCTTATAAGAATATTTCCGCTTTCAAAAATATTTCATTTAAGGAGGCATCATTTTTTATTTTGGGAAATGTAGCGCATTATTATTGGCAGATGCCGGTAATAGAAGAAAAGTTTCTCAAAGCAGAAGCGCCGCATCGGGGCGCAAATAGATATTATTTAGCAATTCTCGAAAATGAAACCGGCGGTGATGTACAACCATTTGATCTGTTTGTGAATAAATTTCAAAGAACCGGAAATTATACGGCAGGTTATTATGGAACGGAAATAGAGAGAAAGGATTCGATAATTTCAAAAACCGATTTGAGCGAAATCGTAAATAGCAAAAACTCATCTATACCGTTTCTAAAATTAGATGATCAAAAAAAACTGAATGATGTTGCCGCAATTATATCACCCGACCTGCTCAATTATATAGAAAAGAACAGAACTCTCTTTGTGAAATTATATCTAAATTCTGTTTACAAAGATCAAACAACATTCCGCGAGTGGTTTGTGTGGTATTATCAATTCATTATTACTCAAGTAAACAAAACATTGATTGCGAAGGGATATATCAATTCTTTTTCACAAAAAGAAACCAAGTTCCTGTTGATTAGATAGTGACATTATACCTTCTCAGATGGTATTCGTAATTCTTTGATTTTCTTTAGACATGTTCTACGGGGAAGTTATTTGTCGAAGAATTTAATCCTCCCCATTGCTAAAGGGGAGGATTTTATAAGGAAGATTTACTTATTCAATTCATTTTCGATCAATTTGATCATTTCGTTAAATTCGGATTTCTTGAAGCCGGTAGAAGCCCATTTTATTTTTCCATCTTTGCCAACTACAAAGTTTCGGGGAATATATTTACTGGCGAATAGATTATATGTCTTTCCTTCCGGATCGAGGTATACAGGGAAAGTATACTTAAACTGCTCAATAAATTTCTTTACAACGTCTTCTTTCTCACTGCGCGAGATACAGAGAACCGAAAAATTGTCATCCTTAATTTTATCATAAATATTCTTTTGAAGAAGTGGGAATTCTGCTTTGCACGGCGAACACCAGGTTGCCCAGAAATTTATTAACACAACTTTTCCTTTCAATACATCGGATGAAAATGAATTACCGGAAAGAGAATTTGTTTTGAATGCCGGCATCATATCTCCCACATTAACAATAGTTGTTGTTGCAATATCATTCTGTGCGATTAAAATTGAGCAAAAGAAAAAAAGCACTGCAATCAGTTTTGACTTCGATTTCATTGATTCTCCATGGTTCAGAATATCCCTTGCGGCAATCACTTTATTCCGCTTTTGGACGATGAAAGATTCTCGATTTAAAAAATTGCGCAACTAAATTAAATAAAATATCTCATAATCGGTCTTGATTTGCTTCTTCTCGCGGCGACTTCAAAACCGACTTTTTCAAAAGAAGCGGGAATTCCCGTCCATGCAAATGCAGCGGGAATCTCTTTGCTGTAAGGCACTACAGGATAACCTTCAAGTATCTTAACTTTTTTCTTTTTGCAAAAAGCGATAACTCCTTTAAGTAATTCCGCAGATAATCCTTTTTTCCTATACTCTTTAGAAATAAAAAAACAGGAGATAGACCAGACCGGCTCAACATCAATTTTTTTTAGAACACGCGAGTTTTCTAATCGGATAAACTTTTCTCGCGGGGCAACAGAACACCATGCAACCGCTTTTTTTCCAATATATCCTATTATCCCAATCTGTTCGTTCGATTTAACTAAGCTCCTAATTTTCTTTTTGTTTCCCTCTCCCTTTCCTTTTTCAAAATCAGAAGATTTCAATCGCCACGACATACACCAGCAGCCACCGCATGCACCTCGCGAACCGAAAAGGATTTCAAAATCATGCCATGTTTTTTCTGTTAAAGGTTTGAATATGAGCTTCATAGCTATAGAATTAATTGGTATTCGAAAAAGTCACCCGGAAAGTAGTGCCCTTTCCTTTAACGCTGGCGGCTTTAATTTCCGCGCCGTTAAGATCGCAATATTTTTTCGACAAGGCGAGACCCAGACCGTTACCCTCAAAATTTCTTGTGTATCCTTTTTCTTCTCTTGAGAATGGCTCGAACAAGTTTGGCATAAATTCATCGCCAATACCAATTCCGGTGTCGATAACATCAACATATATATTGTTTTTGGGGTCGAGACCCATCGTAATATCAACTTTCCCTTGAGCAGTATATTTTAGCGCGTTATCTACCAAATGATGAAAAACTTGATTGATAGAATATTCGTCAGCTTGAATGAATGCATCTTGACAGTTATTATACAACCCGAAAAGAATTTTTTTCTTATCGGCAATTAATTGAAAACTTCGATGAATTTTTTGAAGCACGTCTTTAAATAAATCAATACTTTTTTTGCAGTAGGAATAAGACCCCGTTTGAAGTTCGGACATATTTAATATCAGCTCGACGGTTCTCATAATTCTCTTTCCCTCCTCCTCAATTACATCGAACGCGTTTTTCATTTCATCGTCAACCTGTTCTTGTAATTCGTCTTTCATCATACCTGTGAAACTAAGAATAACATTTAATGGAGTTCGGATTTCGTGTGACATCTGAGCAAGAAAGTCCGATTTCAGATTATCAGATTGCTCGGCGCGCTCTTTCGCTTCAACAAGATATTCCTCAATCTTCTTTTTATTGCTGATATCTTCAACGGTGCCCTCATAATAGACAATTGCACCGCTTTCGTCTTTAACAGATCTTGCGCTTTCACGTATATATATTATGGTTCCGTCTTTCTTTCTCCATTGAGATTCAAAACCAAAAATACTCCCGTTCTCTTTTATCTCTTTTTGAAAAATCTCCCGTGTATCCGGATCGGCATAATTAAGTTTTATTGAAGCTTTTGAAATATCATCGAATGAGTCGTAACCGAATATTTTAATCAAAGTTGGATTCGCCATCAGTATTCTACCGTCGTATGAAGTTCGGTAAATACCAATCGTGGCGTTTTCGAAAAGTCCTCTAAACCGAAGCTCGCTTTCACGAAGCGCCTCCTCAGCCTTAATTCTTTCTGTAATATCTTGTTTGATGGAAACAAAGTATTTTATTTGTCCCAAAGAATCTTTTATTGGAGTTATAGTCATTTCCTCATTGTATAGACTTCCATCTTTTTTTCTGTTAACCATTTCACCATGCCATATATTGCCGTTGGTTGCGGTATTCCACATCAGCTCATAAATCTGCTCCGGAAAAGATTCTGCTTTAAGGGTATTAAGGTCTTTTCCCAGTAATTCTCTTAAAGTGTAGCCGGTTAGAATTGTAAACGCGGAATTACACCATAACACTTTTCCTACATTGTCCAGTATAACAATTCCGTTTGCGGCAGCTTCAAGAGCATTGCTCTGAACTTCCAATTGATCTTCAACCACTTTTTGTTCGGTTATATCAATTACGAATCCTTCGAGAGCAATCAGTTCATCATCGCTTTCAGAAAAAACACCAACTCCTTGTTCCCAAACCCATTTTTCGTAACCGCCGGTAGTTTGAATTCTGTAAACAAGCTGATATGGTTTTTTCTCTTCAATCGCGTGTTGGATTTGTTCTAATACTTTTCTCTTTTCTTCCGGATGGATTAACTCGTAGTAAGAAACGGTTTTATTATTGATGAGATCATCTGCCTTATGCCCTGTAAGCATTATACATTTATCACTTACAAATTCGAACGCCCATGAACCGTCACAACGAGTTCTGTAAACCATACCGGGAAGATTCTGAATTAAAGTATCAAGCTGTCTTCGGCTTTTCTGAAGAGCTTCTTCCGCTTTAGTTGTTTTGCGCAATCCAATTTCTAAACCCTGATTTGCACTTTCGACTTTGCGTATAAATTTAATTCGGTTATTTTCCGAGCGGTAAAGGAAAAAAACCGTAAGAACGCAAAGAATAAGACTTACACCGATTAGTATAACTTGTGTAATTTTATAATCAGCCGTCTGAGACTTGAGAAGTGAGTAAATTTTCAATTCAATAATTTTTGCACGTTCTTCTAATTTTGTAAAAAGTAGTTCCCATTCGTTGTACAAATTTGCGTCTATGGCATCTTTGCCGAGAGAAGAAATTTTAAGAGAGAGTGCGCGGTAATCGGGCAGGAGTTGTTGATAATTTTGAACGCTTACTTTTAAGGAAACATCGTTTATAGGAATCGAAATAATATTTGTCTCTTCCTTTTGCTCAAAAACTACGCCTGCATTAAATTCAACAAAATCAAGATATCCCAAAGCTCTTTTTAACGTCTCTTCGGAAGGCTGATCTAAATTTTTATCGAATTCGATACGGGCTTTTAGAGCATTGGATTTTATTTCAAAAGCGGAATTAAGAAGAGTTGAATAGAGAAAATTTGTTCTAAGTCCCATAAAGAGACTGTACAAAACCGTGAGCGCCACCACTATACCGGCGCTAAAAATTAGAATATAGACACCAACACCAGAAGAAGATATTTTTTCTTTGTGGCTCATTCTAAGAATAGCTCTTATAACAAAACATTATTAAATAGTATTACTTGGAAATTAATTTAATCAAAAAATATGGGTTATATAAATTCATTTTTTGTAAATTATCTATTAAACATAATCAAGTCAAAGCAATGAAAAAGACATTTCGCGATCCGGTCGTAAAATTTTTTGTTTCTGTAATAGGTCTTATTTTTATTGGATTTGTCTTGAAAGAGCTGCAGCATATTTTGATCCCGTTAGTGATAGCCTATCTTCTCTTTTTCTTCTTCGAACCGTTGAACGAATTATTCAAGTCAAAAAAAATCCCACTTCCCATTATAATATTCATCGATTTATTGTTGACCACCTCCTTATTCTATGGAATTTCGAAAGTTATTATTGATAGAATTGTTTCATTTAGCGTTCGATTCCCGATGTATGAAACTAAACTTAATCACATTATCAGTTCTACGGCTAATTCCCTCGGACTGAAGAATCGGTTACTGACACACTTTGACATCTCTAAAGTTGTACATTCTATCGATATTGGTGTATTAGCAAGCGGAGTATTTTCTTCAACGTTAACTGTGGTTGTTGCGGTATTACTAATCTATTTCTTTTTTATTTTTATCAATACCGGGCACGATAAAATCTTTGCCGCTATCCGATGGCGCTATGTCGAAAAAGATGTAAGGTCATCAATAAAAAAAATGAAGAAGGAAACAAAACTGGAGCATTCCGAATCTGAAAACGGTTATGAAACTGACCTTGAAACGATGACAATTCAACGAGAAATAAAACTACAAAAAACCATTAAAGATATTACCGAGCAAGTTCAAAAATATGTTGTAACAAAACTGCTGATTAGTCTTTCGGTCGGGGTGCTAGTAGGATTCATTTTGTGGCTCTTCAAAATTGAGTTTTTTATTATATGGGCAGCTCTGGCATTTCTCTTAAATTTCATTCCTAATGTTGGCTCTGTTATAGCAGTAATCCTTCCGGCGTCGATGGCACTTGTTCAATATGAATCTTTCAGTTACGCACTCTCGGTTGCGGTTGTTTTAATAGTCATGCAAAATATTATAGGAAATATAATCGAGCCTAAGATATTTGGCGATAGGCTTGGATTAAACCCGCTTGTAATCCTTCTTTCGCTGCTGGTGTGGGGATATCTTTGGGGAATAGTAGGAATGTTTCTTGCTGTGCCGTTAACGGCTATTGTAAAAATTGTAATGTTGAACGCGTCATCTAAAAATCTACGATTTATAACCAATCTGATGGGCAACTAGATCTATTTAATTGAGCAAAGATGGAATCAAATAGTGTTATTGACAAGATGCGGGAAATATGAAATTCATCACCTTTTATAGTATTATTTAGACGCCAAATATTTGCTGATGCACTCACACCCCTTTTTTGTTATATTTACTCCAGTTGAAATTAATTGTTAAATAATAAATAAGAAGTAGAAGAACAGTAGATGGTTCATGTTGGGCAGTTGTCCCGCCTTTGGCGGGAAGGAAAGTCCGAACTCCGCAGAACAAAGTGCCGGGTAATTCCCGGGGTTCTCATTTTATGGGGACACGGAAAGTGCCACAGAAAATATACCGTCCCGCTTTAGCGGGATAAGGGTGAAATGGCAGGGTAAGAGCCTACCGCGTCGGTGGTAACATCGGCGGTCCCGCGATGAACGGGATCCCGCTTTGCGGGACACGGCAAACCCCACTTGGTGCAAGGTCAAGCAGAAGGATTTCTGTAGGGTTCTCCCTCAGACAGGGTTGTTCGCCTTGAATACCTTCGGGTAGACCGCTAGATCGTGTCAGTAATGGCGCGGCGAGATAAATAATTGCCACCCCGCCTTCGGGCGCGGGATACAAAATTCGGCTTATAGACATGAACCATCTGTTGCTCTTCTTTGGAAGGTGCCATGCAAAACAAACGCTGGAACTTAAAAGAAGCGCCGGATGAAAAAGCTATTCTTACTCTGGCAGATAGTCTAAACATCTCAAACATTCTTGCCAATCTTTTAATACAACGCGGTATTACAAATTTCTACGAAGCAAAAAATTATTTCCGCCCGTCATTAGAAACTCTGCACGATCCATTCTTAATGAATGGAATGCAGGAAGCCACTCAGCGTGTAATTCATGCACTGACACACAACGAAAAAATCTGTGTGTACGGCGATTACGATGTAGATGGCACTTGTTCCGCCGCGCTTATGTATCTTTTCTTAAAAGACCTCGACGCCAATGTTGAAACTTATATTCCCAACCGTCTTACAGAAGGTTATGGAGTTTCAATTTCAAGCATTGATATTCTAAAAGAGCGTGGAATAAATCTTATTATTACTGTTGATTGCGGAATAACCGCCGTTGATGAAATTGATCATGCAAACTCTCTTGGAATCGAAACAATTGTTTGCGACCATCATCAGCCTAAAGAAAAAATTCCAAACGCTTATGCGTTGCTCGATCCGATCAAGCCGGGATGCAGTTATCCGTTCAAGCATCTATCTGGAGCGGGCGTTGCCTTTAAACTTGCACGCGCTGTTGGTGATCGAATTGGAAAAAAAGATTTAGCTCTCAAGTATCTCGATCTTGTTGCGCTCGCCGGCGCCGCAGATATTGTTCCCCTCGTTGATGAAAATAGAGTTTTGGTGAAAGAGGGAATCGACCTAATTAACACAAATCCCCGTCCGGGAATTGTTGCACTCTTAAAAAGCGCACGTATGGAACCGGGGAATCTGAATGCGGGTCAGATTGTTTTTACAATTGCACCAAGAATTAACGCGGTGGGACGACTTGGCGATGCAAACCGTGCGGTAGATCTATTCACAACGGATGATCCGAAGAGAGCCATAGAACTTGCTCAAGTTCTTGAAGATGAAAATACCGAACGAAGAAAGATTGATGAAATGACTTTCTCTCACGCGATGCAGTTAGTCGACTCGGGAATTGATATGGACTCTGATTTGGGAATTGTTCTTCATTGCGAAGATTGGCATCCAGGAGTTATTGGAATTGTAGCGTCACGCTTAGTTGAAAAATTTCATCGTCCTGCGGTAATGTTAACAACAATCGATGGAGTTGCAAAGGGTTCAGCAAGAAGTATTCATGGTTTCAATATTTATGAAGCTCTTCAAAGCTGCGAGGATCTATTACTTCAGTTTGGTGGACACGAAGCTGCTGCGGGTCTCGCAATCGAAATAGAAAAACTTGATGAGTTTAAGAAAAAATTTAATTCGGTGCTTCGTAGAAATATGACCGATGAAAATAAACTTCATGAAGTTCATATCGATTCAAAAATATTATTCTCTGATATTTCTCCAAAATTTTTACGTGTGCTGGAACAATTCGCGCCCTATGGTCCGGGAAATATGCGTCCGGTATTTATGAGCGATAACGTAAGCCTTGTTTATCCCCCCAGAATTGTTGGAGTTAATCATATCGTTACAAGTTTACGGCAAGACGGAAACGACAAAGTATTTGACGCAATAGGATTCAATCTTGGCGCGTTCGCATCTAAAATTGATAAAGCAAAAAATTTGATTGATATTGTTTACACGATCGAGACGATTCAAAAAGATGGAAAGAGTTATCCTCAAATACGCCTAAAGGATATTCATATTAAAGAGCGGTTCTAAAAATATCAATATTCTCTGCGTTAAATATTTCCATTCGATAATTTTTAGAACCGTCCTAAATAGAATTCGTTTAGCATGGTTGGTTCAAACGGAAATTGATATAGGAGACGTTTTATGTCAGGGCACTCCAAATGGGCAACTATTAAAAGAAAGAAAGGTACTCTTGATGCCAAGCGCGGAAAAATATTTACCAGATTAATAAGAGAAATTACAATTGCCGCTCGGCTGGCAGGCGGAGACCCGGACGGTAATCCGAGATTGCGGCTTGCAATTGATAACGCAAAATCGGCAAACATGCCGGCAGATAATATTGAACGCGCAATTAAAAAGGCGACAGGTGAACTTGAAGGTTCGCAAATTTCCGAGTTGATGTATGAAGGATACGGACACGGTGGGGCTGCAATTCTTGTTGAGGTTGCAACGGATAATAAGAATAGAACTGTTGCGGAGATTCGTCATCTGTTCAGCAAGGGTTCGGGAAATATGGGAGAGACGGGTTCGGTTGCATGGATGTTCGAACGAAAAGGGATAATTACTGTTAAACGTGACAGAAAGTGCGAAGACGAGATGATGGAAATTATTCTTGATGCAGGTGCAGATGATCTTGGCACTGAAGAAGATTTTTTTGAAGTTACAACAACACTCGAAAATTTTGAACCGGTAAGGAAGCAGTTACTCGAAAAAAAACTAAACATCGAAAACGCTTCATTGCAATGGATTGCAAAAAACGCTACTCCAGTTAAAAAGGAAGATGCTGAAAAGTTGATGAAACTCATCGAATCAATTGAAGAGTGCGATGATGTGCAAAACGTTTTTACTAATGCAGATTTTGTAGAATAACAATAATTGTATTCTGTCATTCCGGACAAGTCGCGATGAAATCGGGACGCGATCCGGAATCTATTAATTCCAACTTTTATCGGGATACATTTTTAGACCATAACAATTAGATTTATATGAGAATACTCGGTGTTGACCCTGGCACAATCTTTACCGGTTACGGAATAATTGATTTTGAAAATAACGAACTAAAATATGTTTCCTCCGGAGTTATTAAAATTCCCACAACAAAAGAGATGCCCCCGCGTCTTGAAACAATTTACAACGAACTCAATAAGCTAATAAAACAATTTAAGCCGGATGAGTTTGCGCTTGAGACGGCTTTCTACGGAAAAAACGTTCAATCAGCTTTAAAGATCGGGTACGCGCGCGGAGTTTCTATGCTGGCGGCGGTTCATAACGAAATTCCGATGAAAGAATATTCCCCGCGTGAAATTAAAAAATCAGTTGTAGGAAACGGTGCTTCATCTAAAGAACAAGTACAGTATATGATAAAAAAACTTCTTTCGATCCGTAAAATAAAAATGAAATTTGATGAAAGTGATGCGCTTGCCGTTGCAATATGTCACGCATTCAAAGTAAACTCATTTGCAAAGAAAAGTAAAAACTGGAAAGAATTTATTTTAGAAAATCCGGATAGAGTTATTGATTAACAAATTGTATCTTCTAATAGCTAAATACTAAATCCTAACTACTAAAGACTTATTTCAAAATGATTGGATATCTGCACGGAAAAATAATTTCGAAGAAGCCAACAAAACTTTTAGTCGATGTGAACGGCGTTGGTTATATAGTGAATATCTCAATCAGCACATTCGAAAAAATTTCTGATAAAGAGGAGGTTTCTCTTTTCACGTATTTAAGTGTTAGGGAAGCAGCAATGGATCTGTTCGGATTCTATTCGTTGGCAGAAAAAGAGATGTTCGAGTTACTTATAAGTGTTAGCGGCATAGGGCCCAAATCCGCTCAAAGTATCTTATCGGGAATTCAAATTGAAGATCTAAAAGACGCACTCAAAAGTGGAAATGTAGCACGTCTTATTTCAATACCTGGTATTGGTCGCAAAACAGCTGAACGAATGGTAATAGAATTGCGCGATAAAGTTGAATCTCTTGCCGAAAGCGTTGACGGAGTTTCTTTTGGAACTTCGAGTGTCCGCGGCGATGCAATTGCTGCATTAGTTAATCTTGGTTATAATCAAAAGGTTGCCGAACGGATGGTACGAGCCATTACCGATAAATCGCCCGATGTTTCTATTGAGGATTTGATAAAGGAAGCGCTGGTAAGTTTAAACTCATGATACTGGATAAAATTGAATTGATTTTCATTAATACTTAAAAGGTCACACCGAGCGGAGTCGAGAGTGTGACTACGGTACTTAAATACATTTCTCGACTTCGCTCGAAATGACTTTAAGATTCAGTAGAAGGTTGTCAATTATTAATTCTAAACTTCTTATCGCCTGTTAATTCTTTTCCAAAGTGTTTCTTATAAAGTTCTAAATATTTCCTATGTAGTTCCGCAGAAACTTTTTTCCCGTCAACTTTCATTTCATCTTTAGAAAGTGTAAAATCATCAAGATCATCACCGTCATTCATCAATTTATCTTTAACAAGTTCTTCCTTCGTATCGTTAATAAACCCTTTCAGCTTTTTCATCTCTACTTTGAGATTACCCATATTTACTTTTAAATCTTCCATGCTTTTCTTAAAAGCCTCGCTGCCCGGACCGTTATTTTTCATCTCTTTATTGAATTTTTCCATGTCGAATTTGAAATCTTTCATATCAACTTTCCAATTTTCCATCTCTTTCTTGAAATTCTCCTTCCACTCTTTCATCCCCTCTCTGAATTCTTCGTTATCAAATTCAAAGTCATCATCATCATCCCAGTTTCTGATGTGAACAGGGGGAATATGGATTGGCGGAATATGAACCTTTGGAATGCGGGGAATATGCACTCTTACATTTTCTCTAATTTCTTTCGCAAGATCTTTCAACTCGGAAAGATCAATATCGGGTGCGTTAAAATCAGAGTCGCGATGAACTCTAAAGTCTTTCATCTTTTCACGGTATGACTTCATGCTTTTACGATATTCTTCCATACTTTCTTTATACTTCTCTATTCCTTTGTTATATTCTTCCATGCCGGCTTCATAATCATCAAGACGTTGATATACTTTCCCTTCATATTTGGACAAATCTTTTGCATCAACTTTATCTCCATCTATGGAAAGTTCTTCTAATTTTCCGTTATCCAATTTGGCTTTGAATTTTTTCTTTTCCCCATTTTCTTTGTCGTAAAACTTTAGGGTATGTTTTCCTTTTTTCATGGAGAGAGTATCGGTAACGGAGGCAATTGAAGAAATTTCACCAAATGAATTAATAGGATTGACGAAAGTACCTTTTGAATTATTGTGGGGAATATCCCTGGCGGAGGAGGTTGAATAAATTGATACTGCCGCGATTATGGTCAGCAACACTGCAAAGGCGGCGAACTTAAATCCGTACGAAGTGTTCTTTTTATTAGAGTTCATTCTGTTTATTCTCCTAAATAATTGATTTTTCTTTCCTATCGCGGCGAGAACAAAATCGGTTTCGGCCGAACAAATTTGCTGTAAATTATAAAGAGCTTTGAAATAAATGAGCGACCCGCCGCATAATTCCAACGTGAGATCATCGCATCGGTTTTCGCGCTCATTTTTCATTGTAGATGAAATCCACCAGATAACCGGATGATAAAAGAACAGTGTTTCGATGAATGCTTGAAAAAGGTTGATTAGGAAATCGTAACGTTTAATGTGTGCCAGCTCATGTATAATTATTGCTTCAACTTGATCTTGCGGCAGTCCGCTTATCATTCCAAGGGGAAGTAAAATAACAGGTTTAATGTATCCGATCGTTGCTGGAACTTTTACTTTACTAGATTCGAATATTTGTACCAATTTATTTAGTCCAAATTTTTCGGAAAGCTCCCGCAATCTGTAAATCCAAAAGTCGTCTAAAGTTTTTATTCCGTCTCTTCGCAAATTTTGCACATGTACAACACCGCCTACAAACCGAAATGAAAAAACCAGAAATCCAAAAAACCACAAAGTTACAATCAACGGCATCTGTTTAGCGAAGTAAGAGGTAACTGTCTCTATCAAATCCGGATTAGAGTTGATCACCGATTGAACAGTTAGATTTGTGGTACCGATAGAGTTGGAAGTGCCTATTGACGCATCCATCAATCCAGAAAAGACATGTGTGCTTGAAGTATAGACTTGCGTAAATGTTATAATGGAAATCCCAAACATAAAGAAGAGTGCCGCGGCAGAAAGAATATATCGCAGCCGTGAATTACTAGTACGGGTTAAAAGCAGCATTCCGGCTAACAAGATTGAGGTAATTGCACCTTGCCAGAGGGAGTGAAAAATTGTCCAGCCAATTGCTTTAATAAATTCTTCGGGCATTATATCGTAAATGAAATTCATTTTCGTTCCCTTTCAATTTTATCTAACAATTCCTTAATGTTTTTCAATTCTTCTTTCGATGGTTTAGAATTACCAAGCACCTGCATCACAAGATTTGCCGCCGAACCGCTGAAAGCAGTTTCCAAAAGTTTATCAAGTAAAACTCGCTGAATTTGATTCTTATCAATCGCAGATTTATAAACATGGCTTCGTTCATTCTCATCCCGTACAACAAGATTTTTCTCATACATTATTTGAAGCATCTTAAGAGTTGTAGTATAGCCGGTTTCCTTTTTCTCATTCAATTTTTCATTCACAGCTTTGACTGTTGAGGCGCCGTTTTGCCACAGAATCTGTAAAATCTCCAGTTCGGAATCGGTTGGCTTCGGTAACGTTTTCTTTCCCATCTCTAATCCTTTTGGTTTCTCAAGTCTTGAGACGCCCCCACATACGAAAAGTTTCGTAGTAAGTTAAAGAATTTTCCCGTCGCTCAAATAATGTTAAAAACTGTGAAATGACTTTACAAATAAACATTCTGGGCTTATTTTGAATTCATCATTAAATAAGAAGAGAACACTAATGAGTTATTTTACTCATCTGGAATGCGGTTATTGCGGGAAAGTTTTCGATAGAAATAAAATTTGGAATCGCTGTACGGATTGCGGAAAACCATTGCTGGCTAGGTACGATTTAGATTCATTAAAAAAAGAATTTACAAAAGATAGGTTGGTTAATAGAGAGTCAACCTTTTGGCGATATCAAGAAGTTCTTCCATTGATAGATCAACAATTCCGTTTGTCGTTAGGGGAAGGGTTCACCCCGCTTATTAACGCGGATCGATTAGGCAAAGAAGTTGGAATGAAAAATCTTTATATAAAAGAGGAGGGTTTAAATCCAACGACATCTTTCAAGGCTAGGGGATTATGTCTGGCAATTTCTAAAGCAAATGAGTTTGGTATAAAAGAAGTATCAATTCCGTCAGCTGGAAATGCGGCGGGCGCAATGAGTGCTTATGCTGCCTTAGCCGGCATAAAATCTTTAGTCTTTATGCCTAAAGATGTTCCTCAACCGTTTATTGCCGAATGTAAAGCATTAGGTGCGAATGTAACATTAGTTGATGGTTTGATTACAGATTGCGGAAAGTTAGCTGCAGAGGGAGTTAAACAGTTCGGAAGATTTGATGTATCCACTTTGAAAGAGCCATACAGGATTGAAGGAAAAAAAACAATGGGTTATGAAATTGCCGAACAAATGAGTTGGAATTTACCGGATATAATTATTTATCCAACCGGAGGTGGAACGGGTTTGATAGGAATGTGGAAAGCTTTTGATGAGATGGAAAAGCTGGGGTGGATTAATTCTAAGCGACCGAGAATGGTTACTGTACAATCAGACGGTTGTGCGCCGATTGTAAAAGCTTTTAATGATGGAAACGAATTTGCTGAAATGTGGAGCGGTGCTAAAACAATAGCCGATGGTTTACGAGTACCAGCAGCAGTTGGTGATTTTTTAATACTCCGGGCAATAAGAGAAAGCGGCGGAACCGCGGTTGCTGTGAGTGATGAAGAAATTTTTGAATCCACGAACATTATTGGAAGAACTCAAGGAATTTTTGCCGCACCGGAAGGAGGTGCAACTTTAGCAGCATTGAAAAACTTATTAAGCTCCGGATAGATAAAGAATAATGAATCCGTTGTATTGTTCAATACCGGCAGCGGACATAAGTATTATAATCTTTGGAAATGACTGCGATAGTATAGAGAGTAGAAGGGAGAATATAAAATCTATTGACAAGAGACATCTGAAAAATTCAGTTAGTTAAATATATTTTTAAGTTTTGCTGATTTTTTGAAAAAAAATGCTGTTATACGTAATAATATGTTCTTTGAAATAGTGTTGTCTGCTTTATTGAGTCGTTGGTTGACTCATGT
>CAMTXU010000035.1:0-11349 GCA_947085815.1 uncultured Ignavibacteriota bacterium | reverse complement strand
TTTTCATTGTTCTATCTCTTTCATCGATTTAACAAATTGTTCTTTTCCTTTTTCGGTAAGAATTCCGTTCAGAATTATTTTAAAGGTTGTTTGTGCGGCAACTTTCATTGAAAAATTGTTATTAAGTATAAACTCCGGATTAACCGTGCTTCGCACAGCATTTACTAAAATATTCATAATTAATGGTGTCGGATAATCCTCTATCAATCCCTCGCTCTTTCCCTGGTCTATTACTTTTGAAAGATTTGCATACATCATATCAGTTCGGAATTTATCTACTCGCTGCCATACGGTTGGAAAATGAATTTTTAGTTCGGCAAAAATTTTATCTCCTATTTTCGCCGCTGTTTTGCTCAAGAGAGAAATAAGTCCAATGATTTTTTCAACTGCGTTTTTATCACTTTCTAATAACGGAACTACTTTTCCTTTCATTCTTTCTGTAAAACGATTGGCAATTGCATCAACTAAATCGAGCTTTGAGGGAAAGTACTTGTAAATTGTTTTCTTGCTCATTCGTAATTCGGAAGAAATTTCCGCCATCGTAGTTTTATAGAAACCATGACTGAAAAGTTTTTCTTCTGTGAATTCCAATATCTTTTCTTTTTCTTCCATTGTCTCTCGTGGAAACTATTTTAGTTTTTCTGGTTTCCAACATAAGAAACGTTCTTTCCGTTGTCAAGTAAAAAGTTTTCCTTTGTGTTGATCGGCTTGTTGTATTAATCTCGCGGCGTGTATCGGACTTGGGGCTTAACACCGATAAAACGAATTACTACTGCTTCTCCTTCGTGACCCTTTCCTTCATTCAAAAAAATTTTTTCTTTTGAGAATTTTTCAAATTCAAGATCAATGAAATCCTCAACAATATCATGAAGTGAATAGAGCAATTCTATGCTCTTTGGTCCGCCTGAATTGTTTTTTATTTGTTCTTTTTCAAAAACTTCAAAAATAATTTTTCCACCCGACTTTAGAGAAGCCATGGCGTTTTGGTGTACCTTCCCGCGCAGTTCTTCTTCAAGATGAAGATAGATAAGAACAACAGCATTGTAATAATTTTGTTCTGGTGTATATGTAGAAAGATCGGCAACAAAATAGTTTATTTTAACATCTTTCTCGGCTGCTAACGATTCAGCTTTAATTTTTCCCGATGCACTGTAATCAACCGCATCAACATCCCAGCCAAGTGTAGCTGCATATACGGCATTTCGTCCCTCGCCTTCTCCAAGAAAAAGAATTTTACCGGGTGTGATTTTGCTTAGTTCATATTTCAGAAATTCATTTGGTTCTGTGCCGTAAATAAACTCTGCCCCGGCATAACGAGTATCCCAAATCGCTTTCATAATTATCCATCTCTTTTAATGAAAGATAACCATTTGATGCTCTCTTTTTCATTTCCTATTTTACGACATAATAAAACGAGAATCGTTTTGATGATAAACACAGAGAAAATAATTATTGTAGGCGACCGCGTTCTTATTCGTCCAGAAGAAAATCTTAACAAAACAAATAGCGGTCTCTATCTTCCTCCGGGTGTACAAGAAAAGGAAAAAGTTCAGGGCGGTTATGTAATAAAAGTTGGTCCCGGATACCCAATAGGAATGCCCGCTGACGACGATGAACCATGGCGCGATAAAAAATCCACTAAGTATATTCCCTTGCAGGCTAAAGAGGGTGACTTTGCTGTCTTCCTTCGTAAGGATGCCATAGAGGTTGAGATCGAGAAAGAGAAATTTGTAATAGTTTCTCAAGCCGCGATTTTACTTTTGTACCGGGACGAGGACATTTTAAGTTAATCAATCTACTTTGTTAGCACGAAGTGTAAATGAACCTATAGTTGCATCTTAAATCCTATAGTAGTCAACCCTATTTTTTGGTCAATTTTTTTGGAATTGCGTGATTTGAACCCGCATTAAGTCTTAGTATATTGACTTACACAAATATTGTAGCGATATTAAGTCAGAAATTATAGACTACGGTAGAAAAATGGGTCCACTTCCTCCTCAGCCTAAATTACGGCTTGATTCAGAAACTTTTGCCCTTATGAATGAGGCGGATAAGCTTTTATATCAATTAGAGGGGGCGATTAACATTTTACCAGAAAACAATTTTATTCTTTCAACACTAATTCTGTTAGAGGCATTTTACAGTACTCAAATAGATGATGAAAAATCATCGCTACAAAATTTATTTCAATTGTTCATTCAAAATGATGCGGAGCAATTGAATAAAATAGTCAATTACAAAAACTCTCTATCTCTTGGTCAGAAATTATTACGAGATGTTTCCAGTTCATCTCATATTATTAAATCAATTCATAAAGAACTATACCGGGGCGAATTGAATGAGCGTGTACCTTTCGGTGAGTTCCGTGATGCTCAAGTTAAAACGAAGATAAACTCCTCAGATGCAAAATCGAATCTGCCGCAAGCAGATGAAATACCTGCATTAATGACGGAACTCTATAATTACATAGCGTCAAATATTTCTTATCCGGTTCTCGTTAATGCCGCATTGATCCACGCGCAGTTTGAAATGATTCATCCTTTTTCCGGCGGGAATGGATTGGTGGGAAGAATTTTATTTCAAATTCATCTGCTCTGGAAAAAAAGATTGACTGCGCCATCGATCCAAATCTCAAGACAATTTTTTCAAAAGCGTGTAGAGTATTTTGACCGGCTTGAAGACTTGAAAAAAAATGGGAGCTGGGAATTATGGATCAAATTTTTTCTTCGCTCCGTAATTGATGCGGCTACTCATACAAACGCTACGATTAAAAATATTTGCAGACTCGAACAAAACGATTACCTAAGACTATTGAATAAAGAATTCAACTCATCTGCTTCCTTAAAACTTTTCGATCTTCTTTTCTACAGACCGATCGTTTCTCTTTCGTTTATAACTAAGGAGTTTAACCTCAACAAACAGACAGCCAATGTAGTAATTACAAAATTCCTCGAAGAAAAAATTCTCGAAGAGATTACCGGACAGCAGCGAAATCGCTTGTTTGCTTATAAAGAATATTTAGATATCATAAAAGTATAGTTAGGCAATAGTTTTTGTAGAGAGAAAATTCAAAAACAAAACAGGAGAAACCATATGAAGATAGTCGACGAATTCAAAGCATTTGCAATGAAGGGTAATGTAGTTGATATGGCTATAGGTATTATAATTGGTGCCGCGTTTGGCAAGATTGTTACCTCGCTGGTAACAGATGTTCTAATGCCTCCTATAGGTTTGATGGTTGGCGGTATCGATTTTAGCAATTTGTCTATATCTCTTACAAATAAAGTGGTTATAAAATATGGGATATTCCTAAATACTGTTATTGATTTTATGATTGTGGCGTTTGCAATTTTCATGGTTATAAAAGCTTTGAACCGATTGAAGAGGAACGAGGAAGGTAAACATGAAAACCATTCTACATTAAGCGAAGAAGTTCTTCTTCTTACGCAAATTAGAGATCTACTCAAGAAATAATTTCCTTCAGCCCCGATTTACCCGGGGCGTTTTTTATGAAACATCACATATTTTCTTGTTGATAAGAATTAGCGTGTGCCATAAGTTTGGAACACACTTTTAACAAAACTGGATTCATTTAATGGAACACACAAACATTCCGATTCCTCTTATCAGTATGTTGCCTTTTGTTTTGATGCTTTTATCAATTGCAGTCTTTCCCCTCTTCTTCAACCATTTTTGGGAAAAAAACAAAAACAAGCTTATTGTTGCTACAATACTCAGTATACCGATTGTTATTTATCTGTTTTCAGCCGGGCTGAGTGAAAAACTTTTTGAAACGATCGTTTTCGATTATATTCCATTTATCATTCTTCTCGGGGCTCTATTTACAATCACCGGTGGAATTTATCTTACCGGCGATATCGAAGCAAAGCCATCTATCAACACATTATTCCTGGCGATAGGTGCTGTTCTCGCTTCTCTTATGGGAACAACCGGCGCGGCTATGCTCTTAATTAGACCGGTTATTCAGACAAATAAAGAGAGAGTTTATAAAGTTCACACTATTCTTTTCTTCATAGGAATAATTGCCAATTGCGGAGGTTTATTAACTCCTCTCGGAGATCCTCCCTTATTTATGATGTATCTACGCGGTGCGCCTTTTACCTGGTTCTTAAAATTAATTCCGGAATGGCTTGTAACCAATCTTATTCTTTTGGTAGTGTATTACTTTGTTGATACTTATTATCACAAAAAAGAACCGGCGGAGGCAATCATTTCGGACATGACGAATATTCGCCCGATAAAGGTTCAAGGAAATTTAAATTTTATCTGGCTACTTGGTGTAGTACTTGCGGTCGCTTTTCTAAATGAACAATACCTGCCATTCATTAGGGAGAATCACTACTTCAAATTTATTAGGGAAGCTGTAATAATGGGCATGGGCGCTCTATCTCTTCTCTTCACTACTAATCTGTTGAGAGTATCTAACAATTTTACATGGGAACCGATTAAAGAAGTCGCCTATTTGTTTTTAGGAATTTTTGTTACAATGGTTCCTTGCTTACTCTTTCTGGAATCAAACGCAAAAACTTTGGGCGTTGCTTCGGTGAATCAATTTTATTATTACACCGGCGCGTTAAGCAGTTTTCTTGATAACACTCCCACCGCCGTAACTTTTCACTCTCTTGCAATGGGCTTGGGTATTAATACCGGAACGTTAGTCGCCGGCATTCCGGAAGAAATATTAAAAGCTATCTCTGTTAGCGCAGTATTCTTCGGTTCGATGACATACATCGGAAACGGACCAAACTTTATGGTTAAAGCTGTTGCTGAAGAGAACAATATTAAGATGCCTGATTTCTTTGCTTACATTTATAAATTTTCTCTTCTTGTTCTTTTGCCTATATTCATTATTGTACAATTACTTTTGATGCCTTGATAATCTTTTGGTGTGGGAATTTAAAAATTCCCACACTTTATTTCACCCGCCTAAATTGTTTCTAATTTCCCATGTTTTATTCCAGAAAACCTTTATTAAATTGTCGTCATCTCTTTTTCTCTTTTTCGCAAGGATAAATATGAACGATCAAAGACAAAACATAAAAGCAATTGTCTCTCTACTCTTTGTTATTAGCGGAATCGCGGGGTTGGTTTATCAAATTGTGTGGTTTAAATACCTTAGTTTATTTTTAGGAAATACAACCTACGCACAGATGACGGTGCTCGCTGTTTTTTTGGGCGGGCTTGCAATTGGAAACTATTTGTTCGGCAAAAAAGCGGACGCAATTAAAAACCCCGTTAAAGTTTATTCGATCTTGGAGTTGTTCATTGGCGCATACTGTCTTTTATATCCCTCTTTAAGTACATTAATTGGAAATTTATTTCTCTCTTCGGCTTCCCGCTTAGATATATATTCACAGAATTTTCTTTTCAACGGATTAAGATTTTTGATTGCATCACTTTTGTTGCTTGCCCCGACAATTGCTATGGGAGGAACGCTTCCTGTTCTAAGCAAATATTTTGTGAATAATATTAAATACGCGCGCAAAGAAATTGCAACATTATATTTTCTTAATTCGTTTGGCGCTGTCATAGGTGTTTTTTTTGCCGGATTTGTTTTGATAAAAGAGTTTGGTCTGAACATCACAATTTATGCTACGGCATTCTTAAACATTGCCGCTGGATTAGCCGGTTTTGTTTTATCTATAAAGAGTAAAAATATTACTGCTGTTTCAGAGGAGCTGTCAATAGAAATTGAGAGGGGTGAGCCATTAGTTAATGTTGGCAAAAGAACTGCGGCTGTTGTTGTTCTTGTTGCGGGAATCTCCGGCACGGCTGCACTTATTTTTGAAATGGTTTGGGTTCGCTTGCTAATAAATTTTTTTGGTTCATCAACATACGCTTTTTCCATAATGTTGATGGCTTTCATCGGCGGAATTACATTTGGCAGTCTAATCATTTCGCAAAAATTTTTAGCCAAATATAATTACATCAAATTGCTTGTCTTCACTCAAGCGGCAATCGCATTCTCAACAATGTTAGTTCTTCTGCTTTATGAACGACTTCCATATTTTTTGTGGCGCGTTGCCTCAATTTTTTCAAAAACGCCGCAATCATTCGAAGTCTTTCTTGTTATTGAGTTCCTTTTCTGTTTTGCTTTGATGATTTTTCCAACCTTGTTTATGGGAATGGCTTTGCCGATTGCCGCGGAAATCATCTCCGGTACTAATAATAAAGTTGGATTTTCCGTCGGAAGAATTTTCTCGGTAAATACGCTTGGAACTGTCGCTGGAGTAATTCTGACTGGATTACTATTCATTCCTCTTTTTGGAATAAAAGGGTCTTTCGAAATTGGAATTGGACTAAATCTTTTTGCGGCAACTATTCTATTGTGGAATTCAAAACTTTTTTCTGTAAAAAAAAGAGTTGCGGTAACCGCTTTTTTTACATCTGTTTTTCTTTTTTATCTGGTTCTTTTCCCCTCGTGGAATAAAGGAACGATAATCAGGGGCGTGTTCAAATTTCTTGGCACTACACCACCTGAATCATTTGAAGAGTTTTTACATAATCCGAATAACGAGAAAATCGTTTTTTACGAAGAGGGAAGAAATGCAACAGTCGCGGTTACACAATCAAATGCCAATCCTAATAATAAAAGGCTAATTATTAACGGCAAGCCGGATGCAAGCTCATACTTCGATATGCCCACTCAAGTTTTGTTGGGACAAATACCGGTGATGCTTCATCCTAATCCCCAAAAAGTGTTTGTAGTTGGGTTTGGAAGCGGAACTACAATTGGTTCGGTGTTGACACATCCGGTTACAAAAGTTACTTGCGCCGAAATTTCCAAAGAAGTGATAAAAGCATCAAAATTTTTTGAAAAGGAGAATTACTACTGCACAAACGACCCTCGCCTTCGACTTGTGAATGAGGACGCGCTTACACTTTTAAAATTATCAAAAGAAAAATATGATGTTATAATTTCCGAACCGTCAAACCCTTGGATTGCCGGCATAGGAAATTTATTCTCAAAGGAGTATTTCGAAAAATGCCTGAGCAAGCTAAATACAAATGGAATTATGGTGCAATGGTTTCATCTTTATGAAGCGGATGATGCTGTTGTAAAACTTGTGTTAAATACCTTCTACTCGGTGTTCCCGCATGCGCAGATGTGGAATTCGATAGCTAACGACATTATACTCATCGGTTCAAAAGAAGAGATGAATTTGAATACCGCGTTTTTACAGAACAAGTTTCTAATCCCGGGTGTTAAAAAGGATTTTAACCGAATTGGAATAACAAATCTTTTTACATTTCTATCGTGTCAGTCAGTTTCACCGCGCGGGTTTTTTACAATGGCGGAAGAGGCGCCAATCAATTCCGAGATCCATCCAAGACTTGAGTTTATTGCCCCAAAATCGTTTTACATCGGCAAACAATCGACATATATATATTCCTTTGACGAAAAATTTGATACTCTTTCTAACAGCCTTTTCGTCAAAGAGTATATTAAAAAATTTCCACCGGATAAAAACCAAATGATCAATGCAATTAATTACAACCTTAACACAAATGTGAATATCCGATATGCGTTTGGTCTGTCGAAACACCTCATAGAACTATACCCAAAAGACTACACGGCTAATATTCTTTACTCCAAATCATACAAAAAACTCGGACTTGCTTCCTCTGGGTCAACAACTTTTGATAAGCTAATATCTCTTTTTCCGGATTCCGTTCAAGTAGTAAAAGATTTTAACAACAGGGTAATTTTGGAAAACACAAATGCTACAACTTTTTTGAAAACGTTCTCTATAAAGAAAGAGGTGGATGCGTTTATAAAAACAACAAAGCCCGAAAATATTCCCTTGGTAAATGTTTATCTCCAGGTTGCTAAAGATTATCTTCAGAACAGCGAATATGACAAAGCTGAAGAGATATGTATGCGAGTTGAATCGATAATCAGGGCGAACCCCGAAATTATCAAATCAATCGATGCAGAAAGTTATTTTTATTACGGAGCTGTAGCTGCTTTACAAATGAAGGATATTGAAAGAGTAATTGGTTACTACTCAGCTCTTATAAACTTTAACGGGAACTTCAACGATATATTTCATTTGCGCCGATTAATTTCTTGGCAAGCGCTTAAAGGGCAATAATTATTTGTTTGCCACTAAATATTAAGAGAAATGTTTGCCTCTTTATATTCTTTGACAAACATTGGTATCAGAAGAGCTATTACAAATATTAAAATGCCAAGTCCGAAAAAAAAATACCCAACGGCATAATCATATTCCAGTAATCCGGTTTCACTGAGAAGCCAGTTCCAGTCATGATAAACTCTATTGCCATAGCCGCCAATTCGGCACTACTTTATCGAGATTAAAAAAATAATCTGCGAGAAAGATGTAACCACGGAAAAATGTTTTAACAGCTTTAAGCGGTTCAATGTCTTTATTTTCCAATCCTTCATCTCTCATTTGGATCTCTTCTATGTATCTTATGTTAGGTATTTTTCTTTCTATGTCGCTTCTGAATTCTTCTAAAATAGATTCATATAATGTTGTATAATCAGAGCAAAGTTTTTTACCCAGTTTTCTTATCTTTTCTATTAGCTGCCTCATTTTTGCATGATCAGCCGGTGTTGATCCTTCTCCATCGTTAATTGGTCCTAAACTAATCGCAAATGCTTCAAATTCTTTATTTTGCTGTTTCAAATCGGATTCATAATTTATTCTTAAATCATTGTATTTGCTTTGAAATTTTTTGTAGCTGCTCTCAAAGTCTTCGCCCGACTGAAAAATTTTTTGAGCTTTTTCAAATTCTTTCATCCTTTTATCCATTGATTCCTTACTTATCATGCTTTTTTTATCTTTTGACTTTTCTATTCTTTCGGGCTGGGTCATCATTTCCATTATTTCGGCTTGGCTCATCTTCTCAAGGTTTTCAAGATCCTCTTCGGTCATATCTGACTTTTTCCGTTTCTCGGCAGCATCTTTTTTTTGTTTCTTTTCAACTAACGAATTAAGAGCGTTTTCCCTCTTATCAATTTCAGTTTCTATTTTTCTTATAAGCGCTTCCATCTTATTAGTAAATGAATTGATATCGTCTGTCGAAAGTTCGCATGGCTTTCCAGGAACTGGCGGAAGAAGCGCTAAGTATGCTTCCGCGGTTGTCTGCGCTTTTCCGATTCCGATAAAAAAAGTAACTAAAAGGGTGATAATTAATTTTGATTTCATTTCCGACCTCATTATTTATTATGGTTTAACGAATTCATCCATTATTTTATTCCAATCTATTGAACGAACAAGCTCTATTTGTTTTGCTTCCGTAAAATTTGCGTACTTATTTTTCATGCTTTTCTCTATTACAATCAATTGAATTGCGCTCTTGGGTAATGCCGGATTAAAAAAATCGGGATTAAGAGTAACAAGTGGATGGGCTTCTCTTGAATCTTTTGGAACAAGCCCGGATAATGTATTACTGTTTTTTAAACCGTCTATGAAATATGCCTGGCTGATTCGTTCTTCGGGCGAGAGGGATTCAAGTTCTTCTTTCAACATTCTAACTCTTTCTTCGGGAATTAAAGTAAGCGCTTTCCAATCTTTTTTGGCTATCTCTCTTGTTTTTGTATCTGCTTCGCTTCTTCGTTTTTCACTCCACTGCCGACCTTCATCCAGAATCTTTTTTATCTCTTCCGCTTTTGCGGGATCATATTTTTTAATTTCTTGATATCTTTCCTCATTCTCCGCCTCAACTCTTTTTATATTTTCTTTAGATTCTTTCAAATAGAGCTCTGCTTCTTTAATAATCGCTTTTAAAAATCTTTCACGGCTGACCGGAGCCCAGAGAGGTTTTAGGTTTTTTGTAATTACAATTGCAAATTCATCATAAATTGGGAATCCTTGAAACTTGCCGGTTTGCTGCGGTTCATAAAATATCCCTTCACCTTCATCAAAATCATAGTCTAATCTTTTGCCCCAAATTTTTATTGGAGGCGCAGACATTAGTTTTCCTTCCTCAGGGAAAACAGCGGCAAGCCAATTTAAGTAAATCTGAAAACCACCAAGCCCTTCAGTACTAACTTCTACTTTGCCTGTGTTGTTATTTTGATAATGCCCAAGGGCGTTGACAAGGAGATAGCCGGAGACGGGAGAAAATAAATAGGGATTTCTTTCTTTTGTATATGCTGGATAGCCAACTTTGATTCCGCCGGAAATTATTCGATCAACTCCTTTGGGAAATACGTCCGCTAATTTTATTTTTTCTGAAAGATTCTTTAGTATGGATGAAAAAGAATTCTGATCTTTTTTAGTCCATCCAATCTTAGTTAGTCCTTCTTCATGGTTCATTATCTCCCAGGGTTTCCACTTACCCGGACTTTCGGGTAGATATTCTACCTGGCAAAATAGTTCTATTTGCAATACAAAGAATAAAGATGAAACGAATAGTTTTATTGTTAACTGTAAGTTCATGTTTTTATGTCACAAAAATAATTTTTTCCTAAAAAGATATTTATCTTGTTATTGAAAATATTCCGGCACCTGCCAACAACAAAACAAACATAAAGCCTGCAAAAAACTTTCTCGCCATTTTCATTCCTCCCTTTGTCATCTAACCTTTGTCATCTAAAACCGCCGTTTACCTGCTCTTTTCAACCATGCCATCTTTCACATTCACCGTATCCCCTGCTTTAATACCGCCTGCATCCTTTACATCAAATTTTACTGTGATTGTATTGCCTTTCACTCCTGCAACCTTCCCATTGATGATAATGATGCCCCTCTCACTGCCTTTTGACATTCCCTTTGCCTTGCCGCTGTCCTGCGCAAAAGATGATGAAACACCTAAAACCAAACATACTGCCAGCGCTGCTAAAACAAGTTTTTTTAACATAGTTGCCTCCCTGAAAAATATTATATTCACGCCGACAAAGTCAGCGCGTCATTCCTTCGCCCCCGCCGGAAATTCTTCGATCAACTCCTTTGGGAAATACGTCCGCTAATTTTATTTTTTCTGAAAGATTCTTTAGTATGGATGAAAAAGAATTCTGATCTTTTTTAGTCCATCCAATCTTAGTTAGTCCTTCTTCATGGTTCACTATCTCCCAGGGTTCCCACTTGCCCGGACTTTCGGGTAGATATTCTACCTGGCAAAATAGTTCTATTTGCAATACAAAGAATAAAGATGAAACGAATAGTTTTGTTATCAATTGTAAGTTCATTTTTTCACATCACAAAAATAATTTTTTCCTAAAAAGATATTTATCTTGTTATTGAAAATATTCCGGCACCTGCCGATTGATTATAAGAAACATCGATTCCGGTAACTGCGGTGGCAGTTACATCAACACTTCCTCCGGTAGAGAAACTCCCCATACTTCCACTCACA
>CAMTXU010000034.1:0-72846 GCA_947085815.1 uncultured Ignavibacteriota bacterium | reverse complement strand
GGGATTTCGTTTTACTCAACATTTTTCATCCTCCCGAATAATCCTCCGGCTGGTCAGTCCCAAAGAGTTTGTTTGACCGGAGAAGAAGTGATTTTATATTCGATCTATTTTGAGAAAATATTTTTTTTATGTAGTCAAAAAGGTTTTAGCGGGATTGTTGTCTTAAAACAAGATGCTAATCGCCAATCACCAACAACCAATCACCGGCAACTACTCTATTTTTCACTTGCATCTATTCTAAAAAAATATATTTTAGCATTTGGATATATTCAAGTTCTTATTATTAAATTAATTCCGCAAGTAAATTCTTTTCATCCGTTATAAATTTCTTTTCCTTCTGCTTGTTCACTAATACAGTTATTCCCTACTAATTACAGTTAATCTTCCATTACGGGGAGTATAATGCTGTTTAATTGAGTTCTCATTTAAGTATTACATGTGGCGCGGCGAATAAACAACGGAGTGAATTAAAAAGATAGCGGAGAGCCTCAAATTGACGGCATACCGTCTCAAAAAAGTGACGGACAGTCTCAAAGAAATGGCGTACTGTATCAAAAAAATTGCGGAGCGCCACACATTAGCGGCGTAAAATGGTAAAAAATGCCGGTTTATATCAAAAATAGTGCGATCGGCTGGATATATAAAGAAATCATTCGTACAATATCATAAATTCGCCGTAAAGCTGAGTTTTCAATCTTGAAATGAATGAATTCCTATCTTCCCTAATAAATTAACTTATTTATAACATTTTTAAGGGTGGTAAAATGGCAAAGGCGGATGAGAAGTCTCGTATTTACACCGGTCCCGATGCCGAAATGATTCAGGCATCGCGAGTAATGCATGGTCTTTTTGTTGAAGACAAAGAGGCATTTACAAATTTCGACGGAGGGTTTAGCGATCCGTTCGCTGAAAATTGGCTTCAAAAAATTGAAGCCGGAAATGATGTAGTGCAAGATTCTGCATACGTAAGCGGTCAAATTGAGTTAACAAAAAATGTTGAATTGAGAATGAACGAGTGCAGAGATTTTTTTCAAATGATGAAGTACTTTATTGAAAAAGCGTTTCCAAACAAAAAAGAGATTTGGGCTCAATTTGGTGTAAACGATTATGAGAAAGCGAGACTTAGTGAAACAAAAATGATTCAATTTTTCGGGGTGCTGCATAAAACGTCAATCGAATTCAGCGCAGACCTTATTGCCGCCGGATTTAATCAAGAAAAAATTGATAAGATAGCATCATTACAGACGGACTTGACTAATGCCGATTACGAACAGGAAATGAGTAAAAAGAAAAGACCCGCGGTTACTCAGGAAAGAATTGAAAAATTGAATGAGTGTTATCAATTGATGCAGAAGGTTAGTAAGGCGGGTAAAATTATTTTTGTCAACAACCGCGCAAAGTTCGATCAATATTTATTACCCAATGAAAGAGTTGTAAAAAAACCGGATGCGCCAACACCACCAACACCATAATAGATGCTCTGTAGGGAAGGGTCTGCGACCCTTCCGTTGTTTTTTTGAAAAATAATTACGGATCGGTTACCCAGCAGACAACCTCTTCCTTTGTTTTGCAAACAATTTTTTTCGGATCGGTTTGAAACCGATCCCTACATTAAATAATGAAAAAACAAGAAAACGATAACAATAATTTGCCGCATCGGAAAAATCAACGCTTAAAAGAATTCGACTACTCCAACACGGGTTACTACTTTGTTACTATTTGTATTGATCGGATGGGTATTTATTTAGGAAAGATTCTTGATGGTAGAATCATATTGAACAAAAATGGTATGATAGTTAATGAATGCTGGAAAGATTTAACCAACCATTATCCAAATTGTGAACTCGACACATATATTATTATGCCGGATCATTTTCATGGGATTATCTCTATTGAAAAATTTTCTACATCAAACGATACAAGAAATGTGATTGTGAATAAAGAATATGGGTTAAGCGAAATAATAAGAGGATTCAAAACATTTTCATCTAAAAAAATTAATGAGATATTGAAAAAACCGGATCGTTTTCAATGGCAAAAATCTTTTTATGATAGAATAATTAGAAATGAGAAAGAGTTATTTAGTATAAGGAAATATATAGAGCAAAATCCTCTGAGATGGGAAATTGAAAAGGGAAATGCGGAAAATTTGAATTTGTAGGGAAGGGTCTGTGACCCTTCCGCTGTTTTGCAAACAATTTTTTTAGGATCGGTTTGAAACCGATCCCTACATTAAATAATGAAAAAACATGAAAACGATAACAATAATTTGCCGGAACGGTTACCAAGCAGACAACCGCCGGGCAGATAAACCAATACCATCAATATATTGTTTTAGTTTTAAAAAGGTTGGATTAAAGACTCTCCAATAGAAGTGCAGAAGCGGGACATTCGTTAACGCATTCCGAGCATCCGTCACAAAGACCCGGAATTTGTAAGTAAGGAAACGACATCTTAACCGGAAGCGCTCTTTCCAAATTCACTTCCGATGAGATTGACAGATAGGAAAAAACTTCTCCTTCAATACCGGGAGGGTTAAAACGATGCATTGAAAGCGCGCCTGGCTTACAAACATCCATACATATTCCGCATGAAATACACTGACGTGAATCTAAAATAATCCTATACATTTTTCTCGCCGCCGATAATTGCCCTATTAAAAGCCCGGAATACCTTAACTACTGCGTAAATCATAATAATTATTATCAGAGAAAAAGAGATGTAGAAAGTAATTGTACTAAGATCCGGATTTTCATTTGAGCGCCAGGATTTTAATGTCTGCCAAAATAGATTTTGCGCAGCGGAATATTCTGAGCCGGGTGCTTCCATTACAAATACAAAACCGATAGTATTCAATACAGCCCCTGCCATAACCCATACTGTAATTCTAACATACTGCTTATTCAGATTTTCATTGTTATGAAAAATTTTAGCGACCAGCGCAACCGCCATGGCAATGGTGCTAAGGGGAACAAATGGCAGCCCGATTTTAATATCCGCCATCAAATCTAAATTGAGTGTAAAAAATCCAATTAGAAAACTAAATAGAAGAGAACCATCCCGCAAAAAAATGTAAACAATCCACCATAGATCGGCGGCGACACGTAAAGTTAGGCGATCAAGCAATCTTTCAAAGTATGGACGGCTTATGTGTAGTAGAAATGAAAGGATCGATAAAATAATTCCGATGTTACAAATTGTTTGAACTGCCCAGATCTCAAGTGACTTATGTACCGGCATATAATTCTCCGAAAAGAAAGGAAGTAAATTTTGTTATCAGAAAATTAATTCGGAAGCGGGGCAAAACATAATTAACAATAATGTAGGGTTTTTTATTTTTAATGAAGATCCACGGCAGGCAGTGTTATAATAAAGATAGATCCCCTTGGGCTGTTGTCATTGATTTCGATGGAACCGTTCATTGCTGTAATTATCAACTTAACTAAACTAAGACCCAGTCCATTACCCTTTATTCCCAGCATCTCAACTTTTTCGGAACGGTAAAATCGATCGTAAACTTTTTCTTTTTCCTCGTTATTAATTCCTACTCCAAAATCCTCAACTCTTAGAATTACATTACCGTCTGTTATTTTTGCGGAAAGAGTAACCCAATCCTCATTTGAATATTTTTTAGCGTTGTCAATCAGGTTTTGAAGAGCTATTGAAAAATAATCGGGATTACCTCTTAGATAAAACTCGGGATCAATATCGACTTCAATTTTTTTCTCCTTATAGATATTCTTCACATTCTCTTTAACAATTTTTGACAAATTGAAAAGCTGCTTCTGATCGAATAAAGTATTAGAATCTTTGGCGAGCAGCAGAAGAGATTTAACAATTTTTATCATCCGCCCGGTTTCTTCTTTTATCACTTTAACCGAATTATCTTGATCATCAATAATGAGTTTATTGTTTAGGAGAAAATCCAATTCGGAATTAATCGTGGTCAAAGGATTCATCAACTGATGCGAAGCGTTATCGGTAAAAGAGGATATCTGCTTTACCTGAAATTCGAGGCGCTCAAAAAGATCGTTCAATGTATCTCTCAATTTGCCAATTTCGTCTTTTGAATCTGCCTTGTAGCTCAATCTTTCATTAAGATTGGAAGCAGAAATTGATTTGGCAGTAGAAATTATTTTATTGATTGGGGAGTAGGTCCTTTTTGATATGAGTACGCTTGCTATTAAAATCACTAACAGTATCATTGGAAAAGCGATAAGATTAAAAATCAATAAATTTGTTGTTATTACTGTTAACCTCGATTTTGTTGTAGATAATTGAAGATATCCTATTAATGTTCCGGTTTCGTCTGTAAGTTTTTTATAGGCGGAACGAATTTCTTCTTTGCCGGCATAGTCATCCTCAAAATAAAGTTCTTCGTTCAGTTCATAGAACCGTTTAGGAATGGGTTGAATAAACTCGGTATTTTTGCTTTTAAGTAGGAGTTTTCCCTTTGTATTATAAATCTGCACGAAAAATGGATGATCGGTTATTCGAGTTAAATCCGTCTCTAGAAATTCATTCGGGTTAAGAATTAAAATTGAATCTTGTTGAATCCGAAACGCCTTATTAACATTCTCTATTTCATGTCCAAGGCTGTTATCCAGATTTTCGTTTAACTCATGTTTCAACAGCCCGAATGTAAAAACATTATATAGAATTAGAAATCCAACTATTACGGACGCTATTAAAAAAGAGTTTTGTAAAACACTTCTTGAAATTTCGATTTTTAAGTACCTAATCCGCAAAGAAAATATAACCCTCGCCGTAAATTGTACGAATAAATTTTTTGTTTAACCCGGTCTCTAATTTCTTACGGAGATTTTTGATTGTCACCTCCACAAAATTTGTCTCGGGATTGCATGCTATATTCCAGACCTTTTCGCAGAGCTGTTCTTTGCTAACAATGGATCCTCTGTTGAGGAGAAAATATCTTAGCAGATCAAATTCTTTTTCTGATAATCTGATTTTATCCTCGGTTGAAATAACCGTCCGTTCAATCAGATCGAGAGAATAATCTCCGAAAGGAAGGGCTGAAACAGATGATTGATATCTTCGTAACACTGCATTGATTCGGGCAAGTACTTCTTCGAAAGAAAATGGTTTCGTTATGTAATCATCGGCGCCGGCATTCAATGCCTCAACTTTATTTGAGATTTCACTCAGAGCGGTCAAAAGAATGATTGGCGTTTTTAATCCCGCCCCTTTCATTTTCTTGCATAATTGTAATCCGGTCATCTTAGGCATCTTCCAATCCAAAAGAATAACATCGTACTGAATATTTTTTATTGTACTTAGCGCGGCTTCGCCGTCAGTAACTATAATTGCATGATGACCCGCATTCAAAAAATTCTTTTTTAATGACCCTGCAATTGCACATTCATCCTCAACTATAAGTACTTCCATAAAACTTCTCCAAATTCACCCAAAAGATAAATTATTATAGTGGTACAATCCCACATTAAAAAATGAATAATTTTTCATTATTGTTAATTTTGGATTAACCGACCCAAAATCTATTTTTAACCCAACAAAAAAGTCTTTTTAGAAGACTCTCTAATTTTAACTAACAAAATCAACAAATAATAAGGATGAATCATGAAAATGATAAAATACTTTTTCTCACTGGCGGTATTAGTTCTTGTAATAAATATGGTAATGCCATCTCAAGTAAGTGCAACAAGTCAATGGGCAAGAAAGACCGGTCTAAGCTGTACTACCTGCCATACAGTTTTTCCACGTCTTAATTCTTTTGGTGAAGAATATTTGAAGAATGGTTATCAATTAATGACTACATATAAAAAAGATTATAAAGAAGCTTATCCAATTGACGCAGGTGGAGTTTTATTAGATGAAGTTTCCAACATTTTTGGCTTTAGATTGAACATGACTCCAATTGAATTTGACACAAAATCATTTCTGAAAGATGCCGGTCAAGAGAAAACAACCAAAATAACTTTAGGCAATGCAATATGGCTTCAAGCATTTGTCGCCGGTTCAATTTATAAAGATATCTCCTTCTTCTCTGAATTAGAATATGCAAAGAGCGCATTCAAATTCAATTGGTTCTACTTCAATTTCACAAACTTGCTTGGTTCAGAAATGCTAAACCTTCAGGTTGGTAGTATTTCTCCTTTGGAATTTGCTTCTTATCCAAACCGCTTACCACAGCTTCCAGCTTTGAAAGGTGAAATTTTCTTGTTAAAATCAGCCGGCGGTAAAGGCGAAAACTCAATAGACATGTCAAGCGCAAGACCGGGCCTTCAATATTTTGGTAAATATGATTGGGCTACATTCTATTTAGGCGCTTCTCCTGGAGTATCAGCCGTAAGTGTAAATCAGTACTTAAATGTATGGGGCGGATTAGTTCTCAAATTACCTGAAAACGTTGTCAAAGGATTTGATGGAAGTACATTTACATTACATTACTATACCGGAACAGATACAAAGAATACGGGTACAGAAACAACAGGTGCTCAAATACCACAAGTTGAAAACGGATTTACACGTTTTTCACCACAAATAAATATCCGCTATAATGATCAAGTAGATATTCAAGCTGCTTATGTAATGGGAACAGATGATAATTACTATTTCGCAGCAGCAAAAAAAGATTTCAAGTATAGCGGATTTGCATTAGAAGCCGGTTATATGCCAAGTGAAATTTGGCACATAGGTTTACACTATGATAATTATTCATCGGACGATAAAATTGCTGCTACCGGTAAACCGGTGTTAGACTATCAAAGAATCGTTCCTAGTTTAACCTATATAATTAATCAAAATCTTAGATTCACAGCTTATTATGAAAAAAATCTTACCGATATTGATGAGACTCTAAAGGTCGATAAAGCTTATATAAATATTCGTGTGATGTTCTAAAAATAATTTCAAGAGAGATAAAAATGAAAAAAATAAATTCTTTTATAATCGTCATCATTTTATTCTTCGTTGCTGCAACGTCAATCAACAAAGCACAAGAATCCGAAGAAGCTAAAGGGAAACTCCTTTTCAAAGAGTATAAATGCGTATCTTGCCATGCAATTGAGTCGCAAGGTTACTTGAAGAAAGGTAAATCCTCCGCACCGGATCTTTCCGATGTAGGAAGTAGCTTGAAACCTGAATTCATGAAAAAGTACTTGATGAAAGAAGAAAAGTTAAACGACTTGAAACATGCCGTCAGTTTCAAAGGTAATGACGAAGAGTTCAAAACCTTGATAGATTGGCTCTCTGCTTTGAAAAAAGAAGAGGCTAAAAAGAAGTAAAATAATAACTTAGTTTCTCCGTTTGGATAAATCCCCGTTAAGAAATTAGCGGGGATTTTTTTGTATAAGTCATATTGGATGAACAATAATGAAAAATTTTTCATTATTGTTTTCTTTAAAGAATTTATTATAATGTTTATTTTTAAATTAGAAATAGGCTATTAATATCTTATTTCGATTAATCACAAAATATAATATGGAGGAATTATGAAAAAATCGATACTAGTAGTAACGATGATTTTTATATGTTTCAGTTTTTCAATGGTATTAGCACAAGAATACGCCGGTAGTGAAGCATGTAAAACATGTCACTCTACACAACACACAAATTGGAAGCAGTCCGGTCATCCTTACAAAATCCAAAAAATTGTAGGTGGAAATCCACCGGTATACCCGGCTCTAACAGCACAAAAGGTTGTCGGTTCGCAAGTTAATTATACATTAGTAAGTGGTCTGCCAAATGCCCCTGATGGATTAACCTGGGGCGACATTGGATTTGTAGTTGGCGGATATCATTCCAACGCTCGCTTTTTGGATAAGGAAGGATATTTAATTTATGGGGCTAACCGTCAGTATAATTTATCCACTAAAAAATGGGTACCTTATACTTCAGGTACTTTAACCAAATCTTCTTATACTTTCTCATGCTATAAATGCCATACAACAGGTGCAAGCAAAACAAAAACGACTGATTTTCAAGCATATCCTGGCATTGAAGGCAGCTGGGCTGAAGGAGGAATTGGTTGTGAAGGATGTCATGGTCCAGCAAAAGCTCATACAACAAACCCAAGCAATAAACCACCAAAAGAAGGGTTGAACACTTGTAATAACTGTCATGCAAGAGATCGTAATGATGGTACTACTACATTTCCGTGGAATAATAGAGTTGAATGGCAAGCAAGAACTGTTGGAACAACAAGTACAGGTTTTATAAGACATAGAGAACAAGGAGATATGATGCTTGCCTCTAAACATGGTAAAGCCGGTTTTACCTGTGCAACATGCCATGACGCTCATAAAGGTGTTTATTTTAATTTAGGGGGTGTCAAAACAACTGCAAAGTGCGAAACATGTCATCCAAATAAAACTATTGTAGGACATGAAGCTTCAAAAACAATGGCAGAGTGTACAGACTGCCACATGCCTTTTGCAGCAAGAAACGGTGATCAATTAACAGCGTATATTTCAGAACAGAGTACTCATTATTGGAAGATAAATACAAACCCTGTTACGATGTTTCAAAACTTAGATGATATTTCCAGTACAACTACTCCACCGGTTGTATATAAATTCATTAAAACTGATGCCAATGGTATATCTGGATTGACTTTAGATTATACATGTATTCAATGTCATACTACAAAAGATGTTAATTGGGCATCATTACATGCAAAAAATATGCATAGTGTTCCGGTAAGCGTTGAAAATACAAGCACTATTCCATCAGCATATGCCTTAGCTCAGAACTATCCTAACCCATTCAATCCAACGACAATTATTAAATTTGCTTTATCTAAATCATCTTCTGTAACCTTGAAAGTGTACTCAGTTACAGGCGAGCTTGTAAATACATTGGTTAATGGAAATATGAACGCAGGCTGGCATGAAGTAAATTTCAATGCATCTAATCTATCAAGTGGTGTTTATATTTACAGATTAGAAGCCTCTGATTTTGCTTACACCAGAAAGATGATGCTGATCAAGTAATTCAATTCAAAACAAGTCTTAGATACTAAATCAATAAAGGCGGTCTTAGGACCGCCTTTATCATTTTATTAGGCAGGAAGGGAATGATCTTTGCAATCATCAAAACATGACCATTATAAGCCGGATTGAGTAGATTTATTCCCGAAAGGATCTTCACGGTTATCATTGAAATTGGGACGGAAATAATTGGAACTTTCTATCTGCTGGGTCCATCCTTTGTGTAATCCATATTTATCCATAAGGTTAATAGCTTTTTCATACTCAGATTGACGTATAGGACGGTCGAGCAAAATATCATTGTAAGCTTTATTAGCCGGATAGTATTGAGACATGAGCGATATATGAACATTTTTGCTTAACTCCTCCGAGATGAAACGAAAAATATTTTCCGACTCGGCTAATCCGTTTGGTAAAACCAGATGCCGGATGATTAAACCACGGACTACTATATCGCCATCATAAACTAACTCATCACCCATCTGGCAGAACATTTCTTTAATCGCTTTGCATGTATGATCAAAATAATTTTTCGCATCGGAATATTTCTCGGCAGATCGATTATCTCCGTATTTGAAATCGGGTAAATAAATATCGATAACTCCATCGTAGAGTTTAAGCATCTCCACGGAATCATATCCGTTCGTGTTATAGATAATGGGTAAGTGTAATCCTTGTTTAGCAGCGATTGAAATTGATTTTAAAATTTGTGCAGAAAAATGTGAAGGCGAGACAAGTCCGATGTTATGGCAATTTTTTTCTTGAAGTTCGATCATAACATCGGCAAGACGCTTGAGAGTAACCTCGTGTTTTTTTTCGGCTTTCCAATTTTGGCTGATATCGGAATTTTGGCAAAAGATACAGCGCAGATTACAATTACCGAAAAAAATAGTTCCCGCACCATGCGAACCTGAAAAAACCGGCTCTTTTCCAAAGTGAGTTGTGTATGATGAAACTACCGGCAGAACTCCGCTCTGGCAAAAGCCCAAACTGCCAGCAGTCCGGTCAACTTCGCAGCAGCGCGGACAACTTTTACACGATTTTAGTATTTGTTCCGAAGCTTCGGCTCGTTTTTGCAGCTCGCCGGATTTATAAAGCTTTATATAAGAAGGAATATATGGCATTAATTATTTTATAAACTATTGCTATCGTAAATCTAAAAATTATTCCTCAATTGAAAGCAATCTAATTGAGACCCACGACAATTACCCTAAGTAGTTTAATTTGAGTTTAGAAAACCAACGTCTTTAACGGTGGTAATGTATAGTTGGCATTGCCTGTCATTCCGGTCGAGTCCGCGGCGGCGGACGAAGAACCGGAATCCATCTCTTAGTTTCTCTAATCTGGATTCCGTGCCAAGCACGGAATGACAATACTTTTGCTTTGAAAGCTCCTGGCAGTAGAAGTAAGAACAAATTAACCTTTCCGGTAAAATCTTTAATAAACTAACTGAAGTTACGCAGAATGGTGTTTTGGAGATCAAAATCCAGAGTTTCGTCATTCCCGCGAAAGCGGGAATCCACGATTTTGGCTTAAATTCCGTAAATAGATTCCCGATTAAAACATCCGGGAATGACGTAAATCTTGTTTTGCGTAACTTCAGTAAACTAAAATAATTTTGAAAATATTCGATAATAAAATAAATGAATTGACAGTTCTAAACATTAACTGTAAAACGAGGATTGTAAAACAACTCAAGTGTAATTACAGCTATCCCCGGAAATTTTTATTCACTAAAAAAATAAGGAATTATTATATGGCACTTTTAAATTGGAGCGATAGCTACTCGGTTGGAGTTAAAGAGATTGATTTACAGCATAAAAAATTAGTTGAGTTGATCAACAATTTACACGATGGAATGAAATTGGGGAAAGGAAAAGAAATTTTAGGCGGGGTATTGAATGAATTGGTGAGTTATACGGTTTATCACTTTGGATTTGAGGAAAAATTGTTTGATAAGCACGGTTACTCGGAAACAATTATTCATAAAAGACAGCATGCTGATCTAGTAGAGCAAGTAAAGAAATTTGTGGATGGTTACAATAAGAGCGGTAGCATTCTGAGTATGGATGTGCTGAACTTCTTGAAAGATTGGCTCACACAACACATTGCCGGTTCCGATAAAAAATACACCGCATTTTTTAACAACAAAGGAATTGCTTAAAAATAGATTAGTGGTTTGGTGTTCTGGCTCTCATATTATGAAGTTGAAACCATTCATAATTCTTTAAGAACAACGGATTCTTAATCTAAAAAATTGATTTTAAGGCGTTGTAATTAGCTGTGATGGTTTTATCTAAATCTTCTTTTGTGTGTTCAGTTGAAACGAACATCGCTTCAAACTGAGCCGGTGGAAGATAAACACCACGGTTCAGCATCTCATGGAAATATCTGCCGTAAAGTTTCGTATCGGATTTTACGGCGGAGTTATAATCGAGTACAGGTTCTTCGGTAAAGAATAAAGTCATCATAGAACCTACACGATTAATCTGATAATTCTTTCCCGCGGATTTAATTCCGTCTTTAAGACCACTCTCCAAATAAAAAGCTTTCTCTTCGAGAGATTTATAAACTTCCGGGTGACCTTTGATATAAGTAAGCGCAGCATATCCGGCATTCATAGCTAAAGGGTTACCGCTTAATGTACCAGCTTGATAAACAGGTCCGCTTGGAGAAACCATCTCCATAATTTCTTTCTTACCGCCGTAAGCTCCAACCGGCAAACCACCCCCAATAATTTTTCCGAAAGTGGATAGGTCGGGTTTAACACTAAGAATTTCTTGTGCACCTCCTTGAGCAATCCGGAATCCGGTCATTACCTCATCGAAGATCAAAACAATTTTTTCTTCATCGCATATCGCGCGTAATTCTTTTATGAATGAATCGTTTGCTCTAACAGTTCCCATGTTTCCAACTACTGCTTCAATTATTACTGCGGCGATTTCATTTTTGTTCTGCTCGACTAATTTTTTGACCGATTCGATATCATTGAAATCAGCGACTAAAGTATCGGCAGCGTTTCCCGCTGTTACGCCGGGACTTGTGGGAACACCAAATGTTAAAGCGCCGGAACCGGCTTTTATTAGAAAGAAATCTCCATGTCCGTGGTAGCATCCCTCAAATTTGATAATCTTATTCTTACCCGTGTAACCCCTTGCCACACGGACGGCGCTCATTGTAGCTTCTGTTCCGCTGTTGACCATCCTAATCATCTCTATCGATGGGACTAATTCCGTTATAAGCTTAGCCATTCGAATTTCAATTTCAGTAGGAGCGCCGAAACTTGTTCCATCTTCGATTGCTCTTAAAAGTGCGCTTTTGATGAATTCAGGATTATGCCCGAAAAGATGAGGACCCCAGCTTCCTATGTAGTCTATGTATTCATTGTTATCAACATCATATAATTTTGAACCGATTCCTCTGGACATAAATCTTGGTGTTCCGCCTACGGACTTAAACGCCCGCACGGGAGAATTAACTCCGCCGGGAATATATTTTTTTGCTTCTTCGAAAAGTCTTTCGCTATTAAGGTTACTCATTTCTCATCCGATGATTTGTGATTTGAATACAGTCAAAAAAGTTGTGACAAAAATAATTATAAATACGTTTGATAAAAAATAAATTCGAAACAGATTTGGCTCCAAAGAAGGATTAATTTATGATATCGCAAACGGAGAATATATGGTTCATCATATTGTGGGAAAGCAGCACAACTCAAAATTGTGTTTTGTGTGCGGATTAAAGAACAAGTTTGGTATTCACGCTCATTTCTATGTTACTGAAAATCAAGAATTGATTGCGCTATTTACTCCCTCTGAAGAACATCAAAGTTATCCGGGAAGACTCCATGGGGGAGTCGCATCTGCAATTCTGGATGAAACTATTGGCAGGGCAATTCTAAATAAATACGAAACCGAGGTCTGGGGTGTTACGATAGATCTCAATGTGAAATTTAAAAAACCTATTCCCTTGAATGAAGAGCTGAAAGTGATTGGCAGGATCACAAATGAGAATAACAGAATATTCGAAGGTACGGGAGAAATTGTATTAAAGAACGGAGACGTTGCAGTAACCGCTCATGGCAAATATTTGAAAGTGCCTCTAGAAAAGATAACTGATTTTGATAAGGAAGAAAATGAGTGGAAAATTGTAGAGCTTGAAAGTGATCCGAAAGAAATAGAAATATAACCGGCATTAATTTTTTAATCGAAGATTGGGTGAGATAATCCAGATTGCTATCGAGAAAATTATAAGAATAAATGAATTGATTAATATTGCTGTAGGTGATCCAAAATGTTCGGCGAGCATTCCAATCCATAACGCGCCGATAGGCATAAAACCGAAAAAGCTAAAACTATAAACTCCCATTACACGTCCGCGGAATTCCTCCGATACCAGCGTTTGCGTTAATCCGTTGGAAAGATTGTTCACGGCAATAATGCCGGCTCCAATTCCAACAAGTATTAAAGAAGATATTATGAATGAGGTATTAATTGAAAATAGCAACATATAAATTGGAAGCGAGAATAATCCGAATATTAAAACTTTTCCTCGAGCAAGATATCTACTGAAAGATGCTATTGCCAGTGAGCAAAGAACCGCCCCAATTCCTCTTGCAGCTTGAAGCAGCCCGTTTGTAGTCGCATCGCCATGTAAAATTTTTACAGCCCACGCCGGAAATAATGTAGCTATGCTTAATCCAAAAAAAGTGGAGAAAGAAACAATAAGCATTATCCGCAAAATTTGTTTTTGAGTTTTGAGATATCTTAGCCCGTCCAGTAATTCTTTTACAAATGATTTATTTGTGATTCTTTTCGGCAATGGGGCGAATTCCATTTTCAGTAAGTTATAGATCACAGCCAAAAATGAAATTCCATTAATTGTGAAACACCATCCGGGTCCAAACATAGCGTATGTAATACCGGCAACCGCGGGACCAATTGCCGCCGCGGTATGAAACATCATCGAATTCAACGCAATAGCATTTAAGAGATCTTCTTTCGGGACAAGTTCATTAACAAATGCTTGCCGGGCAGGCGCATCAAACGCATTAGCAATTCCAAGAAGAAATGCCAGCAATATGATGTGCCATGCTTCTACTATGAGCATAAAAGTGAGAACTGCAAGTATGATTGCCAGGATCATCATAATCGATTGCGTGACTATTAAAATGTTTTTTCTAGAAAATCGATCGGCAATTACTCCTCCATAAACCATAAATATCCATGAAGGAAGCCCATTTGCAAATCCAACATAACCAAGAAAAGCAGGGGAGTGTGTTAATTCGTAGATGAAAAATGCCTGGGCGGTCATCTGCATCCATGAACCGAAGAGAGAAATGATTTGACCTATAAACCACAAACGGTAGTTACGGTGTTTCAGTCCTGCAAAAGTAGATTGCCAGCTTAGCTTCGGTTTCTCCTGTGTGGAAAGTTTATTGCCATCCCCTAAATTTGTTTTCGAAATGATTTCCGGCTCTTTGGAAAGGTTACTCATTAAATTATCATGTTCATAATCTTGATCTACTCTTGATCTTAATCATGCTCTTGCTCATATTTTAAGAGCAAGAATCAGGTTAGCTGTTCTTATCCAAATATTTTACAACATCTTTGGCAAAGTATGTCAATATCATATCGGCGCCGGCACGTTTAATTGCCATAAGCGACTCAATCATTACACGTTCTTCTTCAATCCAGTTGTTTAATCCGGCGGCTTTAATCATAGCGTATTCACCGCTGACTTGATAAGCGGCAGTTGGCATTCCAAATTTTTCCTTAACACGCCAAATGATATCGAGGTAAGCTCCGGCTGGTTTTACCATTATAATATCTGCGCCTTCTTCAATATCGCTCTCAGCCTCACGTAATGCTTCGGAGCTATTTGCAATATCCATCTGATGAGAACGGCGATCGCCGAAAGCCGGGGCAGATTCAGCCGCATCTCTAAATGGTCCGTAGTAGCCGGATGAATATTTTACAGCATAGCTCATAATAGGTATTTCGGTAAAACCTTTCTCGTCAAGCGCTTTACGGATTGCACCTATTCTTCCATCCATCATATCGGAAGGAGCGATTATATCCGCACCGGCTTCTGCGTGAGTAATCGCCTCCTTTACAAGCAAGTCTACAGTTTCGTCATTCAATACTTTATCACCCTGCAGTACACCGCAATGTCCGTGAGAAGTATACTCGCAAAGGCAGACATCCGTAATTACTAAAAGTTTTTTTGTTTCTTTCTTGATTGCCCGTACAGCTTGTTGGATTATTCCGTTTGGATCATAAGCACCGGAACCTACTTCATCTTTATGTTCTGGAATTCCAAATAAAATAACCGCGGGAATGCCGAGTTTTTCAACTTCCTTGCACTCTTCAACCAAAATATCAATTGACATTTGAAAAACACCCGGCATTGAGCGTATTTCATTTTTAACTTTTTTACCGGGGAGGACGAAGAGCGGATAGATCAAATCATTCTTTGTTAGAAATGTTTCGCGCACGAGATCACGCACCGCTGGATTATATCTTAACCTTCTTAAGCGTTTTGTTGGAAAATTTGCCATAGTTTCTCCTTTTTGAGTGTAGAGCAAAGAATGTAGAGTGTAGAATTATTAAATTCCCTTTGCAGTTTTAATGCTACTCGTTAATAATCTCTCTAATTTATCACAATCTTTATCAAGACTTTCGAATTCTTGTTTAGTAATTATTTCAGTTTCATTAAGTAATTTCAGCCAGTAATGAGATTCTCTTGCTTCTTTAAGTGAGATTGATAACTTATTAATAAAATCTTTTTTCGTTGCTGCACTTTGTGCTTCAGATATATTGGCTCCTACAGAAGTTCCCGACCTTAAAAGTTGTTTATAAATAGGTTCATATGATTTATCTCTTTGTATCAAATACTTATAAAACTTTACAATTATTACAGAAAAAGTAAACGACTTATTATTCAAAACACTTCCATAAATTACTTGTGGTTCAAATACTTTTGACATTCTTCACTCAACACTCTTCGTTCTACGCTTTCCGTTCTACACGTTACAATGCTTAATTTTATTAAAAATGATTTCCGAATTCTTCACACAATCTCCTACAGAAATTCCTCCCCGGTAGTTGCCACCGAGAAAAATTCCAGAATTCTCTTTTTCAAATTTATCAAAATAATTCTCATGTTCTATATATCCGAGATTGTATTGCGGAATTGCTTTATGCCAGAGTTTTTCTTTCACAAGTATCGGACCGGCTTTTATATTCATAATCTGTTTGAATTCGTTTAATGCCTTTTCAATAATTACACTTTTTTCACTTTCAGAGAACTGATATGATCGGGCACCGCCTACAAAAATTGTGAATGCTGCTTTATCATCATCACAGCGATTTGGGAAAATTATGGAGCTCCATATTGCACCAAGAAAACTTTTCTTCTCTTTCGATGGAATTAAATAACCAAATCCATCAAGCGGAATTCCAATATCTTTTTTATTAAATCCAAGATACATAACCATTACCGGCGGATAAAAGATATGCTCTAGGTGAGTTACAAGATTTGAATCCAGCGCTCCAAATATTTTAGAAGTTTCAAATGCGGGTACAGTTGATAAAACATAATCGGAAATGAAAGTGTGTAACTGACCAATATTTTCATAGATAATTTTCCATTTAGAACCGGATGAAGTTGAGGTGCGTTCTACACTCTTCACTTTGCATTCAAATAAAATATTGTCTTTCAATCTACTGGCGATTGCCATGGGGAAACTTTGCATTCCATTGATGAAAGAAAACATCTTCGCACTCTGCTTCGATTCTTCAGTGCGTTTTTTACGTTCACGCGAGCCTTTGATCATACCTTTTACTAAACCGCCATATATCTCTTCCAGCCGGTACAATTTAGGGAAGGCGGACTTTACGCTTAATTTATGCGGGTCGCCGGCGAATACACCGCTTACAAAAGGATCGATTGCGTAATCTAAAAATTCTTGCCCCAATCTTCGGGATACAAATTGAGCGATGCTCTGATAATAGCCGTCATCGGATTTACCGACAAATGGTTCACCTAATAATCTCAATTTTCCTTTGGTTGAAAATAATTTGGATTTAATAAGTGAAACGGGATTCATCGGCAAAGGATGAAGTTTGTCATCACGAAGTATATACCGTTTGTTTGAAATTTCGCTCGCATAAATCATTTCATTGGATAATCCAACATCATCAACAATTTGGCGTATCAAAGGAGTTGTTTCTAAACCGCTGTTGGGACCAAAGTCGATTAAGAAACCATTTTCAGTAGAGGTTTCCATCGCGCCGCCAGCTTCAATTTTAGCTTCGAGAATCTTTACATCAAAGCCATCTTTGTGAAGCCAATGCGCAGTTGCCAATCCGGAGATACCGGCACCAAGTATTATTATTCGCTTTTTGTGATTCATATTATTATTGTAGTGAAAAGTGAAACGCCAATTGCCAAACGAGAAAATGCGTTTCACCTTTCACATTTGACTTATGGCGACTATGATTAATTCAGCCCACGTTTATTAAGTAATGCATTCACTTTAGGTTCTCTTCCTCTAAATTTTTTATATAGCATCATTGGATCTTCACTGCCTGCACTTTGTAAAAGATTCCTGAAAGCCTTAGCGGTTGATTTATCAAACACATTATTTTTTTCTTTGAAAGCGGCGAACGCATCTGCATCTAAAACAGCAGCCCAAATGTAACCGTAGTATCCAGCCGCATAACCATCATCAACAAAAATATGTTGAAAATTTGTGCTTTTATAACGCGATTCAATTTCAGGGATTAATCCATATTTTTTTAATACTTCGTTTTCAAATTGAATAGCATCTATTTCTGATGCATCTGTTAATGTATGCCAATCCAGATCCAGCAAAGATGCTGCTAAGTATTCAACAGTTTCAAATCCTTGGTTGAATTGTCTCGCTTTAACAATTTTATCAATGAGTTCTTGAGGAATCGGTTTTCCGGTTTCATAATGTTTTGCATACATTTTTAAGACTTCAGGATCTGATGCCCAGTTCTCCATCACTTGTGAAGGTAATTCAACGAAATCAACCGGAACCCTCTTACCGGTTGGATAAACGGAAGTTGCTATCAAATAATGAAGGGCATGACCAAACTCATGAAAGAGAGTATTTACATCATCTAAACTCAATAAGGCAGGTTTATCTTTCGTCGGCTTAGTAAAATTACCAACGTTGTAAACAACCGGAGAGATATAGTTGCCACCAATGTTTGATTGTCCTCTGTACTCGCTCATCCACGCGCCGCTTCGCTTGCCGTCACGGGGATAATAATCGGTGTATAAAATACCGAGATGTTTACCATTAGACTCAATCACTTCAAAAACTTGTACATCCGGATGATAAACCTGAATATCTTTTCTTTCAACGAATTTTAATCCATACAATTTCGTTGCGACACCAAATGCGCCGGCAACTACATTTTCAATTTTGAAATAGGGACGAAGCATTTCTTCTTCAAGGGAATATTTTTCTTTCTTTACTTTTTCTGCGTAATGCCACCAATCCCATGGCTGAAGTTGGAAATTTCCGCCTTCCTTGTCGATGATTGCCTGCATATCGGCGACTTCGCTTTTAGCTTTTTTGATAGAAGGTGTCCAGAGATCGTTCAAAAATTTGTAAACGTTACCCGGATTCTTTGCCATATTGATTTCGAGTTTGAAATCTGCAAAGGTTTTGAATCCCAATAGTTTAGCTTTCTCTACACGGAGCGCCATCATCCTCGTCAAAATATTTTTTGTATCGAGTTCGTTGTTATTATTACCGCGGTTAATGTATGCCTTAAATAACTTTTCTCTGAGTTCTCTTTTCTCGGAATATTGAAGAAAGGGAGTCCAGCTGGGTCGTTGAAGAGTAAAAGCCCACTTGCCTTCTAATCCTTTTTCTTTGGCATTTTCAGCCGCACCCTGAATCACACTCTCAGGTAATCCGGCGAGATCTTCTTTTTTGTCAATTACTAATCCAAAGGTGTTTGTTTCCTTCAATATATTCTCGCCAAACTTTACACCAAGAAGGGAGAGTTCTTCATTTATCTTTTTAAATTTTTCTTTTGCTTCAATATTCAGATTGGCACCGCCACGTACGAAATCTAAATAATAGTTTTTTAGAACCACCTTTTGTTCTGTTGAAAGATATAGTCTTTCTTTTTCTTGATATATACTCTTCACGCGCTCGAATAATTTTTCATTTAGATAGATCTCGTCAAAGTGTTTTGAAATCATTGGAGCGGTTTTTTGAGCAATTTCTTGGAGAGTGTCGTTCGTGTTTGCTCCGTTCAAAGAATTAAAAACATTATTTACCGCAGTAAATAGTTTTCCGCTCTTTTCGAATGCCTCAATAGTGTTCTTAAAAGTGGGGTTTTCTTTATTGTCTACTATAGCTTCAACTTCTGCTCTTTGCTGTTTCAGTCCTTCTTCGTACGCAGGAAGGAAATGTTCGTTCTTTATCTCATTGAACGGCGGCGTTTTAAAAGGTGTCTTCCATTCTTTATAAAAAGGGTTATCCATTTTACTCTCATCCGATTGAATAGTGAATGCGCAAAACATTATAACAGGTAATAAATAGAAAAAATTTTTCATATATAGTTCCACGTCCATTATTAGTTGTAAATGTTCCTTGAGAAACGTGAGACGTAGAAATGAAAGTTGCTTTGTATCGTCTCCCGTTTCAAACTTGACTTTTCAGGCTCTCAGTTCAGCCCTCTTCTTTCAAGCAGCGCATCAACTTTCGGTTCCCTTCCGCGGAATTTTTTGTACAGAACCATTGCATCTTCAGTTCCGCTTTTAGCTAAAACAAATTTTCTGAATGCAGTTGCAGTTTTCTGATCGAATAAATTTCCTTTTTCTTTGAATGCCTGGAAGGCGTCCGCATCAAGAACAGCAGCCCAAATGTAGCTGTAGTATCCAGCAGCGTATCCACCAAGAATATGACTGAAGTTTGTACTCTGATAGCGTGATTCTATCTCCGGGATTAATCCAATCTTAGCGAATGCTTCTTTTTCAAATGTCGATACATCTCTTTCATTTGTATCTGTGAGTGAGTGCCAATCCATATCAAGAAATGAAGCCGCTAAATACTCAACGGTTTCAAATCCTTGATTGAATAATCTGGAATTACTAATCTTATCAATCAATTCTTGCGGTATCACCTCACCGGTTTTATAATGCTTTGCATACATCTTCAGCACTTCCGGCTCAAGCGCCCAATTTTCCATTATTTGTGAAGGAAGCTCAACAAAATCTCTTGGTGTAGATCTTCCTCCTGAATAAGTTACATTCGAGAATAATGTATTTAAGCCATGTCCAAGTTCATGAAATAAAGTATTAACTTCATCAAGACTCATTAATGAAGGTTTATCTGAAGTTGGCTTTGCAAAATTTCCAACATTGTAATTTAATGGTGCAATAAATTTTCCGCCGATATTAGATTGACTTCTAAAACCACCTGACCAAGCGCCGCTCCGTTTGCCGTCTCTTGGAAAATAATCTGAATAGAAAACACCGACATGTTTACCGTTGGATTCCTGCACTTCAAATACTTCTACATCAGGATGATAAACTTGAATGTCATCCCGCTTTATGAATTTAATACCATAAAGTTTTGATGCTACGGTAAATGCACCAGCCCGAACATTTTCCATTTTGAAATAAGGTCGAAGCATTGCCTCATCAAGCGCATATTTTTCTTTCTTCACTTTTTCTGCATAGTACCACCAATCCCATGCGGCTAATTTGAAATTGCCGTTCTCTTTGTCGATAATTTTCTGCATGTCGGCGACTTCCATCTTGGCTCTTTTATTAGCGGGAATCCAAAGATCATTTAAAAACTTATAAACGTTTTCCGGATTCTTAGCCATATTGCGTTCAAGCACAAAATCCGCGAATGTTTTGTAACCCATTAATTTTGCGCGCTCAACGCGTAACGAGGCAACACGCGAAACTATTTTCTTGTTATCTAATTCATTATTGTTATTTCCGCGGTTGATATATGCCTTGAAAATTTTTTCGCGAAGGTCTCTTTTTTCAGAATATTGAAGGAAAGGAATGAAGCTCGGTTTTTGCAGCGAGAAAGCCCATTTACCATTCAAGCCTTTTGCTTTTGCTAATTCGGCTGCGGCGGTTATAACATCTTGCGGCAGACCTATTAAGTCGTCTTTAGAATCAATAACCAAAGCTATGGTATTCGTTTCCTTAAGACTGTTTTCGCCGAATTTCAACCCAAGCATTGAAGATTCTTCATTGATCTTTCGAAGTTTATCCTTTTCTTCTTTACTTAAATTTGCACCGGCTCTAATATAATTTTTGTAATAATTCTCAAGCACGGTCTGTTGCTCTGGTGTAAGTTTTAATTTTGCTCTCTCATCATAAACTGATTTGATTTTAGCGAATAATTTTTCGTTAAGCGCAATATCATCTCTGTGCTTAGATAGCATTGGAGTTGTAATTCTATTAATCTTTTGCAGTTCGTTGTTTGTGTTTGCACCGTTAAGGCTTCCAAAAATTCTGTTAACACGCCCAAGAAACTCGCCGCTTAGTTCCAACGCCTCAATAGTGTTCTTGAATGTAGGTTTCTCTTTATTATTGATTATTGCCTCAATTTCAGCCTTTTCCAGTTTGATCCCTTCTTCAATTGCGGGGAGAAAATGTTCGGGTTTAATCTCATCAAACGGAGGTGTCTCAAAGGGAGTTTTCCACTCCACGAAAAACGGATTATTAGAATTATTACTTGTTTGAGGAAGAATAGTTGTACTCATTAAAATAATTAATAAAAAAGAAAGTATCGGTTTCATAACTCTTCTCCAGAGTTTTGTTGCGGATTAGTTTTTTATATTTCTATAGTTTACTGCGTTATGTCCGCGCAGAGATGAAAGACATTCAATAAAAAGGAATTATTAGTCTCTCATAATTTACTTCTAACAATTTCCGCAAGAGCTTCGATGAACAGTTCGGAATCATTCAATCCTTTCATAACAATATAGTTTTCTATACCTACTTTATCGGCAACATGCCGGTATTCAATATCAAGTTCAAAAAGAGTTTCAACGTGGTCGGATACAAAACTTATAGGCACAATCAATAAGTTTTTTTTGTCTTGTGCGGATAATTTCTCAATCATAGTATCGGTAGCCGGTTTGAGCCAACTCATTGGTCCAACTTTACTTTGGAAACACAAGTGATGTTCATGAGAATGGTTTCTTGACTTCATCACAGCTTCAACAGTCTGCTTTATATGATTACTGTATGGATCGCCTTTTTTTACAAGACTAACAGGAGTGCCGTGAGCGCTGAAAACAATCTGTAGATCATTCTGCACATTTTCCGGAAATCTTAAAATAGTTTCGTCAATTCTTTGATTAATCGCGGCAATGTAATTTTCATCAAGAAAATAATCTTTAATCAACACTACTCTGGATGCATCGCCGGTATAATAGCGTTTCCATTCATTATAAGAAGAACCGGTTGTAGTAATTGAATAATGAGGATAAAGAGGAAGTAGAATTATCTTGTCATAGTTTTTACTTGCAACTTTAGCGGCAACCTCACTTGTAAAAGGTTTCCAGTATCGCATTGCGGTATAAACATCCAGAGTCGGAAAATCTTTACGAAGTTTAGTCTCAAGCATTGATCTCTGAATTTCGGTCCATTCTCCGATTGGCGATTTACCGCCGATGAGTTTATACTCTTCTGCAACTTTTGGTGCCCGGCGGCTGGAAATAAGTTTCGCAAAAAGTTTTTGTCCAAATGGGAAATTGAATATATCTGGATCGCAGAAAAGGTTATATAAAAAAGGCTCTATTGCTTCAATAGAATCAGGTCCGCCAAGATTGAAAAGTACAACCGCTCTGTTATCCAAATCACTTTCCTTTCAAAAAAAAATATTAGTTTTGTAATGCAATTGTTAACATAAAGGAATAAACCATGAAAAAATTATTTGTCCTACTATTAGCACTTATTTTTGCAGCAGTCGCTTGTTCCTCAGAACCGCCAAGTGTACGCGTCTTAAACCAGCGTTCAACAAAAGCTAATGTCCAGGTAAAACAATCAGATGCAAATACTATTAATATTAATGATGTAACGGGCGGAGCTACAACTTCCTATCAGGAAATTGCAGAAGGAACTACAACTACAACGGCTGTAATTCAAAACGAGAGTGTATCGCCAACAACATCATTCACAGCACAAAAAGATAAGAACCACACTATAGTAATTTTAAATTCCAATCCACCTTCATTAAGAGTGGATACTGACGATAAATAGATTAATATTTTTTAGAGCGCAGATTAGACGGTACGAGAATATCTCGCTGTATCCTCTTTGCGCTCAATGTATCCGTCAAAGTTCATCGCTATATTGCGGATTAGCAAACGTCCCATTTGTGTAACTGTAAGCCGCCTATTTTGAATCTCCACCAATCCGTCGTCAATAAACTCTTCCATTCCATTAATACCATAATTAAAATACTTTTCAAACTCTATACCAAATTGTTTATCAACAAGTTCGAAGTCAAGTTCAAAATCGCACATAACTTTTGTTATTACGTGTCTTCGTAAAATATCATCATCTGTTAAATAAACACCTCGTTCAATCGGTATCGTTTCATTATTTAGCGCATCAAAATACTCTTGTTCTTTCTTCAAGTTCTGTGTGTACGATCTTCCAATTTGGCTGATACTTGTAATTCCCATTCCGTACAAATCTGTTCCGGCATGAGTACTATAGCCTTGAAAGTTCCGGTATAATTTTTTTTCTCGTTGGGCAATTGCTAATTCGTCATCGGGTTTTGAAAAGTGATCCATACCAATAAACACATATCCGGCGCGTGTCAGTTTCTCAATAGTCATTTTAAGAATCTGAAGTTTTTCTTCAGGTGTCGGCAAATCTTCCGGTTTGATAAGTGCCATATGTTTCTTCATCCAGGGGACATGCGCATAATTAAATACCGCTATACGATCCGGTGAAATGTCAATTGTAGCATCAACTGTTTTTTCAAACGTAACAAGTGATTGAAAAGGGAGACCGTACATCAAATCGAGATTAATACTTTGGAATCCAAGCTCACGAACCCAGCTTACAACTTGCCGGGTCATCTCTTCCGGCTGAATTCTGTTTACGGCTTTTTGAACTTTTTCATTGAAATCCTGCACGCCCATACTAATGCGGTTGAATCCCCCGCCACGTAATGAGGCAAGATGTTCTTTTGACAATCCTCGCGGATCTATTTCACATCCTGCTTCAGCATCTCTCTTAATTTCAAAACTTCTTTTGATGAAAGAAATCAAATCTGTTATTTCATCTGGGTTAAGATGAGTCGGTGTTCCGCCGCCCCAATGGAGTTGAGCAACATTTCGACCTGGAACTATGTATCTACGGAGTAGATCTATTTCATTTTTTAGATACTTGATATACTCCTGAATTCGTTCACGGTTACGGGTGATAATCATATTGCATCCGCAAAAATAGCAGAGCGTATCGCAGAAGGGGAGATGATAGTAAAGGGAAAGCTCAGGAGGATTTGCCTCACTATTGGTCCGGATAATTTCGTTAAGATAATTTTCCCGTGTGAACGACTCATTAAAATGTGGCGCGGTTGGGTAACTTGTATACCTTGGTCCGGGGCGGTCGTATTTTTTTATTAATTCTAAATCTATGTTGAACATTTATACTCCACTATAAAAATTCGATTCAATCCTACCCAGAAGGAAAGAATCATTTCATTCAAAGAAGGAAAGAATCGCTTCGCTCAATAATTAAAACAGTATTAGCTCTTAGTAGACAAATATTTTATAAAATTTGAGAGCTGTTTGGAAATATCTAAGCATTCATTTTTGAGTTTATCAAAATACTGAGAATCAATATAGCCTAACTCCACTGCAACGTTTAATAAACTTCTGATTTCACCGATGGAGCCTTTTGAATAATACAAAAATTTCACAAAATCTTTATCACTACCTCTTTCGAATCCTTCAGCAATATTATTCATTACTGATATTGCCGCACGTTGTATTTGATCCTTAAAACCAAAATCTTTTTGATACTTTGGATTATCTAATTTATATATCTGCACAAAAAGTTCTTTTATTTTTGATATACCGGTATCTCTTCAAAAATTTTCATTTCTTTCATCTTTGAGTCACGCAATGCGTGACGATTCTTTGCTTCTTTTCTTTAGCTATGAAACACACTACTCTCTTCTCTCACTACATCCACCAAATATTTTGCATTCTCCGGTGAAACATCCGGTAAAATACCATGACCAAGATTAAATATATGTCCGTTATTTTTTCCGAATGATTTCAAAACTTCTACTGCTTCTTTTCTGATTTTGTTTTTATCAGCGTACAGAACTGTCGGGTCAAGATTTCCCTGCAAAGCTACTTTAGAGCCGATGGCGGTTCTAACTTTACCGAGATCCATAGTCCAATCAAGACCGATTACATCTGCACCGCAATTAGCGAGCTTGTTCAATTTATAATGTACACCCTTGGCAAAGACAATTACAGGCTCATTTTTCCTTTTGATCTTTGAAATTATTTTCTCGATGTAACGGAGTGAGAATTCTTCAAAATTCGCGGGGGAAAGTAAGCCGCCCCATGTATCGAATATCTGAACAGCATTTGCACCTGCCTCTATTTTTGCCGAGAGATAATCCGCTACAGCATCAGCAATTTTATCCAATAATTGATGAGCTGCTTTGGGTTGGTTATAAATAAATTTTTTTATTTCAGAAAAACTTTTTGACCCGCCTCCTTCTACCATGTAAGTCATTAACGTCCATGGAGAACCGGCAAACCCTATTAATGGAACGCGTCCATTCAATTCTCTTTTTGTAAGAGAGACGGCATCAAGGACATATTTCAAATCTTTTAGAGGATCGATCATCTTCAACTTGTTAACATCATCCATCGTGCGGATAGGGTCATAAAGTTTTGGTCCTTTGCTTTCAATCATTTCCAATTTCATTCCCATTGCTTCGGGAATGACAAGTATATCGGAGAAAATAATCGCCGCATCAACGCCAATTAGATCTACCGGTTGAATCGTCACCTCGGCTGCAAGTTCAGGGGTTTTGCACATTGTTATAAAATCCGATTTTTTACGAACCGCTCTGTACTGAGGTAGATATCTTCCCGCCTGCCGCATTATCCAGATGGGAGTATATTTAACAGGTTTTCCCATGCACGCTCTCAGAAATGTATCATTTATTAACTTGGTCAAAATTCCTCCGGTTAAGCAATGTTAATTGTTGTTTGAAAATATTTTACAATCGCCTCCGAAATTCCATGAAGCGAAAAAACATTTGGTACAATGTGAACAGTAAGTCCATACTTTCTAATTGCTTTCTCAGTTGTAGAACCAATCACTGCTATTAAGCTTCTGTCAAAAAACTTTTCAGCATCTAAAACGTTCATCAACTTTAAAAAATTGTTGAATGATGAAGGGCTAGTAAAAATAAATATGCCCGGGTGCTTTTTTTGAATTTTATGATGTTCGGCTTTTAAATTATTCAAATCATTCTTTACAACATCGTAAATTGGAACAGAAAAGACTTGGGCGCCCAGCTCCGAAAGCCCTATATTCAATTCTCCGCTTGAGAGAGAAGAGCCGGGTATGCAAATTTTTTTATTCGTTAAATCAAACTCGGCAAATTTGTAAAGCAAACCATCTGTGCTAAATTCATCCGGCATAATATCAACCGGGAAACCTACGTTTTCGCATTCTTCATATGTATTACTGCCAACGGCAGCAATTTTAACATTGGACAGATCGAGTCCCCTTCTCTTTACTATATCGGAAAATACCTCAACCGCATTTGCAGATGTGAATACCAAATAGTCAAATCTGCCAAACATGTTCAAGGCATCATCCAGTTCTGGAGAATTAGCTAAGGGCACAATTTTTATTGTCGGGAAATAGATTATTTCGGCACCCAATTCTTCCAATTGACGGATTGATTTCTCTGCTTCTGCTTTACTCTTTGTAATCAGAATCGCTTTATCTTTTAATAAGTTCATTTCACTATTTGCCCTAATACTCGTGATCGCTGAGATTATCTCAAACTCGATTTATACATTATATCGTGCTATTATCCAAAAATGTTTATGAACGTGAATTATTATAAACATCTTTTAAAATCACCGATGCTCCGGCTTTTAACAAATCTTTTGCTAGTTTCTGTCCTAATTTTTCTGGATTATTTTTTGCACCGCGCATTTTTTTTCTGAATGTTACAGAACCATCAACGGATCCGACTACTGCTTCGAGGTACAGACCGTTAGATTTTATTTCTGCAAATGCGCCTATTGGTACCTGGCAACCGCCCTCTAAGGCTTTTAATAAGGAACGTTCCGCACGTATTTCAGAATAAGTTTTATCATCGTGAATTGATTGTAATACTGTTTTTGCAAATTCATTGTCAGCACGAATTTCAATTCCAAGAGCGCCTTGTCCTACCGCAGGTAAAATCTCTTCCTTGCTTATAACGCTCGATATATATTTACTTAATTTTAATCTCTCAACTCCTGCGCGGGCTAGTATAATTGCGTCCCAATTAGATTCAAAAAACTTCTTGATTCTCGTAGGAACATTTCCTCTCAACTCCACAATTTCTATATCCGGACGAAGGTGAAGCAGTTGCGATTTTCTTCTAAGAGATCCGGTTGCGACTACGGCATTCTCACGTAGATTTTTGATCTTAGTTCCTTTCTTCCGTGATATTAAAATATCCTCTACCGGGTGACGTTTTGTTACCGCGGCGAGAATGAGTCCGTTGGGAATTTCAGTTTGAAGATCTTTCAGGCTGTGAACGGCGACATCAATCGATCCAATGAGTAATTCGTTTTCAAGTTCTTTAGTGAAGAGCCCTTTGTCTCCTATCTTAGAAAGGGCTACATCAAGAATCTTATCGCCTTTAGTATTGATTATTTTTATATCAACAGAGAGATCTTTGTTCTTCCGTTCCAATTCCCTTTTAATGAAATTAGCTTGCCAGAGCGCTAATTCACTCCCGCGCGAACCGATTACCAGCTTATTCTTTTTCAATTTTATCCTCTGAATATTTTTGCGACCCGTTAAGATCATTCCCGCTTGACTGTGAATCGCCAAGATTAAAGAGTTCTTTTAAGATCGAGGTGTTGGTGGTTACATCATTAATGTTGGCACCGGTCTCCGCGAATTCTCTCAGCTTTACCGTGGGATTATGAAGTAATCGCCCGATCATTCGGCGAGTCATATCTTCAATTTTTGCAAAATCATCATCACTAACTTTGTTCTTAATTTTTTCCAGCTCATCGATACGTATTTCTTCAAAGAAAGAACGCATTGTCTTGATGGTTGGAACAACGTCAAGAGTATTATACCACGCGAAGAAACCGATCATCTCTTCCATAATTATCTTTTCAACTATCGGAATTTGGTCCCGGCGTTTTTGAACATTTTGATCAACTATGATTTTTAACGAGTCCATGTCATGATAAAATACATTGTCGATTTTTCTTACTTCAGGATCAAAATCTCGCGGTACGGCAATGTCCATAAGCAGCATCGGAGCTCCTCTTCTTTTCTTTACTGCTGATTTAATATCATCAAACGAGACAACAACATTTTCCGCACTCGTAGCACTGAAAACAATATCATAATTGTGTAGATGCTCGTTCAAAAATTGGAAAGGAACTATTTCGCCCTGAATTTTTCCTGCCAATTTTTCCGCACGTTCTATTGTCCTGTTGGAGATAGCGATCTTGCCAACACCTTTGTCGCGAAGATGAATCGCTGCAAGTTCACCTGTTTCACCGGCACCAATTACGAGGGCTAATTTTTTTTCTAAATTTGCAAAGATCTTTTCAACAACCTGAACAGCCGCAAAACTTACTGTAACAGCTCCTTCGCCAATAGTCGTTTCTTTTATTGCGCGTTTGCCTACGCGTGTAGCCGTATCGAATATTCGCCGCAAAATTGAGCCGGCAAAATTTAAATCTTCGGAGATTTCAAATGCTTCCTTTACCTGTCCCAATATCTGGCTGTCACCGATTATCATAGAATCGATACCTGAAGCGACTGAGAAGAGATGTTTAACCGCGCCGCACGAAAAATATTTTGTGAAATGTTCCGGTTTAATTCCAATGCCGGGCTTGAATGATATTAACTTTTCAATAATAGGGGATAGATCTAAACCGGTATAATGAGGAAATCCAAATATTTCTGTTCTGTTGCAAGTTGAAATTACAACGCCTTCGGAGAATACAAATTCCTTTAGCCGCGGTATGAATTCAATAATTTCTTCACGATTCAGATGAACCGCCTCCCGAAGTTCAAGCGGGGAAGTCTTGTGATTTATAGATATGCCTACTAAATTCATTTCAAAACTTTCAATAAAACGAGTGGAATGTGGTCGCTAATGTGTTTGTAATTATCAAAGATAATATTGCCACGCCAAATCCAATTAAAGAAAAAAGAATTACTTTCTTGCCGAATAAACTGCCGAAGATTTTACTTATTATGCCTGATCCGAATACAATCCACACGAAGAGAGTGCCCGTAAGCTTCGGATCAAAATAACTAAATTTAGGAAAAGCGCTGGGTAGCCATATTATTCCAATAACTATCGCAAATGTAAGAAGTACAAATCCAATCACCATCGAATAGAAACTTAGTTTCTCAAGAATTTCCAGACTGGGCAGTCTATCGAAGATCAAACCAAACTTATTTGTTTTCAAGTTTTTATAAAGGAGCATATAGAGCAGTCCATAAACTGCGGAAATTGTTATGCCGGAATAACCGAGCAATGCATTTATTACATGGAGACCAAGAAGACGGTTCCTTAAAACTTCCGGAACAATATAAGAGTGCTCAATAAAAATTGAGGAGATAGCCTGGAACACTAACGAGAATAAAATGATGAATGCGCCGGTGCCGCGGATGTCTGTTAATAGTTCAAGGACAAAATATGAAAATCCGATTGAGAAGGCTATAATCGAGAAGATTTCGAATTTATTGGTTATTGGCGGATGATTATATTCTATCGTTCGTGATATCAGATAAAAAGTGTGCAGTAAGAGAGTTATGAAGAGAACTATACGCTTTGAATTGCTTACAATTTTCTTCTCATTGTAGAAATCGTAGCTGTATGTTACAAACGCAATGGTGTAAAAGAGAGGAAGAAGAAGATTCAAAATATTTATAGGTGCTAGCATAGACTCTCAAGTTATTATTAGAGACACAAATGAGGAAAAAGATAATTTTGTGGTTTCAAAATTAACAAAAAGCCGCCCCAAAATCCCCCTTTAAAATAAAATGGGAATTGTACGGATCAGATTTAAGTTGAGAAGAGGAGATTCTTTCTTATTGAGTGTGATTAACGTGCTCGCTCAGTTTGGCAAGGTAATCTGAAATTAAACTGATAGTTAAATCTATTCTTTTATCGCCGGGTGCAAGATCTCTTGCCCTAAAAAAGTAATCGATTGATCTGCGGATATCGCAATAAACCCAAATGATTCCAAGTATGAGGTTGTAGTTAACCGAATCGGAGTCTGCTAATTTTTGCATTTCAATTTTTTCTACTAATTCCGGACAGGGGCAGTCATCCTCGATGGGGTGCGACTTAACAACAAATTCAATGTCTTCTGAAATCAGTTCATTAAAAAATTGAATTGCTTCTTTAACTTTTTCCGTTTGAGTATAACACACAACAAGTTTTTTCTTTGCTGATCTATTTAACGGATCTTTTAGAATTACTTCTTCCAATTCCCTCTGAGCAGCCGGATAATTTCGGGCCATAAAATATTGATTGCCTAACATCTCGCTCATTTTCAACCTGACTAAATCTAAAATGAATATAAGAAGGGAAATATCTAAAAAGAAAGAGATTTCCCCAAAATGATTATTAAAATTTACTTAACATACGGAAAAGTATTAACTTCTGTCGTTTTCCATTGATTTGCAATTCCGGCAGTAGCCATCCAATCGTAGTTCATACTGTTAACGCCATATAATAAAGATTTTGCATCATATCCTAAAAGTTTTAGAATTGTAACTACTTGTGCCGATGTCTGTCCTGTATAGCAATAAAGAACGATAGTTTTGTTGGTCGGTAAAGTTTTCAAGTTAGCAGATAGTTTAAGGTCTACTTTTGGTGTGTACTGAATAGCACCCGGTAAATGACCTTTGTCATAATCTGTCTGTACCCAGTAATTAACAATGTAGTAGTTGGAAAGAGCGCCTGTGACAGTACTCCAAGCAATTTTTATATCATCAAATGGGCTTGCGCTTGTTGTAGCAAGAAGTTGATTGATTCTTTCTTCAAGAATTTCTTTTCCGGTTGTTTTACCTGTGTTAAGAGTTGGTAAACTACCTGCCGCTGCTTTAGTTGTAGGGGTTGTTACGAAACCTGTATAATTATTTCCGATGTTTGGAGCTGCCCAAGAAGTAGCGCAATCAGCATTCCAGGATGACATTCCCCATTTCAAGGAGAATACATTTGTGTAACCTAAAAGTCTCAAAAGCGATACTGCATAACCTGCTGTCTGTCCCGAATAACAGGCAATTACAACTTTTTCATAAGAAGTTGAATTTGCGGTCTTCATATAAGTAACAATATTTTTTAGGTCAACTTGTACAGCTCCTGCAATTCGCCCTTTGGCGGCAAAATCAGCTGCGCTGCGAACATCAATAACTAAAAGCTTTGTAGGATTTGTTAAACGTAAAGAATTTACATCAGCGGCTGTGATTACAGCAGGAGCTGTTACATTCAAAAAATCTCCGTTTGCTTCAAAATACTCTGCAAGAACTTGAGCTTCATTTACAGTTACAGGTGGTGTAACCGGGTCATCGGTTTTGCTGCAACCGGTGTAAATGAATAAGAAGGGAAGAATCATTATCAAATAAAAAAGATTACGAAGTTTCATTGTTTTTACTCCTTTGTGATTGTTTAGTGTTGATTGAATATCCAATTTTATAATTGTGTTAAACATTACTTCACTCCCCAGCTTGAAGGAAGCTTGCCGTCAACAGCGATAGATTGGGTAGCGTTTATCTCCCAGCTTTGAAGATCACTCTTGAATAAATAAAGTTGTTTATTTCTAAATGAGCCGTCGGTATTTTTCATGATATGGCATGCGTCGTAGCAAGCCTTGCCAGAGGCAACTTGAGTGCGTGTAGTCCATCGAATAATATTATGTGGTGTAGCATATTTATAAGTTGGTTTAACGTCAAATTTTGAAAGCGTTGCCACACCGTAATTACTCCAACTATCCGGTGCCATTAAAGATTGTCTTAAAACGGCATACTTAAAAGTTTTGGTTTCAGGTATTGGATTCATTCCTATTTTGAAGCCTTGATAAGATGCAACACGTGCGCCTGCTCCACCAATGTGACAGCTTCCGCAATTATTATAATCCTGAGAATGACATGTGTTACATGAGAACGAACTTAGATGCGCTTGATGATATGTATTACTTTTTTCTAGTCCGGTATGACAATTCTGGCATTTTGGAAGCATCCCCATTTTGTAGCGTTGATCATATATATTACCATCACCATGAACTTCATTTTGAGTATGGCAATTTAGGCATGTGAATTGTTTTTTCGTTAAGTGAACATCCGGTACAGTTCCAACTGCTTGTCCAAAATATGCATGTCCGCCTCTGCTAACATGACAGGTAACGCAAATTCCACGCATATCGGGCTTCTTGGTGAACATATGTCCGTTACTTAATCCGCCACCGCCAGCTAATGGTCTATTAACATGGCAATCACCGCATGATGCATGACACTTTCCACAGTTCTTATCGTACCCTGCTTTCATTGTAGTAGATAACTGATCAAAACCTGTGGGAATATTAGATAATCCGGAACGGAGAGCGACCATCGATTTCTGTCCCCAGCCCTGTTCATGTAAACTATTTTTCGTACGGTTGTAAATATCAGGGTGACAGGTAGCGCATTTTGAGTCGCTGCGTGAAGAAGGTTTCTTAATGAAATTTCCCGAATGTGCTTTTGACTTATCGCTGGTTCCATCAACTCCATTGTGGCACGTAACGCAGGGCATTTTTCCATGAATATCTTTCTTAAATGTCTGATATCCCTCTCCACCAAGATAAACCCGATCGTATGGTTCGAAATGAGGTGAGTCACCACCGCATCCGCCACTTTCAGCTGGTGGATCCGGAGTGTAGTTGTTTTTCAAAGTATTATAGTTAGTGTGGCATCCCTCACAAGAGGCAATGGATTTTACCGGCTGGACATCTGGATCAATTGGATCTTCAGTTGTCTTATCGGCACAGCTTATTAAAATCAAAATTGAAATGAAGTAAAAAATGAATAATAAAATTTTGTTTTTCATCTTGTTGCCCGGCATTTCTGTAAAAAATTTGCGAATTAGTAATGCAGTTTTTACAATTACAATGCCATGCGCAAAATTGTATTAAATTGTCTTATTATTTGGAGAGTGAGAAACAATTTGTTTCAATGGGACTTAATAGCTGTTTCAAAAGAGTAATTAATTTGAATAAGGGCTGTTTTCGCTAATTGGAACACGTTTCATCTAAATGAAACACTGAAACACTCCAGCATAAATTAATCCGAATTTTTTCATTTTCCGCCAGAGCGTTGTTCTGCCAAGTTTTAATTCCATTGCGGTTTTGCTCTTGTTCCATAGGTTCTTCTCAAGAGCAATTAATAAATCCGCGCGCTCTTTTGAATCCGAAGAAAATTCAGAAATGATTTTTGTCTGGTTTGGTTTACTGTTCTCTGTTATTGAAGGGGGGAGCTTTGATGCTTCAATAATATTTTTCTTTGTAGTTCTAACAAAAGCATATTCAATTACATTTTCGAGCTCGCGAATATTTCCTGGCCATGTATACTTTAATAAAAAGTCGATTGCTTTTTCTTCGATCTCGGAGATAGGTTTTTTGTAGAAGAGGGAAAACTTGTTAAGGAAATGTTTGATAAGAGGAACGATGTCTTCCGGTCTATTACGAAGAGGAGGAATTTCAATAGGAATTACATTCAGCCGGTAATAAAGATCTTCTCTGAATTGTCCTTTTTTTAATGCCTCTCCAATATTTATGTTAGTTGCGGCAATCACCCTAACGTTTGCCATGCGGGTTACAGATTCTCCAACTCTTTCGAATGTTCCCTCCTGAAGTACACGTAGAAGCTGAATCTGCATTTGAAGAGGCATCTCAGCGACCTCATCTAAAAATATTGTTCCCTTTTCAGCAACTTCAAATCTTCCTGGGCGGTCTTTGATTGCATCGGTGAATGCACCTTTAACATGCCCAAATAATTCACTCGCCAATAAGTTGGAAGGAAAAACCGAGCAATTTATTTTTACAAAGGGATGTTCTTTTCGTTCGGACAACTTTTGAATAGCATTAGCGACTAATTCCTTACCTGTACCGGACTCACCCAGAATAAATACCGGAGCGTCAGTTTCGGCAATTTCTTCAATGAGTCCAAAAATATCTTTCATCTGCTTACTGTGGCCAATCATTCCGTGGAATTGTGTCTCTTTCTGTAAATCCATTCCAATTGCTTCGTATAAACTTAGATCTCTAAAAGATATAATTCCGCCGGTAGGTTCGTTCGATTCATTATAAAGAACTGCAGCGTTTAATTTGATAGGTTTATCGTTACCGGAGTAGGTTTTAATGTTCGATTCAAAATCATAAATATTTTTTTGAGTTTGCAAAACCATTGCAATCGGACAATCTGTAAAGCACACTTTTGAGCGGAAAACGTGTTTACAAAATTTGCCGATAACTTCACTCCTGTTTTGTCCGGTTATTATTTCTGCAGCTTTATTAAAAAAATTTATTCTAAAATTTTTATCGACTGTAAAGACACCTTCGGCAATCGAATCTAGTATGTGGTCTTTGAGGTTATCGCTAATGGGCATTTTGTTTCACTGTTCCAAAATTGTTTCAACTAAGTGTAAAAAAAAGCCGCTCGAAAGCGGCTTAATAAAAAAGCTATATCAATACTCTAAACTAAATACGTTTACTTTCCTATTCATGTGCTTGGTTGCATCAATAATTTTTCCGAACTTATCCACAACACCAATATGACAAGTTGCGCAGCTTTCCAGTGTGGAATCCAGGTGACCTTTAGGAGGAAGACCATGGCAAGAACCGCAAGCGATCTGAGTGCCATCAACTTTAGTCCATATTGGCTGAAAATTATTTCCCTCTATTTTATCTGCACTGTATGCAAATGGATATTGTGAGGTCGCCTTGTTGAAAGCAAATCCACCGTGGCAATAAGTGTTTGAGCATTTGTTCGACCCAGAATCATAAGAAGCATTACCAATTTCATACGCATTCTTCTTCTGGAAAAAAAGCTCTGCATTTGGAGAATTGTCGATATGGCTTGCGGAAAAATAAGATGTGGGAACAATATGACAATCATTGCAAACTGTTACAGCTCCCATTTTTGCATTGATTAAATGGTTTGAATGGGCGCCTACACCCGCAAATTTTGTATCGATATTTCGTGCTAAATCTGTTGGAGGAGCGATCAATGTTGGATTTGAAAAACTTCCGTGACATGTATTGCATGCTTCTGGTCCGCCAGGATTTTTATGACAAGTGTTGCATGAAGGACTTGCAACGCCGCCGGCGTAATTAGAACCATGGCATAAAGTACATGAACTCATACTCCAATTTTTTGATGCAATATATCTTCCGTGAAATCCAGTTGAAGTAGGATTGTTGATATCACTTTGATGAATTTTTAAAGCAGGATGACAACTATTACAGCTTACTTGAGAAATGCCTCCGCTAAAATCGGGAGCGTGACATTGTTTACAGCTTTCTAATGTTTTCTCTTTTACACTTAATCCATGATATGTGGCGGAAGAAGGATTATAAACGCTGACGCCATGAACACTTACTTTCGACGGAGGTGTAATATCCTGTTGTAAATCACTGCAAGAAAAAGAGATCAATCCGAGAGTTAGTATTAAAATCAAATAAAATTTTGAATATCTCATATTCTATCCAAGAGTTATAATTTTTATTTATGACAGTAGCCGCAGAAACCAATTCCCTTGGTTCCTTCCGGGCGAGCATTTGCATCAGTATGACATGAATAACAAACTGATCCACGATCCTTATGCCAATCACCATCACTTAAATCACTTCTGAAATTTCTTACGTGAGTCTTTGGATTTGTACCTTTAATACCATCACTATCCACGTGGCATAAAATACAGTTTTGATCTGCGCCTTGAAGATCATGGCATGAAGAACATCTTTCAATATCTCTTCTTGCAAGAATTGCGTGTTGTCCGCCGCCCGTTCCAACACCAACAGTTACAAAATTTGGTGCTCTATGAGACGCCGGAACATTTCCCTCCAAAGCAAAATCTCTCGTTTTTGAATCATGACACTCCGCGCAGAATGTTTCTGTCTGATGGCACGTTTGACACTCGCTCGTTTTACCCTTCAGATCAATTCCGTGAGTAAAGCGGTAATTAAGATCATGTACACGCGTAATATTTTGTTGCTTTGTGTTATCAACAAATTTGTGAGGAGAATATGGAGTGAAGAAATTTCGTTTTGTATTATTCTCCGGAATCATAGTAGTAGAAACATGGCACGATTCGCAAAAAGAATTATCATGGCACATTTGACACTGTGAATTCTCTTTTGTCGCGCTAAATTTGTGAAATTTTAGGAAGGAAACTTGCTTATGATCTTGAGGAATTAACCCAACCGTAGATATATGGCAAGACTCGCAAGCGGTGGTTGCGATAGCGCTTCCGCTTCCGTTGTGGCAATCATTGCAAATCATCATTGCCGGTTTTGATGCAACAGATTCGAAACTATAATCAACATCACTCAAACCCTTATGACACGATTCGCATTCAAGTTTTTGACCGGTTAAATGAAATTTATGATTGAAGATCAATTCCGGTTCTTTTTGAATTAGCGGTTCATATTTTTCATCGTAATGGCATTGTGTACAATTCTTCTCGTCATTTACATCATGGCAAGTTGCACAAACGGATTTTTCCGGAAGTAACCGTGTACTTAAAGTGCTACTTTCGGCAGCACCGGTATGGCAAGATGCGCAATCAGTTACTTCTTTATGAACTTTGTGAGAAAATTTAATTACTTCTTTGTTCGTTTTCCCCTGTTCAATGATCTCAACCTGGCTAATAGCTGCAATCGTCAAAAAACATATGAGGGAAAGAACAAAGACGGTATAAAAATATTTTATTTTCATAATATATTAGAGATTAGTATTGAACCAATAATTTACTTTGAATAAAATTCTGAAATCATTCTTGTAAATTTTGTTATTGAAATATTGACCTTGCAGATCGAATGAAAAATCTTTCCATGGTCTTAAATTAACTCCGCCAAGAAGAGTAGTAATATTATTAACTTCAGAATCCTTGGAGAGTTTATAAGTTGTGAACGCTACTCCTAATGACGGAGTAATGAAACCATCCGCAAAAGTATGTGCAGTGTAAATCGAAATCATATCAAGCTCGCCGGAATAGCCAAACGTCTTTCTGTAACTGAGACTTCCGTATTTTGTGGTAGTCCCAACGTTCAGCCTCGATGAGTTTTCATCTTTGTATTTAACATATCCATATTTTCCGAAGACTGTAAAATTCTTGCTGAGTCTATAATCAACACCGCCTTCAATTTCTTGCGAATTGCCGTAATTGAAAACAGAGAAGATTGAGTTATAGCGAATCTTAGGCTCACGGTAATTGTAATACAGATCAACACCGAGAGCGTCTGTAGCCATTAAACGACCATTAACTTCAAATTTTGACATCGCATTAAAATTTAGATCATATTCGAAACGGGTGTCGAAATTCATCACTCCCTCATTAAAATATGATGCGTCGGCGGTGAGGAATTTATACTGATTCGATTTTTGTTCGATGAGTAATTGAATCAAGTTAAGATTTGCATCTAATCGCCAAGCCGTAATATCAAGCGGTTTAAAATTCTTGTCAATGTAGCTTAAACCAAAATTAAAATGATCAAGAAAATTCACTTCAAATTTTCCGCCTAATACATAATCATTTTTAAGATCATTAGTGATTTTCATCTTTTGATAAGCGGGAACATTTCCTCCATAATAACCGGAGATACTAACGCCTGCGTATCTAAACTTTAGGTTCACCCCATCATATAAACCGCCGGCAACAGGAGTAAAAAGTGGTTGCCTTCCCAGTTTGAGGGTAAACACGTCAAAGATATCACGTGCCTCTAAATACAGATTGTAAAATCTCAACCGAGGATCAGCATCAAGCAATTTACCAAGATTCGTCTCAAAATTCATACGCGTTCGTAGCGAGATTTTTTTGTAGTTCAGATTTAGAGATAATGCTTCGAAGTTTCTTATAAAAGTGTCTGAGGAGTTTAGAGAATCAAATCTCTCGAATGTATAAAAAGAAGAAGAGATGCTGCCATTAATATTTTGGGCAGAAATAATTAATGGCAGACTTAAAAACAAAACAAATAAAAATATTTTTTTCATTTTATGCTCTATAAGATAGTATTAACCTTTCGGTGTTGCGTGAGCGATTTTTTTCCACATTTCTTCATACTTGAATCCTTTGAAAGTAGGGCTATCTGCGTTGTGGCATGTTACGCAAAATTTTGCTACGTCTTTATGATCGGTCATACCTTTTTTAATAGCATCTGCTTTGTTTTTCATAACTGCCATAGCTTTATAATCTGAACCAGCACCATGACAAGTTTCGCATTGAACGCCTTCTTCTTTGAACGCAGACTCTACCAAAGCATTATCACCAACGTGACATTTCAAGCATTCTGGTGTCTCAGCAGCTTTTTTACCACCTTTTTTCATTGCAATTTCATCTGCCTTTGGTGTTAATAATGTTTTATATGCTTGTGAATGTTTGCTGTCCGACCAAATTTTTAATTGCTGTCCTTGCTTTTCAGTTTTATGGCACATGCCGCAAACTTTTGAACCAACATATTTAGCTTGTGCAAACGAATAAGTAGGGGTAACTAAATAAGCAGCAATAATAATTAATACGAGTAATGAAGTTTTGTAATTCATTTTTATTCCTCCATGGAATTATTTAAGTAACGGACTTCAAAAATGTTGAATTATATAAAAGAACTTCTTAATCCTATTTCAAAATAGCCCATTTACGTTTAATAGGCAACATTCTATCTAATTAGAATTCTTTTTCTTATTAAATATTTTCTTTTACTTCCTTTTTTGACTCTAATTTTTCTTCCAGCCAAATTCTTAGTTCAGGGTCATTATCTATTTCATGCTGAATGACCGAGTTCGGATCCAGACCATTTTTCTCTAAAGTTGAAGTAAACAATTTTGTACTGTTGCTAACTTTTTTAATGTCACGTATTCCACTCTTGAATTCCCTCCACTCAAGAACAACTCTTCTAAAATGTTTTTCATGGTGATGGCGATAAGTATGAAGAGACATTTTACCATCTATCCAGGTAAGACTCATTGGATATTCGTGCGGATGGAATATGACAAAAAACCAGTGCCAAACAACAATTGCTAACGACGCTAATATTGCTTCGTAAAAATGGATTATTTCACTTACTTTAATAAACCATTCAGGCGCCCAATTTCCTACAATTGTTGGGAACCAAAGAACAAAACCTGTAAAGCCCATTACAATGGTACCCCAAATTAAGGCCCAATATTCGGCTTTTTCTGTGTAATCATATTTATCAAACTTTGGTTTTTCTTTATTTATTCGTAAATAATAGAGAACATTATCGCGAGCTTCTATAAAATCGCTCCATCTTGGAAGTAAATTGTATAAAACGTCTCTTCCTCTTGCCGTAAAAAGAAGGTATCCTGTATGATAAAGGCCAGTTAGAATCATAATAACAGCGGCTATTCGGTGAACGTTCTGTCGGACTGTTTCGGTCATTCCCAAACTAAACAATGTATGTGCAAACCAGCTTGTTGGATATTTTAATGCAAATCCGGTTATTGCTAAAATTATAAATGAAGATAAGAGTAGATAATGCTGGATTACTTCATTTTTAGTAAAGCGCAATATTATTATTTCGGTATTGAGATGTTTCTTTTTCTTTCTAATCTCATAAATAAAAATCAATAAATTATGAATAACCATACCTCCAATAATCAAAACGATTAACCAGAAATAGATAGATTCAACAATATTTTCAACGTAAGCGGCTTCTTCATTTTGAGATTTGTGGGAATAGCTTTTGGAAAAAACTATTGAAGCGCCTTCGTGACATTTTTGGCAAGTAGCTGTAACATTATCAGGATTAACCGATGATTCGGAATGAGATTTTGGTAAAATCATATGGACGTTATGGCAATCCACGCACATTGCAGCTTTTTTATCGCCACGCATAACTGCAAGCCCGTGATAACTGTCTTGATAATTTGCCGCTTCTACGCCTTCAATACCAAAACGTTCTGCAATACGCGGGTTAGAATGGCAGCTAACACATGCTTTTTCCTGCAATATTTTTTGTTCTAATCGTTCAGCGTCGGTAGAAACTGCTTTCATTTGATGTTCGCTATGACAGTCATTACAAACCGGCGATTCTCTAAATCCTTTTTTAGCGCGTATCCAATGAATTGATTTCAGATATTCTTCGGTTACTTTTTGATGACACTGCCCGCAAGTTTCAGGAATTTTGTAAGGGGAAATTTTAGAACTGGATTGAACCATATTTTTAATATCATGAACGCCATGGCAGAAACTACAGTTAGCCGCATTAATTTTTCCTTCCTGTACTAATTTTCCATGGACAGAATTTGAAAAATTCTCTGCCGGTTTTTTAATACCGATATCAAATTTCTTCATCTTAGTTTCATTATCGTGACAGTTTCCACAGGTTGAGGCTAAATTTGAAGGATGAACTTTGCTGAAAGAATCTTTCACGTAATTAATATCATGAGAACCATGACAATCCCAGCACATAGCTGCTTCATCAACACCGGCGTCAAGTGAAATTCCATGAATACTTTCTCTATGCTCTTTAGCAATAGCGGAATGGCATAAATAGCAATCTGCTTTTTGCGCATTGCCCACATTTTTAGGATGGTTTCTAAGATTATGTGAAATATAATTGTGGCAATCGGCGCATTCCAAATTTTTGTGAACCGATTGATTCAGTTTTGAAAAGCCGTTCTGTTTATGACAACTTAAACATGTATTTGCCTCAACAACTTTTGAGTGATAAGGATTTGCCATAACCATGCTTGTGTGACATTTTGAGCAATACTCCTTCACTTTCAATTTATTTTCTTTGGGAGGCGGATTAATTTCATGCGTGCCATGGCATTTTTTGCAATCTGGCGGATTCTTTACTTTTCCCTTTAACCTATGATGAATATCGCTATTAACAAGATTTGCATATTCTTCGTGGCAGTTTTCACATTTAACTTTAGTGTATTTCTTCTTTTCAGTATGGCTTTCATCCTTAACACCTTGATGGCAATCCTGGCAACTAATTGCTTCGTTGTGAACTGATTTCTGAATTACATTTTCATGACAGTTAAGGCAGTTAAAATCTTGCGCAGATATTTGTCCCTGTAAAAAAAATAAAAATAAAATAAAAAAAAATTGAAATGCTTTTTTTGATACGTCCAACATGCATTGCCTCATAATTCAGATTAGCTTTCAATTGCTCTATAAAAAAAATAGTTTTGTATATATTTCAGTATATTTTTGTGCGGATAATACGAGTTAAAATATATTATCTTCAGTTCAGCTTTTTCTTTTAACGTTTACTATACCTAATATAAAATTCACCTACGGTTATTGATACAAGAATATCATAGAATAAATTATTAGGATTACTAAGAAAATTCCTAAAGAAAGAGCAGTAAAACCAAATATTTTTGCAATTTTACCTAAGAATTCAGGCGGAGCATCACCTATTTTTTTTTGTAATTCAGGGTCATTCATTATAGCATCATATTCTCTTGGACGGTCATCCTTCAATTCAGCTAAATGAACTTTACCGGTGAAAATAACGGTATCAATAGGAAATTTATCCGGTCTAAAATGTGTGTTAAAAAAGTGGTAGGTAAAAATAAATCCAACGGCGAGAAGAGCTTCATCACTGTGAATAATTGTGGCAACGTTAATAATAGAACCGGGCAAACCTAAGCTTGTAAAAAATTCGGGGAACCATAAAATCAATCCGCTTCCTCCAATCATAGAAACGCCCCAAAATACAGCCCAGTAATCAAATTTTTCCCAATATGTCCATCTTCCGTACTGTGGCCGCGGTCCTTTACCTATAAACCATTTTATAGTTTGGATTAACTCTGTGAGATCTTTCCTATTAAACATTAAAGAGTTTTCGCCCTTTAGTAATAATAAAATTGATGTTCTTCTGCCATGAGATTTTTTTAAAAGATATACGATATGTAAAAAGAAATAGATAAAAGTAAGTATGGCTCCAACACGGTGGATAAAACCCGTAACTTCATATCCACCTAAAAAATCCGATAATATCTGAAATATACCAACACCTGCAAATTTTATTATCATTCCTGTTATAGCTAAAGATATGAAACTGATAATTACAAGTATGTGTAAGAACCTTGAATAAGCATCAAAACGTTCGTAATATTTTCCTTTATGTTGAATTTCACTCATGAGTATTTTCACTCTCCCTAATTAATGCTTTAATTCTTTTCCTTTCCTGGAATGCTTTTGGAAACCACAATATTGTATGCACACCAAAAAATGTAAAAGTGCTTACTAACAGAATTACCATAAACCAAAATGTGAAGTATAAAATTGGGAACTTATCTCTATCATGATGTGTAGCGTGTGTTAAATATCCAACAAATTTTCTGTTTGAATTAGGATGACAAGATTGACAGGTCTGAATGATATTATGGCGGCTTAAAGTAGAAGCCGTGTATGATACAGGTAAAATATTATGAGCGCCGTGGCAGTCATAACATTTTGCCGCACTGGCAGACCCAAGTTTAGTAACTTTTCCATGGAATGTATCAAAATATGTACTTGTTACATCTTTATGACATCCTCCGCATTGCCTGGTAATACTTTGTCTAAAATCTTCTAAATCTACTCTTTCGATCTCATGCGAAAAATGGCAGTCACTGCATGTTGGTAATTTTTTATCTGTTTTATTAAATGATGGGCTGTGAATGCTGCTCTTAAAAGCTTCATAAATACCGAGGTGACAATTAGAGCATGTTGTAGCAACATTTAAAGGATTTACTGTAGATCTTGGATCTGCTTTAGGTAACTCGCGATGACTTGAATGACAATCAACACAAGTTGCAGTTACAAGAAGTCCGCTTTGAATTAATCCCTTGCCGTGAATACTTTCCTTATAATTAGCAATAATTCCTTTATTGCTCGCATCTTTAGTTGCCGCAATACTCAATCCCTCGCGATGGCACTTTCCGCAAAGTTCAGGAACGTTTCTTGCAAATGTAGGTGAAGAAATATTCTTTTTGGATTGAGCTTCATGACCCGTATGGCAGTCTGTACAATAAGGAGCGGTTTTTTCACCTTTATAATATTTCTGCCCGTGAATGCTGATTTTATAATCATCTACCTGAGAAGCATGACAGATTGAACAATCCACTTTCCCGGAATTTAGGCAGATAGGATTTTTTGAAGGTGAAACATTTGTATGACATTTAATACACGAGCTTTGATTATGAACAGAATTTTTAAATTTATTAATATCAACGAAGAGTGATTTTTTTTCCCCATCAACTACTTTTACCAAATCTTTGTTACTGTGGCATTTCATACAGTTTTCATCAGGGTAATTTGCATCATAAAAAACTCTTCTTATTTTATGCGGCTGATGACAATCCACACAAGAAGGAATTTTATGAGTTTCTTTTTCCCAAAGTTCTCCGCGAATTACTTTTAAGTGTACTTCTTCAATTTTTGCGTGGCATTGCATACAAGTAGATGCAATTTTATTTCTATTGATAGTTGATAACGGATTTTCATGAGGAAGAATATCATGCGAAGTATGACAGCTTGTACAAACTGCCGTAACTGTTAAACCGCTTTTATAAAGTCCGATACCATGTATAGATTCGGAATAGTCTTGCAGTGCTTTGCGTTCTCTTACATTAGCCAATTTTACAACTTGAGTGCCTTCTTTATGGCATTGACCGCATAAGCTTGGAATATTTGTAACAAAAGTTTGTGACTTTTGATTTTTACTCTTGAGAATATTATGCTTACCATGACAGGAAGCACAGGTTGGGGCTAAAAATCTCCCTTTTTTTAATGCGATGCCGTGCAAGCTTCTCTCAAAATGGAGAACTGCTTGATCATGGCATGGCGCGCAATTAACTTTTGAAAGTTTTTCCGGATGAGGAAGGTCGTTTGCATTTACATCAGAATGACAGCCTGTGCAGGATATCTCTTTGTGTACAGAACCCGCGAACTCCTTTCCATTAATAAACATAGAAATCTTTTTGCCGCCACGTTCTGCTATTAAGGTTTTATCGTTGTGGCAATCCAGGCATACTTGATCATCTTTGCTCTGAGCATTTATTGATGAAAGTAAAATGACAGAAGTGAAAAGGAGTGATAAATAATATTTCATAAATTTTTCTTTTGAGTTGACCAATATAATTCCAAAATCATGCGTATAAATAGCTATTAGAACGTAATTCGAACCCACTCAAAAGTTAATCATGAGAAAATTCGAGCAAGATCTTCAATATTTATTAAAAGAAGAACTTCTTGTACGTTATATCAGATAAAAGACACTAATATCTATGGTTAAAATATTCAGTTCACAGGACTTTGTCAACGCACATAAAATAAAAAGGAGAAAGGATGGTCACCTTTTTCCTCAGAAATTAGAAAAAAAGAATATTTTTTTATTTTTTAAAGAACTCACTGGTAATTATATACCAGTCTTTCTCTTTCAAATTTTCCAGCTGCCCCCAGTAAAGTTCAAAACTTTCTTTCCCGGATTCATCTTTCCCGATCAAAATTTTGATCTTCTTTGTATATCTATCAATCTCTTCTTGATAAAAACTAACAGCGTTCTTTCCAATCTTAAGCTGAGTTAGCTCTGTATCCAGCTTATCCGCATCGATAATGCAGATCCAATTCTTTTCGTAAGTAGAATAGTCCAGCGCATCAATATTATCGCCAAGATCGTGGTTCACTTTAGCAACATGTCCGCTTACCGGAGAATTAAATTGGATCGACTTTTTACCCTGCTTGATTAAGAATAAGGGCTGACCCTGAGCGATATTCATTCCGAGGTTTGGAAACTCAATATCGTCAATCTTGCCAATGAGTTTTTTCGCAAAATCATCCAAACCGATGCGAACGGCTCCGTCCTGAGCGATCGCCGCCCAACAATGTCCATCTGAAATAAAAACACCACCAGGAATAGCGAATTCTCCTATATTTAATTTCTCTTCTTCGCTCAAATGAGTTATGTGAACGCGTGGTTTAAGCTGCTTGTGAATTCTGTCCTGTCTCTTGATCAGAGATTTTTTTGTAAACTCGAGCAATTCATCTTCGGAGAATGGTTTTTGAACGTAGTCCATCGCGCCCAATTTCATACACTCAACGGCAGTTTCAACAGTAGCGTAACCGGTTACAATAATAACATCGATATCGGGGCGCAAGGATTTTACCGACTTAGTGACTTCAACTCCGTCCATCTCAGGCATTTTCAAATCCGTAAAAATAAAATCATAATGGTGGGATTTGATGAGATTCATAGCTTGATAGCCGGAGGTAACCGTATCAATAGAATAACCATCAAGTACAAGAATCTTTCTGAAACTATCCAGGATGATATCTTCGTCATCAACACATAAAATTTTTGCTTTTGGATTAGGTACTTCGGCACGTTTAAGCGAAACTGCTTCTTGGCTTAAATCAATTGTGATGCTTTCTTCTAAAATGGATTCTCGTTCTTTACGAATTTTCTTCTCGTTGATTTTTTTTATCGCGTATCTAATAATTATATCAGCGATAATGAAAATTATAACGGCCAGAATGAAGAGTGGCATGATTATGTCTCCTTGTGTTAATAAACTTTGTTTATGATCTGTCTGAGCTGCATGGAATTAATAATGTCATTTCGTAATCGAGTTCTGTTGGGATAATTCTATATATCCATCCCTCGAAGTATGGATCTTTCTCCAACAATTCCGGTTCTTCTAATAGCATATCATTTCTTGATATAATTGTTCCGCTTATTACGGCGTACAATTGATGGATTAAACCGTCCTCAGTTTCAAATTTTACTGCGGGTGATGCTTGAGTAAGAACTTCATTTATCTGAAGTAGTTCTATTCTTTTTATTTGTTCAAGTGTCTTGATAAAAAAATCGGTTGCGCCGGTTAACACCGACCCATCCAATTCTTTATTCATCCAGGTTGAGTAACCGAGACGAAAATATTTAGCCGGGCATGGCACAAGTAGAATAGAATCCACATTCAATTTTCTCGATTTATTCAAAGTACTATATTTTATTCCTCTATGAATGACGCTGATCAATTCATCTACGGTAAATGGTTTCGGAATAAATTCAATTGCACCACTATAAAGCGAATTTACTGCATTATCTATTGTTGAAAATCCTGTTGTCATAATTACCGGAGAGTTTACATTAATAGATTCAAGTTTTGCCAAAAACTGAAATCCATCCATCCCTGGAAGCATTATATCACAAATGATCAGATCATAATTAGTAAGCTCGAGGCGGGCAAGTGCAGCTTGAGTATCCATCGAGGAATCAAAAGAATAATTCTCCATCATCAATATTTTTGAAATAGAATCTATTACAACTTGTTCGTCATCAATGATTAATATGTTTTTAGTTTCTTTCATGAAATATTTTTAATTTCTTCTTCTTGCGGAAGTTTTATAGAAAATGTAGTTCCCTTTCCAACTTCACTTTTAACGGAGATTGATCCGTTGTGATTATCAATAATTCCCCAAATAACAGAAAGCCCAAGTCCGGTCCCGCGCTGTCCTTTAGTAGTAAAAAACGGTTCAAAAATTTTTGATATATTCTCCGACGGAATTCCACAGCCGGAATCGGTTATTTCAATCTCAACAAATTTTCTATCATCGGCACGGTCAATCAAATCCCATTTTTGAAAGTCATCCTTAAAAGTAGCACATCCTTCAAAATATCCTTGATTGGGAATTTGAATTTTGAAAACCGATCCACCGCAATACGGGCAAGAACTGTTTTTATCAAGAAGAGAAATATCACAGGTTGGGCAGGTAAGGGTAATATTATTTTGATTATCTAATGATATTCCAAAGTAATTACGATGTTTACCGTAGACCGGATCGAGATGAACAAAGCCTTCATTCACACCTGTTTTTATCTTCACTTTAAGAGATGCCATTCCGCCAATTTTATATTCTGTATCAATTAACGAATGGTTCTTACCGCAAACCGCATTTTTAATTTGTGTGGTTCTTTTTGGGGATAAACTAATTTGTGCAGTTTTGACTATGATATTGCCGCCGCTGTCGCCTATAGCATCAATCGCGTTCACAAATAAATTCAGGAAAACCTGCTGGATCTGATTTGCATCCGCCGTTATTTTAGGGAGAGTATCATCAAAATTTACAATTAAGTTAACGCGCCTCAATTTCAACTGGTTTTTTATAACCGCCTCCGCACGATTTATAATCTCATTGATATTAATCAGACTCTTTTTAGGAGTAGATTGACGCGCGAAATCCAGCAGACCTCTTACAATCTCACGACTGCGCATCGTCTCTCTAACAATAACGTTTAGATCTTCCTGCATCTGCGGATTATCTTTTGTTCTTTTCAGAAGAAAACTGCTGTAAGTGAGAACTCCCGTCAGAGGATTGTTGATTTCGTGGGCAACTCCCGCCGCCAGTTGCCCTAACGAAGCCATCTTTGTTGATTGATAAAGCTGTTGATTGGTTTCGTCGAGTTTCCTGGTCATATTATTAAATGATTTACCAAGACTTCCCAATTCATCATTGCTCAAATTTTTTATCGAATAAGTTAAATTACCAGCAGCAATTTGATCTGTTGCTTTTACTAATTCCTTTACAGGACTATCCACCCAGCGCTTCACAAAAAATCCTATAATAAATCCAATTGCAGAAATTGCTATGACAGCAAAAAGAACTTCGCGAATTTCATTCTGTCTAATTTGTTCGTCAACTTCGGCAAGAGAAATTGTAACGTCGAGTACTCCAAGAACTTTTGCATTTGGAGAGTGAGCATGGCAATCTGCTTCATAACACGATTTTTCATTATAGATAGGATTAATAACTCCAAGTACTCTTGGAGAATCAGAACTCGTTTTGAAAACTCTCGTGCGATCTTTCATAGGAAGTTTTTCGAGCGGTTTATTCTCAACATGACAAGCGTAGCAGCTCTCGGCTCTTTTATCAAGCATCTTTCCTATATCATCTTTATGTGCTGAATAAATTATCTCCCCTTCTTTGTTGAGAATGCGAACATTTGAAATCGCCGGATCTTTTCCTATCCTGGTAATCATCTCCTGAATATGATCTCTCTGGTTGAGCAGCATTACATATCGCGTTGAATTCTTAACAGACTCACTAAGTTGATTTGCATGACGCTCCACTTCCGACTGTAAAACATCGCTTTGAGATTTAACGTTGAAGTATGAATAGATCCCAATAATTAGAATTGCAGTTATACTAACTACCCAAATGAGTTTTAAGCTGATTTTCCGAAACAATATTTTTTTTACACGCTTCATTAATTCTTTTTAAGTTTTCCCGGAACATTCTTCGGATATGACTTATCGTCGTGGCAATTTGAGCATGCCGGTTTTGCAAAATTCTTATCTTGATGACAGTCGGCACATTCCATAGCCAAATGTGTTTCGTCAAGAGTTAGACCAGTAATTTTATGCTTAAAATTTTCTTGAGTCCATTTACCGTGACAATTGATGCAATCGCCGTTAAGCCCGGTAAATTTCCCTTTTTGCACATGGCATCTGTTACAAGAAAGTTTAGAATGAAATTTTGAATTGTCAAATCCTGTTGCTGATTTATGATTGAAAGGATCTTTTACGCTATTAGCATGGCAACTGGAACAATTAGATTTAGTGTTATGACAATTAGAACAGACGGTATGCTTTTGTTCAACAGTTTTAGTTTTTAACAATCCGGGTTTATTTTTTGTATGACATTTGCCGCAACTCTCGTTGGAATGACAAGTCTGACATTCCAATCCGAATAATTCATTGTGCTGGGTGTGATAAAACGTTACTAATTTGCCTGCGGCTTTTGGAGTATCAAATTTTATTGTAGTTGGAGTAATGATTTTTGGATGAATACGTTTTGCGCTTTTCACTTCAAGTTTTTGTTCTTGAATTTTCACCGAGTTCTTATTTGTACTATGGCATGATTCGCATTCAACCTTACCGCTCCATGATCTGTGACAGTCAATGCATTGTCTATGATATGCACCTTTCAAATCCGGTTTGCTTACATCACTTCTTTTTCTTACAAGTTCGTGGCAGTCTGTACATCCAATAACTTGTCCCGGAGGGTTATAGTGATGGCACATTTTGCATCCACCTGCCATACCGCTCATCTCTGCATGAAGCCGGTGTGAAAAAACAACCGGCGCGTAGATATCTGATTGCTTTTTGAATTTATCAATTATTAGTACTGCTGGTCCCTCTTCGGGCGATTGATCAATAGATACCATCTTTTCGCGAGGGCATGGAATGATACACGGATTTTCTTTAGTAGGAATATCGCATGTGTGGCATGTTCTACATGAAATCCCGTTAAGATTAGGATGTGCTGCTTTTTTATTTTGTGCGTTTAGACTGAAAACGCAAAATAAAAATGCGATTAAGAATTTAATTCTCATCGTGTGCCTCCTCTAACGGAATATTTCGTTTTTTGAGCAGCTCCTTCGGGAACACTTACTATTGGAAAGATTAATACTGCTAATCTAAAAAGAAGAATTTCGAAGGCGATGAATCCAACGGTAACAGAAATTTCCCCTATAGATGGAAAATATGAATGAACTTCATAGGGCGGAGTGTATGCAACTAAAAAATTGTTTAACCGATTTAGGAAAACACCCATAATAACTAAAAATGATGCAATTAGAAGTCCAACAGGTGATTTTGAAACTTGTCTTGACATAAACATTCTTAACGGAATAATAACACCAAGCAACATTTCAACCGTAAACATAACGCTAACGCTGGTGATAGTAGTCAGATAGACGAATGTTCCTCTAATCACCATATCACCAATTTTGAATGCAAGATATATTCCAAGCAGAGGTGCAACCATACTGCCAAGATTAGATAGAATGTGTGTTTCCGGTTTTAATCCGAATGATCGAGAGGTGATAAGAGATTCAAAAATTACCATCGGAAATCCTACGGCAACTGCTGAAAGCAAGAAGAGCAAAGGAAGAATTGGTGTTTGCCATAACGGATGCATCTTTGGTCCGGCTATTACCATCAATGTTCCAAGAGATGATTGATGCAGACAAGAAAGAACTACACCGGCAATAATGAAAATGAACATTGTCTTCTCCAATCCTTTGTCAAGGATGCGTAGAAATTTCTCGAGCCAATTATTAAAGCGTTTCAAAAAACCGGGAAGATTTACTCTTCCAATAAATCGTTCAGTTACTATTGGTAAAAATTCTATGTATAGAACGACCAAATAAATTATAACACAGATACCCACCTCGAAGAGAACGGAACTTCCATTCCACATTATCAGCGGATGCCAGATAAAATATGGACGTCCAAGGTCGATCATAACACTAACAGCTACAAACGTATATCCAAGCGCGGCGGTTAATAGAGCCGGACGAATAATTGCTTGATATTGATCTTTGTGCATTATATGACCTAAAGCCGCGGTAGTAAAACCGCCGGCGGCTAATGCTACACCTGCCGCAACATCAAGACCAATCCAAATTCCCCACGGATGTTGATTATCTAAATTAGTTACTGCGCCAATTCCAAATGCAAACCTTGCAAGTAAAAATAAAGCGCCGTTTATGGCTAGGACTACCAAAGCAATAACGATCGGAGTAAAATATTTCTTTTTCATTGGTACGGGTTTCATCTCTTCCATGATTATATCTCCGTCTCGTTATCAGTTTTCTTTTTGTTCTTATTTATCCACATTACTCCACCGAGCAGAGCGTAGAGAGCAACGGGCGGAACAAAATAGGCAAAGATACCATGCTGAATTGCTTCACTAACTCCCGGGGCTGCATCTCTTCCAAGTTTAGGAAAATCTAATTGTTCAAACTCTTTGTTGGCTAAGTAAATCCAAGACGTTCCGCCAACTTCATACTCACCAAAAACACGGTTAATGTACCGGCTTGGATAATTTTTAATTTTTTGATGGGCGGCTTCAACCAAGTCTTCGCGACTGCCGTAAGTAACGGCTTCTACCGGACAGATTTCGATGCAAGCAGGTATATTACCTTTAGAAGTTCTCTCAAAGCAAAAATCACATTTTTTAATATCCGGTTTAAGAGCCTCCTCATACTCAAATGCCGGAACTTGAAATGGACAAGCTACCATGCAGTAACGGCATCCAATACATTTGTCTCCATCCCAAATAACCGATCCATTTTCTTCCTTGGAAAAAGCTCCTACAATACATGCTGAAACACATGCCGGGTGATCACAGTGCATGCATTGTACTTTTACATTAATCGGCAAATCGTGCGAATTGTTTTTTTGATACTCATTGACGACGGTCAAGGCCTTATCGTCTGGTCTTCTTCTCTCCTTGAATACGCTTCTATCATCATAAAAATCGATTGAAGGAGTTTCAAGGTTATGTGCAGTTTTACAAGCCCATTCACATTTTCTGCATCCTATACAGACAGTTGTGTCAACTAAAACACCCATCCGATCCTCAGATAAAATATTCTTCGGTGCTGCTTTACTTTTTGATGATAATCCTGTTACTGCGGTACCTACTAGTGCGGCGGTTTTTAAGAAGTCGCGGCGTGATTGATTTCCCATATTCAACTCCCATTATGAGTCTATCTGATAGAATATTGGAGACTAATATCTTTTTCAAACATAATAACAAATTGATTTCTAGTCAATTAAATCAATTCGAGAATCTATAATACTTTCATTATCCCTAAAAAATATTTAGTTTCAGGCGCAATTATTAAAAAAACTAAGAAAAACTTTTATGGCTAAGAAAAAGCAAAATATTTCCGCTTTGAGAGATAAAATTAATAATCTGGACTCAGTCCTAATTAAACTGTTGGCGGAAAGAAGAAAATTGAGCAGAGCAGTTATTGTTGAAAAGGAAACCTCGAACAGGGCTATCCGAGATCAGAAAAGAGAATCGGAATTATTGAATCGTTTGATTAAGATAGGGAAGAAGGAAGGGTTGGATTCTAATTTCCTTTCAAAAGTTTATTACGAAATTATAGAAGACTCCGTTCGGCTCCAGCAGAATTTTATTCAATCTAAATTGAACACTAAAGGAGAGAAGAAGAAATTCATTAGAGTTGCCATACAGGGAATTGAAGGCTCGTATAGTTTTTTAGCTGCTCAAAAATATTTTACACATTTTAATTACGATTTGACTTTCATTTTCAAAAAGCTGTTTGATGAAGTAATAGAATCTGTAGAAAAGGGAGAAAGTGATTATGCATTCCTTCCGATAGAAAATACTACTTCAGGGGGTATCAATGAGGTGTATGATCTTCTCCTTCATACAACGTTATCAATTGTTGGTGAAGAAAAATTTCAAGTGAAACATTGTCTTGTGGCATTAGAAGAGATACCGTTGACAAAGATCAAAAAGGTTTATGCTCATCACCAAGCAGCGGCACAATGCAGTAAATTTTTAGAATCGATACCTAATGTTGGAGTTGAGTATTTTGTAGATACTGCATTGTCAGTTCAAAAAATAAAGGAAGAGGGTAATTCATCTTTCGCCGCAATTGCAAGTGAAGAAGCCGCCAAATTGTTTCGATTAAAAATTTTGAAGAATGATATTGCCAATCAATCAGAAAATTACACCCGTTTTTTAATCGCATCTCGCAAGCCTCATGAAGTCGATACACGGGTGCCGTGCAAGACCTCGGTTGTAATGGCTACTTCGCATACTCCGGGATCGTTGGTAGAGGCGTTAACAATATTTCGTAAATACAATGTGAATTTAACCAAACTGGAATCGCGCCCGATTATCGGTAATCCGTGGGAGGAGATGTTTTATCTGGATTTTGAGGGGAATATAATTGATGAAAAGATTAAGAATGTATTGGATGAGTTAGGACAGCATACAAGGTTTATGAAAATTCTTGGAAGTTATCCTTCTCAGGAACTGGTAAAAACAAAATTGGAATACACAAAAATTCTTGATTCGCAAATTGATAAAGAGGAATTACCTCTCACTGTTGATCCGTCAATCAAAGTTATCAAAAAAACGAAATCAAAAAATTATAGGCTCGCCAGTCGTGAGTATAAAAGCGATGATACAATTATTAAAGTACGAGACGTTGTTATTGGCGGAGATAATTTTGTTGTAATTGCAGGACCCTGTTCGGTTGAATCTGAAGAGATGATTATGCAATGCGCCTTAGAGGCAAAAGAAAATGGCGCACAAATTCTTCGAGGCGGTTGTTTCAAACCGCGTACGTCTCCTTACAGTTTTCAGGGAATGGGATTAGACGGATTAAATCTGCTTGTAGATGCCGGAAAATATTATAATTTGCCGGTGATTACAGAAGTTATGGACACCGATCAAGTTGCCGATGTTGCAAAAAAATCGGATATATTACAAATTGGCGCGCGAAATATGCAGAACTTTGCATTGCTGAAAGAAGTGGGAAAGTCTCATCGTCCAGTAATGTTAAAACGCGGAATGATGGCATCCATTGATGAATGGCTCAATGCAGCGGAGTATATCTTATCTCAGGGAAACCGACAGGTAATTTTATGCGAGAGAGGAATAAGAACGTTTGAAACCGCTACAAGAAATACATTAGATCTAAGCGCGATTCCCGTTTTGAAAGAATTAACTCACCTGCCCGTTATTGTTGATCCGTCTCATGCGGTTGGTGAACGTAACAAGGTTGTTCCTCTGGCTAAAGCTGCTAAGGTAGTTGGTGCACACGGAATAATGGTTGAGTTTCATCCCGATCCTCCAAAGGCACTAAGCGATCCGGAACAAGCATTATACTTTACGCAATTTGAAGAGTTGATGAGAGATCTATATAAAATGTGAGAATGTTCTTTTCTCCTCCCGGTAAATTTTCTACGGCAGTAAGTGAAGATCTCAAACTTTGTTATATTAATGAAGCTTCTAAAAACTATTTTTTTTATTTAATAGAACGCTGAAAAACGCAGATAAAGCAGATTTCCGCTGATCATTTTTGTTGTTTTTAGAAGTCCCCTTAATTTTTCGGAGATCATTTTTCAGTAGAATAGTTGAGGAGGATTAAAAGTAAAACTGTGTCTGCATGAATACCAAAAAATAATTTGCTGTTGTTCGCGTAAATGTAATGCCGTAATCTATACCAAGACCAATTGAAATACCGCTTACCCCATCTTTCCGAAAATCATAACCGCATAAAGTGCTGAACCCTGCACCAAACTCCCAGATATTTACATCGCTGTAGGTACGATCGTTGAGATAAACTAATCCCGCGCCCTCCTCCAGGAAAAACGGATAAGGAAAATCCTGGCGTATAAATCCTTTTAACGAAAAAATTTTTGTGAAAGGATAATACCTGCCGGTTCTATTTTCCGGGAGAAATTTTTCTACCATCTGTGAATAAGTAAATGAAGTTCTGAATGAAACATCACTTTCGAACCAGGGAAAGAAATCAAAAAAGATTGTTCCGCCAATTGTAGAAACAGAGGGCGAATTACCCCTTATATTTCCAAGATGAAGCGAACCTCCGATGCTTGCCGATTCGATTTGAGCATATGAAATGTTAGTAACGAGAAACAACAGAAACAATATTTGAATCAATTGTAATTTCATACTAGAAAAATAATGTCAACCAAAAAGTTTTTTGATCCGTACTTGTCCAATCCACCCGGTGTTTTTGATGAGCATTAATAATTAAATAATCACCCGGATTCAATTCGAATATTTTTCCATTATCAAAACTTATTTTTGCCGAACCTGAAAGAAGTAAGACGAATTCATTTTCGTCTTGATCATACCAAAAATCTGCCGGAGACTTTTGTCCGTCGGAGACTATCCTCTCTAATTTGAAATTTTTTGTTGATAGCAATTCTTCAATAAATTCCCTATTAAGTTTGTCGGGAATATTTTTAAATATGTTGTTGAGTTCCTGCATGATTCCGCTATTCGGGGTAATCCGCAATTACAATTTTAAATTGATCCGATGAACTTGCTTCTTTTAATACCGATTCGACTTCAAATGGATCATCCGGGTTGGAAATATGCATCAAATTTTTTTCATAACCGGCTAAAAGATGACGCAGAATTTTTTTGTTTATAGGTTGACCACCTGTTGCGGCGGCTTGCTTATTATAAAAAATTAAAATTTTAATCGGGATTTCACGCTGGAGTATTTCTATCAATCCAAGTTGGCCCGCTGAGATAAATCCAAAATCTCCGGTAAGAGCCCAAACATTTTTGTAACCGGATAGATAAGCTCCGATGGCGAGTGGAACACTTCCTCCAAGATAAGTTACGATATCAATGCAATCAAAAGGGGGAAATGCAAAACAACTAGCAGAGGTTGTATCGCCGGTTACAATATCACCGCGGAAATTTTTGAATACAGTTGCGAGAGGGTGATATTTTATTGCGGTGTTCTTTGCCCGCTCCGGCAATTGATTAGGAACTACAGGCAAATTCGGTCTTTGAATTATAGCAGTATCACCCCCAAGTTTTTTGGCTATAAAAATTTTGTATTGATATTCTGACAGCATCGGATGTACAACATGATGAAAAACATTTCTGCTGTAGCGGAAAGTCTTTTTTATATTTTCTTGTTGCGTGAAAACAATTTCTTTGGACATCTCCAAAGAATCGATCACCAGTGCAAATGGTTGTTTTCTTCTTTCGGATTCATTAAATGCGTCTATAACATCGTTGTATAAATTAATCGTCTCGGCAATTTTGAAAGGCATAGATAAACCGGCGAGGATTGAAGACGCTTCCAGAATGCTGTCTGAATGTTTTCCGCTTTTGTCCTCAAACAGAAATGTAACAAAGCCCGCGGTGGTTTCTGTATAAAGAGAATCTATTACGCTGTTTGCCGCTTTTGTTAATCCGTGAACCTTCATTAACACAGCGGATCTTTTTCCGAGAATTGAAGCAGAATGCGCTATTGTATATGCGGGTTCTTCATGAAATGAATATTGCAATCGCTTCTGTCCAATTTCGTTGAATGCTTGGAATACTTCACTTCCACCGTAACCGGGCACATGAGTGACAACTTGTACTCCAAGATCAACTAACGCTTGAGCAATTGCGTAGGCTGCTGTTGTGTTCATAGATCGTTCCTGATTTAAGGCTCTGCACTATTTCCGATTAATTGATCAGTAGGTTAATTTTTTGAAATCACTTCCCGAAGGACTCTGAAAAATATTTAATTCGAATTGCGGAACTACCGCGAGTATGTGATCAAAAATATCCGACTGAATATTCTCATATTGAATCCACTCAGTTGTCTTTACGAACAGATAAATCTCAATTGGTAATCCGTCAGCTCCCGATTGAAGCTGGCGCACCATAAAGGTGTAGTCGAGATTGATATCCTCCCGTTGACGTAAATATTCTGTTAAGTAGATTCTGAATGTTCCGATGTTAGTCAACCTTCTTCTATTTACAAGAGACTCTTCCTCAACATTTTTTTTCAGATTGATCTGATCTAATTCTTCCTTTTTTGTGCGGATGTATTCGGAAATTAGGCTGATCTTCTCGAAACGATTAAGCATCTCTTCGGTGCAAAATTGAATAGATGATTGATCGATGTTAACCGCTCTTTTAATGCGCCGTGAACCTAGAACTTTCATTCCTCTCCAGTTTTTGAAAGAGTCTTCAATTAATTTATAAGTCGGCACAGAAGTTATGGTTTTATCCCAATTCTGAATTTTAATTACAGTGAGTGAAATATCAATAACATCTCCATCGGCACCGTACTTTGGTAATTCTATCCAATCACCCACACGAACAAGATCGTAGGATGAAATTTGAATACTTGCCACAAAAGAAAGAATAATATCTTTGAATAAAAGAGCAAGTATAGCCGCGAAAACGCCAAGCCCGGCTATAATTTCCAAAGGGGAACGACCTATTACAATTCCGGTTACCAACATAGAGCCAAAAATGTAGACAATAATTTTGATTACCTGAATATATCCTTTGATAGGGCGTTCTCGATGCTTTTCATTTTTTTCATAAATCTCATTTGCGGCAGAGAGAATTGTTGTTATTACAAAAGTGAAATTCAAAACATATAATATCGAGATCAGACGAGTTAGAAAACTGCTCCAGGTTGGTTCCAGATAAGCGAAAGAATCTATAACAAATAAGGGTGCGAAAAATGAAATTTTGTTTAAGACTCTTCCTGAAAGAATAATGTCGTCTATCTGTGTTGAAGTGGAGTAAATAATTTTTCGAATGAGGGGTACAATAATTCTTTTTAAGAAATAATAGGAAATTATTGCAACGACAAGTACGGCAAGAAATTTTACGTTATTATCTATCCACGGATAAGGGGCGATCCATTTTTGTAATTTATCAATCATATCTGCTCTAAAAAGTAATTACGTTTATTTTACTAAATAAGTTACAAAATATTTCGAGGCTTTTGAACCCGGAACCGGTTTTCATCATTTTAAGTTAAGTCAAAACATCCATGTTCAATTTTCGGTGGAATATATTTTAGCATAGCTCTATCCTTACTACTGAAAATAAATCAAAAAGAAAGGATGACTAATAGAAGATGATGATTGGCTGAAGAGCGGTTCTGCCATAGGAATGGCTATGCCATAAAAATATCAATATTCTCTGCGGACTTTGCGTTTTCTCTGTTCCGCCTTTGGCGGGATTAAATATTCCCATTCGATAATTTTTAGAACCGTCCTGAATATAATTCATCTCAAATTGGATTAGTGCTTTGATCTAATTAAGTATTATTTTGTAGACCATTTTTAATATGGAATCTTTATTGGAAAAAGGGAAAAATACAAGAGCATATTTAGCGCTTGCTTCAATTTACATAGTTTGGGGAACAACTTATTTGGCAATTAGGATTGGCGTAGAAAGTTTACCACCGGTTTTGTTTACCGGTTTACGCTGGCTTGCCGCCGGTCCGATAATGCTGCTGTTATTATTGTTAAAAAAATATAAACTGCCTAATAAGAATGATATAATTCATCTCGGTATCAGCGGATTATTATTACTTGGCGGGGGAAACGGCTTAGTTGTTTTTGCCGAACAGTCGGTTCCGAGCGGGTTGACAGCTTTACTCATTACCACAGTTCCATTCTGGGTTGTTGGGATTGAAGCAATCCTTCCTCAGGGAAAAAGAATTAATCTTACAGTTACGGCTGGATTGATTCTTGGTTTATTGGGAGTTTCATTGATCTTTGGTGGTGATTTAAAAAGTCTTTTCGATTCCTCTCATATTGCCGGAGTAATTGGTTTAATGTTCGCTGTTTTTTTCTGGTCGGTCGGAACACTTTATTCCAAATATAAAAAAGTAACAGTGCAGCCATTGATGGGGGCAGCCACTCAAATGATCATTGCCGGTATAGTAATAACCACACTCGGTTTATTTCTAGGTGAAGGCAGCCAATTTCATTTTACTACAAACAGCTTCTATGCTTATTTATACTTAGTATTCTTTGGTTCACTTCTTGGCTATGGCTCTTATGTTTACGCAATAGCCCATCTTCCAATTTCATTAGTCGCGACGTATGCGTATGTAAACCCAATCATAGCTCTATTTCTCGGATGGCTAATTCTGGGTGAACAGATTTCTATTTGGATTGTCATTGCGGCTGTTATAATTCTTGCTGGTGTTACACTGGTAAAAAGAGGAAGCGAAAAGAATTCATAGGAAAAATAAAAGAGCACAACTCGAAAATAGAAATCTTGTTGTTCTCAAGAATGTCAATTAATGCCGGTAAGTAAAAATCCTTTATCGGTTTTAATAAAAGAAAATGTAGTAACTAGTTTTTGGTCACCGCTGATAAAATTTACTTCAATGAAATAGTTCTCAATGTCCCCATCTTTTTTAGTATCAAATTGCCCGAATTCATGTTTTGAACTAAGGTCTAAAAGTGCGGATATTTTTTTGCAGACTCTTTTTACTTGATTGAGCTCATCTTTATTAGTGGAATTAAATGAATCTTTCTGAATTCGGCTTCTATCTCCACCGTCATAAGAGATAAGATGGGCAGCCTTATCGTAAGTTTTTGATTTGCTATACTCAAACAAGCTTATCAAAGTATTTTTAACCTCACCTTCAGTTCCTTGCGCAAATATTATTTTGGAACCTGATGTGGTTAATAATATTAGTATCATTCCCAATGTGACTAAACGTTTCATATCTGCTCCTTTCTAGAAAATGTCTACTTATTACTACGCATTCTGTTCACTATATGTGAAATTTTTATCACTTATTGCAATCAACAATTGAATTCAGCTTCTTTATCACCTGTTTACACAATAAATACTCAACATTAATGCCACAATCAAAATGTGAAATGTTTTATCGCCTCACCCTGACTGCCAATCTCGGTCATTGCTTCGATGCCGATATTAAGATGAAGATCCACAAAATTCTGTGTGACGGTTTTATCTGATTCTTCAGTTTTAATTCCTTCTGGAAACATTGGCAAATCCGACACAAGCAAAAGCGCCCCGCGCGCAATCTGATTGGAATAACCCACAATGAAAATAGTAGCGGTTTCCATATCAATTCCTATTGCGCCCAGCTTTCTTAAATAATTTTTGAAATCCTCGTCCCACTCCCAAAGCCGGCGGTTTGTCGTATAGATAACTCCGGTTCTATACTCCACATTTTTCGACACAATTTTATCGGAGACAAATTTGTGAAGTTTGAATGAAGGAAGTGCCGGAACTTCGGCAGGCAGATAATCATTGCTTGTTCCATCACCTCTTATTGCCGCGATGGGGAGGATAAAATGACCGATCTCTGTCGATGTCTTCAAGCCGCCACATTTGCCAAGAAATAAAACTCCTTTTGGCTGTCGCGCGAGGAGTAAGTCCATCACCGTAGCGGCATTTGCCGAACCAATACCGAAATTTATTATTGATAAACCTGCGCTGTTTGTAGCCGATTGCATTGGTTTACCTACTCCCCGGATATCGCAATTAAATTTTTCAGCAAATTTTGTAACATAGTTTTGAAAATTTGTCAATAATAAATAATCGCCAAAATCATCAATATTGGTTCCGGTATATCTTGGAAGCCAGTTCTGGGCAATCTCTAATTTTGTTTTCATAGATTCCTCATTTTTTATCTGAATTTAACTCTTTCATATCTATTTGTGATTTTTGATTTACGCTGTGTTACTAAACTATTAATTTTGATAACAAGGAACGAATAAATATAGCCGAAGAACAAACCAATTAATGCGCCGCCAATTGCGTCGGACGGATAGTGAACTCCAACATATGGTCTCGAGAATGCCTGCAATACAGCCACTGCAAAAAAGGACCATTTCAACTTTGGATAAAGCCTTGAAAAAAACATTGCAGCTGCAAAATTATTTACTGCATGCGATGAAGGAAAGGAATAAGACTCGGTGCAGGTTACAAGAACATTTAAATCTATAAATATATTACACGGTCTCACTCTTCCAATAAGATTTTTCAAAAAGAAGCTGCTGAATTGATCGGTCGTAATAATCAATATAATTAGAGCCACAGAGGCAATTCTTCCAATCCTTCCCCCTTTAAATATCAGAATAAGAAACAGAATAATATAAGCAACATACCAATTCTTAACTTCCGTAATAAAGGGAAAAAATTTATCGAAAAGAGGATTCGACAAAGTATTATTGATGAAATGGAGCATCCATGAATCAATTATATACAAAAAATCCAACATTATATCGCCTCTGCGTAATTTGTAAGTTTGATTATTATAGCAATTTTATTTATTTACTGCTAAAATTTTTGCTACTTTAGAAACAGTGGAAAAATGGAATCTCGGGAATGAGTGATATTTTGCCCGAATCCGATTAAAAATTACGGAAAAAAAATTGAACCTACTTTAAAAATTCAATAAAGGCAGCGTGAACTCGAATAAAAATTTTAAGAATACGGGAGAGCAGAAGAGATTCGAGTACTTTAAGAGCGAAAGTAAAAAAATGCTAATTGCACCTTTCCAGGCACTCGCTAAATTTACGGCGGTTTCAGGTATTATAGCGTTGATCTTTGAAGTACGTTACTTCTCGTCTCACAGTGTGGAAATTTATCTTTCCCGCCTATCCGCAATACTTATTGCGTTTTTACTTCTTGTTATTTCGAATTACAAGTTTGGTAAAAAGCATCCGGTAATGCTGGTTCATATACTACTCTTATCTATTATCTGTTCCTTCGGTGTAATGATTTTCCTTATTCCCAAAACGCTGATATTTAATTCGCACATAATAAGCCTAATTATATTTACCGCCGCTCTCTTTTTAAGCTGGGATGTTACTAATCAGATTATAGTTGCAATCTATTACAATATAGTATTTGCGGCTTCAATATTATTTAACACCGAGCAGATGAAGATTTATATGCTGCCGAATATGCTTGAATCTGTTCTTCTTGTGTTGGTGATTAGTCTGATGGCAATTGTTGCCAGTTATATTAATTACAGACTCCGGCACGAATCTGTAGTTAAGACTTTTGAAGTTTCGCAATCAGAAAAAAAGTTCAGGAACTTATTTGAAAATTCCGTCGAAGGAATATTTCAATTTACACGCGATGGTAAGTTTATTACGATAAACCCGGCGCTAATAAAAATGTTTGGTTACAGCTCCGAGGAAGAGATCAAAAAATTAGGATTAGCCGAAGATGTATTTAAACGTAAAAGTGATTGGGAATTGTTAAGTAAGCTGCTGGAGAAACAGGGAAAAGTTAGAAACTTCCGCGTACCATATAAAAAGAAAGATAATGTTGAAATTACCGTTAGGATGAACGTCCGCACCTTTGAAGATGAAGAGAATGGTCAAATTATTTATGAAGGAAGCCTTCAAGATATCACGCAGCAGGTTCAGGCAGAAAATGAAAAGCAGAAAGCGCTCGACGCTTTGCGCATAGAGAAAACTAAAGCAGATACGGCGGCAAAAAAGGCTCAACAAGAGAGTAGTTTTAAAACAAAATTTCTAGCTAATATGAGTCATGAAGTCCGCACTCCAATGAACTCTGTGATGGGCTTCTTAACTTTAATAGAAAATGATCTTTTTGAAGATAAAGATGAATTAAAAACGTTTGCTCGCGATGCACGTTATGCCGCTGAATCACTCCTCGAAATTATCAATAATATTCTCGATATATCGAAGATTGAAGCCGGCAAAATGGATCTTGATGAAACTGATTTTAATATTCGCGATGAGGTTAATAAGGCACTTTCTATAGTAAATCAGTCTGCAAAATCGAAAGGAATAGTTCTTGAATCGACCGTTTCCGATTCGATTCCCGAAAAAATTTACGGCGATCCTACCCGTTACAGACAGATTATTTTAAATCTTCTAAGCAACTCTGTAAAATTCACCGATCGAGGAAAAATTGAAATAACAGTTGAAACTAAATCTCAGATAGATTCTATTATAGAGATTTTAACAACGGTTGAGGATACCGGAACAGGAATTCCAAACGACAAACTTTCTATTCTCTTTGAACCTTACATACAGGTTAAGAGTAAAAAAGGAGCCAAAGAGGGAACCGGTTTGGGTTTAGTAATTTCTAGAGAATTTGTAAAGCTTATGCACGGAGAAATTAAGGTTGAGAGTAAAGTAGGATTAGGAAGCAAGTTTTCTTTTAACGCAAAAATGAAATTGCGGCCGGATGCTGTCTTCGATTTTATCACTACGGAAGAAACTAAAATCACCGTTCATGAAGAATTTCAGTCTAAAGTAGAATCACAAAACGGCTCTGAATTTAAAAGTGAAGCTCAACCAAAGAAACGAATTCTTTTAGTGGAGGATAATCCAATAAGTCAAAATCTTGAGCTGAAAATCTTGAAAGAAGTTGGATATGATGTCGAAGCGGTTTCAAGCGGACATGAAGCGATTCAGTCGATTATGACAGGTTCTTTTAATCTGGTGTTAATGGATGTGGAAATGACGGATATGGATGGCATAACAGCGACAAAGAAAATACGATTGTTAGAGGGAGTCGTTTCTAAAATTCCAATAATTGCCGTTACAGCCCATTCGAGTATGAAGGACAGAGAGAGATGTCTCACAGCCGGGATGGATGATTACATTGCAAAACCAATCAATATACACTTCTTAAAAATTACAATAGATCAATGGCTTAACGCCAGCCGTTAAGTTTCACCATTTCAAAACTGATATTTTTTTTAATAAGTTTAAAACACTGATTTCATTAATTTTGGGAATTTATATGCGAACAGAAGACTACATTTCACTCGAAGAAAAATATGGCGCTCATAATTATCATCCGCTCCCGGTGGTTCTGTCTAAAGGAGAAGGCGTTTTTTTATGGGATGTTGAGGGGAAAAAATATTTCGATTTTCTATCTGCCTACTCGGCTGTCAATCAAGGGCACTGTCATCCGAAGATAGTTAACGCAATGACTGAACAAGCCAAAGTTTTAACGCTGACATCAAGAGCATTTTTTAATGATACACTTGGTACATACGAAAAATTCATAACCGAATTTTTCGGATACGACAAAGTACTTCCGATGAATTCAGGCGCTGAAGCCGATGAAACAGCCCTCAAACTATGCAGAAGATGGGCATATGATAAAAAAGGAATTGCTGAAAATGAAGCCAAGATTATTGTGTGCGAAGGAAATTTTCATGGAAGAACTATTACCGTAATTTCGATGTCGAGTGATCCCGATTCGTATAAAGGATTTGGACCGTACACTCCGGGCTTTATCAAAATTCCTTATAACGATTTGAACTCACTTGCAACAGCTCTGGAAGATCCGAATGTAGCCGGTTTTTTAGTTGAACCAATTCAGGGAGAAGCCGGTGTTTTTGTTCCAGACGATGGTTACATCTCTAAAGCATCTGCAATGTGCAAGTCCAAAAATGTTTTATTTATTGCCGATGAAGTACAAACCGGATTAGCAAGAACCGGTAAAATGCTTGCTTGCGATCATGAAAATATAAAACCGGATATTCTGATTTTAGGAAAAGCTCTATCCGGCGGAACTATGCCAATATCTGCCGTACTAGCAAATGATGAAATAATGCTCGTTATTAAACCGGGTGAACATGGATCAACGTTTGGCGGAAATCCGCTTGCGTCTAAAGTTGCGGTTGCGGCTCTTCAAGTTCTTAAAGATGAAAAGTTAGCCGAGAACGCTGAACGACTCGGAAAAATATTTCGCGAAGAGGTAGGAAAAATTAAATCCGATATGATTGAATTAATACGCGGCAAAGGATTATTAAACGCAATAGTAATCAAACCAAAGAATGGTAAAGAAGCCTGGGATGTTTGCCTGAAAATGCGCGATAACGGTTTACTTGCCAAGCCAACTCACGGTCATATTATTCGTTTTGCCCCGCCGTTGGTAATTACTGAAGATCAGGTTAGAGAAGCTGTTAAAATTATTGAGAAATCGATCAATGAAATTAGCGAAGCGGTTTAAATTTTTTCTTCATCTAAGAAAAATTATAACTCACTACATAGGATAATAAATTGAAACGGATAATAGCGACCTCACTTTTAATTCTTCTTCTCCCATCACTACTTGTTTTTGGGTGGGGAGAGAAAGGGCACAAAATAATTACCACCTTTGCAATGAGACAATTGCCGGATCAGATGAAATTTTCCGATGCTTTCAAAGCAGCCATAATAGAACATTCTGTTGACCCTGACAATCGCAAACGTGATGATAAATCTGAAGGACCGAAACATTTTATTGACATTGATTTTTATAAAGAGTTTTCGGATGGAATCATTATCATGTCGCGGGATTCACTCAATAAATTGTATACAGAACAGGTTGTTACCAAAGAGGGCATTCTTCCATGGGCAACCGAGCTAACCTACTATAAATTGATACAAGCTTTCAAAGAGAAAGATAAAGAGAGAGTTCTTTTATATGCTTCCGACCTTGCTCATTATGTGGGCGATGGACATCAGCCTCTACACGCAACGGTAAACTATAACGGACAGCTTAGTGATCAAAAGGGAGTTCATTCGAGATATGAAATTGAAATGTTGGGTCATTACTTGAGTGTTATAGAAAAAAATTATGATGACCAAATTCCGTACTACGTGAACAGCATCCCAAATATGGTTTTTAATTACATAGCCGAATCGAATAATTACGTTGAACTGATCTTATCCGCGGACAAATTTGCATCGAAAAAAACCGATGGAAAGTTCGATAGTGAATTCTACCGTCTGCTCTGGTTCAAAACGAAGTATGTAACTCTAAATGAAATTAATTCTGCGGCGTTAAGTTTGTCCTCATTATTATATTCCGCATGGATGGATGCCGGAAAGCCGGTGTTTGAGAATTGATGAATAAGAAAAAAACCGTAACTGTTTTCGGAAGTTCTATTCCCATGCCGGGAGAAGTTGAGTATGAAACTGCATACCGGCTTGGGAAAATTTTAGCCGGGAACAATTTGAATGTTTGCAGCGGCGGCTTTCAAGGAATTATGGATGCAGTTTCCAAAGGTGCGACCGAAAATGGTGCCGAATCAATCGGTGTTACTCTCGATATTTATCAAGCCGCAGCCAGCAAATATCTCACGCAGCAGATCGAAACACATTCTCTCTTCGAACGCTTAACAAAGCTCATAGATATTGGTGATGCCTTTATTGTTTTACAAGGAGGAACAGGAACCTTACTTGAACTTTCTCTCGTGTGGGAATACATGAATAAAGGAATGATTTCGCAAAAACCGATTGCATGTCATAGCTCTCTCTGGAATGAAATAAGCTCCATAATGGAAAAACAGATTGTCAAAGAGAAACGTAAAACCGGCTTAGTAAAATGTTTTCAGAGTATTGATGAATGTGCCGAATTTATAATTTCGGGTCTAAAACGTGGCGCAGATTTTTAATCTGCGCTACGGCTTTCTCAAAGACCATATTTACCGATATTTCTTTAATGCATTTAAATTTCACATCGGCACGTGAACAAATTAGCGGCTTTGGTGAATAGTAAAAACAGGGCGAGCATTCAAGATTGAGAGAAACGATTTGATGATCCGTTTGCCACGGACGTATATAGTTTGTATTCGTTGGACCAATAAGGGCAACAACATTTAATTTCAATGCCGAAGCTACGTGCATTAAACTGGAATCATTTGTTATAAACAGATTGCATCTTTTCATAACAGCTGCGGTGTTAGATAATTTGTTCGCGCCAACAATCCGGGCGTTTGAAGAGTTGATGGATGAAATAATAATATTTTTCAAAATCTCTTCGTCGTCCCCGCCGAAAACTAAAATCTTAGCGCCGAATTGATCGATTAATATTTTACCAAGCTCGGCAAATTTAGCGGGTTCCCATCTGCGATTATTGTGATTCTTCAGCGGGGAACATCCAGGATGAAAACCAATCACAAGATCATTCGAGAGAATGGAATTCTTCTCAATGAATCTTTCCGCATACGCTTCCTCTTCTTTTCCAAGATAAAGAAGCAACGGGGAAATGGAGTTTGACCTATTCCCGGATAACTCATCAACCAGCCGAACATTTTCTACTACGTTATGAAGATTATCATCCTCTTTAATACGGTATGTATTTAAGAAACCAAGATTAGCAAAATCTTTGCGAAGATATTTTACGGCTAAACGTTTCTCGGCGCCGATCAATCTTCCAATCAAATTATATTCTTTTCTGTTGGAGGGATAAACACTAATAGTTGCCTGATATTTATTTCTGAGGCTTAAAACATACCGAAGTGAATCTAATTTTGATCTCTTGAGAAAATCGAAATAAAGCACTTCTGAGAATTGCGGAAGTTTTTCGTAAATATCTTTCACACCTCTGTACATAACAAGCGCATCGATATCGGCAGAAGGAATTTCTTCTTTAAGTTTTTGAAGAGCCGGAGTGAACATTAATGCGTCACCAATTCCGGATAAAGCAAGAACAAGTATTTTCATTGTCGAAGTCAATTTTCAAAGAGGCTTTCTAATAAGTAATTATTTTAGAGGTCTCTATTCAATTTTAAATCTACTAAAACTTGCCTGCTGCAAGCAGGTCAGCTCTATCTGTATTCATCAGCGTGCTATTGCAATAAAAATTTACTTTTGAGACAGCCTCTTTTTTGTTAATTATTTTTTCTCAAGTTGTTTCGGAAGAACTTCCGGAGTTGCTATTCCGGCTTTCATCCTGAACTCATTAAGAAGCTGGGCTACATTCTGATCATTCGGTACAAGACTTTGTAATTGAACCAAGACGGATACCGCCTCACTGTACATTTTCAAATTTTCATAATGAGTTAATAATAAATCGTACGGATTATACCAACTAGTAAAATCTCGTGGATTAATTTCTAATTGTTTCTTGGCTTGATCAATTACCTCTCTTGCAAGTTCTTGATACTCTTCAACAGCGCCGGCGCTGAAGTATAATTTGGAAATATCATGCTTAATTCTGTAATCCATTGCAACAACCGAACGCGGAATTTTCTTATCCATCACGTTTAAGACCTGGACTGCTTTTGTATCGTTCTTTTCTTTATAGAGATAATGAATAGCAAGACGTATAAAAGCGTTTCGGTAATTCTGAGTCAATCGTTCATGATTCTCATCAAAGAAAATTGTTTTATCGTTCAAACCGCGGAATTTAAATCCCGGTTGATAAGTTTTGCTAAATCCTTCAGGCTCATCTAATAATTGTTTCCTAAGTGTCGACTCATCAATATATTCAATTCTCTTATCATCATTTTTTTTAGGAACAACACGCAGAGCCATTCCCTCCATCTGCAAATAATCGTCCAAATTTAATCGGCTGTCTTCGGAACATGTTACAGCAAAATAGACGGGGCGCTTCCATTTCGATTGCATAAGAATATCAAGTGCGATCATATCTTGAGCGCGTATAAATTTAATATCTCCCGATTGACCGGTGTTCTGTAAAGTCCATTTAATTTTTCCGTCCTTTACTGTGGCGCTGTCGGTAATATTCCAGCTTTTCATAACGTCCGGGGGAACATTCATTGACATTTGAGTTGGTTCCCAACGTTGAAGTCCGAGCTGTTCAATCTCATCATTTGTCATACTCATTTCAACTTTTTGTGAACCGAATGGAGCTGTATCTTTCAGTTGTTTTACATACCATGGCGTATTTATTAACGAGAGGCAAGCAACACGAACATCCCGCCGTACACCCTCTACGTTTTGCAAAAACCAAAGTGGAAAAGTATCGTTATCGCCGTTGGTAAATAGAACCGCATTTGGTTCTACGCTTTGAAGTAGATTGTACGCGTAATCCCACGGCACATAATTTTTAGATCTATTATGCTCAAACCAATTTGCATATGCCATGTTTAAGGGAACGCCAACAATGCCAAGAAATAGGAGACCAAAAGTAGCCGGTTTTAGTAATGAATGTTCTTTCAACTTTTCCTGGACTAATTCAATAATGCCGCGCATTCCAAGTGCTATCCATAACGAATAAACGAAAAAAGCCCCTACATAGAAATAGTCTCTCTCGCGCGGCTGCGGTTCTTGTTGATTTTGATAAAACGCGGTTAGATAACCGAGGAAGATAAACATCGCAATGAATACCGATGCCATCTTCCAATCTTTTTTGAAGTGAAAGTATAAACCGAATAATCCAATGAAGAATGGAATTCCCCATAAATCACTCCACTCAACTCCGCTGTCCTGGTAAGTTGATGTTCTGCCGATATAATTCCAGAATAGGTACCGGTTGAACATATGGTTCATCTGATAACTCCACAAGAAGTCAAGATCGCTCGAGTAATCGGAATAGATTTTTAATTGATGCGGTTCATTAGAAAATCTTCTGGCAAAGGTTGGAAAGTCGCCGTACTGTTCACGGTTGATGTATGAGTTCAGTTCGCTCATTGTTTTTGGGCTGTTCATATTAATAGGAGGTTCTTGATTAGCCCGGATTATTATCATAGCCACGGTTGTAGAGCCGAGAATTGCAAAGAGTGCGCACTTTAATATCAAATTAGCTGTTGCTTTGTTGTTTTTCGCTGTCCAATAAACTCCAAAACCAAGAACACCGAGTATTGCGAAAACAGTTACTATGTTTAATGTAATGTCGTTTTTAGAAATTAGTGTAATCAATTTTGGAAGGTATTTTACTATACCTGGGTAAACAAAGATTAGTGCAACTCCGCCAAATATAATCGGCATATAGAAAGAATTTCTTTTGAATATTTTTTTATAAACGGCTCCTATGAAGATTAAACTCACTACAACTAATATCATAAGAAACCTTGAATCTATTGAGCCAAACTCTTCAGGTGATGGTGGGACGGTTGATGTTTGAGAAATCCACATTAGTCCGGCAATTATTAAAATAATTGCGGAATGGATGACGAAGTAGACCGCGGTTTTTTTTAGAACTATTTCATCTGTAGCAAATTTTCTAAAATAGACTGCCATCGCAACGGGTACGATTGCGAGTGCGGACATCAGATGCACGCCGGTAGATAAGCCGATGAGGTAAAAAATAAAGATCAGATATTTTTCATTATCCGGTTCATCCGCTTTTTCATTCCACAAAACCATTAGCCAAATTACAAACGCAATAAAGAATGTAGAATTTGCGTAGACTTCGGCTTCAACGCTGTTAAACCAAACTGTATCGCTAAAAGTAAAAGAAAGAGCGCCAATTGCTGCGGAAATGTAAGTAACCAAATTATCCAAAACACCATTTGAATCTTTCTTCCGGTAATTTTGAATAACTTTCACGGCGATCAAATAGAGGAATAGAACGGAGAACGCTGTTGAGAAAACCGAGATCATATTCATCCTGAAACCGATACTTTCGGCAAATGGAATCATAGTAAAAATTCTGCCAAGTAGAATAAAAAATGGAGTTCCAGGTGGATGAGGAACTTGCATCAGATAGGCTGATGCAGTAAACTCACCGCAATCCCAAAATGACAATCCCGGTTGAACGGTTGCTAAATAGGTGGCAGCGGTAATTAAAAATACCAGCGCTGCAAAAATTCTGTGTAAAACTTTATCACTCATTATTTCACCAAAAAAAATTTCAGTTATGAAGAATGCTCTTCGGAATTAGTTTGTGTGGGCGGATTGAAGAATTGATCGTAATTTTTTTTCTCTCTGTTAATATGATATTTCTCGTGAAGCTTTTTAAGTTTCTGCATCGAAATTTTATCTAAATCCTCATCATCTTTATGCCGTTTAATAAGCATTTTGTAATCGGACAGTTCATTCGCGTCAAATTTGCGCTCATAACGTTTCAAAATTTCAAAATAATTTCTCTGTTCGCGTGAACTCATAGAAAAATCTTGCGCCGTTATCATTTTTGGTGGATGAAATTAATCAAAAATTCATTCAATAAAAAACTATATTTCGGAAACTCAGTTTACACTTACTAAAAATATTCTATGCAAGTTTACAAACAATACAGACCGATTGTTTCCATCATAATGCCGACCTTTAACCGCGCCGGATATTTAAAAAGGTCGATAGATTCTGTACTTAATCAATCATATAACGAGTGGGAGTTGATTGTTGTTGATGACGGCAGCAGCGACAATACTTTTGAAATTGTTGATGAATATTTATCTCGATTTGAAAATATTCGTTATATGAAACATTCGAACAAGAGGCCTGCGCTTTCAACAAATACCGGAATGCTTGCAGCGTGCGGAGAATTATTCGCGTTCTTAGGAAGTGACGACGAATGGAAACCGGAATTCTTAACGCAACGCGTAAACTTTTTGAACGATCATCCCGATGTAGATTTCATTCATGGCGGAGTGGAAATTATAGGTCATCCCTATGTAAAAGATAAAAATGATCTTACCCGTGAAATTCATCTTGACGAGTGCATCATTGGCGGTACTTTCTTTGGAAAAAGAAAAGTTTTTTTTGAAATTGGCGGATTCAAGGATTTAAGCTACAGTGACGATTCCGATTTTTTTGAGCGTGCAGAAAAAATTTTTAATGTAGACAAAGTTAATTTTCCGACCTACATTTATTACCGAGATACACCTGATAGTATCTGTTCCACAATCAAATAATTAATCTAAGTCTATGCTATGAATATATTGATGACACTTTCTCAGCTTGAAGTTACCGGAGCGGAAGTGTATGCGGTTTCTCTCTCAGAAAAATTTATTGAACGTGGTCATAAAATTTTCATTATCTCCGATACACTAACAAAAAAAACAAAAGCCGAGTATATTCAGTTACAACTCGCAAAACGAACTATATCTTATCGCATTAAGAATTCGATTTTTGTTTACAAATTTATTAAGAATAACAATATACATATGGTCATGGCGCACTCACGCGCAAGCGCATGGGTATCTAACATTGCATGCAAGTTTGCTAAGGTTCCATTGGTAGTAACAATTCACGGAAGACAATCAACATTTATATCCCGAAAATTATTCCATGGGTTTGGCAATTACACTATTGCGATTTGTGAGAAACTCGCTCAGCAACTTCTTGATGTTTTTAAAGTTTCTCCTTACAAAATTGAGGTGATAAGAAACGGATTCGATCTTCCGAAAGTTGAAAACTTGAAGACCGATAAAATAAAAACTGTGGCGTTTGTTACACGACTCTCCGGACCGAAAAAAGATCTTGCTTATAAGCTTCTTGATTATATCGTTTCATCAAAGTTACTTGAAGAGATGAATGGGATAAAATTCAAAATTATTGGAGGGCAATCGGTTCCGCCGGAGTTTGAAAAATTCAAAAATGATTTTGAATTTACCGGATACATTGAAAATTTGCCCGAAGAGATGCAAAAAGCTGCTGTAGTAATCGGCTCCGGTAGAATTGCGATAGAAGCAATTTTATATAAAAGACCGCTGATTGCAATTGGAGAAGCGTGCACTGTTGGTTTGGTAACAAAAGAAAATCTCAGCTTAGCGCTCGAAACAAATTTTGGCGACATGAATGCAACTGAGAAGGAATTTGATTTTGAAAAAATCGTCCGGGATATGAAGCATGCGCTGCAATTAGACGAGTGCGATGATTCTGTTTACGAAAGAGTTCGAGTGGATTGCAATATTGAGAACATTGCAGATCGGCTTGAATGTATTTTCCAAAGCTTGAGAGTACGCTACTATGAGAATGAAATTCCCATTATCTACTATCACCGCATTGCCAAGGATATTAACGATGCCGGAAAACATGGAATCTTTGTAACAGAAAAACAGTTCGAAGATCACCTGAGTTATCTCAAGAGAGAAGGATATAAAACAATCACATTTGAAGAAGCTCTTCAGATTAAAAAAGAGTGCACACCTGGAAAATTTGTAATTATCACTTTCGATGACGGCTACGAAGACAATTATACTCTGGCATTCCCGCTGTTGAAAAAATATGGATTTACCGCTCTAATCTTTTTGGTTGCTAAACATGAGTACAATATTTGGGACGCAAAAAGCAATGAACCTAAACTTCGTATGATGAATCAAGAACAGATCCTTGAAATGATGAAATCAGGAATTGAGTTCGGCTCGCATACACTTACTCATGC
>CAMTXU010000033.1:0-24136 GCA_947085815.1 uncultured Ignavibacteriota bacterium | reverse complement strand
GCACCTCGATGTCGGCTCATCGCATCCTGGGGCTGAAGAAGGTCCCAAGGGTTTGGCTGTTCGCCAATTAAAGCGGTACGTGAGCTGGGTTCAGAACGTCGTGAGACAGTTCGGTCCCTATCCTATGCGGGCGCAGGATACTTGAGAAGAGTCGCTTCTAGTACGAGAGGACCGAAGTGAACGTACCTCTAGTGTACCAATTGTCTCGCCAGAGGCATAGTTGGGTAGCTATGTACGGATGTGATAAGCGCTGAAAGCATCTAAGTGCGAAGCACACTTCAAGATAAGGTATCCCTGCCGAAAGGCACTAAAGACTCCTTGGAGATTACAAGGTTGATAGGCTACAGATGTAAGTTCCGTGAGGAATTCAGTCGAGTAGTACTAATTAGTCGTGAGGCTTAGCCATTTTTTTATTTCAAGATAGTTGTTATTAATTAGATTCATACTCTTTCCTTCTTTCATTTATTTTTGACAGAAATAAGACCCCCGCTTTCGCGAGGGCAAGGTTTTCTGGTGGTTATAGCTAAGGGGAAACACCTCTTCCCATTCCGAACAGAGAAGTTAAGCCCTTATACGCCGATGGTACTGCGTGCGCAGGTGCGTGGAAGAGTAGGTCGCCGCCAGGATTTATTTTAGAAACCCCATTTTCCGATTTATCGGGATTTGGGGTTTTTGTTTTTAAAGGTTTTGCTATTAAATTATACATCTATTAATTTCAACTGGAAAGTTAATTTAAATTAGTCGAACATTCCTTTTTACCCTAATCCGTGTAGATGAATTTATTTGTAAAGAGATTTATTGCTTATAACGTATATTAAAAAGGGAACTATACCCTATATGTTTTTGCATCTTTGTTAATAAATATCAATAAATAATATGGAGGCAGCATGAACAAATTCCGAACGACATGGATTCTCATCTTCTTCTTCCTATCACTATTTCCTTATTCAAATAAAATTTTCGCACAAAATGATGTTATGATGCAAGCATTTTATTGGGACGTACCTGTAGATGCCGTTAATAAAAACGGCACCTGGTGGGATACTTTAAGGATAAAAACACCGAGTCTTGCATCTGCTGGTTTTACGGGTATGTGGGTTCCGCCACCGTCAAAAGGTAACTGGGGAATTACCGATATGGGCTATGGAATTTTCGACCATTACGATCTCGGTAACTACAACCAAAAAGGTTCAACCGAAACACGATTTGGAAGTAGATTAGAATTAAATAATATGATTACCACAATGCATAACAATAATATCAAAGTCTATGCGGATGTTATTCTTAATCATATTTACGGCGATGAAGCAGAAAGGGAAGTTAACCCTGCTGTAAAATCTTATGTTTTTAGTGAAGCATTCACTAACGGAACGCAGCACACTCCCTACCCAACAAATGAAATAACATGGAAAATCCCTAATGCTCAACCCGGCGATTACTATATTCAAATAGTTGGCTACCAGTTGAACTGGGCTGCCGCTTCTACAGAAAGAGGCTATGATGTTTTTATTGATTGGACTGGCGCAGGTCCAAATGGAACTGATACGTGGGAAAGCGAGCCAAATAATGGTGGTGGTCAATTTAATGTATTTCCCGGTTCGGGTAGAACGGTTAGAGGACATGCCGGGAGTATATCGGATATTGACGAATACAAAATAACAGTAACTACTGCTCGCGATATAATAATTAAGTTAATCGCTAAAAAAGAAGTTTTCAATCCATGGGCATGGGTATGGGCTGATCAAGTAAACGGCTATTATCCAAAAAGTATTTGGTATAATGGATCAAATCTTGCTTCAACAACTTTGCAAGCAACAACTATGACCGGTATCCGTTACGTAAATCATACAGGAACCGGAGAACCAAATTACTCGTGGACTTATAGTGATTTTCATCCGGTTGATAGTAACGATTGGCTTGGAAACGGCGGAACCAACGATGAAATTATTCCTAACACTAAATGGTTTGGCAACGACCTCAACACTTACAGCACAACAGTTCAAACAAGATTGAAAGACTGGGGAACCTGGCTATCAAGTACAGTTGGCTTTGACGGCTATCGGCTTGATTTTGTAAGAGGATTCCAGCAATCATTTGCCGCCGATTGGATAAAATATCTTCCTTTACTTAGCGGATCCCAAAGATTTATTGTTGCAGAATATTGGGGAAATGCTCAAGCTATTTACAATTGGGTCACTACAATTGCATCATACGGCGCAGATGCAGATGCATTTGACTTCCCGTTAAAATTTACACTTACCGATATGTGTAATAAAAACCAAAGCGATTTTAACATGGCGTGGCTTAACCATGCCGGAATGGTTAGAAACAATACGGGGCAAGCTCTTTCCGGAACTTCAATTGCTACTTTTGTTGAAAACCATGATTCCGGTAAAGAAAGCGATAAATGGGTTTCTAAAGATTGGAAGATGGCTTATGCCTATATTCTTACTCACGAAGGTAAACCATGCGTTTTCTACCCTCACCATTATGGTGTAACTCAAGTTGATAATCACAATTCAAGTATAACAGTAACGGCTCCGTCTAGTCTTCAGACAGATATAAAAAAACTAATTGGAGTTAGAAAGAATTATTTAGGTGGAATTATTTCTGTATTGAGTGAAGTTGGTAACCCCTATCCATCAAGCGATACCTACAACGTGTACGTTGCAAGAAGACAAGGTAATGGAACACGCGACGGCGCTATTGTTGTAATTAATAATAATGATACACAAACAAAAGGATTGTGGGTAGATAGTTCTCCCGCGGGATTTTCCAATTGGGCAAATACACTTCTTTGTAACGCATATGATTACAACGAAACGGCACAAGTTCAAGCCGACGGAAGAGTTTATCTATCATCGCCGCCTCGTAGTTATAAAGTATGGGTGAAACGGAGTGATTATTTGGTACTTCCAAAGGAAAACAGCACACAGCAGTCAGGGAACCAAATTCCAACCGAATTTAAACTTGATCAAAATTATCCTAACCCGTTCAATCCATCAACAAAGATCAGTTTCTCAATTCCAACCGATGCAAACGTTACTGTAAGAATTTACAATTACCTGGGACAGTTAGTCGAAACTCTTTATGATGGTTATATAAATGCCGGTTACCAAGTTAAGGAATGGAATGCTCAAAATATGGCAAGCGGTATGTACATCTATAATATTCAATACAAGAACCAAACCTTGTCTAAAACAATGATGCTCATGAAATAATTTTTGTTTTGGTTAGGTAGAAAATAGGTGATAAATGGCTAGAGGTTATCTCAAAAAGAATCGTTCCGAATTTATTTCAGGATCTTAGAACAAAAAAATAAGATAAAATCAAGACTCTGAAACGAGTTTTCAATTTGGACTTTTGAGAGAACCTCTTTTTTATTCTTAAAATGAGGAGTGGTTGCTGAAATTATCTCTTAATTTCTTTTCCACCTAATTCTTTAATAATTGAATTAGCCAGGGGATTCTCCTCAGAGGTTAAGTCTGATGGAACAGCACGTTCTGTTGATTTGGAAGTTTGTCTTTTTTTAGAAGCTTTTTTATCTCTGGATACGTTTAATCCAATCTTTTTACCAAATACCTCTTTGGTTTTTTTATCAAGATATGTCTTATTCTCTTCGATGATATCACAATCTTCCGGATGCTCAACTTCAAGGTGTAACTGATCATTGGCAAAATCAATCAGGTTAGAATTTAAGAGTACCGATGCGAAGAAAAGTTTTTCTGATTTAACCTGCTCAATAAAATCATTCCATTTCGAGATGATTCCTTTAAAATCCGTGGAGGAATCCAATGTGGGTGCAACAAAAGCTTTTATTTCCGGAATAACAATTTCTTCCTTTATAGCAGGACGGATGTTTGATAAACTAGATTTTGTCTGACTAGAGGAAGTGTAACTTGGACCGGAATCAAATACTTTTTTAATATGTGACTCAGGTTCAATTTTATCAATTTTAGTAAGTAGTTCGGTAATAGTGGAAGATTTTTCCAATCCTATTAAATGACATAGTGAAATTTCGATTTTGAGTTTTTGATTAGATGATGATTTCAATTCCCACTGTACTTTATTTAAAAAGTTCATAATTCTCAGTAGATCGCCTTCGGAGAATTTATCTATATATTCTAAATATTTTTTCATGTAGATCTCAGCCGTTTCGATAAGATCTGTATTTTTACGAATCACAACCGTCATAATATTTCTAAAATGTCCAATCAGATCATTCATAAAATCTATGTAGTTCCAGCCATTCTCATAAATTTTCTTCGAAACATCAAAGGCGGAGATAAAGTTCTTATCGAGAATTGAATCTGAAATTGTGAAATAAATATCTTCATCAATAAGATTTAACATTTTTGAAAGAACTAGGGAATCAACATTTTTACCACCGAAAGAGATTACCTGATCAAACAAACTCTGAGCATCTCGTAATGCACCATCAGCCTTTTTTGCGATAAGTGTTAATGCCAAGTCATCAATGGTAATGTTTTCAGCATTTGCGATTTCTTTGAGCAGTTTTTTCATCACAGTCATTTCAATGCGCCGGAAATCAAACCGCTGGCAACGAGAAATAATGGTAAGCGGTACTTTATGTACATCGGTTGTTGCAAAGATGAACACAGTATGTTCCGGCGGTTCTTCAAGAGTTTTGAGAAGTGCATTAAACGATTCTGTGGTCAACATGTGCACTTCATCTATAATATAGACTTTATAACTACCTCTTGTAGGCGCATACTTGACTGATTCACGGAGAGTCCTAATCTCTTCAATGCGCCTGTTTGACGCGCCGTCAATTTCGATAATGTCAAGAGATTGAGAGTTGGCAAAGGACAAACACATTTCACACTGATTACACGGTTCTCCGTTTTTGGAATTTGTACAGTTCAAAACTTTTGCGAGAATTCTGGCGGTTGTGGTTTTTCCAACTCCGCGCGGACCTGCGAAAAGATAAGAGTGAGCAACCCGATTATTCAGAATTGCATTTTTAAGTGTAGTAGTTATATGCTCTTGTCCAACTACATCCTCAAAAGTTTGAGGACGCCATTTGCGTGCCGTTACTAAAAAATTCATGTTTACAGTTAACTATTTTTGTGAAGAAATAACGAATTAATAAGTAACAAGATACAAACAAATTTCAAAATACAATTTATAAACAACGAGTTATTTTGATTTTACTATAATCGAAGAAAATATTTTAGTTAACTCAATAGATTCCTGAATTAATATATCAAATTTTGATTCGAAGCAGGTTTCTTCTGTTTCTTTCATAAGCTTTAGAAAGCAGGTCTTCTCTTTCGCTTCTTTTCTGGATATACGAATTCTAAACACAAAGTCTTTTTTACCCAAAGCATCATTCGCTTCTCTGTAATTTGCTCCTACCAATTAAGAAGCTCTAATTACTTGTTCGATATACTCGTATGTAATGTAATTGTTCCTAATTTTTTTACAAAGTAAATAAACGTTTCTGGCAAATTGAAAGGTTCTCTCTTCTAAATCAAAATTTTTTGTAATTGATTCTTAAAACTTGGATATTGTTTGTTACTGGGTAATTCATCGTCTAATATGATATTAATGATTATCTGCATTCTAATTATAAAACTAGGTTTTCAAAAGGGAGTTTTTTGGTTAAGGAATTACAGAGCTTCTCCAAATAGATTTTATCTGTTTCATTGAATGAAGAATAGTGATAGCTGTCTAAATCAAGAACTCCAAAAATGTTGTCACTTTTCAGGAGAGGCACAACAATTTCAGAACGGGTGCCTCCGTCACAAGCAATATGCCCGGGAAATTTGTCAACATCATCAACGATAATGGTTTCTCTTCGCATAGCTGAATTTCCACAAACCCCATTACCAATATCAATTACAGTGCATGCAACATTTCCTTGAAACGGTCCCAGATAAAGTTTTTCATCCTTAATAAGATAGAAACCAACCCAACTAATTTTATCGAATGTGCCTTTCAATGCAGCAGTAATATTAGCAAGATTCGAAATTAACGGTTCATAGGGATTTATCAATGCCTCAATTTGAAGGAGTAAGGATTCATATTTTTCGGCATCAGAAAGATTTTTATTTACAGAGCATCTAATTGACATTATTTAGATTTTTTCATCGTTTGTTTCTTTGTTTCTTTTTTTGATTCAAAAACATACGGTAAGGCATCTTTAATAGTTTGTATCGGAACAATTTTGAGTCCCTCAATAACTTCTTTTTTAATTTCACTTAAATCTTTTTCATTGTCTTTGGGGATTAGGACTATCTTCATTCCATTTCTTCTAGCTGCAAGTAGTTTTTCATTGAGTCCGCCAATTGGTAAAACTTTTCCGCGGAGAGTAATTTCACCCGTCATTGCAACATCGTTACGAGCCGGTTTGTTGCTTAGAGCAGAGTACATCGCAAGAGCAAGTGTAATCCCTGCACTTGGACCATCTTTTGGAATTGCGCCTTCCGGCAAATGAATGTGAATCTCCTTACCTTTTGAAAAATGTGAATCAAGTCCAAAATCTTTTGCATTCGATCGTAAATAACTCAATGCCGCCTGAGCAGATTCTTTCATCACATTTCCTATCTGACCGGTAATGGTAAGTTTTTCTGCGCCGAGCATGATTGTAGCATCAACTTGAAGAATTTCTCCTCCAACGCTCGTCCATGCAAGTCCTGTAATACTGCCAACGCGCAATTCTTTGTCAACCTTTTGTAACCGGAATCTGGGAACGCCAAGAAATTTTTCTACCAACTCCGCATTAATTGGAAATTTCTTTTTCGTTTTTTTAGACATTCCGTTATTTGAGTGAGAAAGAACTATTTCGCGTGCGGTTTTCCTGAGAACCGAAGCAATTTCGCGCTCAAGGTTTCTAACACCCGCCTCACGAGTATATTCCATAATGATTTTATTAATGGCATCGTCTTTGAAATCAATTTTATATTTATCCAGTCCATGAGTTGTAATTTGCTTAGGGATAATATGGCGTTTAGCGATCTGAATTTTTTCGTGCTCAAGATAACCCGGTAATTCAATTATCTCCATTCTATCCTGTAGTGGAAGTGGAATGTTATAACGAACATTTGCTGTAGTAATGAACATTACGCGTGAAAGATCATAGTCTATATCGAGATAGTGATCATTAAATGTATGGTTCTGCTCCGGATCAAGAACCTCAAGCATGGCAGATGATGGATCGCCGCGGAAATCCATACTCATTTTATCAATTTCATCAAGAAGCATTACCGGATTAGTGGTCTTAGCGCGTTTCATCGACTGTACAATTTTACCGGGCATCGAACCGATATAAGTTCTTCTATGTCCTCTAATTTCAGCCTCATCTCGAACACCGCCAAGTGAAATGCGGACAAAATTTCTTCCAATTGCCTTCGCAATTGATTTTCCGAGAGAGGTCTTTCCCACACCGGGAGGTCCAACAAAGCATAAAATTTGTCCGCGCATATTTTTAACCAGATTTAATACAGCAATATGCTCAACAATTCTTTCTTTCGGTTTTTCCAAACCATAATGGTCTTCATCTAAAATTTTACGAACATTTTTTATATCGAGATGATCTTTTGTTTTCGCATGCCATGGAACTTCGCACATCCAATCAAGATAATTACGAAGCACAGTCGATTCCGGAGAACTTTGCGGTGTCTTCTTGAATTTGTTAAACTCTTCCAGTGCTTTTTCCAATACCGGCTTAGGCATTTTAGATTTCTCGATACGCTCCTTTAGTTTGATTAATTCCGGAGAGTATTCTTCTTCTTCACCCAATTCGTCTTGAAGAATTCTAATTTGTTCTTGAATAATAAACTTGCGCTGTGTCTTTTGAATGTTCTCCTGAACTTTTCCCTCAATCTCTTTTTCAATCCTCAAGATTTCAATTTCGGAATTGAGCAGCCGGATAACTTCATATAACTGCTCTTTTAGAGAAAAATGTTGGAGAATTTTTTGCTTTACTTCAATTTGCTGATTTACATTAGCTGCCACATAGAATAATTTTCGATCCGGCTCATCAATATTGTCGAAAGCATTTACAGCTTCCGGTGGAATAGCTTTATTAATTTTGACATACTCTTTAAAGAGAGTTGACATCTGCCGGAGGAGAGCATTCATCTCACGCTTATCTTCCAAAGTCGGTTCGATTACTTTTATCTTCGCCTCGAAAAAATTTGCCCTATCGGTAAATGAAATAATTTTTCCTTGAATTATTCCATCAACAAGAATTTTAAGAAGTCCGTTCGGCAATTTTAAGATCTGAATAATTTTTGCGATAGTTCCTTCGGTATAGATGTCGTCTTTGGTCGGTTCTTCAATATTAGATCTTTTCTGTGCAGCAAGGAAAATATATTTCGAATTATCGAGCGCAAAATTTGCGGCACGAATTGACTGCTCACGTCCAACCAGAACGGGGAATATCATGTAAGGGAATATAACGTTGTCACGAAGCGGTAGAACAGGTAGAACTTGCGGAATGTTTTCTATACTTGTTATCTCGTCGCTTAATTTTATGTTCATCTCGTCCATCGGTTTTAAAAACTCCGTATTTGATTTACAACCAAAATATACCAATAAATCGAGGGGCTATCAAGAAACCGTAAGAGCAGATATTTATCTATTTTTTCTTGCTCGTGATTTTACTCTTTGTTATTGGAAAAGAATAATGATCAAGATCAAGAGCATAAGCAAGATCATGAAGTTGCCCACCGTCTTTTTGGCGAGCATGAGCAAGATTAACGGCAAGAAACATTTTATTAGACTATTATTGCTGAAACAAATTTTGGACAGTGATGATCGAAAAAATAATTCAAATTGCAAAAGAAGCAGGGCAAATAATTCGTGAAGGGTTTGGTACAAATTTTTCGATGGAGTACAAATCAAATCTTTCTGATTTTGTGACTGAGATTGATAAAAAATCTGAACAGGCTATAATAAATTTCATTCGGAAAGAATATCCTAATCACGCGGTTCTCGCTGAAGAAAGCGGAGAGCATAAAACTTCGCTTGTCTCCTCTCAGAAAGGAGACGGGTCCGAGTACTTGTGGATAATCGATCCTCTCGACGGGACTTCCAACTTTGCGCATGGATTACCAATCTTTTCCGTCTCAATTGGTGTTCAGAAAAATGGTGAAACAATCTACGGTGTTGTTTATGATGTTATGAGAGACGAAATCTATTCCTCTGAAAAAGGAGGCGGGTCATTCCGCAATGGACAAAAATTGCATGTCAGCCGCAATGAGGATTTAAGAAAAAGCATGCTCGTAACCGGATTTCCTTATGGCATCGCTGATAATCCGGACTACGCTATAGAAAGATTTGCGGCTTTTCTAAAATCTTCAAGAGCTGTTCGCAGACTCGGTTCTGCCGCAATTGATTTATGTTATGTGGCTGCAGGTGTGTTTGATGGTTTCTGGGAAGTATATCTTAATCCTTGGGACATGGCAGCCGGAAAATTACTCGTTGAGGAAGCAGGAGGAACGGTAACCGATTTTAACGGTACTCCTATGAATATTTTCAATAAACAAATCTTGGCAAGTAACGGAATAGTTCACTCCGAAATGCTAAGAGTTCTCAATTCAGTTTTAATTTCATCGCGTTGAATTAACCACCGCTTGCTTTGTCATTCCCGCAAGCTTTTATCGGGAATCTATTAGTGGATGCCTGATAAAACCATTCGGGCATGAAAGGAGACTTCACTGAATACTACAATGGGTTTCATGGAATTTTTTTCAACGATAATTTCCCGCCGCTCACCGATTTCCATTCATTACTTCTAGAAAATCCTCATATATTTAAATAGAAAATCGACATATTCAAGAACCAATTGGTTTTAGGATACGTCCAACATTTAGAAAATTGATCGATATACTTGTTTGACTAAGAGGGAATTCATAATTTCGGCTCAACCTTTGCGCGGATTTGAATAATATTTAAACAATAGAGTAAAAAAGTGGAAACTAAAAACGCAGATTTATCTTCATTAAGAATTGACAGAAGCAACCAATTGAAAAATCCGGAACAGCGTGGAAGGATAATTAAAATTGTTGGAACTACTATAGGAATGGTTGTTTTATTATTGGTCATTTATTTTGGCTGGAAATCTTTCACTTCTCCCGCGATCGAAGTAAAATTAGTAACCGCTACTTTGCAATCGCCATCACAAACTAATGCTGTTTTGACAGCAAGCGGTTACATTGTAGCACAAAGAAAAGCGGCAGTAGCTTCTAAGGGTACGGGACGTTTAGTCTATCAAGGCGTTGTTGAGGGAGACCGCGTTCAAAAAAATCAGGTGATTGCTAGAATTGATGACAGTGATATAAGAGCGCAGCTTGAACAAGCTAAAGCAAACTTGAAAATGGTTGAAGCTGAACTTAAAGATTCCGAAAATAATTTTAACCGTTTTAAAGATTTATTGAAATCGGGTTCTACAACCCAAATGGAAGTTGATGCCGCGGAGTCTCGTTATAATAGAGTGCTTGCATCCATTGATGTTGCTAAAGCTCTTTTGCAAGGTGCTGAAGTTGCAATGGAAAATACTTTGATTCGCGCCCCATTCAATGGCACTGTATTGACGAAGAATGCCGATGTTGGTGAAGTGGTTGCGCCGCTCGGTGCCGGAGCTAATTCCAAAGCTGCTGTTGTTCTGATGGCGGATATGACTTCGTTGCAAGCCGAAATTGATGTATCCGAATCTAATATTGAAAAGATAAACATCGATCAAGATTGTGAAATCCGTCTTGATGCTTATTCAGATAAAGCATATCCGGGCTACGTTGCCAAAATCGTTCCAACTGCGGATCGTTCAAAAGCCACTGTAATGGTGAAAGTTGGTTTTAAAAATTACGATCAAAGAGTTCTTCCTGAAATGAGCGCAAAGGTTATCTTCCTTAATGAAAGTTCCAAGAACAAAAACATTGAGGATGCAAAACAAATTCTTGTAATCCCAGCCGGTTCCGTTGTAAACAGAAACAATAACAAAGTGGTTTATATAGTCAGAGATGAAAAAGCCGTGGAAGTGCAGGTAACTTTAGGAAGAGAACTTGGTTCATACATAGAAATTAAATCCGGTCTAATGAATGGTGATAAAATAATCGAAACTGTTGATGATAAAATTACGGATGGTGTTAAAGTCACAATAAAATGACCTTTCCCATGTGAGGCACCCTCAATTAAAGGGGTGGTGATTTCAAAAGTTATCGTTCAACCGATAATGCATTTCAAAGATTTTAAAGTATTAGAGGAGAAAAAATGTCTTCCATTATTCAAGTAAAAAATGTATCCAAATCTTATTGGAGAAATAGTTTAGAAATTCCGGTCTTGCACGATCTTACTCTTGAGGTTGCGGATGGAGAATTTTTAGCTTTGATGGGTCCTTCCGGTTCCGGTAAAACAACTCTTCTTAATCTTATTGCTGGAATTGACCGCCCATCCAGAGGAGAAATAACGGTGGCGAGTACTGACATAGCTAAACTAAATGAGTCCGGGTTAGCTAAATGGCGTGCAGCAAGTGTTGGATTTGTCTTTCAGTTTTATAATTTGATACCCGTTCTAACAGCTTATGAAAATGTTGAACTTCCTCTGCTGCTAACAAGACTATCAAAATCAGAACGAAGAAAACATGTTGAAGCAACATTAAACATTGTCGGGCTGGGAGATAGAATGCATCATTACCCCAAACAGCTTTCCGGCGGACAAGAGCAGAGAGTAGCCATAGCGCGCGCGATTGTAACTGATCCTATAATCCTTGTAGCGGATGAACCAACTGGCGACCTCGATAAAGTTTCGGCGGAAGAAATTTTGACTCTGATAGAACGGCTTAATAAAGAATTTAAGAAAACAATTGTGATGGTTACTCACGATCCACGCGCAGCTGAAAAAGCATCACGTCTGCTTCATCTTGAAAAAGGCGATTTGGTATAAAGGGTTTGAGATATGATTTCTTTATCAAAGAAAATTTTACTGAATGCATTTCATAAACTGAATCAAAGAGGATGCGAAATTTCACATTCTCAAACCCTCTTGAAGGAGCCGATATGAAAGTAATTAAATTAATTTTTAAAAATGCTCTCCGGCATAAACTGAGAACTACGTTAACTATAGTCGGAATTTCTATTGCGGTTATTGCATTTGGTTTGTTAAGAACTGTTGTTACAATTTGGGATTCCAGCGTTGACGCTGCGGGCGCCGACCGTTTAATTACCAGGCAGGCTGTTTCATTTATTTTTCCATTGCCGGTTGCATATAAATCAAAAATTGAATCTATACCTGGAGTGAAAAATGTTTGCGGGGCGGTCTGGTTTGGAGGTACTTACAAAGATAAAAGTAATTTCTTTGCAAGAATGGCAGCCGATGATAATTTTTTTGAATTGTATCCTGAATTCATGATTTCTCAAAATGAATATGAAAAATATAAAAAGGAACGAAACGGTTGTGTAGTTGGTAAATCCATTGCTGAACAATACAAATTCAAAGTGGGTGATATTATTGTGCTTGACGGCGATATTTTCCCGGGCAGATGGGAGTTTGTTGTTTCGGCAATTTATCAACCCCGCAATAAGAACACAGATGCAACACAAATGTTATTTCATTTTGATTATCTAAATGAAAGAATCAAGCAAGAAACCCCGGTAAGAGCCGATAATGTTTTTTGGTATATAATGAAAATTGATAATCCCAACAACTCAGCTCAAATATCGGAACAGATAGATGCGCAGTTTAGAAATTCCACTGCCGAGACCAAGACAGAAACTGAAAAAGCATTCACACAAGGATTTGTTTCTGCCTCGGGCGCAATTATTACAGCAATGAACGTTATGTCATATGCTATCATTGGAATAATTATGCTTGTCCTTGCTAACACTATGGTGATGGCGGCTAGAGAAAGAACACGAGAATACGCGGTATTTAAAACACTCGGCTTTTCTGCATATCATTTAACGGGTTTGATTCTAGGTGAATCCATGTTGATCTCTTGCATTGGTGGCGGAGTTGGAATTGGTTTACTCTACCCGATTGTTTCCGGATTTGAACAAGCTATGCCGAAAGGATTTTTCCCATTCTTTTTTATTGAACCAATAACAATTGTGCTTGCGGCAAGTTCAGCAATATTGATTGGTTTTCTGGCATCGGTCTTTCCAATACAAAGAGCGCTTAGCACAAAAATTGTTGACGGATTTAGATTTGTTGGATGACTCCGAAGGAGTCATTCTGAAGGAGCGGGAGCGACTGAAGAATCTAAAATCAATTTATTGAAGATCCTTCATTTTGTTAAGAATGACAAAAAAATTAAGGAATGATAACATGGCAGTTCCAATTAAATATGTTTTAAGAAGCATCAAAACAAGAAAGCTGACAACCGCTATAACAGTAACGGGAATTGCATTGGTTGTATTTGTTTTTGCAGCGGTTCTTATGATGGCTTACGGAGTTCAAAAAACTTTAGTTGCAACCGGATCGCCGGATAATGTTCTCGTTACAAGAAAAGCTTCCAACGGTGAAATCTCCAGTATTATTGACGGTGATTCGCGCAATGTGATAAAAACTCTTCCCTTCATAGCTAAATCTACCGATGGGAAACAAATTATCTCTGAAGAACCCGTTGTAGTAATTAATCTGGAAATTAAAAAAGGGGGAATGAGTAATGTGACTGTACGGGGAGTCTCTCAAGACGTTCGTACTCTGCGTCCACAGATTAAAATAAAAGATGGAAGAATGTTTAATCCGTCTTTGCGCGAATTGATCGTTGGCGAAGCAATATCTAAAAAATTTCTTGGTGCGCAGATTGGAAGTAAGATTAAATTTGCAGGTGACAATTGGTCAATTGTTGGAATTTTCGAAGCCAACGGAAGCGGTTTTGATTCTGAGTTGTGGGGAGATTCCAATCAACTGTTAAACGCGTTCAACCGCGGAGGTGCGGTTTCTACACTGACATTTAAACTTAATAACGTAAACGATTTTGAAAAATGTAAACGCGCATTCGAAACTGACCGACGTCTTGTACAGTTCGAACCAAAGATTGAACAGAAATTTTTTGAAGAGCAGTCGGAGTTTCTTGCCACGTTTATTCGAATACTCGGAATCTTTATTACGGTGATATTCAGTATCGGTGCCATAATTGGCGCAATGATTACAATGTATTCCGCAGTTGCAAATCGTACCGTAGAAATCGGAACCATGCGCTCGCTAGGGTTCCGTAGAAGAAGTATTTTAACCGCATTCTTAACAGAAGCTCTTTTTATCTCACTGATTGGTGCTGTAGCTGGATTATTCTTTGCATCCTTCTTGCAATTTTTTACAGTCTCAACATTAAATTTCAGTTCATTTGCCGATTTGACTTTTTCCTTTGCATTGTCCCCGTCAATTGTGATTTCATCATTCATATTTGCAATAGTTATGGGATTTGTAGGTGGTTTTCTTCCATCAGTCAGGGCAGCCAGATTGAATATCGTTAATGCATTAAGAGGCGGATAAAATTTTTTTGGGTAAATGAGAAAAACCATTTACTTTTAGATCCGGATTATTTTATAATCCAGCCGAATCGATCCTGATACAATTAGGACGGTTACGGAATTATCGAAATATAAAAAATGGACTTGATCTATGGGACAGGTACCTAAACACAGCATCTCAAAATATCTTATCGTTGGCAGCGGAAACCTTGCCAATCATTTCACGCGCTATTTTTCCTTGATGAATATTAATCATTCTCAAATAATTCGGCAGAACATTGATGAGTTTGAAAATTATGCGTTGAATGCGGAAAGGATTTTAATTCTTATTAACGATGACCAGGTAGAGAAATTTGTTACTCAGCACCGAAAAGGACTGTTACAAGACAAAATATGGATACATTGCTCAGGGATGCTATCTATAGAAAATGCTGAGGGCGCACATCCACTAACTAGCTTTTCTGAAGAACTGTTTAATTTGAAATTCTATAAATCGGTTCCATTCATAACGGAGAAAGGAAGAATGATTTTTAGCCAACTCTTTCCGTTACTTCCGAATCCAAGTTACTCCATTCCTAAAGAGAAGAAAGAACTCTATCATACTTGGTGCAGTATGGCTGGAAATTTTACAACGATCCTGTGGCAGAATTTTTTTAATTATCTAAAAGATGATTTACTCTTGCCAAGCCAGGCTGCGCATCAATTCCTGGTCTCTATTTCAGAAAATCTCATCAGGTCGAATGATCCGCTTACCGGTCCGTTAAAAAGAGGCGATGCTAAAACAATTGAACGACACTTGAGTCAACTAAAAAATTCTCCGCTCGAAGACGTCTATAAATCCTTTATAAAACTTTTTGAGAAGGGCAAGCGATGAAAACAATTCAAGATTTTCAGATAATGAAAAATGAGAAGAAAAAAATTTCTCTCGTTACGTGTTACGATTATTGGTCTGCCCGGATTATTGATGAAAGCGACATAGATGCGGTTTTAGTTGGAGACAGCGCGGCAATGGTTATGCATGGTTTCGAAACTACTGTGAACGCCGAATTAGAAATGATGTGTTATCACATTGAAGCAGTTAAACGTGGATTGAAAAATAAATTTCTTATTGGAGATTTACCTTTTCTTGCTCATAGAAAAAATCTTAATTACTTGATGGAATCGGTTGATAGATTTATGAAGGCAGGCGCGCAAGCAGTTAAGATTGAAGGAGCTGATGGCAATCTTGAAATGATTGAGCATCTTGTTAAATCCGGCGTGCCCGTTATGGGGCATTTGGGTTTAACGCCGCAGTCGGTTCATCAGCTTGGCGGCTTTAAGCTGCAAGGAAAAGACGAGCTTGCTGCTAAAAAAATATTTCAAGACTCTCAATTGCTTCAACAAGCCGGTTGTTTTTCTATAGTGTTAGAAATGATTCCCGCTGAAGCTGCAAAAAAAATTACAGATGAATTGGAAATTCCAACGATTGGAATTGGCGCAGGTAGTTTTACTTCAGGACAAGTTCTTGTGCTTCATGATTTGTTGGGACTGAATAAAAATTTTAATCCTAAGTTTGTGAGAAAATATTTGAACGGTTACGACTTGATAAAAACGGCTCTGAACAATTTTAATAAAGACATCAAGGAAGAAAAATTTCCGGGAATAAACGAGAGTTACTAATGACCAAAATTATCAAAACAATTTCAGAGTGGAAGCAGTTAAAGAAATCCTATGAGCTTAAGAAGGAGAAAATTGGTTTTGTGCCGACAATGGGCGCTTTGCATTCCGGACATATTTCTTTGATTGAAACGTGCATTAATGAAAATGATATCTCGGTTGTCAGCATTTTTGTTAATCCAACTCAATTCAACGACCCGAAAGACCTTGAAAGATATCCGCGCACTTTCGAAGACGATTTGCATCTGCTCGAAAAATTCAAAGTGGATTATCTTTTTTATCCCGGCGCAAAAGAAATCTATCCGGATAATTTCAAGTATCGTGTTGTAGAAGATGAGCTAAGCAAAATTTTATGCGGCGCTTTTCGTCCCGGGCATTTTGAAGGAGTGCTAACGGTTGTGTTGAAGCTGTTAAATATTATTCAACCGGACCGCGCATACTTTGGTGAAAAAGATTATCAGCAATTCAAATTAATTGAACAGATGTGCAAAGCTTTTTTTCTCGATATCGAAATTATTCCGTGCCCAATTATACGTGAGTCTGACGGTTTGGCAATGAGTTCTAGAAATCTCCGTCTTACGGTGGATGAAAGAAAATTTGCAGCAAATTTCCCACGCTTGTTAATGTCAAAAAAAACTACTATCGAAATAAAAAGTGAATTGGAGAAGCTTGGCTTTAACGTAGACTATATTGAAGATTATGCCGGTAGAAGATTCGGTGCCGTTCATCTAGGAAAAGTGAGGTTAATAGATAATGTCGAACTATAAAATACTATTTAAGATAACCGGTTCAATTGCTGCTTATAAAAGCGCATATTTAATTTCCAAACTGGTGCAAAATGGTTTTGAAGTAAGAGTGGTTGTAACAGAAAGCGCCTTAAAGTTTATTGGCAAAGCTACACTCGAAGGATTGACCGGTTCGATGGTTTATTCCGATTCTTTTGCTGACCGCCAGATGATGAGTCATATTAGTTTAGTTAAGTGGGCGGATTTGACAATTCTTTGTCCGGCTTCTGCTAATACTATTAACAAACTTGCTAATGGAGTTGCCGATAATCTGCTTACCTCTTTATTTCTTGCGCACGATTGGAGTAAACCATATCTAATTGCGCCCGCGATGAATACAAATATGTTTAATCATCCAGCCACACAAAGTTCATTAAAAAAACTGACAAGTTGGGGAGTGACTGTTCTACCAACAGCTGAGGGATATCTCGCTTGCGGTGATGTTGGCAAAGGAAAACTAATTGAGCCGGATGAAATCTTAGAGCATATCCGGACGGCTCTTCAAAAAAAATATGAAGATTCTGATACGAAATTAAGAATACTAATCACCGGCGGCGCGACAAGAGAAAACATTGATGGAATAAGATTTATCTCTAATCTCAGCACAGGAAAGACCGCTGCTTTTATTGCCGATTATTTCTCAGCGAGAAACCATAACGTTACTTATCTTCGTTCCACCGGTTCAGCTATACCTAAAAACAAATTTGAGCTTGTGGAATACTCTTCTTTTAATTCTCTTCGAGATCAATTAAAGCATTTACTACCTAATAATGAATATGATGCCATTATTCATCTTGCTGCTGTAAGCGATTTCTCAATAGATTCTATTGAGATTGATGGGAAAGAATTTTCTGCTCCGTTAACGCAAAAAGTTGACTCAGATAATGAACATCTGAAATTGAATCTAAGAAAAAACCAGAAGTTAGTAGACAGTATTTCAAATTTATCCAAAAACGAAAACCTTTCCCTTGTTGCTTTCAAATTCACAAATACATCTAACGAAAAAATAAAAGAAGCAGCGGTGAAAAAACTTTTCAGACATTCCAAGAGTACGTTTGTTGTTTTGAATGATCTGATAGACCGCACGGAGGAGAATGTTCAGACAAATTTCAAAATCTACAACCGAACAAATGAAGTAATAACTTGCGGCAACGTAATTAGTTTGGCAAAAGAGATGGAATCACTATTCATTAAAAACATAAGAGGAGCTAAATGATTCTCTGTCTGGATATAGGTAATACACAAATTCATGGCGGCGTTTTCAAAGGGGAAGAAATTATAATTCAATTCCGAAAAACGTCACGCCAGCAATTCTCTTCCGATGAAATTGGAATTTTTCTTCGGAGCGTGTTAAGAGAAAATAAAATAGATCCGGATTCAATTTCCGGAATTTCTATTTGCAGTGTGGTTCCTGATTTAAATCACTCAATAGGCAGCGGCTGCATAAAATATTTTCATATAGAGCCGTTTTTCATTAAACCCGGAGTAAAAACCGGATTAAAAATTAAATATAGAAATCCTTTGGAAGTTGGGGCAGACCGAATTGCAAACGCAGTAGCTGCCATAAATCTTTATCCAAATAAAAATCTTATTATTATAGATTTTGGCACGGCTACAACATTTTGTGTTGTAAATAAAGCGAAAGAATATCTGGGCGGAATAATTATGCCGGGTATTCGTATTTCAATGGAAGCATTAGTTAGTAATACTGCTCAACTGCCGATTGTAGAGATAAAAGAGATTGCAGAAGTTATTGGAAAGTCGACTGTTGAAAGCATACAATCAGGTCTTTATCACGGTCAGATTGGAATGGTTAGAGAACTGAAAACGAAAATTATTAAAGATGTATTTCAGGATGAAGATCCAATTGTAATTGGAACTGGGGGCTTTTCGAGGTTATTTGAAAACACTCATCTCTTTAACGATATTATCCCAACTTTAGTTTTGAGAGGTTTGTACAAAGCATATTTAATGAATATTAAACGGGAGGAGGAATAAATAGCCGAGATAATTTTTAAAAAGGAGTTTTTGCTTCTATTTACACAGATTAAGCAACGATTTGATTAACGATATACATCGGCTTATAGGTCATTTTCTACCAATTTAAATTTGCGGCAGGGGACTTGTTTTCCTATTTTTGCAAGCCAAATGTCAAAGAAAATAATTATAGCAATAGACGGTCCCGCCGGTTCAGGCAAAAGTACTGCTGCTAAAAACATTGCTCAAAAACTCGGATTCACATATTTGGATACGGGTGCTATGTATCGCGCAATCACTTTTCTTGCTCTCCGTAACGGAATTGCCGAAGATAATTCCGCCGTTATTGAGCTGGCGAGGGAGATCAATCTAAAGCTAAAATTTGAAAATGGCATAACAAGAGTTTTTGTTGATGAAGAAGAAGTTACAGAGCAGATTAGAAGTGCTGATGTAAATGCAAAAGTTAGCGACATCAGTAAAATTCCGGAAGTACGTACCGAACTTGTAAAGATTCAAAAGAAACTTGGTAACGATGGCAATATTGTTGCCGAGGGTAGAGATGTTACAACAGTTGTTTTTCCAAATGCCGATTTGAAAATTTTTCTTACTGCTACAATTGATATTCGAACAAAAAGAAGACTTAGAGAATTCCAAGAAATGAATTTTGATATCACTTATGATGAAGTGAAAGAGAATCTTGAGAGGAGAGATAGGATAGATAGCGGACGCGAGGTTTCTCCTTTGCGAAAAGCCGAAGATGCTATTGAATTTGATAATTCTGAGCTAACTCCGGAACAAGATTTTAATTATCTGTTGGAAAAAATTAAAGACGTTCTTAATAGAAATTGACGAAGTCATTCTGATCCCGCTTGCGGGAGAAGAATCTCCAACTATTGTAGTTAAAGAGATTCGTTCGTCGTTCACAATTCGACAAGCTCAGTGTGACTCCTCAGAATGACTGGGTAAATTTAGAACCATCACAAAAAACTGATGTATAACTAAACCAAAACTGCCGAGACTTTCTTGATGGTGGAATGATCGGAGCAGAGTAAGACAAGTAGGAGTTCAGATGTTCGAACAAGTAAAAGATACGCCTAAAAAAGTATCTAAAGTAAAAAAGGAAAGATTCATTAATGAAGATGAATACTCTCCTGAAGATTTAAAAGAGTTATCAAAACTTTATGCCGATTCATTCCGTGAATTTAAAGAAGGCGAAATAGTTTCCGGAAAGATCGTCGGTATAAATGCAGATAACGTTATAATTGACGTCGGTTTCAAATCAGACGGTTCAATTTCAAAAACAGAATTCAATTCAACAGACGAAATTAAGATTGGCGAAAGTGTTGATATCGTTATTGAAAGTGTTGAAGATGAAGATGGCAATTTAATCCTTTCGAAGAAGAGAGCAGACTTCCTTAAGATTTGGGGAAGAATTATGGACTCATTTGAAAACGAAAAAATTCTCGCCGGAAAAATTCTTAAGCGTATTAAAGGCGGAATGGTTGTTGACTTGATGGGAATAGAAGCATTCTTACCGGGTTCGCAAATTGATATCCGCCCGGTTCGCGATTTTGATGCGTTCGTCGGTCAGACTATGGATTTCAAAATTGTGAAAGTAAACGTTCCTACCGAAAACATTGTGGTATCTCACAAAGTACTTATTGAAGAAACAATTTCCGATCAGCGTAAAGAAATTCTTGATAAGCTTGAGAAGGGACAAATTCTTGAAGGTACAGTTAAAGCGATTACAGATTTCGGTGTGTTCATTGATCTTGGCGGTGTTGACGGTCTTGTCCACATTACGGATTTAAGCTGGGGAAGAATTAATCACCCGAGTGAAGTTGTTAAACTTGATGAAAAAATTAAAGTTGTTGTTACAGATTTCGAAATGGAACGCAAAAGAATTTCACTTAGCTTGAAACAGCTCCTGCCGCATCCATGGGAAAAGATCGAAGACAAATTAAAGATCGGTGATAAAGTTGCCGGACGTGTTGTTTCTCTTACAGATTACGGCGCTTTCATCGAGATCGAAAAAGGTATTGAAGGATTGATTCACATTTCTGAAATGAGCTGGACTCAGCATATAAGTCATCCGTCTCAATTTGTATCTATGGGACAGATTGTTGATGCTGTTGTATTAAGTTTGGATAAGAGTGATAAGAAAATTTCTCTTGGCATGAAACAGTTAACACCTGATCCATGGTCGGACTTATTGAAAAAATATCCTGTTGCTTCACAGCATCAAGGTATTGCACGCAACCTAACAAACTTTGGCGTGTTCGTGGAACTTGAGCCCGGTATTGACGGCTTAGTACATATTTCAGATTTGTCATGGACCAAGAAAATCCGTCACCCCGGTGAAGTTGTTAAGAAAGGGGATAAGATAGAAGTAGTTGTTCTTGGTGTTGATACTGATTCGAGAAAAATTTCTCTTGGTCATAAACAAATCAACGAAAATCCTTGGGAAAATTTTGAAAAAGAATATGCTGTTGGAAAGAAAGCAGAAGGTAAAATTGTTCGCATCATAGAAAAAGGATTGATTGCTGAACTTTCTCTTGGTGTTGATGGATTTATTCCTGCTACACAACTTTCTCCGGCTAAAATTAAAAACCTTTCTTTCTGTTTCCCGATCGGAACAAAGTTGGAAATGAAAGTTGTTGAGTTCGATAAAGAGAATAAGAAGATCGTTCTAAGCGCACTCGCAGCATTGAAAGAAAAATCCAATGAAGAAATTGGACAATACATTGCCGATTTCAAGTTGGAAAAAGTATCTGTTGCAGAGATACAAGCAGCCGATGCGGGTAAATTCGATTCTTCAGATTTTAACTTATACGAAGACAGCAAACCTCAGTCGCAAAGAGATAGTAATCGTCCCGCGGCTGAAGATGAGAAGAAAGAAGATACTAAATAGCATATGTCATTCTGAGGAGTCATACCGAGCTTGTCGAGGTATGACGACGAAGAATCTCTTAACGAATTAGTTAGAGATCCTCAGAATGGCAAAAGAAAATATTGGGCTGTGTTTAATCAAATATGTTCTTATGTTTGAATTAAACGCAGCCCATTTTATTGTAAGATTATTAACATGTTTATTTGATCATGCTCTTGCTCAGTTTGTAGATCAGGATTATGATCAAGAATAAGAGCAAGATTTAAAGGTAGTAATGTCATCTAAAGTAGCATTCCATACATTAGGTTGTAAACTGAATTTCGCAGAGACCTCTACTATCGGCAATCAATTTCTTAAACGCGGTTTCGATATAGTTGATTACAATGACAAAGCCGATGTTTACGTTATCAACACTTGTACTGTAACTGATAATGCAGACCGTGAATGCCGTCAGGTTGTTCGCAGAGCATTACGTAATAATCCCAAAGCATTTGTAATTGTTACCGGGTGTTATGCCCAGCTTCGTTCAAATGAGATTGCGAAGATTGATGGTGTTGATGCTGTTTTAGGAAGTAACGAAAAATTTAATTTATTCTCCTATCTAGAAAATTTTGAAAAGAAAGAATTATCGTGCATTCACGTTTCACCAACTGAAGAGCTAAGTTTATTTAACTCATCTTTTTCTACCGATGCCGATAACCGTACACGCGCGTTTTTCAAAGTTCAAGATGGTTGCAATTATAAATGTTCTTTTTGTACAATTCCTTTGGCAAGAGGAAAAAGCAGAAGCGCCAAACCGGATGAGGTTATTAGCGAGTTCAAGGAATTATTGAAAGCCGGTTACAAAGAAATTATTCTGACCGGAGTGAATGTTGGTGATTATGGCTCTTCTCTTGATCATGCTCTTGATCTTAATTCTTATAATGATCAAGAGCAAGATTATGAGCAAGAGTTTACCCGCCCTTCTTCCGGCGGGCAAGAAATGGAAATTGATCTTTACTCTTTATTGAAAATGATGTTGAAGGTGGAAGGAGATTACAGAATAAGAATCAGTTCTATAGAACCAAACCTGCTTACTGATGAAATATTAGAGTTGACAGCGAAAGATGATAGACTCTGCAATCATTTCCATATTCCATTGCAAAGCGGCAGTTCAAAAATATTAAAATTGATGCAGCGCCGATACAGTGCCGAAGATTACAGAGAGTTAATACTTAAGGCACATGGAAGGATTAACGATCTGGGGATTGGCGTAGATGTAATTGTTGGATTTCCCGGAGAGACTGAGGAAGATTTCTTAGATACTTATAATTTTCTTAAAGATCTTCCCATATCATATCTTCATGTATTTACGTATTCAGAAAGGCCGGACACAAAAGCAGTTGAAATGACCAATCAAGTTGAAGTTCTCGAGCGGAAAAGGCGGGCAAATATGCTGCGAATCTTAAGTGAGAAGAAACGACATGAGTTTTATCAAAGTATGATAGGCAAAAATTTAACCACTTTGTTCGAGTATGAAAATCATGATGGATATATGAAGGGCTTCTCCTCAAACTATGTAAGAATAAAAACACTATACAATTCAGAAATAATTAATAAATTTGTTCAGACAAAAATTTTGGAGGTTGATGAAAACATTTGTACAGCAGAGAATATCCCAATTAATGAATCGTTAAAAATATCAGCAGGATTAAAATGAAAAATATTATCTCTCTCATTGTACTTATGTCGTCAGTCTTAATTGCCCAAACAAGCGAATCAAAAAGTCTCATCGAATTGAAACAGCTATCAGCATCCAGCATTCAGCATTCAGTATTCAGTATTCAGTATCAAGTATACAGTATCCAGAAAACAGAATTCAGTATCCAGAAAAAGAATCCGGCACTTGCAATCTTATATTCAATGCTGTTACCCGGTATGGGGGAGTTATACGCAAACTCTTACGAGAGCGGCAAATATTTTACAATTGCTGATGGTGCGTTATGGAGCGTATTTACCGGTTTCTCCATCTATGGAAAACAACAGGAGAATAATTATAAGAGTTTTGCTCAATCTAAAGCAGGCGTGAATTTAGATGGCAAAGATGCCGATTATTTTGCCAGCATTGGGGCTTATCAAAGTTTAGAAGTCTACAATACTGCAATGGAATTAGACCGCCGCTTCGAAAAAACTTATAATACTTCAACTCATTATTGGAAATGGTCTAGTGATGACCAGCGTAAAGAGTACCGCAGCATATGGACTTCTAGCGAATCTGCATTTACAAATGTCCGTTTCGTTGTTGGCGCATTAATATTGAATCGGGTGATAAGTTCAATTAACGCGGTTAGATTGGTTTCGGCATATAACAAGAATCTTTCACAAGAGGTGAGTTGGAATGTTTCGGTTGG
>CAMTXU010000032.1:0-113628 GCA_947085815.1 uncultured Ignavibacteriota bacterium | reverse complement strand
TAGCGTCTTGCGTTCGTTTCTTGGTTTCATTTTTTGCAAGCTTTCCTTGTTGTTTTTTATTTCTCTTGCAAATTTAATCCTTACTTTTCTTATTTTCAGCCTTCCTTTATTGACGTTTATTATTTATTCAGCGACGACTAATAAGTTTGCAGTTGAATCATCCATAAGAAATCCTAATTATTTAACAGGTTTTTTAGTGCGTCTTTAAATATTCGGAGATAATTTTGCGTGCTAACTCATGTGATTCTATTGGCAACATTAGGTCATTGGCAGACTTAAAAATTTTACCTAATTCATGAGTGATACCCATGTATTCTACTTTTAGGCGAAATGATCTTGTTCCCTCAATAATTTGGGTGTATTGATACTTCTTGCCATCAACGATGGTTACTTCTGTTGATTTAGTTTGTTTTTTGTCATCCATTTATCATCTCATTAATTTAATTTGTTCCTACTTATTAAAATTTTTTTCATCAATAATTTTCTAATCCTTTATGCACCTAATACTAAAACCGTAAGAATTACTGACATTATTACTTAAGACGATATTCTGATTATCAGAGTAAATAGTAAAATAGTAAGCTGAAGGAGTGTTATTACTTGAACTCCAAAAATTAGCAGTCACACCTACAAAAGCATAATAACCGTTATAAAAACCACCAAGCAATGCAGAAAATCCGCTTGCGTTATTACCAATTCCACTACCAGTTCCTTGCCCGACTGCTTTTAATTCGTTTGCGTTGTTATTAACTATTGCTTGCAACGTCTGAAACTCTGCCAAAGTTGGAATATGCCACCCGGTTGGACATATACCTTTTGTTTTTTCTGTAGTTATATACTGCATTGCTTCATTCCATTGATACAAACCGCCGTATGTATTGCAATTTGCTGGATTATCATTGTAACAATATTTTTCTATTATACTATTATTGTTTGCATTTTGGTTTGTTTGTATAATTGTACCAACATCAAGATTTTCAGTTAACCAACACTGATTTCCAATAAACACAGTGTTATATACTTTCCCTTCATAGTTCACAGGTGGAACTCCTGGACAAGGTGCACTAATCGTAGAGAATGACCAAATACTCGACCAACTAGATGATCCAAATTCGTTAGCAGCATTAACACGCCAGTAATATTGCGTTAAGTAACTTAAACCGCTTATTTGTTGATTCGTATTTGAACCAACATTTTGATTGTAAATGAAACTTGAGAATAAATTATTCGCAGAAACTTGTAAGGTAAAACTAACAGCATTACTAACTGAATTCCAGCTAAGTGTCGGTGAAGAAGAAATATTTGGCGACATGTTGGTAGGATAGATTAAAGTTGGTGTTTGTGGTGGAGAGCCAGTTTTAAAAGAAAAAATAAGTGACCAACCAGAGGTTCCATAACTATTAGTTGCACTTACATGCCAATAATATGTTGTGTTAATGCTCAAACCAGAAATTTGCTGACTAGTATTAGTTAATCCACTCTGATTATAGACTAAACTAGTAAATGAATTATCAATAGATACTTGTAGTGAATAACTCACCGCATTACTAAGTATATTCCAAGATAGAGTAGGATTAAGACTAACGTTGGTAGCGTTGTTTGTTGGTATTGATAACACTGGTGGTTGCGGAGGCGCAAGCGTCTTAAAAGAAAAAACATTTGACCAACTTGATGTTCCATAAATATTTATGCTGTTTACACGCCAATAATATGTTGTATTACTATTCAAACCACTTATTAGTAGGCTAGTATTTGTTAAACCGTTCTGGTTATAAATAAAACTGCTGAACGAACTACTTGTTGAAACTTGTAATGAATAACTCACGGCATTACTAACAGCATTCCAAGTCAGTGTTGGAGACAAAGCAATCTCAGTTGCATTATTTGCTGGTGCCGCTAATGTTGGGCTTGCCGGAATTGTTCCAACAATAATTTCCAGCTTTCCTTGTATTGTTTGTTTACCGTCATTAACTGTAGCTGTTATTGTGTCCTTTCCTGCAGTTGAAGGTGCAACCCATTTTACTGAGACACCAACAACTCCGTTTGAGAACGTGCCTCTTTTTGCTGTCCATGAAATTGTTAGGTTGTCTCCGTCCTCATCAGTTGCAATACATGTTAAAGTGGTTTCCGTACTTATTAAAACCGTGGATGGGTTTGCAGTTAAGCTCTCAATCTTTGGCAAGTGGTTTTGGGGTGCAGTAGGAGTTTCATCTTTTTTACAACCGGAAAAAATAAAAAACGTTAATACAACAACTAAAGAATAAAAATATCTTTTCATAACTACCCCGCTATATTTCTAACTAAAACTAACGAAGTAACATCATTCAATCAAACAAAATTAACTTTAACCCAAAGTCTTTTTTAATTGATAACCTTGACGGTCTTCATTTAACTTCCAAGGTTGTGATGGTATAAAATAAATTTACTCAAACCATTCAACTGCCGGTGTTGATAAAAAAACTTCAACCGGAATACCGCCCTGCCCGACAAGCATTATCTTTTTGGGTTTATATTGTTTACTAAATGAATCTAATCCGGCTAAACTTTCTCTTACTCTTCCGCTTTTAACTTCAAGCGCAAAAATCTTTGAACCGTTCAGCAAAATAAAATCAACTTCTTTAGCACCTTCGCGCCAGTACAATACTTTTAATTTTGTGCCGGTTGTTACATTCAGCAAGTGTGAGCCAACCGCAGTTTCAACAAGACGACCCCAAAAATCAGTATTCTTGCGCGCTTCGTTAAAACCGTATTCTGATTGAGAAGTAATAAGCGCATTGTTCAATGCTAAAAATTTTGGACTTGAGGAACGTTGGCGTATTTGTGAACCGGAATATTTTTGAAGCCCTGTTAACATTCCAGCACCCGATAGAAGTTCCAGATAGTTTGCAAGAGTTGTAGTGTTGCCCGCATCCTGAAGCTGTCCAATAAGTTTTTGATAAGAAACAATTTGACATGAATAATGAACGCCGAGCCGGAATAACTGACGCAGTAATGCTTGTTTGTCAATTCTTGTTAAAAGAAGTATATCTCGGGAAATTGTTGTTTCGATTAGCGAATCATGAATATACCGGGACCAACGCTCTTCATCCTTTATTAATTCAGCCGGACCCGGGTAGCCGCCGAAGTAAATATATTGATCCAAATTCCAGCCAAACGCATCGCGCATTTCCGAAAAACTCCAATGGGAAAGAGGCACAAGTTCAAACCTTCCGGCTAAACTTTCAGTTAAACCGTGTTGAATTAAAAGAGGCGCGCTTCCTAAAATCAACGCTTTCAAATTGGTTTTGGCGGCTGTGTCTTCATCCCAAAGTTTTTTAATAACCTCGGACCAGCCTGTTACTTTTTGAATTTCATCAAGTATTATTATTGCACCTTTAGAAGATTTTTTGGCTAGAACTCTGGCTGTTTCCCATTGTTGTTCTATCCAAGTAGAGTGGTAAGGAACGGGTGAATCTGCAGTAACAAAATGAGTTTCCATTTTTAAGGCAGATGAAACCTGGCGTGAAAGCGTGGTTTTACCGCATTGTCTTGGTCCGCTTAATACTTGAATGAATCTTCTTTTCTCTTTAAGCCGGGACTGCAATTTGCCGTATTGAAATCTTGTAAACATAGTTAACCTCTTTACTCAATACATTGAGATAATTTACTCAATGCTCTGAGTTAATTTACTCAATGAGAAATGGATTACCAAAAGAATAATTGGAAAAAATGTGTGAGCGGTTTTACATGTGCTATTGAAAACCTTGAAGGTCTTCGTTTGACTTTCAAGGTTTGCCATGTTAAGGTTTAGAGTCATTCTTAAAAAGAAGAGATAGTTATTTTTCATCATTAAAAGAATAACCGGCACTGCGAATGCTTTTTATATAGACCGGGTGCTCCGGGTCAGGTTCAAAATATTTACGCAGCCTCGAAATAAAATTATCAACTGTTCGCGTTTCAATTTCAGAGCTAAGATGCCAAACATTTTCAAGAAGTTCTTTCCGGGAGACGATTTTACCTTTTTTCTCAATCATGTATTTCAAAACCATTGCTTCACGCTGGGTTAAAACAAATTTTTTAATTCCGCTTGTGCATTTGAGATTATCAAAATTTACAACGTTGTTTCCAAATTTATATAACGGTTCAATCTCTGTGGATGTTTGATACCACATTTTTCGGCGCAACATCCCTTTCACGCGCAATAACAGCTCCTGAAGATTGAACGGCTTAGTCATGTAATCATCCGCACCAAGTTCAAGTCCCCTAACTTTATCCTCAGCATTTGTCCTTGCGGTTAACATAAGCATCGGCATCTGAGGCAATTTTGAACGAACACGTTCTGCAATTTCAAAACCGTTATAATAAGGAAGCATGATATCAAGAATTATCAAATCGTAATTATTGGCTTCGAAATATTCTAATGCCTTTCTGCCGTTTTTTGCCCAGTCCACTATGTAGCCCTCATCGGTTAAATTATATTCAAGTCCGACAGCGAGGCTTTCTTCATCTTCTACGAGCAAAATTTTTCGACCTTTAAAAGGATTATTCTCCATCTTCTTTTTCCAAGATTTTTTGCTTTCTAGCAGTTTCTCTTAATAATCTGTTTATATAAAATCTTTTTGATGATTGATAGATTGGTAGCTCAATTTTTAATGCCGTTCCTTTATTTATACCTTCGCTAAAAGCTGAGATTTTGCCGCCGTGAAATTTTATTATCTCTTTAACCCAATACAATCCGAGTCCGGTTCCCTTGACTGTTGGAATATTCTTATTATCAATTCGTTGAAACTTGTGAAATATCTTTTTGAGATTTTTCTGCCCAATGCCAATTCCTTTATCGGCAAATTCAATTATTACATATTTTTTTGAACATGAGAGATTTATCCTTATTTCCGGTTGATTAATGGAATACTTGATTGCATTATCTGTCAAGTTATCAAAGACTATTTGTATTGCATCTTTATCAATTACGCATTTACCGGGCGCTTCTCCTATTATTTTTACAGCACCCTCCGCAAGTCTAAATTGTTCAATTGAATCTTTGATGAGTTGGCGAACAACCTCATCCGCGTTGTAGATATGAAAATTATGTGCAATTCTCTTTTTCTCAAGGCGGGAAATCTCCAGAATAGAATCAATAAGTTTTTTCAACCGCTTCGAATCCATTAACATCAACCCGTAAAATTCTTTTTGTTTATTTACCGGAACGTCTTTGGAATGAAGTGTTTCTAAGTAGAGCTGAATCGAGGCGAGCGGAGATTTGAGCTCGTGTGTAACGTTTGCTATAAAATTATCATACAGTCTTGTAAGTTTCAATTGAACAGTAAGATTTCGAAAGATGAAAAACATTGCTGTGGCAATTCCGACAATCAAAATTATTCCGCCGACAAAAATCATAACATTCGGACTATCAATCACGATCTGGGGAGATAATTTATCACCAACTTGTTTAATGATTAGATAATTGGATACGTACCAATAGATCCACAGCCCAAGCAAACCCAGCCATGCGAACTGTGCAAAGATATATGCCAATACTAAAAACAGTTGGGAACGGCTTTTTCTCATTTAGATAATCGGATTGTTAGTGAAACAATAATTTTATAATTCGACTCTTTACAAATATCCCTTTTTAAAATCAATTGTCAAATATTTCGCTTTTGTTTTTTACACTTCTTTTACAAACATACAATAAAATATTTACCATAATGATAGTGCAAAATAAATGGTCAAGAATAATTCGATCTGATAAAATAATTCTGTCTTATTTAATAAGAATTGATTAGAGGTAAATGATGAAAATATTATTGGTTTATCCCGAAACACCCTCTACTTTTTGGAGTTTTAAAGATGCGTTGAAATTCGTCTCTAAAAAATCAGCAGAACCGCCATTGGGTTTAATAACGGTAGCAGCAATGCTTCCACAAGAGTGGGGAAAAAAATTAATAGATCAGAATGTATCTAAGCTTAATGATACTGACCTACTATGGGCAGATTATGTATTCCTAAGCGCAATGAATGTTCATGCTCATTCCGTAAAAGAAATTGTTAGGCGATGTAATAAGCTAGGGACCAAAATAGTTGCTGGAGGCCCACTATTTACAACACAGCATCAAGATTTCTTAGGCATAGATCATTTTGTTCTCAATGAAGCTGAAATTACTCTTCCACAGTTTTTAACCGATCTGGAAAACGGAAAACCAAAAAGCTTATACTCAACGGAAGAATTTCCTGATATTTCTCTTGCCCCCATGCCAATGTGGGAACTATTAGAAATAAAGAAATATGCTTCACTTAGTCTCCAGTATTCAAGAGGGTGTCCATACGATTGCGAGTTCTGTAGTATAACTATGTTAAATGGTCGTACACCACGTACCAAGAGCAAAGAGCATTTCTTGAGAGAACTTAACCGCTTGTATGATCTCGGCTACAGAGGTGATATTTCTGTTGTGGACGACAATTTTATAGGTAATAAAAGGAAATTAAAGGAGGAAATTCTTCCCGCATTAATTGAATGGTTGAAGGAGAGAAGATATCCATTCCGTTTTCTTACCGAGGTATCAATCAACCTGGCGGATGATGAAGACTTGATAAATTTAATGGTAGAAGCCGGATTTTACAGCATCTTCGTAGGTATCGAAACTCCAAATGATGAAAGTTTATCTGAGTGCGGTAAGGCGCAGAACCAAGGAAGAGATTTAGTACTTTCTGTTAAAAAACTGCAACAACACGGCATGGTGGTTTCAGCGGGATTTATAATTGGTTTCGACCACGACCCGCCGGACATATTTACACAGCAAATTAATTTTATCCGTAAAAGCGGAATTGCTGCAGCTATGGTCGGGTTGTTAAACGCCCCAAGTGGAACACATCTATTTAATCGTCTGAAAAAGGAAAATAGATTATTGGACGGATGGAGCGGTAACAACATGGATGGTGCAACTAATTTTATTCCCAAGATGAACTATCGGGATTTAGTTGCCGGATATTCAAAAATTATTCGTACAATCTATTCACCTCAAGAATATTACAACCGCCTAAAAGTATTCCTACATGAATACACTGTTCCTTCGTGGAAATCTCAAATGCTGACTTTTACCGAGATCAAAGCTTTTGTAAAATTACTTTGGTTGATTGGTATTCTTGAAGAAGGAAGAAGATTCTTTTGGCAAACACTTATATATAGTTTAGTTAAATATCCTAAAAAGTTTTCACTAGCAATGACTTTGGTAGTTTATGGATATCACTTCAGAAGAATTGCCGCGACAATTTAAGCCCATCCCAAATTCCCTTCCTTGTGGGAAGGGATAGAATTGGGCTTAATTATATGTTGGTAAGAAAGAATATTCTTTAGCGTAATACAACATCTGTTTGGTAAAGTCATCCGGATATTCAATCTTAACATTAATTATACGGTTCTCTTTTGTAATTGGCACCAGCATTGGATTAATAAAACCCGCATATGGAGCTATATTCAATTTCTTGTAGCGCTCTAATACTTCCTTATGAATATCTTGGTTAACCTTAACGCCGTAATATTCAACTAAATTTTTTCCGGCGTTGTAATCTCCTTCCGATTTAATTCTTTGAATTTCTTTCAGCAATTGACCGAATAAATTTCTCAGCTTGTTATAATCATTAATTACAAAATATGTTTTTCCATCCTTTAACTTTTTCTCGATTACATTCTCTTGTTTACCTTTTTCGAAAGCCCACATAGCAATAAGTTGACGGTTTCTCATATGTGCTTCTTCAACATTATCGCCGAAATTTACGCGTGCAAGCTGAACGAGTAATCCATTTCTAATATATTGATCATAAGCTGCCTTACCGGCATCTACGGAGGGCATAACACCAAGATCAACCAATTTTTGATCTAACAGGTAGTAAAGAGCAACAAGATCTGCACGGGCTTCCTCAAGAGTTGAGTAATAATTTTTTAACGTTGAGTGGGGCTCTGCAATGCCCGGATTTATCTGTCCTGATGCGTGTCCAATCACTTCATGCATATCTGTGTGGAGGTCATCCGATAAAGCACCATATTTTTTTGATCGCTCTATCTCCTCTTTTGAATAGGCGAATTCCTCCATGACTCCACTTGTTGTTGCAAACATATTATACGAATGGACTATGTTTCCCATGTTAACAGACTTTGACCCATGCTCTTTCCGTATCCAATTTGAATTTGGCAGATTCACCCCGATCGGAGTTGAAGGGGAGGCATCTCCGGATTCTACCACAACCGTAATTACTTTTGCGCTGATGCCCTTAACGCTCTTCTTCTTATGTTCCTTCATAATTGGCGAATTGTCTTCGAACCACTGAGCGTTATCGCTTATTGCCTTAATTCTTTTCGTAGCTTGTTTATTTTCAATTGAAACGTATGATTCATAGTTAGCGCGGTAACCGAGCGGATCGTTATATGTTTCGATAAACCCGTTTACAACATCGATTACTGAAGATGTATCCTTTACCCATTCAATGTTGTATTCATCCCATTTTTTAAGATCGCCTGTATTGTAATACTCAATAAGCAAATTCAAAGCTCTTTTCTGTTGATCATTTTCTGCCACGGTAACAGCTTTTTTCAGCCAAGAAACAATTTTTTGAATCGCCGCCGCATAAATGCTGTTCGCTTTATAATGGCGCTCTATTATTTTTCCATTGAGCCGCACTAATTTAGAATTCAACCCATGGGAAACAGGTGTGGGGTCGTTAGGATCAACAACCTTTTTGTAGAAATCCTCCACTTCCTTTTGAGTTACACCGTCATAAAAATTTACCGCAGAAGATTTCACCAGATCATATTTTGGATCTTGATTAACCTTCATCGCGTCAACTTTTGGATCAAACATTATCGGAGTAAGTTTTTTGATTAAATCGTCGGGTCGCTCCATATTTTGCAATGGCAGTTCATACTCGTCGCTGCCCGCTATTAGTTCTGTAAAATATTCTTTTGAGAATTCAGGTAAGAATTTTTTATTGGCGTAGTGATGATGGACTCCGTTGGAAAACCAGACACGTTTAGTGTAAGTCATAAATTTTTCAAACTCTGGATTCTTCCTATCGCCAGAATAAGTTTTAATTATTGCTTCAAGTGTACGCCTTATATATAAGTTGTGTTTGTAGTTTTGATCATAAATCATATCACGACCCGAAAGAGCCGCCTGGTAAAGATAATAAGCGAGTTGTTTTTGCTGGAGTGTTAGTTCATCAAATCCGGGTACATTATAGCGTTGAATTCGAAGATCGGCAAACTGTTCGCTGAAATATTTAAAGTTATCCGGCTCTATTTTTTTTTCAGAACTACAACCCATGGTTATGATTCCCAATATGATGATTAAAATATATTTGTTGTATCGCATAAGTATTCCACAGTTTATTTATTATTGTTTGTAAGAAAAATATGGCTTTTGTCAACACCAAACAATGAATCTTAGCTGTGCGTAAAGGAAAATATTATGAATGTTCAAATATTCGGGACAAAAAGTTGTATCGATACCAGAAAAGCCGGGCGATATTTTAAGGAGAGAAAAATTCCATTCCATTTCCGGGATCTAACCGAGAAAGGTATTTCTAAAAGTGAACTTGACAGCATTACGCGCGTATTTCAGCTCGAAGAATTAATTGACCGTGAGGGGAAGCAGTTCAAAAAACGCAATCTTCAATACATGGTAATTAAGTTGGAAGATGAGCTCCTGAATGACCCTCTTCTTTTTAAAACTCCGATTGTCCGGAATGGAAAAGAAGTTACGGTGGGATATGAACCTGAAATTTGGAAGACCTGGGTTTAAGAATTACGCATTGATTACAAAATCTTTTTTTTTCTTAATTCTTCAACAAGGCTTTGGTAATTAGTAAACTGAACGCCATCCCAGCCGCACTTTTTTGCCCCGTCAACATATTTTTTAATATCATCAATAATGAAATGCTCTTTGGATGGTTTTCCGGTAAAAGATTCAACTGCTTTATAAATTTCTTTCTCCGGCTTGATAGCTTTCACCTCATGGGACAAGATGAGTTTATCAAAGTGTTTCAAAAAATCGAGATGCTCATACCCGTACTTTTTATGGATTGGATTTGTATTTGAGAGAAGAACAAGCTTGTATTTCTTTTTCTTTAGAGCGGGAAGCAGCTCTACAACATCTTTGTTCACGGAAAACAGACTCGCATAAATCTTGCAGAATTTTTTACCAAACACTTTTCCTTCCATCCATTCCAGCATAATTGTTAAGAATTGTTCTGTATTAATTTTTCCTTTTTCAAAGTCGCGGTGGATGTTATAGTTTTCTTGATAAAGTTTGTAAAACTTATCGCCAAGCCCCGGTTTAATTCTATTAAATTTGTTAACCACGATTTGGTAATCAAATGGAATGAGAACATTGCCAAGATCGATTACTAAAACCGAATATTTTGCCATGAATAAATCTTTACATTTATTATTGTGTTGAGCAAATATACAATAAGTATATTAAACAGTGCGAGCAGTGAAATAAAAAAAGCCGCAACTTTTTGGAAATGCGGCTTCTAAACTAAAAAATGCAATTCGTAAACCGCTAACTCTAATTTACGATCTACTTACTTAGTCCCAAATCTTCTGCAACAGAATCCGGTACAACAGCTTTCTTGTTGAATCTAAACAACTCACTAACTCTCTTGAACAATAATGGAATTCGAACTCTGTATTCTTCAACTTTAGTGTAAACAAGTGGAACAATAATTAGCGTTAATAAGAGCGAGCTGGTTAATCCGCCGATCAATGCCCATGCTAAACCCGATTTCCATTCCGCGCCGGAGCTCGTTGAAAATGCAATCGGCATCATCGCAAAAATCATTGTCAATGTAGTCATAAAGATTGGGCGAATTCTCATTCTTACTGCATCAATCAATGCTTCATAAACACTTTCACCTTGAGCTCGCATAAAATTTGTTCTATCAACCAAAAGAATTGCATTCTTGGCAACAAGCCCGGTTAGCATAATCATACCTAGAATAGTAAATATGTTTAGTGCTTTCAAAGTTAGACCGAGCGCAAATAACGCACCTATCATTGCCAGCGGAATGGAGAATAAAATTACAAACGGGTAAACAAATGAATCATACAATGCAACCATAACCATGTATGTAAACAAAATTGCTGCTAACATAGCCAGCGCCAAATCTTCGAACGATTCTCGTTGATGCTTAACATCTCCCTCAAATGAATATGTTACACCGGAAGGAAATTTAAATTCACTTAATTGTTTTTCGAGGTCCTGAGAGATAGCCCCGGTTGTTCTTCCACCTTGAACCTGGGAGAAAATTGTTACAGCGGCACTTCTTGCTTGTCGCGATAATTTAGTTGGACCGGTGGCGCGGTAAATATTAGCGAATTGTTTCAGATAAATTTGCTGTCCCTTTCTGTTCACGAAGCTGATGTTGCCAAGATTGTCTGTCTTTGAGCGGTCAAACTGATCTAGAACAATTCTAATATCGTACTCTGTATCACCTATGCGGAGAGTTGAGTTGTCATCACCGGTAAGCGCCACTTGCAGTGTTTGGCCTACTTCTGCAATTGACAAACCAAAGTTTGTTATTTTTTTTCTGTCTATTTCAATACGAGTTTCCGGATTGCCCTCCTCGGCGGAAAGGCGAACGTCTGCTGTGCCGGGAATTGTTTTAACTATGTTCTGAATTTCACGAGCAGTTTTAACAACATCATTATAATCCGGTCCGTTAATGATCAATTGAATTGGTGTTTGGTTTGCCGTACCGAAAATACCAATTGGATTTACACGCACTTTCACACCTGGAATTCTCTGAACCATTTGCTTAATCTCGTTTCCGACTTGATCAGTTGATTTAGCTCTTTGATTTCGAGGAACAAGCGTAACTGTAATTTCTGTTGAATTACTGGAGGAGAAACCTACTAACCCCTCAGTTGAAGCGCCGACATTAGCATACATTCTCTCAACTTCCGGCATCTTTCCAATAAGCTTTTCAATTTGCTGAGATGATTTGTTGGTTTGCTCAATTGTTGTTCCCGGTGCTAATTCTAAAGTGACTGCAAATTCACCACGGTCTGCTTGAGTCATAAACTCGGCACCAATAAATCCAAAGGGAATTAATGCGAATGAAGCAAGGAATGCAGCAATCGTTAATAGAGCAACCTTAATTCTATTCTTCAATGCCCACTTCAACAGAACAACATAATTTTCCGTGAGTTCTTTGAATTTCTTTTCGAACCATACGGCAAATTTTCCGAGCAATGTTCTGGAGGTAAGTCTTTCCAGCTTGGCAAATCTTGAAGCAAGCATCGGTGTAACTGTGAACGAAACAAACAAGCTCATCAAGGTTGCAACAACAACAACGGCAGAGAATTCTCGTAAAATATTTCCAACCATTCCGCCTACTAATGTGAGCGGCAAAAAAACGGCAACATCCACAAATGTTATTGCAAGAGCAGCAAAACCAATTTCATTTCTACCGCGTAAAGCAGCGATTCTGCTCTCCTCACCTTTTTCTAAATGGTGATATATATTTTCCAAAACAACTATCGAATCATCTACGAGAATACCTACGACAAGTGAAAGCCCAAGGAGTGTCATTAAATTCAAAGTAAAATCAAGCGCCCATATTGCTATGAATGTTGAAATAAGCGAGCAAGGAATTGCCACAAGAACGATTAATGAGTTTCTAATGCTGTGCAAGAACATTAACATTACTATCGAAACAAGTAAAACCGCAAGAGCTAAGTCTTCCTTTACAGCATTTGCTGCATCAATTGTAAAGAGTGAACCATCCTGAGCAATCTCAAATTTCAAATTATTCTTTTTGTATACAGATTCTATTCTTGATATTTCATTTCTCACAAGTTTCGAAACTTCAACTGCGTTGGCATCTGTTTGCTTTTGTAAGATTATTCCTATCGTATTACGAAAATTGATTCGTGTTATATTTGTATAATCCTTAATCCCATCTTCAACTTCGGCAATCGCGGAAAGTTTTATTTCACCGCCTTGTCTCGATTCACCAATAATTAAATTTTTTAGATCTTCAACCGAATTCAATTTTCCGGCTATACGCACGATAAACTGACCGTCTTGATCTTTTATTTTTCCCGTCGGAAAATCTAGATTACCACTTTTTATAACTTGCAATACTTGTGGAATTGAAAATCCATAAGCGCGAAGTTTTTGGAGATCGAGATTAACTTTTATTTCACGCTCTTCTCCGCCCACAAGTGCAATTTGTCCTACTCCCGGCACACGAGAAATAAGCGGCTGAATTTTATCTTTCACAAATTGATAAAATATTTTTGAATCCATATTTGCCGAGACACCCATTCTTAAAACGGGTATTTCATCAAGAGCAAATTTAGAAATTGTAGGAACCTTTGCGCTTGACGGCAATTGTGATGTAACCTGCCCGACTCTCCTTTGCGCGTCCTGCAGAGAAATATCTGTGTCTGCCGATTGTAAAAGTTCTACGATAACAAATGATACACCCTCTGAAGATGAAGAGCGCACATCCGAAACTTTATCCATACCGGAAACAGCATCCTCAATTAGTTTTGTAACTCCTGATTGAACTTCATTAGGAGACGCGCCTGGATAAATTGTAGTAATTGTTATTACCGGCGGAGAAATCTTAGGCAGTAATTCATATTTCAACTGACGAAAAGCAAATAGACCCAATACAATCAATGCAGAGAACACAATGATTACAAGCGATGGTCTTTTTATTGATAATTCTGTAATTGTCATTTTAAAAATCCCTTTTACTTATTAAGAATCTCAACCTTTAAATTATCTACCAGGTTATTTTGTCCGTTTACCACAATCGTTTCACCCAAAATCAATCCTTGTAATACTTGAACATAAATTCCGGACTGATCTCCTACCGTTAAGTTTCGGAGTTTTGCGATTCCGTTTTCAACAACGAACACTTGCGGTGCTTTAATACTTCCGACTAACGATCCGCGCGGGATGACTATAGTATTCCTATCCCTTAAAGAGGTAAATTCAACACGTGCAAACATTCCCGCCTTAAGTGGATGAGAGCTTGCGTTGTTGATACTAATTTCAACTGGGTAAGTATGTGCTTCATCTCCTTTGGAACTTATCGATTCAATTCTCCCGGCATAAATTACACCCGGATAAACATCAACCGTAACCGATACTTGATCACCAACTTTTACAAGGAACGCATCTCTTTCGGAAAGATTTAATTTTATTTTCAAGCGGCTGATATCTACAACATTGGCAACAAGTGTAGGCTGAGGAGCGCCTTGAACCATAGAGCCTACATCTACATATCGGGCGGTAACATATCCTGAGATTGGTGTTTTAATCTGTGAATCGTTAAGCTGTCTTTTTGCAACGATGTATTGCGCTTCAGCTATTGCAGCACCAAGTTTTGCTTGATCAAGCTGTGAATCTGTAACTGATTTTTGCTGATAAAGGGTTTGAAACCTTTCAAAATCTTTTTTTGCTTTTTCATAGTTAGCCTCAGCGCTCATAAATGCGGCTTTCTTCAATTCATCATCAACTTGAAACAAAGCGGAACCGGCTTGTTTATAGTCGCCGACTTTTGTGAATACTGCGGTAATTTTTCCGGCTGTTTCAGAGATGATGTTAACATCATTATTAGCTGCGATATTTCCAACCATGTTTAAAGTTTCAGAAAGATCTTTCTTTGCAACTTGTTCTACTGTCACATAATAAACATCTTCTATTCCGCCGGCTGTTGTAGATTCCATTTTTCTTTTGTTCATAAAAAGGACAGCGATAATGACTGCCAAAATCACGATCACCGTAACTATAGCTTTCCATTGCTTCATGATTTATTTCTCCAAATAATTAATTTTATTTTCTATTATTTTCTATCGTTAAAGAGTTTCGCAATTATCGTTTATTTGCCAATTGATTTATCCAATCTTGCTTTCGCCAGCTCATAATCAACAATTGAATTTGTATAATTTATTTTAGCAGTCGATTGTGCTGTTTCGGCATCAATTACTTCCGAGCTCATTGCTAAACCGTTTTTAAATTTGTCGGATGTAATTCTCATATTCTCATCTGCCTGCTTAACACTAAGTTGTGATATCTCAATTTTTCTTTTGGATTGACTCATGTTCAAATAATTTTGCGTTACTTCCAGTGTAATAATGTCTTTAATAATACCAACTCCGTCAACCGCTTGCGCAAGTGTAGCTTCTGCCTGTTCTGTTTGATGAGCCGTGGTGAGCCAGTCCCAAACATTCATACTCAAATTTACACCGGCGTCCCATGTGTCTTTAAACTCGTCCTTAGATGGAAATATTCTTTGATTAGGCCTGCTGTAATAAAAATTTCCATACAAACTTATTTGCGGGTACCATGATGATTTTGCCATTGTAACACCTGCTTCACTTGCTTTCACTCTGTAGTCGGCGGATTTTATCTCCGACCTTCTTTCAAAAGCATCGTTAATCAGTTTATTAAGTTCATCGTAATTAAATTGAGTTAAATTAGCTGTAGAAATTATTTCAATGTGTGTATCGAGAGAGATTCCTAGTACACTATTCAGTGCGACCATTGACAACTTAACACCATTTTCCGCATCAATCTGTCTGAACATCATATCCGATAGTTGAACCTCAAGTTTAAGTACGTCGTTCCGGGTCATCATTCCGGCTTTCATCAAATTTTTAGCGTCATCAAGATGAGCTTTGATCATCTCTACATTATCATCCATCACCTTTCTCAGTTGAGATGCTTTGAACAAAGACCAATATGCATTCTTAATATTGAAAACCAATTCGGTTTTATCTTTGTTAAACTCTTCAGTTGTGGCGCTAGCTGTAAATTCCGCAATGTTTGAGTTACTCAATAATCTAAATCCAGTGAACAATGGCTGTGATAATGTAAACTGGGCAGAGTAGTTGTTTAGAATTGAAGGAGCAATTGTGATTGGGCCTGTTGGACCCTGAATAGAAAAAGCCTCAACGCTGCTCAGCTTTCTGTATCCAGCAGATAATCTTAACGACGGCAACCGCATAGCATTAACCTCGCTAACTTTTGCCTCGGAAGATTTTACCTTCATAAGTGATGAATGAAGCGTTTTACTGTTCTGCAATCCCAATTCTAGTGCTTGTTCAACGGTGAGCGAAAGTTTTTCCTGAGCAATAATTGTAAGGCTGAACAGAATAAACTGCAAGAGAATTAATTTGAGTTTTGAACTGATCATATAATGGATTCTCCGTAATTTTCTATTATTGAATTTTGTTTTTAAACTTTTTTCTTCCTTCGCTTGTAAAAATTCCCTCAAATAGAACTCTTACAATTATTTTATATGCCTCATCCGCAGTAATAGGGAGCTGAGAAAGGGTTTCAATATTTAGCATGCTGTGTACCGCAGAGAAATAAAGAAGCGTAACTACATCGCTGTTAATATCATCTCTGAAGATTCCGCTTTTGATTCCTTGATTTATCAAACGGGCAAAGCAATCGTGAGCATTTTTTTTACGAAACTCCTGAATTTCTTTCCAAACCTCCGGCTGATTTTTTACAAGGTCTTGCACAATCGGATTTGAAAGGCGCGAAAAATGGGAAACAACAAATGCCATAAAATTTTGAAGCTTTGTTATAAATTCTGTTTTTTGATCGTCAATTAAATTATCTACATATGCTTCTATCTCGCATTTGGCGCCGTTGACTATTTCTTTTAAGATATGTTCTTTATTTGAAAAGTGTTTATAAAGGGTTTTCTTACTGATCCTAAGATCGGCGGCAATCTCTTCCATCGTTACCTTGGAATAACCGTACTTGTAAAACATCTCTTTTGTGGTTAAAAGAATTCTTTCTTTGATCTCAACATCTCGAGCCATTTTCTCTCTTGTTAATTAAATTATTCAAAACACTATTGGTCTCTAAATGGTTCCATTGGAAACATTTAGTGTTTTAGTCGTTTCCAAACTTAATAAAGTTTCATCCGATACAAAAAAATCCTACAAATCTTTTTAAAGAAAATGTTTCAACTCTGGGGATAAAATTAGAGATTGGGGCTATGTCTGCGTAGGGTAAATAGGCGAAGTGCGGAAATAAATCGGTGAATAAAAATATTGCAGGGGTTCAACTTGTTGAATCCCTGCTTAAAGAAATTATTTTACTTCGAAGAGAGAATCTGCTAATCCGGTGTTTATTTCAACCGAAGTTGTTGTTAAATCAAGTGGTCCGGCGGGAGTTCCTACACTCATTTTATAAGGATATTTAACACCTTGAACATCGCGGTAATCATCAAAATCAATTGTTTGTACGCCAGTACCTTGCTCACCCACTGTTCGTATAAGCAGCCCGGTAGTTGCGTCATAATAATTTGTAGACTTCTTTCCAGATGGATAGGTTAACGTAACTCGATATGTATCTTTATTGTTTATAAATTCCATTCCAGCCAGATCCGTTTTTATCCCTTTTTCGGCGTATTCCAACATTGAATATAGAGAACCATGTTTCATCTGTTCAACTTGTTCTGGAGGCATTGCAAGCTCCTGTCCCATTCCAGCAATCTTCCCTTTCTCACCATCAAAAACCATTTTTTGCTGCCCAACGCCAAAATCGAGTAATTGATACATTTTGTTAGGAGCTTTCTGAGATTGCGTCATTGTTATATTCATACCCTGCATAGCGCCCGACATTTTTGTGGTTTTGTCCTTCACCTTAAGAATATTTTCTTTTCCGCCAATAGCTTCAACATATTTATTCAGCACCTGCTCGACTGTTAATCCTTCCGGAACTTTCTTCACGTTAGGATCATATTTTTCGCCATAAATATCAAAGTAATCCACCTTACCGCTCACGCTGAATTTGGAAATATTTTTTGCAACTTCTTCCCCATTTCCAACAACATTTATGTAGGCGTTATTTGGTTTGATATATTTTTTCGCAACAGCTTGAACATCTTCAACAGTAACAGCATTCAAATTTTTAAGATAGTTTTTATAATAATCTTTAGGAAGATTATACCGGGCAATGTTAATGGCAAAGTTGGCAACGGTCGCAGGCTGTTCCAGACTTCTTATAAATCCGCCGGCTAATAAATTTTTTGCGTTTTGAAGTTCTGTCTCACTCACTTTTTCATTTCTGATTTTTTTCATCTCATTCATGATTTCGGTTATGGCGCTGTCGGTAACGCTGTTTCTAACTTTTGCCGATGCGGAGAATTTTCCTATTAATTTATCGGGATTTATACTTGAGTAAGCTCCGTAGGTGTACGCTTTCGATTCACGCAAATTCATGAACAATCTACCGGTAGCGCTGCCGCCGAGAATTAAGTTGGCAACTTTTGCCTTCATGGCATCATCACTTCCTATAGGCAATTCAACCGGATAGCAAACTGTAACGACCGATTGAACAGATGCAGCCCGGTCAACAAGGGCAACTTTATTCACAATAGGAGCTTTTGGAATTTGATAGTTGTTAGTTGGAACATCTTTTTTTACCCACTTACTAAGATATTTTTCTATCAAAGATTTTGCCTTTGCTTTGGTAATATCTCCTACTACAGCCAGATATGAAACGTTTGGTCTGAAGTAGGTCTCGATATATTTATTACACATTTCGAGCGTAATTGATTTTACGGTTTCTTCGGTATCCATTTCACCGTAAGGGTGTTCTTTACCAAACATAATTGCAGAACCAACTCTGTTGGAAATTGCGTCAGGTTCATCTTTCTGATAAGCCAGACCGGATAAAGTTTGTTTTCTGATCTTTTCAAGCTCTTCTTGTTTGAATGCTGGATTTAATATTATGTCCGAAACGATTGCCATAATCTTATCGGCGTGCTTCGAAAGACCAGATGCATAAATGCTGGTTGAAGAAGTTGAGAGACTGGCTCCAAGAAAATCTATTTCTTCATCAAGTTTATCTTTTGTCCGGTTTTTTGTTCCGGTTCGCAATAGTTCTCCTGCCGCATTAATATATCCGGCATTTTTTCCCTCAACTATTGGGTCTCTGTCAACAACCAGGCTGAACGCAATTGAAGGGAGTTTATGATTTTCCACAACGTAAACTTTTAATCCGTTTGAAAGAATAAATGACTCGGCATTGCCAATTTTTACTTCAGGCGCCGGACCTGCTGGGGGAAGTTTGCTTCTGTCTACCTGAGCAAGTGTGAGTGAAGCTGCAAACAAAATCAGCATTAACACTAAAACTTTGTTTTTCATTTTATTACTCCATTATGTTTTCAAATATTTCTTTGTATCTGAATCTTTTAGAAAAACAATCTTAGAGTCCATTCTAAAAAGCCATCTATTATGTTCGTTATTGCGAGCGGAGCGAGGCAATTTTTAGAGTTAACAATGTATCGTAATATTGCTTCGGCAAAAAATGCTTTCAATGACAATAATAACTTTTTTAGATTAGACTCAACTTATTTCTTCTCCATTGATTTGGGCAAGTAATAAAGAACAACTCTATTTTCTTTAGTCAAATATTTATTCGCTACTCGTTTAATATCCTCGCGTGTTACTTTCATATAACGATGAATTTCGGTGTTGATTAAGTTAGCGTCACCGAAATAAACAAAATAATTAGCGAGGCTTTCACCAATTCCCTGAACTGTAGAATTTTTTGTTACGTACTCTGTTTCAACTTGATTTCTTATTTTCTGGAATTCTGTTTCTGTTATAAGCTCTTCTTTAACCTTTTCTACTTCAGCATCAATTGATGATTCCAGATCTTCCACCTTAACGCCAACATTACATAAACCGAGTGCGATGAATAGACCCGGATCTTCTAAAGGAAACGGAATGGATACAATTTGTACTGCTTTTTGCTGTTTATCTTTAATTTCTTTTGTCATTCTTGAGCTTTCACCACCAGTAAGAAGAGTACCCAACATGCTTAGAGCATAATAATCTGATGTTCCCTGAGCCGGCATATGGTATGCAAAAAGTACAAGCGGAAGCTGAACGTTATCATAAACTATTTCACGAACTTCTTCGGTCTTAACCGGTTCAATTTCTTTAGGGCGTACAATTTCTTCAATGCCTTTTGGAATTTCTCCAAAATATTTTTTGATCAGTTCTTTCGATTTGGCAATATCGATGTCACCTGCAAGAGTTAAAGTGGCGTTCTGTGGCACGTAATACTTTTTGTAGAAAGCAATAAATTCATCCAGTTTAGCTTGATCAATATATTGTGCCGAGCCGATAGGAGTCCATCTGTATGGATGAACTTTGTAAGCATTGCTAAATAGTTTTTCAATTAACGTTCCGTATGGTCGGTTATCGAGACTCTGCTTACGTTCTTCTTTAACAACTTTACGTTGAGTTTCAACACCAACGCTATCAATCTTTAAGTGCAGCATTCTTTCGGATTCCATATACAGCCCGAGCTCAAGTTGATTAGAAGGAAGATTCTCGAAATAATAAGTCCGGTCAAATGAGGTATTGGCATTCAAAGCGCCGCCGGCGGCTTCAACAATCTTAAAATATTCGCCGCGTTTAATATTTGGTGATCCCTCGAACATTAGATGCTCGAAGAAATGAGCGAAGCCGGTTCTTTGCGGATCTTCGTTTTTACTTCCAACGTGGTAAAGAATAGAAACCGCAACGATTGGAGTAGTATTATCCTGATGTAATATTACGTTCAACCCGTTATCAAGTTTGTATTGAACGAAATCAATTTTCTTGCTCTGTGCGTTAGACAGAACAAATCCGAATATTGCAAAAAACAAAATGAGTTTAAGTTTCATTAAACTGCTCCTTTTGAAGTGATTGATTAATATCTTTTTCGGTTTTATGTTCTTAAATTAGCTAAAAGGAGATTGGATTGCGAACAATTCTATCTTTTTGGTTATTGGCATTTTTTAATTGACCCGCTGTTTTCTAATGCTGTTATCATCTAATTTTTAAAGAAAGTTAGGTAGATCGAGAAAAATAACAGTGGTGAAAAAACTTTTGATAGTATGACGATTTCGGAAGATTTTTTGTTCCGTCCCAATAAAAGAGTAAATTTTTGTACCGTACCTCTGCAAAAAAAATAGTATTTCAAATCAGTGTCACTTTTTATTATAATGCAACTGACTTTGAAAGTTAACTTGCTGGTAAATGAAAAAAAAATTACCGATTTTTTTAACGCTATTCTTCTTTTTGTTTGTTGCAAAAACAACGGCAAATTCGTCCTTTTTTGTACACTCAAACGGATCACTGAATTCGGACACTTCTCAGCCAAACTCGCGCAATAACCAGCAGATCGATATTAGTTATTCCATCGAACCGTTTTATGATCTATATGCATTCCGCTTAATAGTTGTTCTGGAATTCAAGGGGGATAAATCAGGTGAGACTAAAATTCTCCTCCCCAATAATAATGATCTAAATTCAATAAAATATTTAAAAACCCTTACCCCCAATTGTTATATAGCGGACACGGATAGACCGGAATACAAAATTGTAAAACATCCCTCAGGTTCATCGGTGCGAATATATTATCAGGTGGAAGAGATCAGGAACGGCGATCTCGAACAGGGCAATCAGCAGATAGCAATCATAAATAAAAGATATTTTCACTTTTTTGGTGAATCCTTTTTTATAATACCCGCATGGGATACCGGTGTTGAATTCAATTTTAAAATTGCTTGGAACCATTTGCCTTCAAATTGGAGTATAGCTAATAGTTTTGGTGTGAATGAGAAATATCAAGAAATTCGACTATCACTGTGGAGATTCAGGTATACAGTGTTTTTAGGCGGTGATTTTAAGATAAGAACCAGGTACATAGGCAGCGATAAAGTATATATAGCAACACGCGGTAAATGGAAATTTTCAGAAGATCAATTGAGTGATCTTACGCGCGATATTTTAATTGAAGAAAGAAATTTTTGGAACGACCACAACTTCCCATATTTTCTTGTTGCGGTTATTCCCATTTCGGGAAGTGATGACCAAAGTGGAATAGTACGAATAAATTCCTACTCTTTGTTTTTATCTGATGATCGAACAATTGATCTTCGGTTAAAGCGGCTCCTCGCACACGATATTTTTCATACGTGGATGAAAGATAAAGTTAAGTTTGCCGAACCTGAACAACTTGTTTTATGGTTTAAAGAGGGATTCACCGATTATTATGCTAACCTGCTTTTACTTCGCGCAAAAATAATTTCACTTGATGAATATGTTGAGCATTTTAATATTATTCTTGAATCTTACTTCACTTCTCCTATGCGGGAAGAAAAGAATGAACGCTTAATTGACGGATTTGGAATAGATAAAGATTTAACAAAACTTCCATACCAGCGAGGGCAAATTTTTGCCAGCAATCTCAATTATGTTATATTAAAAAATTCTTCATGGAAAAAATCACTTGATGATTTTATGCGGGATTTGATGTCACGATGTCAAAACGAATCGCTGTTAATTTCTAACGGAAGCTTAAGCGCATTAATACGGTTTTATGGGGGCGATCAGATTCTTGCGGATATGATGCGGACACTTAACTCGGGTGCGGTACTAAAAATTATTCCTGAAGCACTTGGACCATGTTTTAAGATGGAAATTGATTCACGAAAAAAATTAATAATATTCGGTGAGCAATATGATATTCCATCTTATAAATTCAAGAATGAAAATCAGCATGTTGATAATAGCTGCCTTAGCTGGTTTGGTGTGAATTGATGAAGTGAGACTTGATAAATCAAGTCTCTACTAAATTTATCTCAACTTCTCGGATATGTAATTCAACAAATTGCCTATAGGAATTCTGATCTGTTCCATCGTATCCCGCTCACGAATTGTAACCGTTTGGTCATCGAGCGTTTGGGTATCAACAGTAATGCAGTATGGAGTACCAACTTCATCCATCCTTCTGTAACGGCGACCGACCGCTCCTTTATCATCATAAAATATTCTTAAGAACGGTCTCAGATCAGTCTCAATTTTTTTTGCGATTTCCGGCATTCCGTCTTTGTTCACAAGAGGAAGAATTGCCGCTTTAATTGGTGCTAACTTGGGGTGAAAACGAAGGACGCTTCGAGTTTCACCTTTTACTTCCTCCTCGTAGTATGCATCAACTAAGAATGCCATAAAAGAACGGCTTGCGCCGGCAGAGGTCTCTATTATAAACGGAATAAATTTTTCTTTGGTTTCTTCATCAAAATATTGCTGTGACTTACCCGAGAACTGCTGATGTCTGCCAAGATCAAAATCTGTTCTGTTGTGAATGCCTTCTATCTCTCCCCAGCCGAACGGGAATTCATATTCTATGTCGGTCGCGTTTTTTGCGTAGTGAGCAAGTTTATCTTTTGGGTGATCATGAAAACGTAATTTGGCAGGAGTCATACCTAATGATTTGAACCAAGCGATTCTTCTCTCTTTCCATTCCTCGTAATGGAGTGTGTCTGTATCGGGTTTACAGAAGTACTGCATCTCCATCTGTTCAAACTCTCTTGTGCGGAAAAGAAAGTTCTTTGTATTGATCTCATTACGGAATGCCTTTCCTATCTGTGCGATACCAAAAGGAAGTTTCTGACGGCTGGAATTGACAACATTTAGAAAGTTTACAAAAATTCCTTGCGCCGTTTCCGGACGGAGATAAATTATGTTAGCGGAATCATCAACTGGTCCCAAAAAAGTTTTGAACATCAAATTAAATTTTCGCGGCTGTGTAAAAGTACCTTTATTGCCGCATTGAGGGCATCCCAACAATTCGAGGAGCTTAACAGAAAGATTATCATCTTCAAGAACCGAAGTAAATTTATCAACGAGTAAACCATCTTTGTCTAGAATGGCCGCATCAAGTTCCTTTAGTGATTTTTCTTTATTCTTATCGCTAATCAATTCGGAAAGGGTATCAACTCTAAATCTTGCTTTACATTGTTTGCAGTCAATCATCGGGTCGGTAAAATTTTCGACGTGCCCGCTTGCTTCCCAAACACGAGGATGCATAAGAATGGATGCGTCCAAACCTTCGATATCTTCTCGGTAGGTCATTGATTTCCACCATTCCTCTTTTACATTCTTTAAAAGCTCAACACCGAGAGGACCATAATCCCAGCAGCCATTTAAACCGCCGTAAATTTCTGACGACTGAAATACAAATCCTCTCCGCTTAGCAAGAGAAACTATCTTCTCAACGGTTTCATTCTGATTCTTTGCGATGATACACCTCTAATTTTTTTGCGCAAATATAAGAAGAAAAGAGGAGAGACGTAAAATGGATGATGGCAAATGATTGATGGTCGATTGTAAATCGTAGATCTAAAAATTACAATATTTTCTGCGGACCTTGCGTATTCTTTGCCCCGCCTATAGGCGGGATTAAATTTTTATAAAAGATAGCTTGGAACCACCCTAAAATATAAACTCCTTAGCATAGTTAATAAGGAATTTTTTAGATGCGGTTTTTATTATTATTGTATTATAAATGTTTAAGATTGTTTATCAGCCAAAAGGATATTTCAATAATGCAAAACGTAGTGCTATTTCCATTCGCCGAATACTGGTGGTTCTATCTTGGGTTTACTCTTTTTGTTTTCATACTGCTTGCAATAGATCTTGGCATTTTTCACCGTGAAGCGCATGAAGTTAGTTTTAAGGAATCGCTAACGTGGAGTATTATCTGGATTTCTCTGGCGCTGATTTTCAATTTTCTTTTTTATCAATATGCTTTGTGGAGATTTCCTCAAATTGAAAGATTGATTTCGATTCCAGGATTCAATCCAGAAGTTGCAGCAGCACAATCCGCCCTGGAATTTTTAACCGGTTATGTTGTTGAAAAAACTCTTGCGGTAGACAATATTTTTATCTTCGTTGTTGTGTTTGGTTTCTTTGCTATACCGTTGAAATATCAGCATCGTGTGTTGTTCTTCGGGATTATAGGGGCGCTTATCTTCAGAGTATTTTTTATTGCTCTCGGTTCTATTCTTCTTCAGTATCAATTCATAGTAATATTCTTCGGAATATTTCTAATACTTACGGGATTTAAGATAATATTCGCACCGGAAAAACCAGTGGAACCCGAAAAAAATCCAGTGATAAAACTTTTTAAGAAATTTTTTACTGTAACACCTCATTTAGAAGGACAAAAATTCTTTATCAGAAAAGAAAAAATATTGTATGCCACGCCGCTTATGATTGCGCTGTTATTTATTGAAGTCTCTGATATAATATTTGCTGTTGATTCAGTGCCGGCGATATTCGCCATCACTAAAGAACCGCTCATTGTCTTCACCTCAAATGTATTTGCTATTCTGGGTTTGCGCGCAATGTATTTTATGCTCGCCGGAGTCATTAACAAGTTCAAGTATCTCAAATATGGTTTAGGAATTGTGCTGGTTTTTGTTGGATTGAAAATGGCATGGTTAAATGAATTATTCGGTGGAAAATTTCCCACTGTATGGTCGCTGCTTATTATTACTTCAATTATTGGCGTATCAATTTTTTATTCGATGTGGAAAACGAAGTCTGAAAAACCATAATTAAGTATTTGGAATTATTGAAAACAATAGCTTAATTTAATGTGATTTTTGTCCGGTCAATTAAAACCGACCGGCGTTATTTACAAACGGTAGTTTAAGGAAGGGACCATGCAAGAGCATTTTACTAAAGAAGTTGAGAGTTTAAAAACTAATCTGATAAAGATGGCATCGCTTGTTGATGATCAGGTTGAAAGAGCTTATAAAGCATTAGAAACAGGCAATATTGAACTATGCAAGGGAATTAAAGCCAAAGATTTAGAGATAGATGCCTACGATAATTTGATTCTCACACAATGCGAAAATATTCTGGCTTTGTTTCAGCCCGTTGCCTCAGATCTTAGATTTATTATGTCTGCTCTCTTGATAAATAATCAGTTAGAAAGGTGTGGAGATATAGCGGTTAATATAGCGCAGCGCGTGAAAAAAACGTGCGACCATCACGACCTAATAATAGAATCACAAATTCTTGAAATGGGAAAATATTCGCGTGAGATGGTTAAAGGAGCAATCGATTCTTTCGTAAATGCAAGTATTGAACAGGCAGAAAAAGTTCTTCAAACAGAGGAGATAGTTGATGAGCTGAACAAAACTATCTTCAAATTTCTTATTGCCAAAATGGAAGCCGAGCCGAAGATTGTAGAGGCGGGGGCGCATTTAATAGTATTAACCAGACATGTTGAAAGACTTGCAGATCACGCTACAAATATTGCGGAAGATTTGATTTTTTATATCAACGCGGAGATAATTGCACACAAAAAAAAGCTTGAGAGGTATAGTAAGGAAGTCTGAAAAATTCTTATCCGTATTTCCCGGAGATGTAATCTTCGGTTAGTTTCTTGGATGGTCTGGTAAAAATATTTATTGTGTTATTAAATTCTATCATCTCGCCGAGCAGCATATATCCTGTATAGTCTGATACACGCGATGCCTGCTGCATGTTATGCGTTACAATGACAATTGTATAATCTTTTTTTAACTCTATCATCAGTTCTTCAATTTTCATTGTGGCTATTGGATCTAATGAAGAACATGGTTCATCCATCAAGATCACTTCCGGTTTAACTGCCAATAAACGGGCGATACAGAGACGCTGCTGCTGATCCAATGGTAATTCCAGTGCTGAATGGTCGAGCTTATCTTTTACTTGATCCCAAAGCCATGCGCCTTTCAAACTCTTCTCTACAATTTCATCAGATTCTTTTTTGTTTCTAATGCCCGCTACTCTTAGACCGTATGCCACGTTTTCATAAATTGTAAGAGGAAATGGATTCGGACGCTGAAATACCATTCCTACTCTTATTCGAAGTTCGGTAACTTCTAAAGATGAATTATATATATCGGATTCGTCAAGAAGTATCTTTCCTGTTATTCTAACTCCGTTAATCAGATCGTTCATACGATTGAGACATCTAAGAAGTGTTGATTTACCGCATCCGGATGGACCGATGAGAGCCGTAATCATGTTTTTTTGCACGGACATGTTCACAGAAATCAATGCTTGGAATTTTCCGTAGAATAAATCCAAGTTACTAATTTCTATTTTATTTATAGCGGTTTTGTTTTCCATTCTTATCCAAATCTTCCGGTAATATAATCATTGGTTTCAATTTTTTTTGGTGCGGTAAACATTTGTTCCGTTGTTCCGATTTCAATTAATTCTCCCATAAGAAAAAATGCGGTGTTATCGGATACACGTGCCGCCTGTTTTGTGTTGTTGGTTACAAGAATAATTGTATAATTTTTTTTTAATTCTGTTAGAGCATCTTCTATTTTGGCTGTTGAAATTGGATCTAAACCTGAACTTGGTTCATCAAGGAGAATTGCTTCGGGTTCCATAGCTAATACTCTGGCTAAACAGAGGCGCTGCTGCTGTCCTCCGGAAAGTCTCATGCCTGAAGTTTTCAAACGGTCCTTTACTTCATCCCAAAGGAAAGCAGACGTCAGACTTTTTTCCACTAATTCATCTAAGCGTTTTTTGTCCTTATTACCTGAAAGCCGTGGTCCATATACAACGTTTTCATAAACACTCATTGGCAATGGAACAGGCATTGCGAATACCATTCCTACTTTTTTTCTTAAAGCCACAACATCGTAATCAGCACCATATATATCGTCATTGTCCAATAAAATTTTCCCTTCTATTCTTGTTCCGGTTTCCAAATCGTTCATACGGTTTAATGCTCTTAAGAATGTTGTTTTACCCGATCCGGAAGGTCCGATAATCCCTAAAATTTTGCTGGCAGGAATTTCAAAGTTAATTCCTTTTAAAATTTTCTCGTTATTGAAAAAGAAATTGAGTCCTTGTATGTGGAATTTAATATTCATAAGTCTACTCTAAAAAGGTATAGTTAAAGTAAAAATTCTTTGAATTGGGTCTGTATTCATATAGTAAAATTGCATAAAAGACCTTTTTAGATACGCCTCATTCATCAATTAACCGGTAGTTTAACTTCTCTTTGCTATAAATCTATTCATTAACCAGTAAGCGGATAAATTCACCATCAGTACGGCAATAATAAGTGTTGCGGCAGTTCCATATGCATTTTCGGCGGATATTCCTTCCCGCGCCAATATGTAAAAGTGAACCGCCATTGTACGTGTTGAATCAAAAAGTGATTCGGGAATTCTTAACGATGAACCAGCCGTAAATATTACTGCAGCGGTTTCACCAATTGAGCGACCTACGCTTAACATAATTCCCGTTACAATTCCCGGAAGTGCGTTTGGCAGAATAACCTTTTTAACAGTCTGCCAGCTTGTTGCGCCCAAAGAGAAGCTCACTTCGCGGTAGGATTTTGGAACGGCTCTAATTGCTTCCTCCGATGTTCTGATTATTGTGGGCAAAATCATTACTGCTAATGTCAATCCTCCGGAAAGTATAGACCAGCCAAGTCCGAGAGTGATTACAAAAAAGATATATCCAAATAATCCAAAGATGATTGATGGAATTCCTGCCAGACAATCTGTACCGAACCGAATGATTCTTGTAGCTTTATTTTCCTTTGTATACTCTGAAAGATAAACCGAAGTAAATATTCCCAATGGAGTTGCAATTATGATCGCAAGTACCGGCAACAAAATTGTTCCGATAAGAGTTGGAAAGATTCCCCCTGCACGCCCCATATCTTCCGGATTGCTTGTAAGGAATTTTAGATTTATTACAGGAAGACCTTTTTCCAAAATGAAAACAATAATGAAGATTAGAATCATCAACGTCAAAACAGTTGCACCTCCCAAAACAGCAACAGCGCCCCGCTGAGTGTACCTTGGATGTATTCTCATCTCTTCACCATTCTTTTTCTAATGGCAACGCTTGCGATCGAGTTAAGTATAATTATCACCACAAATAAAATCACACCGGTTGCAAAGAGAGCTTGACGGTGAAGACCGGTTGCGTAGCTCATCTCCAAAGCAATATTGGCTGTTAATGTTCTTACTGAGTCCAGAGGTGAATGAGGAATATTTACCGAATTACCTGCGACCATTATAACCGCCATCGTTTCACCAATTGCTCTTCCCATACCAAGAATAATGCTTGCAATAATACCCGATTTTGAGGCTTTAATAATTACCATATGAATTGTCTGCCAGGTAGTTGCGCCAAGCGCATAAGAGCCTTCTCGGTATGATTGCGGTACGGCTAAGATTGAATCTATGGAGATACTAATTACTGTTGGTAGAATCATAATACCGAGAATTATTGAAGCTGAAAGAAGAGAGAGACCGGGACCACCAAAATTTTCCCGGATAATTGGCGCAAGTACCATCACTCCAATAAATCCGTACACTACAGATGGTATTGCAGCTAAGAGTTCGATGGTAGGTTTGATTAGATTCATTACTGATTTGGGTACATATTCACTAAGAAAAAGAGCACCGGCAACACCAAGAGGAGCTCCAACAATCATTGCACCTAAGGTTACCCACAAGGAAGCAACGATCATCGGATAAATACCAAATTTACCGAGATGAGGCTGCCAATCTGAAGAGAAGAGAAATTCTGTTAAACCATAATTGAAAATAAACGGGAGCCCTTCAGAGAGAATAAAAAGAGCAATCAACAGCAATGCAGATATTGCCGAGAACGCCGTCAACATTAGAATTCGTTTAACTCCCTTTTCACCTATCAACTTCATCAATCGTCCTAATTATTTTGCAGGTAAAAGACCATCTGCTTTAATTGTCTTCTGACCTTCATCCGAAAGTATATAATCAATGAAGTTCTTTATCTCTCCTTGTAAACTTCCCTTAACAAGAAGATAGATTGGTCTAACAATTTTATAATTTCCGGCAATGATGGATTCTGTGGTACATTCTTGATTATCAACTTTTAATGCTTTGATTTTTTCATTGATCAGTCCATGCGAAAGATAACCGATCGAGTTAGCATCATTGGCAACAGTTTCACGGATTGTACCGTTGGAGTCTTGTATAAGTGCATCTCGTTTTAGATTTATATTTCCAACTATCTGTTCAAACGATGATCTGGTTCCAGAACCGGCTTCCCGCGATACGACTGTAATTGGAACATTGTTGCCTCCAACTTCTTCCCAGTTCGTAATCTTTCCGTTGAATATATCCCGTACTTGATCGGTAGAAAGGTTTACAACTTTGTTTTGAGGATTAACAACAACGGCAATTCCATCTTTTGCAACAATTGTAGCAGTTAAGGCTTTAGCTTCTTCCGGTAACACTACGAGATCTGCCATACCAATTTGAGCCGCACCTGAATTTGCAGATTGAATTCCAACTGCTGATCCGCCACCCTGAACTGTAATTGCAATGTCTGGATGAGAACTCATATACTGGTCGGCAAGTGTTTCTGCAAAAGGTTGAAAAGCTGTTGATCCGGCTAATGTAAGAGATGTTTTTCCTTTGCCGCAACCCCAAATCATTAATCCAGCTGTTATAAGTGTCAAAGAGAGTAATAAAGAATTCTTAATCATGATATTCTCCTTCAATTAAATTTTCTTTCTTTAATATTTTCAAAGGGGATTTATACTGTATTAATTGCCTCGGTGGACACGTCTTGAACAATACGTCACCAAGTTATCAAACATTTCTAAGGATTCATATTCCATTACATAAGAGAAGAACGATCTTCGCATCATCTAAATTGTAAAAATCTTGGGTGGAATTTTAAAGAATTTGCAGCGTAAAAACTAATTGAATTATAAGCCAAGCTGTAGGTTGATTGAAATGTTTATTTTTGCGGTACAGTAAAATAAAATTTAGTTCCTTTGCCATTATTGCTTTCAAACCAAATCTTACCGCCGTTTTTCTCTACAAACTCTTTACATATAATTAAACCAAGTCCTGTTCCGCTTTCACCATCAGTTCCTTTGGAAGTATAAACACTTTCTAACGAAAAAATCTTCTCTTTTATTCTATCGTCTATACCGGTACCGTTGTCTTCAATGCATATTTTTTTAAAATTTTCTTCATCTTCAATGCTAACAGTTACAGAATTATTATGGAAGGAAAATTTAATTGCGTTAGTAACTAAGTTTCTTAGCACTGTTTTAATCATATCTTCATCACATGAAACAAAAGAATTTTCTTCCACAGTCGTATTCAGAGTTATTTGTTTATTACCTGCTGTTTCTTTCAGTACTGAAAAAGTCTCCAATACTATTTCACGAAGATCAACTGATTGGATATTAATCTTAAGTCTGTCAGTCTGAGACTGAGCCCAATTAAGAAGATTCTCCAGTAAACGATACGCTTGTTTTCCCGAGTCTTCAATATTTTTAATCAGTTTTTTTCTTTCGTAGTCGTCAATCTTATTATAATCGTCTCGAAGAATGCTTGTGAATCCAAAGAGAGTATTAAAAGGACTTCGTAAATCGTGAGCGATGATTCCGAAAAATTTATCTTTCATCGCGTTCAGATTACGTAGTTCTAAGTTAGCTCTCCTTTTTAATTGATAAAAATAATAGAGGACAACAGTAAAACCGATAACAAGTGCCGCAATAATAAACAGGTAGTTTCTTTGCTTAATATTCAATTCCAAATCTTTAACAAGCAGGTCGTTCTGACGCTTTATTTTTTCCACCTGATAATCGGATTCCATCTGAGAAATGAACGCCGAATTTTGAAAATTAAGCACTGAATCTCTTAGGGTATGATACTTCCATGCATAAATAAGTGATTGTTTATAATCTTTTTTTATCTCATTGTACTCCGCTAAATATTTGTAACACTCGATCTGAGAATCAATTATCTCTGTCTTAGCAGCCAGATTGAGTGCTCTATTAAAACTATGTTCCGCTTCTTTATAATTTTTTAACTGCGCGTAGATCCTACCAATATTATTATAGTTAGTAATTTGCCCTTCCAGATAACTGATTTCATTTGCCATCCTTAATGCACGAAGTCTGTACTCCAATGCGAGTTTGTACGATTTTTTATAATAATATACTTTGCCTAAACCTCCCCAAGCGTCAGCCAATCCCTTCTTGTTATTAATCTCCTCATATTTTTTTTCAACTTGCTTATAATATTCCAAAGCAGTTTCAATATCAGCCAAATCGAAATGAACTTCGGCAATTAAATTAAGAGCTAACGCACCGCCGGGCATGTCTTTAATCTCTTCTCTTATACGTAAAGTATAGTTGAGATAATCCAAAGCTTTATTGTAGTTTTGCTGCCGCCAATAAATAATTCCGATATTTATTGTACAAAATGAAATACCACTCTTGTCATTCAATCGTTCAAAGATCTTTAATGCGTCTAAAATATACTTTAATGCAACACTATAATTACCTTGAAGACGATAAATTCCGCCAATATTATTTTTCGAAAACGCTATTTGAGCAGAATCTTCTGCTTCTTCGGAAAGACGTAGGGCTTTCTTGTATGAGCTAATAGCGATATCATAATTACCTTGATTGCGGTAAACCACACCAATAAGATTTAAAGATTTTGATTGAGATTTAATATCTCTAATTCTTTGAGCAATTTTAAGCGCTTCCTGACCGCTTAATAATGCCAGGTTCGGATCTTGGCTTCTATTCTTCCAACAGAAATCGTTAAGCTTATTTATTTTAGATGAATCGGGAAGATTTTTAACAAGAGTTAATAGTTCTTCTATATTACTTTGAGCAGTAACGACTGAAAATGCAAATAGCATAATAAAAGCAATTTTCATAAAATCTGGATTTTTCATTTCTAGGTTATAATAATTTAATAAAAGATACGGCACTGAATCCATAGATGATCGAGTAGAGGAGAGAAAAGTTTAATAAACATAAAACTTAAATGTTCAGCGCGCATTTTTTACAATACGAACAGATTAAATGATAAGAAAGTGCCCTTGGATAACTACTCTTGGGTAGGCATGCCAAAGGCAGCCCATTCTTCCTTCGATTGTTAACGGTGTATAAATATGTAAGCCGATGCCAATAAACCTCCATGCATACAAACCCCAGGAATATAACATGAGATGAACAAATAAAACTGGAATAGCAACGAGAATACTGTAAAGGATGGTTCTTCTTTTCCGCCTTATAAAGGGTAGTGTATATTCAAAAAGAATAAAATTGAGAACAATAACGTAACCAGCCCGCCAGATATTATTCAATGCTCTTTCCGGAAACGTCTCCGGATGATTTGCTAAATCGGAAAACAGCCATAGCAATAAAAAAGAAAGCCCAACCCATAAATAAAATTTGGCATGTTTCATATCGAGCAGTTTTTTTATCTCGCTGGTGATAACGTTGCTCCTAAAGTGAATTTTAATGCTTCAAGATAATTATTTCATATAAGATTACAAGAATATTTGGTTGACGCAATTTCTTCTTTAGTATACAATAAGGTGGTGTATGTAGATATTCAATTTTTGTTTGTTACTTATTTCGATATTCTTGCGTCATAATATCATACAAAGTAACAAAAAAGGAAAAGCAGTAATGAATAGAATTATAAACTTTGGAGAAGATGTTGCAGGATATAACATTCCCGTTTTAAATGAACGGGAAATAAGAGCTGCAGCAGGAATATTATTTTTAATAATGTTTATCTCAATTCTTACCGTTCTTCTGAAGGGAAATTTTTTACTCTTAAAATATGGTGTTACAATATTTCTTACTGATATTGCTATACGAGTCTTTGTCAATCCTAAATTTTCTCCTTCCTTAATAATTGGACGTTTGATTGTTAGAAATCAAGTCCCTGAATATGTCGGAGCTCAACAAAAAAAGTTTGCTTGGATAATTGGTGTAGTTTTGGCAACTATAATGTTCATTCTTCTTGTAGTAGTAAATTCATTTAGCCCAATAACTGGTATTATCTGTCTGATCTGCCTAATATTTTTATTCTTCGAAACGGCTTTTGGCATTTGTTTAGGATGTAAATTTTATTCAATGTTTTATAAAGAAAAAGCTCAATACTGCCCTGGCGAAATCTGTGTTGTAAAAACAAAGCATGAGATTCAAAAAACATCCAGGGTTCAGATGCTTATTTTTTTGGGATTTATTGCATACATCTTCCTTGCAGTATTCTTATTCAATGATAGTTTTAGTAAAAAACCACACGACTTGTTTAGAATTGTAAGTTCTGCACAAGCAAATAAATAGGAGATAAAATGAAAACAAATAAAATGAGGTATTGCTTCCTTCTTGCCATTGCAGTCTGCCTGCTCTTGGTTCAACCCTTAATGGCTCAAGAAGGAAAGAAAGGAAATCTTGTTAATGTCAACTGGCTTGAGAAAAATCTTAAGAATGATGATGTCCTGATACTTGACGCGTCACCTTCCCAGATATATAATGCAAAACACATTCCCGGCGCAATCAGCTACGACATATTCACCTATGGCGTTCAGGAAATGCCCGTCGCTGAAATAGAAAAACGCTATCAGTCCTGGGGAATCAGTTCTGGAAAGAAGATTGTCATGTACGATCAGGGTGGTACATATTTTGCCACCAGACTCTTATTCTCTCTCTATTATTATGGTTTCCCAGCAAAAGACCTTTTCATTCTGGACGGCGGACTTTCCAAGTGGGAGGAAAAAGGATTGCCGGTAACGAAGGATACTCCACCCGTACCAAAGAAAGGTTCATTCACTATTAAGAAACTTATCGAAGATGCAAAAGTCGAGCTGCCGGAATTCCTTACAGCATCCGGAGACCCCCGCAACAATGTTTTATTAGAAGCACTTGAGCCCAGTTGGCATTTTGGAGGACTCCAATTCTTTAGCAGGCAGGGCCATATCCCAAATGCCATCATGCTGCCCAGTGCCGACTTTTTCAATCCGGACAAGACCTTCAAATCCACTGAAGAAATAAAGAAGATGCTGACCTATTTGGGGGTCAGGCCCGAACAACAGATCTACACTCATTGCGGGGGCGGAATAGCCGCCAGTGTTCCGTTCTTCACGCTTAAGTTTCTGCTGGACTACCCCAAGGTTAAACTTTACACGGGCTCGCAGTTGGAATGGGTGTCCGATCAAAGAGAACTTCCTTTCTGGATCTATGATGCACCATACCTGATGAGAGAAACACAGTGGCTGCAGTTCTGGGGCGGTCAGAGGGCAAGAATGTACGGAATCTCGCATGTCACCATCGTGGATGTTCGACCTGCAGTTCTATTCAATCAAGGACATGTGCCTTTTGCTCTTAATCTTCCTGCAGATGTGTTCAAAAACAATATCACCAATCATGATAAGCTGGCTGAAATTCTGGGTCCGGCTGGCGTCAATGCGTCTGACGAAGCAGTTGTAATTTCAGGCGCCGGGTTGACCAAAGACGCGGCTCTGGCGTTCTTAATGCTGGAGAAACTGGGACAGAAAAAAGTATCGGTCTTCATGGACTCCATTGATAAATGGGCACAACTTGGTTTCTCCGTAACAAAGGATTCAACTGTTGTGGGTCCCAAAAAGGTCCCCAACGACTTATCCATACCTCCCACGAATTATTCCGGGAATTACCGCAAGGATTTGATAATTGAGGAGTCGAAGAGTACCATTGGACTTTATCCAAAGGTATTAATAGCTTCAGGTAAGAATGTGCCTGCTAAAGTTCAAGACGGCAAAGTTGTTCATGTACCGTACACTGATCTCCTGAATGCCGACGGCACGCCCAAAGCCGCGAAAGATATCTGGAACATCCTGACCAAAGCAGGGGTCCCGAGATATGCGGAGCTTGTTTGCTTCTCAGATGATCCAGGTGAAGCGGCAGTCAACTATTTTATTCTCAAGTTGATGGGCTACCCCGATATAAAAGTGTTGGTGATTTAACATTATTGTCACTCGTGTCGACATTGGCTGATAGTTAATGGCGTGGAGGTACGACATAGAGGTCGGCGAATCCTGAAAGATGCGCGCTGAGCGACCAACTCGGTGAGTTAGTGCAGCAACACTTTTAACGCGTTCTCCAATAGCTGTTTAACATCAACCGTTGCCTGTGGTGGTTACTCTCGAGGGGCGCGAGTCTCGGACCGAGATTACCAGACACATTGCTAAACGAGGCGTTAATATTCATATTTTTAAATAAGATGAGCATTATTAAAAAATCACCAATGATGAAATCAGTTAATTAATCAAGATAGAGAATTAATGAGTACAAAAAAAACTTAAAGAATTGCCGGTTTGCTCTGTCTAATTCATCAAGAACAGTCGGTTTTGGTATGAAGTATTTCGCACAATTGAAAATTATCACAAAAGGAAATAGTCATATGAAAAAGTATTTTCTTTTTGCAACGTTTCTTTGTCTTTTACAACCTGCTTCTATCCTGCCTTCTGAACTTCCGGTTGTTATACACTATAAGTTAGAAACGCGCTTTAATCTTAAAAAGCAAGAAATCAACGTTCAAGCAACACTTTTAATTAAGAATCTTACAAATAAACCCCACGCCAAAATTCCTTTTCTTTTATATCGGCTGCTTACTGTAGAAAACGTATACAACCATTTAGGAAAGCAATTGTCTTTCAGACAGAACGTGGTACAACTGCCTGACTTACCTTCACTTCAAGCCAGAGAGGTGAATGTCGATCTCCCTTTCCCGCTTCAACCGAAGGATTCGGTAACTATTGCCTTAAAATATTCCGGAATGATTTTTGGTTATCCTGAAGTTATGGCATATGTGAGAGACAGAATTGATGAGAACTATTCGTTACTGCGTCCCGATACGTATGCCTATCCGATACTAACCGAAGCAACATATGCTGGTTCCTTAGCAGCCAATGATACTAAGTTTACCTACCTCATTACCGCGACAGTTCCAAAGGGGTACCGCGCTGTATGCGGCGGAGAATTAGTCGATTCTCAGATGCAAGGAGATAATTCAACTTTCATATACCGAAGCAAGGTTCCTACATGGCGGATTGATATTGCAGTCGCAAGATTCAGTGTTCTGACAAATCCCGACTACGACCTTGTTGTGTATCATATGCCAGACGATAGTATTGGCTCTCAGCGAGTAATTGAAGCTTCGAAAAATGTTATCAAATTATACAGTCGAATGTTCGGGAGACCGGAAAGCTATAAAGGATACTCTATCATTCAAATACCGGATGGCTGGGGTTCACAAGCCGGCGACTACTACTTTTTGCAAACCTCTGCCGCGTTCAAAGATAGTTCAAGAATTTCAGAAGTCTATCACGAAATCGGGCACACATGGAACGCGACTCCGTCAAGTGACGTGCAGCGGTGCCGATATTTCGACGAGGCTTTTGCATCGTTCTTTGAAGCGCTGGCTATTCGTTCATTCGTTAGCAAGGCTGCGTTCGAGGATGATATGGAGAAAAGCAGAGACCTATTTGTCCGTTGGGCACAGTATGACCGCCAAGTCTTTGACACTCCAATATCGGATTATGGGGCAAAAGAACTTGGCAGGCATTCATACACAAAGGGGGCATGGTCGCTGTATGTTCTCTATCGGCTTGTTGGAGAGAAAGCCTTTTCCTCTATTATCCGAAATATGTTAATCGACTTCAATGATCGTGCAATTAACTTTAGCGAGTTTCAAAAGCTATGTGAGCGCGTTACGGGACGAAATCTTCATAAGTTCTTTCAAGAGTGGATATATGGGATAGAATCATCCAAACTCCTGATCGACAAGGTTTCCATCGCAGACATCGTGAGAAGGTATTAGCACAAGAACTTGGGCAATCTTCGCATAACACGCCCAACAACGACGCTTGCTCATTTGATGAGGCTATTTTGAAGCTTCGTAAGAAAATCAGTTGTGCCAGTTCCACCGTTTTGCTCACGGAGAATTTGTCATTTGATAGTTCGCAAAACAGCGACGTTGTTTGCCAAGACGTTAGCCGCCATGTTTATACGTGGTAGTAGTATTTAAGGTTGACAAATCGAACTGACTGCCAAGCAGAAAGCAGCTTATCTCAAATAATTCTGCCTCGTTACAAAAAATTAATCTTTAGGAGGCTTCTAATCACATAGTGATGCCTATGGCAAAACTAATTTTTTATTTAATAGAAAGCTGAGAAACGCAGATTAAACAGATTTCCGCTGATCATTTTGTTGTTTTTAGAAGTCCCCTTTAGTTATTAACTCGTGCCGGATTACATAATTGTATTAATAAACTAACTTACTTTAATTCCTCTTCACTAATCCATCAATTAGTTTTCGACTCTTCCTTTTGCAGAATCACCGCGGGTACATTTGCCTCAGCAACTAATTTATTGAATTTAGGAATTTCGTTACCCACAATTTCCTTTAGCTTGATTAATTCGGCATCAATTTTTGCAAAAAGTTCTTTCTTCAATTCAACTGCTTGATCTGTCGGCTTAAAATCTCCGCTTGCCGCCGAACTTCCGAGTGATGAAAGTTTATCGTTCAAACGTACCGGAAAATTCAACGGGTCCTGCGGACTTTTATTTTTTGTTTGATATAAAGTCTCTTCCACTGCCGTAATTCTCTTATTAATTTCCTCACTTAATTTTTTAATTGTCTCGACATTCTTTTGATCTTTGATTCTATCTCCAACATCCTTTAATTGTTTTCGAATATTACGTATTTGTTTTATTCCTTTATGGGTTTCAGTCAGTTTTTCACCAACAGAAATCAAAAAATCAAATTGAGATTTTAATTCCGATAAAGATGAAGAGGAGCGTGGGTCTTTCATGATTGTAAATGAAACCTCGACGCTGTCTTTATTATGGATTAACACAGCCTTATAATCTCCCGGCAAGGCTAATGGTCCGGTCATTCCACCGCCGCTCCACAAAATCATTCCTTCAACTTTTTCAGTATCTGGGTAACGCATATTCCAGGTCATTCTATTTAATCCCTTCCTTATCGGAAGGCGTTCCTTGGTTTTGGGTTTGAAAGTTTTAATAATTTTCCCACTGCCGTCAAAAATTTTTAATTCAACAGAATTACTATCCGGCATATCTTGAAAGTAGAAGTTCAAGATCACGCCGCTCTGTAAATTTACTCCGCTAGTTGTAGCGTCTCCTCTTCCGCTGCCGCCTATTCTAAAAGATTCCCTCGGCTGATAGATCCAAAACTTTTTCTTCGTTATCTCCGAATTTATTTGTCTAAGAGGAGAAATATCGTCAATCATCCAAAATGACCTGCCTTGAGTTGCAACAATTAAATCTTCATTCTTGACTGTTAGATCCGTGATGGGAACAATTGGAAGATTTTGCTGAAACGATTGCCAATTCTCTCCGTCGTTAAAAGATATATACATTCCCTCTTCCGTTCCGGCAAAGAGTAATCCACGGCGTTGAGTATCTGAACGGATCACGCGAGTAAAATGTTTTTCATCAATACCATTAATTATTTTTTTCCAGGACTTTCCAAAATCTGTTGTCTTAAGCAAATATGGTCTGTAGTCGTCTAATTTATATCTCGTAGCCGCAACGTAAAGACCTCCTTCAACAAACGGATCCGCTTCGATACAATTTATTTGCGACCATTCTGGCAGCAAAGTAAGAGGTGGCGTTACGTTTTTCCAGTTAGTTCCACCATCTGTAGTAATATGAATTAACCCATCATCAGAGCCTGCCCAGATTATTCCGGATTTGAGTGTACTTTCTGCAAGTGAAAAAATTGTACAGTAGTATTCTACTCCGGTATTGTCTTTTGTGATTGGTCCGCCTGATGAGCCAAGTTTGGTTGTATCGTTACGTGTTAAATCTGAGCTTATTGCTTGCCAGCTCTCTCCCCCATTTGTTGTTTTGAATAAAATATTTCCTGCAGCATACAATGTGTTCGTATCGTGCTTGGAAAAGAGGAGCGGGAAATTCCATTGGAAGCGGTATTTCCAATCTTTCGCACCGTGTCCCATTGGTGAATCTGGACATACATCAACAGTTCTGTTCTCTTTGGTGCGATGATTAATCATTCCAATGAATCCGGCGTAGTTTCCTCCGTAAACAATGTCGTTATCATTAGGATCAACAGCGAGCCATCCGCTCTCAGCTCCGGCGGTTTCTTCCCAATCTCTCTCTCCAATACTTCCGCCTTCAGTCCTATGATAAATTCTGACTGTGCTGTTATCCTGTTGAGCGCCGTAAATTCTGTATGGAAAATTATTATCCGTGGTAACTCTATAAAACTGAGCTGTTGGCTGGTTATAATATGTACTCCAACTTTTTGCGCCATCAACAGAAACCTGAGCTCCGCCGTCATCTCCAATTATCATCACATCGGGATTATCCGGATTTATCCACAAGTCGTGATGATCGCCATGAGGAGTATTGATTCCTTCAAAACTTTTTCCGCCATCCTTCGAGCGCCAAAAATCAACGTTAAGAACGTAAACTTTATCTTTGTCTTTCGGATCGGAATAGATTCGTGTATAATACCATGCGCGTTGCCGAAGATTTCTATCTTCATTTATTTTAATCCAAGTTTCTCCGCCGTCATCGGAACGAAATACTCCTCCTTCTTCGGCTTCGATTATTGCATAAATTCTTTTCGGATCGGCTTTAGAAACTGTAACGCCGATAATTCCAATTGTTCCTTTTGGCATTCCTTTATTTGAAGAGACATTTTTCCATGTGGTTCCACCGTCAATCGATTTCCACAAAGAGGAACCTTCACCGCCGCTTTCGAGGCTGTAAGGAGTTCGTTTAACCCTCCACATGGAAGCAAAAAGTATTCGCGAATTTGTCGGATCCATCATCAAATCAATTGCGCCAACCTCATTATTCACGAATAAAACTTTTTCCCAGTTTTTCCCTCCATCCTTCGAGCGAAAAATACCGCGCATTGAATTCTGTCCGTAAAGATGACCCAAACATGATGCATAAACTAGATCCGGATTTTTAGGATCGATTGCTATTCGAGTTATATGACGAGAGTCTTCGAGTCCCGTTTGTTTCCATGTCTTACCGGCATCCTCACTTTTCCAGATACCGTTTCCACTTGAGACATTTCCGCGGACCGTTTTTTCTCCAGTCCCAACGTAAATTACGTTTGGGTCCCAGGTGCTTACGGCGATAGATCCAATTGAACCGCCAAAAAATTTATCGGAAATATTTTTCCATGTAGCTCCTGAATTTTCGCTTTTCCAAACTCCGCCCCCGGTTGCGCCGAAATAAAATAAATTTGGATTGGATAGAACACCGCTTACTGCGCATGATCTTCCTCCCCGGTAAGGACCAATAGTTCTGTAATCAAGTCCATTGAAAAAAGAAGTGTCTACTTGAGAAATAACGTCAACGTAAGTGAACAGGAAGCCTAATAAAAAAATTGCTGCTTTTATGAATAATTTCATATCAATTCCTCTGAATGATGGATATCCCGAAAAGAATTTATCTGAAATGTATTCTTAATTCAATGGTACGTGGGAAGAAATTTTGAGTCGCTCGAAGTATTTTTTTTCTCAGCGATTATTCAGCAGAAACTCTTTCACTGTTTCGAATTTGGAATCGAAAAAAAATGAATGTTTTTCTTTGTTAAGACAATCGGCAAGCCGCCGGGGTATTTTCACTTCTACGTTTATGGTCTTCTCAACAACATCTTTGAATTTTGCCGGATGAGCTGTTTCAACAATTATTCCATTCACGTTTTCGATCTCATGAGAGTTCAAATAAGATTTCAGCGCTTGATAACCAACTGCCCCGTGAGGATCCATCACATAATTATATTTTTCAAATAGTTCTGCTATTCCTTCTTTTGTTGCTTCATCGGAAAAACTTTTTGAATAGATCTCCTTCCGGATTTTGTTAATGTCCCCATCATAAAGTTCAATAATTCTTTCCAAGTTGCTCGGGTTGCCTACATCCATAGCATTTGATATTGTTTGAACCGATTTCCGAGGATTGAATTGCGAAGTAATTAAATATTCTGTGAATATGTCGTTTCTATTTGTGGCGCCAATAAATTTTTCAATTGGAACACCCATCTTTTTTGCGAATAGCCCGGCGGTTATATTTCCCAAATTTCCTGAAGGTATGGAAACAACAATCGGTTTGGTTTTATCCTTAACTTGACGAAAAGCATTTAGATAATAGAAAGATTGAGGAATCAGCCGCGCGATATTGATCGAATTGGCGGAGCTGAGATTTAATTTTTTGTTTAAATTGCTATCTATAAATACATTTTTAACCAATCTCTGGCAGTCATCAAATGTCCCGTCAATTTCAATGGCGGTAATATTTTTATCTAATGTAGTTAACTGTTGCTCTTGAATTAAGCTTACTCTTCCGCTCGGATAGAAGAGGTAAACATTTATTCCCTCAACGTCATAGAAACCATGCGCAACAGCACTGCCGGTATCACCGGAAGTCGCTACGAGAATATTAAGTTCTTTACCCGATCCCCTATTAAAATACTCCATCGTTCTTGCCATAAATCTTGCGCCGAAATCTTTGAATGCAAGAGTCGGTCCATGAAATAATTCCAGAACTGATAACTGATTGGAAAGTTCAACCAGCGGAGCGGGAAAATCAATTGCGCTTTCAATTATATCTAGCAGATCATTACCGGGAATTTCATTGCCAACAAAATTCTTCGCTATTGTGTAACCAATTTCTTGAAAAGAATATTTTTCAATATCCGAGATCAGTGAGGGTTCTAAAGGAGTAATCACCTCGGGCATAAATAATCCACCATCTTTAGCAAGACCATCCATCACGGCAGTTCTAAAACTTACACTGTTATTATTATTGCGTGTGCTGAAATACTTCATTCTAATCAATCACTTGTGGTCCAAGATTATTAATCGCTGAAACATACACGATGTTTTTATTTACAAATTTTGAAGATACTCTTTTCATTGCTCTTCCAATTTTAACAGCTTTTTCATGAGAGATACTAAACGCAAATATAGCGGGACCCGAGCCTGATATGCTGCAACCGATTGAACCGGCGTTCATAGCAGATTCTTTTATCTCATAGAAGCCCGGAATTAAAGTTGCGCGTGCTGGTTCTGCTATTAGATCATGCATAGACCGCTTTATCAAACCGTAATCGCTCTTCATTAGTCCGGCAATTAATCCCGCTGCATTGCCCGTTTGAGTAATTACATCCTTCAGAGGAAATTTTTTCTTTATTAACCCTCTCGCCCCGGAAGTTTTGATTTCGAATTGAGGATGAAGAACTGTACAAAATAAATTTTTAGGAGAGGATAGTTGAATAATATCCGTCGGGTTGTAACCTCTGATTAAAACAAATCCGCCGAACAAACAGGGTGCAACATTATCCGCGTGTATGCACCCGGATGCAACCTCTTCACCGAGAAGTGAAAACTCCATCAACTCATGTTTGGTAAATGGTCTGCCCAATAATTCATTTAATGCGAAAGGTGCAGCAACTGCGCTGGCGGCACTCGATCCAAGTCCGCTTCCGGAAATTATTTTTTTTCTGATTTCAAGTTCAACACCAATTCTCATATTTAATTTTGAGAGCATATAAATTAACGCCACTGTAGCTGTATTTTTTTTGACATCAAGGGGAAGAAGTTTATTATCGCCGGTAATTTTTTTTATAACAATTCCCGGTTTGTCGGTCAGGCGGAGAACCATCTCTTCGACAGGTGTATTGATTGCAAAACCCATAATGTCAAATCCGGGTCCAACATTTGAGACAGTAGCGGGGACACTCACTTTAATGTTTTTTGAGCTCATAAATATTTATCCATATAACCTTTAGCTTTCATTAGTTCCGCTATTAGAATGGTTCCCCCCGCGGCGCCTCTAACAGTATTGTGAGAAAGAATAACAAATTTATAATCGAACAAAGAACACTTGCGCAGCCTTCCAATTGAAACGGACATCCCGCTTCCTAAATTCTTATGCATTCGCGGTTGAGGATATTTATCTCCATCTAAATAAACGATCGGACTTTTGGGAGCAGAAGGAAGTTGTAGTCTTTGCGGATCAGCATCAAAATTATTCCATACCTTTATGATCTCTCCGCTCGTTGTTTTCTTTCTCAGATTCACTTGAACGCATTCCGTATGTCCGTCAATAACGCTTACTCTGTTACATTGAGCGCTTATCTTCATTTCCGCAAATTTCACTTTACTGTTTTCCAAAGTACCAAGAATTTTAAGCGGCTCGAGTTCCATTTTTTCTTCTTCGCCGCCAATAAACGGAATTACATTATCAAGAATGTCCAAGCTCGGAATGCCGGGATACCCGCCGCCGGAAACAGCCTGCATTGTAACAACATTCACAGCTTCAATTCCGAAAGAATCTGCCAGAGGCTTAAGAGCCATAGCCAGCCCTATGGTTGAGCAATTAGGATTAGTTACAATTGCACCGCGACTGAAGTTTTGATATTCGATCATCGCGAGATGTTCGCCATTAACTTCCGGAATAATCAATGGAACGGTTTCACCAAAACGGTGATTGCGCGCGTTGGAGATAACAAGATATCCCGCTTTTGCAAATTGTTCTTCTATCGTTCCGGCAACGCTTGCGTCAAGAGCGGAGAAAACAATTTTCGATTCGAATGTTGGCACACATTTCAACACGGTTTTTCTTTCTAATTCTGGAAGAAGGGGAGTTTGCATAATCCAATTAACCGCATCTGAATATTTTTTACCTGCAGATTTATCTGATGCCGCCAATTCACAAACTTTAAACCAGGGATGATTTGAAAGCAATTCAATAAATTTTTGCCCGACGCTGCCGGTTGCGCCAAGAATCCCGACTTTTATTTTTTCGTCCATAACATTTATCCAAGATAATTTGATATTCTCAAGATGTCGGAAAGAATTCCAACGGCTGTAAAATCGGCGCCCGCACCTTGCCCTCGAATTGCCAACGGATTCTTCCAATAGTTTTTAGTTGTGAATGCAACTATATTTTCGTTATTAGTTAGATTGAAGAAAGGATGGCTCCTGTCAATTTCTTGTATAGATAATTTTGCAATTCCATTCTCAAACTTTGCAATGTAACAAAGAACGCAGCCTTTCTCAGCGGCTTTTCGTTTCATCTCAACGATTCGCTTATCGTCGTTCTTCAGATTAGTAAAAAATTCGTCCACCGATGTGGCATTCTCAGCCTCCGGCGAAATAAGTTTTTCGATTTCAATATCTTGCAACTCGAATGGGAAGCCCGACTCTCTAATCAAGATCAATAACTTTCTTGCCATGTCCAATCCTTTTAGATCATCACGCGGATCTGGCTCTGTATAACCTTTCTCTTTGGCAATCCTGACAGCTTCACAAAAGCTGTCGCTTACTTTCAGATTATTGAAAATGAAACTTAGCGTTCCCGAAAAGACTCCTTCAATTTTTGTTACCTGATCTCCGTTTGCAATTAAATCCTGCAGCGTGCTTATAAACGGAAGCGCGGAACCTACGTTGGTACCATATCTGAATTGCACATTATGCTTGCGTGCGGCATTCCGCAATGCAATAAACTTTTCGTAACTCTGTGTGTTTGCTATTTTATTTGGAGTTACAATTGAAATGCTGGAATTCAAAAGATTAACGTAATGATTAACCGCGCTATCGTTTGCCGTACAATCCAGAACAATTGAGTTTGGTAAATTCAATTTTATTGTGTGTTCAATAAATTTTTCTATGTTTGAAAAATGCTTTGAACTGTTCAGAAGATGCTGCCAGTTGTTAAGGTCAATGCCGTTTTCATCAAATGCCATTTTCTGCCGGTTGAGTAATCCGACAATTTTAATATTCGCATGAAGATATTCTGTTACATAATTATTTCTTTCCAAGAGTAATCGAATAAAAGCGCTTCCTACTTTCCCGGGTCCTATCAAAAACACGTTCAACGTTTTTTGCTTAGATAAAAAAAGAGAGTTGTGCAAAACATTTAATGCTTTTTTCAAATATACCTTTTGTATAACTAGAGAGATATTCAACTCGGAGGAGCCTTGTGCAATCGCAATTATATTAATTCCGTTTTTACCGAGCGACTGAAAGACTTTTCCGGAGATACCGGGAGTGTGGCGCATATTTTCTCCAACAACCGCAATTATCGACATCCCAGGTTCAACTGCAACTTCATCTATCATACCGTCACGAATTTCCCATTTGAATTCCTCTTCAATAAGATTTTTCGATTGCTCACCGTATTGCGGCAATATTGCCAGACAAACACTGTGTTCTGAAGAAGCCTGCGTTATTAGAATAACATTTATCTTTTCTTTTGCCAAAGCGCCAAAAATTCTTGACGCAATTCCTACAACGCCGACCATTCCGCTCCCCGTTATTCTAAGAAGTGTGATATCATCAATGGAAGAAATTCCTTTTACGTTGAATGGGCTTGTATCATTTCGGTGTGTAATTAAAGTGCCTTTGTGCTGAGGGTTGAATGTATTTTTAATTCTTATTTTGATTTTTTTATCAAGCGCCGGCTTCATTGTTGGAGGATGAATTACTTTTGCCCCGAAGTGCGACAACTCCATTGCCTCTTCGTAAGTAACTGCGCGTAGCGGAAATGCATCCTTAACTTTTCTTGGATCGGCAGTTAAAATTCCATCGACGTCAGTCCATATTTCAATCTCCTCAACATTCAACGCAGCTCCAAATATTGATGCGGTATAATCGGAACCGCCTCTACCCAATGTGACCGTTTCATTTTTTTCAGTTGAAGCGATGAATCCGGTGATAACCTGAATTTTGCTCCTCTTCGAAAAATAATTTTCTATGTTTTTATTGGTAGTAACAAATTTAACTTTGGCATTCCCGAAAGATTCATCCGCTTTAATTACCAAACGGCTGTCCAGGTATTCCGACTCCAACCCTCTGCAGATCATTCCGTCCGTAATAATATTGCATGATAGTCTTTCTCCGAAACTCATGATAAAATCCAGACTGCGCAGAGTTAGCTCTTTAACTAAATAGACCCCGTGCACTATCTCTCTCAGTTCTTCCAATAATTCATGAATATTTTTTCTTGTTGAGTCCTTAAATTTTTCGGAAATTAAATAATCAATTACGGCATAATGTATTTTTTCTAAATGAAGTATATCATCCAGATAAGATTCGTCTCGTGCAACGGCTTTATTGCTAATTAAAATTAGTGTATCTGTCACACCTTGAAACGCGGAGAAAACTACGGCGTATTTTTTTCCTTCCGCTTGGTACTCTTTTAGAATATCAATGACGCTCTTTATTCTTTCGGGAGTTCCAACCGACGATCCGCCAAACTTTAATACTCTCATAGTGTTTTCGTTTATTAAACTATTAAATGTAAGTGGAATGATAATAAAAATAAATTGGAAGAGAAAAGTATTACTCCGTAATTTAACTTATCATTAACAAAACTTTTAGGGTACGTTTTATGAGATTGATGAAACTATTTACATTTATTTTTGTCGCCGTAATCCTTTCTTCTCTTTCAGCCATTGCTCAGGAAAAAGAAAAAAGCACGAATGATGTAATCGACAAAAAATTTGAAGATCTCGATCACCGTCTTGATCAACTCGCCAAAGCAATTGATGATATCCAATGGTACAACAAAGTAGGAGATGTAGCTAATATCGAAAAAGTTTTTATTGTTGGTCCCCCGCCGGCAAAAATTCCCAATCCAACCGCAATGGGCGCCAACAACCCGGTTAAATTTTGGGCATACGTTTTTATTCCAACCAAAATTGACCGCAGCAAAAAATATCCTCTAATAGTTCTACCGCATGGTGGTGTTCACGCGGATTTCACTACTTACTACACACACATAATTCGTGAAATGATGGCACAGGGCTACATTGTTGTTGCGCCTGAATATCGTGGAAGCACAGGTTACGGTAAAAGTTTCTACGAAAAAATTGATTACGGCGGTTTGGAAGTTGACGACAATAATGCTGCCCGCGATTGGATGATTGAAAATTATGATATCGTTGATAAAGATAGAGTTGGAGTAGTGGGTTGGAGCCATGGCGGATTGATCGGGCTGATGGATATCTTTCAACATCCGGATGATTATAAAGTTGCATTCGCAGGCGTCCCCGTCAGCGATTTGATTCTCCGTTTGGGTTCTCATGAACAATCATACGCAGATGAATTTTCGGCAAAATATCACATCGGAAAAACAGTTACTCAAGATGTAAACGAATACAGAAAACGTTCTCCGGTTACTCATGTGGCAAAATTAAAAACTCCTCTTCTTATTCATACTAACACCAATGATGATGATGTTTACGTACTCGAAGTTGAACATCTGATTGCAGCGTTGAAAGCAGCCGGTAAAAAATTCGACTATGAAATTTTTAAGGATGCACCCGGCGGGCATAGCTTTGACCGCATCGATACCAAACTCGCAAAAGAAATCCGTGTTAAGATTTATAAATTTCTCGGTGAATATTTAAATCCTCCTTTTCCATTTAAGTCTTTGAAGGAATTAGAGAAAGCAGGATATAAATAAAAAAGAAAGGAAATTGACTTAAAAGTAAATTTTGTCATTACGATCCAGACAAAGTCGGGAAAAGTAATCTCATTTTTGCTCATTAATCTAAAGATTGCTTCGTCGCTGCGCTCTTTGCAATGACTATCTTGTTGCTTTTTGGTCAATCTTTTGTCGGGTTACATAAATAAGTTTTTTCAGAAAGAGTAATCTATATCTCTACCTTTCACATCTTTAGGAGAGATAATTCTGTCGCTGATCATTTTAGGCATAATTAAAACTCCTTTTCATCATCTTCTATTTCTAAATTAGGAATTTGCGTGAATGCAATTCTCATTGGGGCGGATTTGATTGCCGGGTGTGCTGCGGCATAGTAAGCCGAAGAAAATCCATATTTTTTATTCAATCCATCGACTGCTTTGTTAAGTGATTTTATTTTATCGTAATCTTCAAAAAATATCATTGTGTTCTGATCTTCACCAAGAAGTTTAAATAAGGTTACTCCAACAGCAAGTGGTTTTTCTTTAAAGTCGGGATAATGTTCCCAAACTTTTTCTAATGCATGCAGCAGTGTAATTGTATTTTGGGTGTGATTAAAACTAATTTCTTTTCTCCATCTTAAGTGTCCAAGGAATTTTACACCAACAGACATAGCCGCCGTAACAAAACCGAGATAGCGCATTCTCATTGCTGCTTTTTGTAACAAACGATTTAAAACTCCAAAAGCATCATCTTTATTTCTTTCTCTAGGAGGAAGAACATGAGAGTGACCTACTGTCTGACGATGCGTTGGCGGTCTCTTAACAATTTCCCCGTGCAATTGTGCAAACATTCGCTCGCCCTCTATTCCGCCCCAAATTTCTCTTAATCGTGCTTTCGATGAATTGCAAAGTGTTTCAATAGTATAAATTCCGTGGCACCTTAAACGCACTTCCATTCTTCTTCCAATGCCGGTTAGATCGCCGGTCTTTAATCCGTAAAGACAGTGAGGCAAATCTTTCTCTTCAATGATGACTAAGCCATCCGGCTTCTGCATATCGGTTGCCGTCTTTGCTAAAAATCTATTTGGAGCAATACCAATAGAGCATTTTAAATATTCTCCTACTTTTTCGGCGATAGTTTTTTTTATCAGCTTTGCAATTTCAATTGCATTCTCGCGTTTCTGTTCTTTACCGATCAATGAACAAACCATTTCATCAATAGACATCACTTGATCTACGGGAAGACAGGTTCCAACTGTTTCAACTAATTTATTATGGAACTCGATATATGGGCGATGGTTAGCTTCAACTATCTTTAAGCCGGGACAAAGTTTTTTTGCTTCAGAAACAAGTGTGCCGGTTTTAACTCCAAATTTTTTTGCCTCGTAACTTGAGGCAATGCAACAAGTGGTATCGGCTTTCGTCGGAACTACGACAACTGGTTTGTTACGCAAAGCAGGGTTGAGCTGTTGTTCAACAGAGGCAAAGTACGCATTGAAATCTAAAAATAAGTTACGGAGAGGCATTTGAAATAAAATCCATTTTAAAAATTCAGGAAGAACTAACACTATCCAAAAATAAAAAAAATTTTAACAGTTCCAACTCTTTAGAACAGAATTGCAGCATCATAACAAAGTTTGATAATTATTTATACGCCGCAGCACTCAAATATTCAACCACTTCCGAATCACTTCAAACCATTTTATTACAAATTCAGTAAACGTGCTGAGTGGTAAACAGTAAGAATTTCAACTTCATTTTTTCTATTTTTCTATATCCATAAATGATACGATAGTTGCCCAGAATTATTTTACGAATCTATGGATTGTTAAACTCAGGAACTGTTTTACCTAATTCCGGATAAGGAACTAGTTTCTCAACTGATGAAAAGATTTTTTCTACAGTTATTTGTGCATACTGGAATGAATCCTTTGAAATGTATTCGTAAATATCTTGAAGGTCGGAAATAGCTTGATTAGTCCGGGTTATTCTTGCCACTTTTGAAATCTTTCTTTAACCGTTTGATGAACGACCTTTTCATAGTTATCCGCTAGCCTAATTCCCTTCTCAATTTTGTAAAGGAGGTAAAGTTTTTCCATGGCATCTTCTATTTCAATTTTATGGGGAAGTTCATCAATGGCTTGGAGAATTCTCTTTTTTGAATTTGTTATTTCCATAATTATCTCTGATAGTTGTAAAATAAATTCAATGAAAGCTAGTTTATCATTCAACTATAAACCACAGCACTTAAATATCCTACAACCTCAGAACTATCGCCGGTGACATCACCGGAATCTGAACGTGAAAGTACAACGGTTTTTTTTACATTCAGAATAGCGGCAGCTTTTATCATTGCGACAATGCCGCCGCCGCCACACGCTTCGCAATTTCTTTTATCTAGATCTGTTTGTAAGCCTTCGAAGTTAAAATCAAGAATATGTTTTTCAGTTAAGGAATCTATTTGAGTTGCTTCCACTTTGGTGTGAAAATGTGATAGATCGGAGCTTGCAACAATTAATGTTTTATCGTCAGCAACTCCGGCAAGTTTCCGCGCGAGTCCATCAATAAATATTTTACTCTGATCTCCAATTACAACCGGGACAATGGAAAAATCTCTCATGATCACTTGAAGAAACGGAATTTGAACTTCAACTGCATGTTCCGCACGGTGACCGTTTAACCCTTCGAAAATAAATTTTTCATCCTCGGTAAATTTTGCAACCATTTCTTTGTCAAGAGGAACATTCCCTAACGGAGTTTTATAGGCTTCGCCACTAAATATGGAAATCCCGGGGAAGTACTCTCGGTGCGATGGGGAGATGATCACAACAGTTTTGTAATTTTTATTTGCTACACTGTTATAGGCGTATGCTGCCGTTCTTCCGGAATAAGCGTAACCGGCATGTGGGGAAACAATTCCAAATACATTTTGAAAATCTTTTTCCGGTTTATATTTGTCAAGAAGTAATTGAACATCTTCCTTCAGTCTGATCGCGGAGGCTGGATAAAACATACCGGCAACCGCCGGCTCTCTAACATTTTTCATAATTAACTCATTTCTTTCTCTGAAAAAACAGCCGCAGTAAATCCGCTCAAGGCTAATTGTTTTGTCTTCCAATATTCCGCGGGAAAGCCTGCCTTCCTACAAATTGAATCGAGATATTGATCGCGGTTCATATGATGCTCCACCGGAACTTGCGGCAATAAAAGTCCGCGCCGATTTTTTTCTTCGAGAATTAAACCGTGTTTGCCGATTTCAATTTCGTCATAACTGTTAAGCGGAAATGGTTCGGAGAGGATTGAAATTTCGATCGATAGATTTTTTATTTCGGATTGACGAACCGGCTGAAATCGAGGATCTCCTTGCGATGCTTGAACGGCGGCGTCACTTATGGTTTTGAATAAAGGCTGATCCGAAACAATATAGCCGATACAACCGCGCAATGTGTCTTGCATTGTTAATGTAACAAACGCTCCCGCGTGAGATTTAAACACCGGATGTTTCTCATAATCCGGTTCAGTGATTACTTCCTTGGTGAAAACAGAATTGATTGACTCACGTGCAATTTTGAGGAGAATATTTTTTTCCTCTTTTGTCAGCTCCATCTTATTCTTGCTCTTAATCTTGTTCTAATTGATAAACAATAACCTCATTTTTTTCTCGAAGAAGAAAAAGAAAATTTTTGTACAAGAAGAATGAATCTGTGAACAATACGGAAGCATTTGCGTTCAGAACTTCCGAAAGAATGTTTTTTCCACACTTAAGATCGACTGCTGAAAATTTATTAACATAACTTCCTTCGGCAGTTTTAGAATGAAAATTGAACAGTGCCAGATCCTGGTATAAATTATACTCCACTTCCCCTTCAATTACAAGGCTCTTTGTTTGAGCTTTGATTGCCTCTCCGATTCTTGCATCTTTTTCATCATCAGAAAATACCTTTGGATAGATATATGCGCTCCAATCTTTCTCTAGTTCTGCCTGGTTACGTAGGGTGTTAATTGTTCTAAAGTCGCTGCCAAATTCTTTCACTATTTCTCCGTTCAAAGAATCAAGCGCATAAAAAAAACGTTCTTCGAAACCTTGCTGAAATCCATAAACCAAATCGTTATGAATGAATAAAAACGAGAGATCAATGTTTGTCCATAATATTTTTTCCGAGGCAATATCGTAAGCAATGATCTGTTTATGCTGCGGCAAATCCGGCTTAGGAAATTTGTGAAAGAAGATTATTCCCTTATAAACGGCTTCTATACCGAGCCAAAATTTTTCTTCGAGTTGAAGATCGGAAAAATATTTTTCCCCTGTCTCAAGATTAAAACCGTTATAAAACACTTCTTTTGTATTTGTGTCGCGGATTTCGAGAATCAGTTTATCGTAATCTGAAATAAGGATTCTCCAAATCTGTCCGGGTGATTTATATGAGTATAGTTTTGTGATTTTCATTTTTTCTCCGTGGGTCTCAGTGATTTCTCAGTGGAACTCTGTGTAATATTTTTCTCACAGAGTTCCTCAGAGAAGACACAGAGAAACACCGAGTTATTGAAGCGGTTTAAACTTAGCCGTGAAGTGCCGAAGCATCGGCGCTTCATAAGTTATTTCATAACCTTTCATTTTATAGCGATTCTTGTACGTTTCAATAACAACTTCCGCAACGTAATCAATATGACTTTGAGTGTACACTCTTCTAGGAATTGCGAGACGCACCAGTTCCATCATCGCCGGAATCAATTTTCCATTTTTATCGTACTTGCCGAACATAGCACTTCCAATTTCTACTGCACGAACTCCCCCTTCAATATAAAGTTCGCAAACAATCGCCTGCCCCGGATATTCGTGCGGCGGAATATTAGGAACAAACCTTTTCGCGTCAATATATATAGCGTGCCCACCGGGTGGTTCTATAATTGGTATTCCGGCGTTCAACATTTTTTCGCCAAGATATTCTGTACTGCGAATTCTGTACTGCAAGTAATGTTCATCGACAATCTCTTCAAGACCTTGCGCAATTGCTTCAAGGTCACGTCCAGCCAATCCGCCGTATGTTGGAAATCCCTCTGTTACAATAAGAAGATTGCGGCACTTCATAGCAAGCTCGTCATCATTAAGCGATAGCCATCCGCCGATATTTACAAGTGCGTCTTTCTTTGCGCTCATTGTGGAGCCATCGGCATACGAGAACATCTCCTGGCATATTTCCAAAACTGATTTGTTCTCAAAGCCTTTTTCGCGAAGCTTGATGAAGTACGCATTCTCAGCAAAACGGCAGGCATCCAGAAATAGCGGCAGATCATATTTTTTACAAACTGTTTTTACTTCACGAATGTTTTGCATTGAGACCGGCTGACCGCCGCCGGAATTATTTGTAACGGTTAATACAATGAGCGGAATATTTTCTTTCCCAACTTTTTTGATAAATGCTTCGAGAGCATCAACATCCATATTGCCTTTGAACGGAGCGCGCTGTTCGGGATGTTTTCCAATCTCGTTTAAAAGATCAACCGCTTCAGCTCCGGTAAATTCTATGTTCGCGCGAGTTGTATCGAAAAATGTGTTGCTCGCAAAATATTTTCCAGGACCACCGAGAATTGAAAAGATAATTTTTTCCGCCGCTCTGCCTTGATGAGTGGGAATGATGTATTCATCGCCCGTAATTTTTTTAACTGCCGCTTCAAACACATAAAAACTTTTTGCGCCGGCATATGATTCATCTCCGCGCATAATTCCCGCCCATTGATCCGAGCTCATCGCCGATGTACCGCTGTCGGTTAAAAGGTCAATAAGCACATCATCAGCATGAACTAAAAAAGTATTGTATCCTGCTTTTTCTAAAATTTTGATTCTCTCTTCTTTGGTCGTAAATCTTATCGGCTCCACCGATTTGATTCTAAACGGCTCAATAATGGTCTTCATAAAAATCCTTGATATGGAATGAAAAATATATTCTTTGAGTAAAATTACGAATTCCCCGGCAAACAACCTTTGCGGTCACCGTATTTGATTCTAATAGTTTTTCTTGAGAAAATTACAAAATAATAATGTAAAGTATGCTTGGCATTTTGTAAAGGATGCTATATTTTGGAATTGTAAAAAGATGATAATTAAGGGGAGTTAAAATGAAAACTGTTTTGAAGAATTTCTCGTTCCCTTATAAGACACCAATTTTGATCTTATCACCAATAGTTCTTTTTGTACCAACGTTTGTTATTGCGATGTTACCGATTGAACAAATAATTCAACTGCCAGGATATGTTCATCGAGGTACTCTTTTCCTTTCAACTTTTCTATGGACGCTTGGATTTATCTATTATATTCTGGGTTATCATTTTCAAATTCTGCGTGGTGATGAATTTAAATTTAAGATCCATTTAGAATCATTAAATGTGGTTTTTACAACTACTCTGGTTTTTCTTTTCATCTTAATTTTTGTTTTTGTGAATTTCGCTCCAACAATGCTGAGTTACATCTTGGTAATTCTCGCCGTGGTTGGTATTGTAGCTTATCTGTTAGCTGCTGAGTTTGTGAAAGAAAAGTATCAGTGAAAAACACACTCCACATATTACGTGCGGAACGAAGGTTATCTCAAGAAGATTTGGCTAAACTCTTAGACGTATCCCGCCAAACTATAAATGCAATTGAGCGTGAGAAGTATGACCCGAGCTTGCCGCTTGCACTAAAGATTGCAAAGGTATTCGATAAAAAAATTGAAGAAATATTTTTCCCAGAGGAGGATAGATAAAATGTACTTTAGATATTTATTCGGAATTCTTGTGGGCACAATAACAATTCTCGCAATAATACTATTTGGCGCTAAAGGAATTACTGCTCTTGCTCTATTAGCACTCAGACCCCTAATAATGCGATGGAAGAAAGTGCATGCCGATGAGCGCGAGCTTTCCCTTTTTTACAAAACAAATAGCATTACTCTGGGTGTTCTCATTTTTCTAATAATTCTCATCTATTTTACGATGGGACAAAATGTAAAGGATCTTTTCACACCTTATTGGTTGACAATTTTTGCAGCTTCTGCAGTAGCAGTTCAGGGAATTGTTGGGCTGATCCTGCTGAGACTAAAATAAATTTAATGAATAATATTATTCGTGCAATAATAAAATTTTACTAAATTGCGTTCGGCAAACACTCATCATAACATTCAACTTAACGAGGAGAAATCAAATGGAAGAAATGCAAAACCAGGAAGCTCCAAAAATGTCCTCCGTAGAAAATGATCATGAAGAATTTGAATTAAGTCACACAGACAAACTAGTCGGCGTTTTCTCCGAGCCCACAGCCACCTTCGGCAAAATGGCAAAGTTCCCGCAAAAAACTTCGGACTGGATCGTTCCAATTTTGGTAGTAATTGTAATAGCAATTTTGTCTCAAGTAGTAATGATGAATAACCCTGCCATAAGATCGTCAATGACGGAAAAGCAGATAGAGCGGCTCGAGAAACAACTGAAGGAATCGGTTGATAAAGGTCAAATAACACAGACGCAAGCCGATGAGCAATTGGAAACTATGAGAGATAGAATGGGTCAAAGCGGAACAGTACAAATAATTATCTCCAGTGTCGGAATTCCAATAGTTGTGTTCATCATGTTCTTTATTGTCGCGGGTGTTTTCATGCTGGTTGCCAAGTTTGGATTAAAGGGTGAAGGCATTTACAAAGACGCAATGGTTGCGTACGGATTGCCTCATTACATAACTGCAATTCAGATGATTGTTATGGTAATTGCAGCATTAGCAACAAGCCGGGCATTTAGCGGAACGAGCGTCGCGGATTTTATGGGATCGGATAAAGCAACAATTACCGGTTTTCTACTTGGCAAGCTTGATCTCTTTTCAATTTGGTTCTATGTGATATTCGGTATTGGGTTAGCAAAAATGTTTAAGAGTAACGACACAAAAAAATATATTATTGCGGTAATTGGTGTTTGGATTGCATTTGGTTTGCTCTTCTTTTTCATGGCAAAGGCAGTTCCATTCTTAAGCTGGTTCGCGGGCTGATAAATAAAAATTCATCCCACCCTTCCCACATAGTGGCAATGCCAAAGGGAAAGGTTTAAAACCCAACTTCATAATGATGTTGGGTTTTTTATTTTCTGACCAACTCCTTCACTTCGTCATCATTTAATATTCTTACTTCTCCACTCTTTAAATCAGAGAGTAGTAAATTTTTTATTCTCACGCGTACAAGTCGAAGCGTTGGAAATCCAATTGCTGCGGTCATTCTTCTAACCTGTCTGTTGCGTCCTTCAATCAAAGTTAAACTTATCCAGTTCGTGGGAATATTTTTCCGTTCTCTTATCGGTGGAATCCGCGGAGGAAAGTTCGGGTCATCAATTAGTTTTGCTTTTGCGGGAAGCGTTTTACCATCTTTAATTACAATCCCGTTACGGAATTTTTGAAGATCCGATTCCGCAGGAATTCCTTCAACCTGAACAAAATATTCTCGTTCGTGTTTGTTTTTTGGATTAAGAAGATAGTCAGTCAATGCTTTGTCGTTGGTAATGAGAAGAAGTCCTTCACTATCGCGGTCAAGTCTGCCAACAGGATACACATCTTTTGGAAAATTATGAATTGATGAAAGTGTAGGACGGGCTTGTTCATCAGTGAATTGTGTTAGCACACCATATGGTTTGTTAAGAAGAAAATATTTTTTGTTTTGAGAATTCATTTATTACAGCACACCCTTGAGACGCGGCATGCCGCGTATTTACCATTAAATGATTGATTGCGGATCAATATCAATTATCAACTTAACATCTCTATAGCGCGATTTTTGATTGAACTCAATGAAAGAATTCAAAATTGCACTCCGCAATAGTTTACCCGAAGGATCATATCTCCTATGGCTCTTTATCAAGATTTGAAAACGATAACTTCCTTTTATTTTGTAGATAATTGCTTCTGTTGGAGGAGTGATCTTCAATCCTTTTTCAAATTTTCGTAGATATTCAAAAAATTCTTTTGAGGCTGCGCGTACCCGTTCTTCTTTTTCATCTTTCATTTCAATTAGTCCTATGCGGATGAAAGGCGGATATTCAAATTGTTCTCGCAATCCAATCTCTTTTTCGTAAAATCCTTTGTAATCATTCAACAAAACTTTTTGCAGAACAAAATGTTTTTGGTTCTGTGTCTGGATTATCACTTCACCCTCTTTATCGCTTCTGCCGGAGCGACCGGAAACTTGAGTTAGAAGCTGAAACGTTCTTTCATCTGCTCTGAAATCGGGTATCCACAACGATGTTTCCGCTGCAATAACTCCAACCAAAGTTACGTTTGCAAAATCGAGACCTTTAGAAACCATTTGCGTACCAACGAGAATATCAATCTCACCTTTTCTAAAACTGTTTAAAATTTCACCGAGCTTTCCTTTTTTATTTATCGAATCGGAATCCACACGTTCAATCTTAGAATCGGGAAAATAGAAATCTAATTCATCCTCAACTCTTTGAGTACCGGTACCGAAAAATTTTAATCCGAGTGAGCCGCATATTGGACATGCTTTAGGAACGGGTTGTACAATTCCGCAATAGTGGCAACGCAAAATATTTTTGTTAAGATGATGAACCATCGAAACGGAACAATCGGGACAGGTAACAACCTCGCCACAATCGTTGCAGAATATTTGTGTTGCAAAGCCGCGCCGGTTTTGAAGTACAATCACGCTCTCTTTCTTAGCCAGACGATTCCCAATTTCATCCAACAATTCGCGTGAGAAGATGCTCTCCATCCTTTTCTTCTTCTTTTCAATGGTGACATCAACAAGTTTAATTTTGGGCAGCTTTGCGTTATCAATTCGTTCGGTCAGTTCAAGAAGATTATATTTTCCGTTAAGCGCATTAAACATACTCTCAACGGCGGGTGTTGCCGAACCGAGAACTACCGGACAATTATTAAATTTGGCAAGTATTATCGCTGCGTCGCGCGCATGATACTTCGGCGTTATCTCTTGCTGTTTGTAACTGGAATCATGTTCTTCATCTACTACAATCAATCCAATATTTTTAAGGGGTGCAAAGAGTGCTGAACGGGGACCAATAACAACTTTAGATTTACCCGCAATTATTCCTCGCCATGAATCGTACCGCTCACCCAAAGACATTCTGCTGTGAAGAACCGCAGTTAGATTTCCGAAATAATTAAAGAAGCGTGATGTTATCTGAGGTGTCAGAGAAATTTCCGGAACAAGAATTATTACGCTCTTTCCAATCGCCACAATTTTTTTTGACAGCTCTATATAAACTTGCGTCTTACCGCTTCCTGTTACTCCGTGAATAAGAAACGGCTCGAAAATATTTTTGTCTGCGGATTCTCCCACCCGGTCGACAATTTTTTTCTGCGCATTGGTCAATGTTATTTCTTTCGCCTCTTCCTTATACGTTTCGGAATAAACGCGCTCGATCTCCTTATCAAATACTTCAACAAATTTTTTCTTTTCCAGGCTGATAACAGTAGACGCTGAGGATTTTGTTTTCTTGAGAAGTTCACTCAAAGAAACAGGTCCTTTATTGGATAAAAGCTCAAGAAGGAGGACAACCTGTTTGGGGGATTTTTTTTCGATCTCCGGCATCAGCTCGTAAACTTCATCGGCGGATTTCAGAAACTTTACAAACTTCGCTTTCTTCACTCTAACTTTTGCTGAAGTCATTTCGTCCAGTATTGTAACAGCGCCGATTTTTTCGAAAGAGCGAAGCATGGAATAGAGGTTTTTATTTTTTACCTCTTTTTGAAGTTGGGATATGCTGTAAACTTCTTTTTGCGAAAGCGCGCTAAGCAGTTTTGCGCGTAGTGAAGATTTCTTGCTCTCCTGATTATACAACTTTTCACAAAAGTCTTTATCGCAAACCACTTTCCGCTTTAATTCGATCTCGGTTCCGTAAGGCACACAGTTTCTTAGCGCTTCGCCCAGCGAGCTAAGATAATATTCCGCAATCCATTCATAAAATTTAAGAGTTGTTTCATCGAAGATCGGGTTTTCGTCCAAAACATCTCGTACCGGTTTTATCTTTTCTTTGATGTCTGATGTTTTTTGTAAACCAATTACAAATCCCGTGAGGACACGTTTACCAAACGGGGCAACAACACGTACACCGATTTTTACGGATTCTATCAGTTCATCGGGAATGGAGTAAGTGAACGCGTTTCTAAATGGTAATGGAAATACTACCCGGCAAAACATTTTTTAGCTTTCAGTTGTTAGCGAATAGCCGTTAGCTAAAAGCTAATCGCTAATGGCATCGTTAATATAATCAAAGCAAAAGTGGATTGCATAGGAACGGATTTTACTATAATTTTACTGCGGTCATTAAATCAATTAAGGAGTTCAAAGTGAAAAAAATATTCGTTCTTTTTCTGTTAATCGGTTTTACATTTATAAATGCTGAAGTGATAAAACTTGGTAAAGAGATAACAATCAAAGAGAAAACTTCTATCTCTAAAATTCTTTCCACCCCGGCAAAATATGAGGGAAAAACAGTTGTTGTTGAAGGAGAAGTTCTTGGCGTTTGTGATGATAAAGGCTGCTGGATTGAAATAGCCGGAACAAAGAAGGATGAAAAAATCAAAATTAAAGTTGAGGATGGAGTTATTGTATTTCCGAAAGACGCGAAAGGAAAAACGGCGTTAGTCCAGGGTGTTGTTGCTCCGGTTAAAGATGAAGCTTGTGATGAAAAAGAGATGGCAGAGAAGAAAGAGGGTGACGATGCCGGGTGCTGTTCTAAAGATAAATCTAAAAAGACTTATCAGATTGAGGGTATAGGAGCTGTTATAAAATAAACGCGTAAAATCTTTTTGTTGATGATTAAGCCCCGCGTTGCGGGGTTTTCTTTTAGTTATTCAACTTTATACAACTTTTTGATTTCTTTTTTATTTTTCCGATATACTTTTCAGCTGATAAAAATCTAAAGGGCACTAAATGAAAAAATTAATTTTTCTTCTCGCGATCCTTATTTTGATAACCGCCTGTTCTAAAAAGTTTGAGAAATTTGAACTCTTCAGCGCAGAATCTTTTGCTTATTCAATGGATTCCGGATGGGAATTAACCGCAACGGTTCGCGCAAGAGGATTTGTGCAGGATGAAGAGGAGAATAAATTCAGAGCAAAGCTTTCCTACTTTGCGGATATCCAGACTCCCGATGGAAGATTATTGGAAAAATTCTCTTCCGGTGTAATTGATAAATCATCCGCCGAAAGATTAATTGATCTCCCAATCGAAACACAACTAAAACTCGACGCTTCGTTCAAACTTGGTATTTACAAAATAACTTTTTTTGTAAGGGATGAAGCCACCGGAAGGAAGGCTCATTTATCTAGTTTCTTTGAGTTGACTAAATGAAGAAAGAGGCTGTCTCTTTTAAATTCAATCTGTGCTTTAATAAAATCCCAAAAAATTATTTCGCTTTAGGGGCAATCTCTAAATTTATTTCGACAGAATAATTGAGCGGTTCAAACATATTACCGCCTCCCATGCCGGGATTTCTCATACCACCACCTGGTCTGCCACCTCCAGATCGACCCCCTCCACCCGGGGGCATTCCTCCGCCATCACCCTGAGACATTCCTCCACCACCTCCAGCGCCACGCATACCTTCTAAATTTAACTCTTCCGTCTCAAATTTTACTTTTACTTTTTCTCCAGGTACTGCGTCCACCGCGAAAGAATAATCCGCATTTACGGCAAGAGGAACTTTTATTTCATAGACAAATTGGTTGGAATGATATCCCAGCTTCACATCAATTCCTTCGTTATTCAAAATTGGAAGAGCGGTCAAAGGAAATTTATCTTTATTTATTATCTGAAATTCATATTGTTGTTCTAGCACTTTACTAAAAATCTTATCAAGGTTTGAGCCCTGCTCTCCCTCCCGGTTTATATTTATTCCTGGGGTGGGCATTAACGTTGATAATGTTGTAGCAATTGGATATCTGATTCCAAATTTGTTTTTGTCGCCGCTTTCGGGTTCGAACCAAACAATTAATCCAGCTCTGGTTATCATCATTATTTTAGAGCGATCTTCCGAAACCAAACAGACGTAAAGAAATTTTTCATCATTTCGAAAACCGACGGAAATTTTCTTGTCGGCAAGCTGCTGTATACTTTTATTCCATTCCGATGCATCGCCGTCAATTTTAATTTCATTGTTTTGCCATGAGCTAATCATTTTAGACCCGGCGGAACAAGCGTTAATCAAAAAGAGACCCGACACAATTACAGAAAGCATTAATAATTTATTTTTGTTCGCTCTCATCATTACCTCAAGAAATAATAAATTAACCCGTTGAGTGAATTAAACCCCGGCATTTATGTTGGGGGGCTTCATAACCACAATGAATTAGGCTTTTCCATAGGAATCCTACGGATAGCCACAGTTATTCACTTTTGTTTTGGGACTAAAGTCCGTATGGTAAACTTCTTTCTTTAACTCCAGCATAAATGCTGGATTTATTTGTTCGTTTTTATAGTCTATTTCTATTTCACACAACTGTTAAATTATTGTTTTTAGAAAATTACATTCAGCGCTTTTACTTGCCAATAGTCATCCAGGTTCCGCCGATCAAATTTATTTTTACACCACCCCATGTTTTTACTTCTAGTGAAAACCCGGTTTTAAGGAAGTTTACTGGAAAGCATTCATTATTACTCCAGACTGCCAACTTCTTTTTCAACCTCCTCCAGTATCTCGCAGCTTTTAACAATTTCTTTCATCTTAGTATGATCGGGATATAGCGGGCGGTCAACATCAAGATGATCTACATATTTTCGTACGACTTGTTTCGCCTTCGTTACTCCTTTACCGTTTGTGAATTCTCTGAAATCGAGAGCCTGGGACGCTGCGATAAACTCAATTCCTAATACACCGTAGGCGTTATCAATGATCTGTCCATTTTTAATTGCTGTATTCATACCCATCGAGACAAAATCTTCCTGATCTGCCGCCGCGGGAATTGACTGGATTGATGCCGGGACAGATAATATTCTTTGCTCAACAATTAATGCATCTGCCGTATATTGACTTAACATCAAACCGGAAAACATTCCCGCGCCTTTGGTTAAAAAGTCGGGAAGACCTATACTTAACGCCGGATTTAACAAACGGTTCAATCTTCTTTCCGATAGTACGCTCACCATTGTAACAGCCGCGCTGATCATATCCATTGGTAATGATACCGGAGTGCCTTGAAAGTTTGCGCCTGTTAGAGTTAGTTTATGTTCGGGCATAAATATTGGATTATCGCCAACACCATTTAATTCTATTTCCACCTGACTCTTAGCGTAAGCAACGGCATCATGAGCCGCTCCTATAACTTGTGGTGATGACCGCATGGAATATGCATCTTGAACCTTCGATTTCAATTTACCTGTTTGGAGATCGCTTCCTTTGATGCATTTCAAAATTGCTTGAGCGCTTCTAACGGCGCCTTTAAATCCCCTAACTTCGTGAAGGCGGCTGTCGTACGGTTTCAAGTTTGCGAATAATGCTTCAAGACTCATAGCGCATGCAATTTCCGTTTGCTTTAACCAACGGTTGATATCATAAAGATGAATTGCGCTCATCGCCGTTAATAGATTCGAACCATTAATTGTTCCTAAACCATCGCGCGCTTCAAGTCCCGGAATTTTTATTCCCGCTTTTTCCATTGCAACTTTTCCGGGAAGTTTTTCACCATTATAATATGCGTCACCTTCCCCCATAAGTAATAAAGCTATTTGACTCATCGGCGCGAGATCTCCGCATGCACCCACCGAACCTTTTTGACATACAAACGGAGTTACTCCTTTATTCAGCATTTCGATTAATGTAAGAGTAATCTCGGGACGAATTCCTGACATTCCATGCGCATGAACGTTAATACGCCCCGCCATCGCTCCGCGGACATATTCTATTGGAGCGGGATCGCCAATTCCCGCCGCGTGATTATAGATTAAATACCTTTGAAATTCTTTGACCTGTTCATCATTCAACACGACTTCGGAAAATTCACCTATACCTGTATTCACACCGTACATAATTTCATGCGCATTAATTTTTTCTTCCAGCATCGAACGGCAAGCTTTGATTCTTTGAAGTGCTTCGGGGTGTAGTTCTACTTTTTCATTATGGCGGGCAATTGCTACAACTTTCTCAACTGTTAGATTTGAACCATCAAGAACAATCGACATTATAATTCCTCCATGAGATAGAAAATGTTATATACAACTTAATAAGAGTTTATTAAAAAGCGATTAAGAAAATTTTGTAAGTTATTTAATGGGTATCTCTAAAAACTATTATTTTAAAAATAGAATACAGATAAAACGAATAAAAACGGATTTTTGCAGATTAGCTTTTTCCCAAAGGGATCCCTTCGGGAGAAGTTATTAGAGATACCCTAATATAACTGCTGTCAGAATGTGTCTAATTCAAAAAGAAGGAGTAAAATGGATCTGTATGCAATTGTCTTTATTCTTGTCACAATCCTTCTCCTTATTGGACTAGGATTGTTTGGATTTTTAATCCTTAAAATTGATAAATGGATTGACCGGAAAAACCGGCTTGGGCGTGAAAGTGTTTATAAAGGGATGAAGGAAAAAAGAGATATTAAAAAATGAAAGAAGAAATGAAGAAATGAAGAAATGAAGGAATAATGAAACCTACATTTCTTTTGAACCTATCTACTCTCTCAAAGCACAGTGAATAATTCTACTCGCTGCTATCAAATCCCTTGCTAGCTTAATTTTACAAGAGATTCAACATTTTTCAATATTTCTCCACTGCGAACTAACTTTAATACTTTCTGAATGTCTTTATATAAAATTCTATCCTCATCGAGAGGTGGAATAACTTTTCTAATTGTCCGGTAAGCAGCGTTTGTTCCAATTCCACATTTCAACGGCTTTAAAAATTCTACACCTTGTGCCGCTGTGAGTAACTCAATCGAAGTTACTGTCTGGACATTTTTTAATATTTGGTAACACTTCCGCGCGGCAATGGATCCCATTGAGTTATGATCTTCCTGATTTGCCGATGTTGGAATTGAATCGACACTTGCAGGATGTGCAAAAACTTTATTCTCCGACACCAAAGAAGCGGCAGTATATTGAACTATCATTAAACCGGAATTTAATCCTCCCTTCTTTGTTAAAAATCTTGGCAGCTGGCTTAAAGAACCGTTTACCATTCTCTCAATTCTTCTTTCGGCAACATTAGACAATTCTGAAAGGGCTATTGCCATAAAATCCATTGCAAGAGCCATTGGTTGTCCGTGAAAATTTCCACCTTCAAGGTGATCTTCCTCTTCAGGAAAAATTAAAGGATTATCATTAACGGAGTTCAATTCAATTTCCACGAGCGAGCAGACATAATTAATTGTATCACGGCTGGCTCCGTGAATCTGCGGAATGCACCGGATAGAATAAGAATCCTGTACACGGGCATCATCTTCTATATGTGAAGACCGGATTTCACTTCCCTTGATAAGTTTTAACAAATTTTTAGCTGTAGTAATTTGCCCGGCGTAGGGTCTAAGCCTATGAAGACGCAGATCAAAAGCTTTATCCGTACCGCGCAAAGTTTCGTGAGCCAGCGCCGCACTTATATCCGCGGTCTTTATCAATTTTTTGGATTGAATAGTAATCCATGCGGCAAATGCGGTCATCATCTGTGTGCCATTTATGAGTGCAAGCCCCTCCTTAGCACCAAGTCTCACACCATTCATTCTATATTTTTTGAATGCCCTCTTTGATGAGATAATTTTAGCTACGGTTGAATTTTCGTCCAAAACATTTTTGATGATCTGCACATCACCTTCGCCAATCATTGCAAGAACAAGGTGAGAAAGAGGTGCGAGATCTCCGCTTGACCCAACCGAGCCTTGCGTTGGAATAACCGGAATGATGTTATTATTGATCATGCCGATCAAGTGTTCCAATGTTGAAAGCCGTATTCCTGAATATCCGCGAGCAAGAGCGTTAACCCTGAGCAACATCATAATTTTTACAATTAAAGGAGGAAGGTTTTCTCCTACTCCAGTGCAATGGCTTATAATTAAATTTCTCTGGAGTTTTTCTGTGTCCCCTTCCGATATTTTTACATTAGCAAATTCTCCGAAACCGGTGGTGACGCCGTATATCACTTTATTTTCTTTAATCCAGCGTTCTATTAAAGCCCGTGATCTATTAATTTTCTTTTTTGCTTCTCCCGATAGAGCAACTTGATGATTCTCATTAATAAATTTTTCAATTTTATCAAGAGTGAGTGATTTGCCGTCCAGAATTAGTTTCACTTTTTATCTCCGGATTTTATTCGTGATTTTAATATGCCTTGAATTTTATTATGAGTCGAAGCATTTGTCCGGTATGTAACAACAATTTTATCCTCATCGTAATTTGCAGAAAGAATTTCCGCCATCTCATACAACTGGGAAACAAGTTTTGACTCGTGAAATTTAAGCTCCACTGTGCTCTCAACAAAATTCTGTTCGTAGAGATCGAGCATCATCTTTTTCAACTTTCCAATATTCATCCCCCGCTCGGCTGAGATAAGTAAGCCGTCCTTAAATTGCTGGGAGACATAATCCATCCGGCTATTTTCCTTGAGTGCGTCAACCTTATTAAATATTTTGATCTGAATTTTTTTGCTGCTGTTCAGCTCCTCAAGCGTTGACTCCACAACTCTCATATGATCTTCAAAATAATCGTTAGAGACGTCAATGACGTGAAGGATAACGTCCGCCTCCTTCACAACACTTAAAGTTGTCTTGAAAGACGCTATAAGGTGATGTGGAAGTTTGCGTATGAATCCTACCGTATCGCTCAGCAATATTATTTTATTTTTTTCTATTTCAAACGCGCGGGTTGTAGAATCTAGAGTAGCAAACAATTTATCTTCGGCAAGAACGCCGGCTTTGGTAAGAAGGTTAAGCAAAGTTGATTTACCCGCGTTTGTATAACCCACCAAACAAGCTGTAACAAATTCTTTTCTTCCGGCACTTTTTGTTTCCTGATGAGCTTCAATCCTTTTAAGATTCTCTTTCAGTTTACTTATACGTGTGCGGATAATACGCCGGTCGGTTTCAATTTGTGTTTCGCCGGGACCTTTAGTTCCGATACCGCCATATTGTTTTGATAAGTGAGTCCACGCCCTGCTTAAACGCGGCAGCATATATTGAAGCTGCGCCAATTCAACTTGCGTTTTGGCTTCGCGCGTCTTAGCATGCGAGGCAAATATGTCAAGAATCAATCCGCTCCGGTCTAAAATTTTCCGCTCAAGCATCTTTTCAAGATTTCTTACCTGTGTGGGATTCAAATCGTCATCAAAAATTACTAGTTGAATATCGTTCAACTCAATTAACTGAGCAATTTCTTCCGCTTTACCTTTACCAATAAATGTCGCCGGATCCGGTCTATGACGATCTTGTGTAATTTTAAAAACTACTTCGGCTCCCGCCGTATCGGCAAGCAGTTCCAATTCCTCTAAATGTTCTTCTACCTGCTCTTTGGAATAGTCACCGGTAATAAGAGCGACAAGTATAGCCCGCTCCTTTTTTCTGTTAATAATCTCTATCATTCTTGATACTCGATTCCGGATTCTGATTACTTGAAAATGGTTATCGTAAAATTACAGGTTTCTTTATTGGAAAGTTCTTTCTCTTATAATTTTGTAATAGTTGAGTGAAGGGGGGAGCCTTTAACTGCTTACTTCGGCTAATTCTTTTTTAGAACTTCTTACTACTACCGATTCTATAATTGCTAGTAGAAGAACGGCAATTAATAAATATTTCCAGAGTTCAGTTCCAAAACGGGATTGATAAATTATTTTTGAAAAATCATCATTGGAAGTTAGAGAAACCAGCCTGCCATTAAACCCTGTCTCTTTTAGATACTCTTCAAAATCGGATTCGGAGAATCTTTCATTAACAGATTCGCGCGGATCGTGATTTATCGAAATGTAATCGAGAAGTTTGCTGCCAGAATAAAATTTGTAAGTGCCGGTTTCATCCGTCTTTGAATGCTGAAGAAAATTTTTGTTTGAGAGAGAATCCGCATTTACAAATTCCTTAACTCCACCCGGTTTTTGAATTATAATTTGCGGACCCGGATGATTTGAAATGTCCGCAACAACATCCTGACCGGCAAAATAATTACTCTGCTCTTTCACTTTTGAAGCTGAATAAAAAATCAATTTGTTAATCAGGGGTGCAAAAAAACCTTTGACCGGAAAATCATTCCAGCTTAAGACGGGCGCGGAGTTAAAGAGTAAAACTTTTCCGCCGCCAATTTTATATTCGCTTAGAAAAGAAGAGTTATCGAACATGGAGATCAAGCTTTTACCGTTGCTGCCAGGGTATATTTTGAAATAGTAATATATTCCGGGCGATTCAATCTGCAGCTGCTTTTTATTCTCGAATAGATCCGCAAAGAGAGGATTTTGAAAATCAATCTTATCAATCAGCGCGGGGGAATCTTGAGAATTAATCTTTCCGACTGCTTTAGTAGGAGGCGGAATATTTAATACTGCACAAATTTTTTGATAATTAGGAAGCGTGCTCTGCGAACCGGGCATTATAGTAACTCTGCTACCGGAATAAATATAGTCGGCTAAATTTTTCCAATCCGAATTTTTCTCCGTTCCAATTAAAATTACCGCGTCATAGTTTTTCAAATTTATTGACGGCAATTGTGAAGTGCTGTTAGTCGTTATACTAATTTTCCTCTGCGGGTCATCTAATGCCAGCTTAATGAATTTTGCGTCCTCAATTAAATCGGTTAATACAAGTAAAGTAATTTTATCTGGAATGTACATGCTAAAGAATCTTTTATTGTCCTGAAGAATTTCATCATCTTCTAATTCCGCAGTAATATTCACCAATCCTGTGTCAGTTAGAGTAGTCTCAAAAGAGATCTCTTTTACTTCTCCAGCCGATAGATTCAAACTTTGCTGCGCGCTTCGTTTTCCATTTACAAATAGAGAGACTACAGAATTATTTACCGTTTGAGAGGAATAATTTTTTATACGAGCGGTGAAACCAACTGTTTTTCCGATTTCAAATATTTGATTTGACGGAGCGAATTCCTCTATACCGAGATTTACAATTTCTTTTCCGCCAACATCTATCAGATAGATTCGTGTTGCTTCACCGAGCATTCCGGAAAGATCGGATATTTCTTTTGGCGAATTATAAATTCGACCTTTTTGAAAATCCGTTAGCAGATAAATTTCTTTATTATAATTTTGGGATTGATATATTATCTGCGAGGCACTAATCACCGCTTCATTCAAAGTTTTGGAGATAGATGAAATTTGCAGTTCATCAATCGATTGTGTCACTTGCTTAAAATTTGTAGTTGGCTTTGTGGTTTCAAATGATAATGCGCCAACGGGAATGGTTGCAATTTCATCCCCTTCATGAAAGTTATTGAGAAGATTTTTCGCGATCCTTTTTGCCTGGTTTAGATACGATCCGTTTTCGGTTACGGCAGACATACTGAAAGTATTGTCGGGAATTATTACTGCGGTTGTTTTTGCTGCGGAAGAATTTCCAACAGAAAAATTTTTAACAGTTGGTCTGGCGAAAGACATAACCAGAAGAGTAATGATCAATATGCGCAATAAAAGGAGTAGCCATTGTTTCAGCTTTATCCGCTTGATCTTAGTTTTCTGCAGTTCCTTCAAAAACGCAAGAGTGCTAAACTCAATCTTTTTCAATTTACGCAGATTAAGAAAGTGCAGCACAATAGGGATTGAAGCGGCAAGCAAACCAAATAAAATTGCGGGATTGAGAAATGTCATTATAACTCTTGCTGGTGATATTAGTCAATTAAATATTTCCGAGTCATTCTGATTCCGATTTATCGGGAGAAGAATCTAAAAAATTTATCTTTAGAGGATGCGATTCTTCTCTTCACTTCGTTCCGATCAGAATGACATTTGTTAGTAAATTTTTTGAATCTTTGTTCCGCGGAAATAATGAGCTAGAATTTCATCAAAACTATAACCCATCTCTCCCATAACCGCGGCGCCTATTTGACATAGACCTACTCCATGCCCCCAGCCCGCGCCTTGAAGTATAAACTTCTGAGGAATCTCATCTATAATATTTTCTTTAATTACGATGAAAGCCGAGCTGTAAAGGTGAGATGGAGAAAGTGTTCTTCTTATTTCCAGTTCCTTGCCGATTGTAACGGTTCTATTTGTACCAACAATTTTTAATTTAATAATACGCCCGGAATTTCCGCGCTCGACCGGAATTAGATCAATAATTTTCCCAAAATCAATTCCGCTTCTTTTATGAATTAATTCGGCGAGTTCATCCTGAGTGTATTCAACTTTCCACCGGAAAAAATCGAGCGTGGTGCGGTCAAAATCTACAAGTACCTGAGAAAGTATTTTGTTATCGGTTGTATTACAAAACGCGTTCGGATTAATTTTAATCCAGCGCTCGGAATTTTTTTCTGTTGTTAAATCGGTTTCGCTTCCGTCTAGTTCAAATTTGTAATCCGCTATTGATGAAAGGTAAGGATGATGTTCCGGCTGCCAGACATTTTCAAACGATTCCGTTATTCCGCCGCAGCATTTTGAATAGCGCGTGTCGCATATTTTATTATTGTATGTAAGTGCCAGACCATGAGTTTCAGAAATCGAGTCGGAAGCATTTTCGCTTATGATTTTGGTTACTCCCTGATAACGCTGGCAATGATCATCCGCGCACAGATCATAATTAGCGTGGTCTTCTCTATCGTACCAGCGTATTATTTCATCTTCTGTAATTATCTCGCTGACCGGATTGCTGTTTTTTTTCTCAAGTTGAGAGAGAAGCCATCCGCGCGAGACAATCGCGTGTGCCTTTAATAGATTTATAGAACTGCGCGCGTTCATCTCCGATGAAATAACGCTAATAAGATATTCTTCGAGAGGTAAAATATTCACCGCTGTAATTTCATCTTCTTCAATTATAAATTTCAGCGCTCCGCGGAACCGTTGATTTTCTTTCTTCTCCCAGTGAAAATTTTTGCCGATTACAACATCGCGTAAAAGAAATGATTCCGTCTCCAAATCGTTTGGCGTGAAAATAATTTCGCTATCGGAGATAATTTCTTTTTTTTCATGAAAGACATTAATTCTTCCATTCTCAAGTTTTGCTTTGAACCGTCCGCTGAATTTCTTTTCGGATGATTCAATTAAAAATTCGCCGTAGAGATCAAACCGGATTTCCTTTGCTGTAAGGATGCCAATGCTGACTAAAGGTTCTTTCATAAAAAAGCAGAGTTCTGTTTAATTTAGCTGCAATATAACAATGGAAGTTATAATTAGATAGGGTAATAGATTGCATGAGCACTGTAAATAATAACTGCTGACAGCAGCCAGCTAAAATCATTTCTCGACTTCGCTCGAAATGATTTTTCCTTTCGAAAATTTATTTCACAATGGATCATTAAGTGAACCGATAAAAATAATGGCTCCACTGTTTTTCTCACGAATCAAGAACAAAAACGGTCGGTCAAATCTAATAGTGTTACCACCAATAGATGTAACACCAACTGTAACCGAAGTAACGGCGGCAGCTTCAGTGCCTTCTTCATTTACATCAACGTACGTCTTATGGTCTACAGCGCTGATATAAGCGTTGCCCATTCCATCGTAAAGTTTTTTGAAATTAGCTTTGTCAGGGTCAAAGGCAATATCCATTCCCAGGGCTTTTAGTACGTCGTTCAATTTTATCTTGTATTCGAGTTTGAAACGCGGCAGAAACAAATTCTTTTTTGCGCTGGAAAGATGGCCAACAGCCGAATCGAAATTCTCTCTTGTTAAATAAGAAACAACTTCTTGTAACCTCTTTCCACTATTCGGAAGAAACAACATCATGCTGTAAGCGCTGCTTCCGTAAGGTAAGTCCACTGCGGTAAAAAGTTCGTTGTAGAATGTGGAAATGTCGGTTTCTTGTTCCATCATTTTTATAGCAACTCTTTTACCGGATTCTGTGGTAAAGTAATCATCCTTTGTTTTATTCTGATCAAAGCGGTACTTCCAAGTTCCTTTGAAGTAAACGGCATTAATTAGGTACATAATTGTCTGTGCGGAAATATGTTCTACAATTTTATCTATCTTCTCTTTTGTAGCAGTCTTAACCCAATTATTAATTACGGTTACGGTTGCCGGATCGCCGAAGTTCATAGCGTTAACAACCGCGTTGAAATACTTTTTGTTAGTCTCTATAAAATCAGTTTTGAATGTGTAATTCTTATTGTACCAGATAGAATTAGCAATGTTCATTGTAACTTTTGGGTCGATAGAACTTAGCAGCGCCATAAGCGATTGATACGTTTCATTTGCCTGCTCTCTTGTAATTGGATCTAAAGCGAGTGTTGATCTCATCGCATCATAAGTAGTTCCATCGGCTCCGTTCAATGTCATGCCCAGCGCTATAGAAATGCTTAAAGGCGAGACGAAAAGATTTGCACCGGGTTCAGTATCGTAAATTTTTTTGAACAGCTTAAAAGAGAAGTTATCCGCAGAATTGACTAACTGTTTTTCCAATACGGTTAATTGCCGCGGCGGATCTATTATGGGATCGCTCGGCTTGTCGTTACACGAAATAAACGTTATGCTTACCGCCAGAAGAACAATGAATGAAATAGTTTTCATATTGATTCTCCATTTATTTAAAAACACTTAATCGGTCTAATCGCTAATTGGCATCCATATTTTAATTAATTATTTGAAGCAATTCAATTCATAAATTAATCTGGTGTGTGGAGAAATAACATACCTTTTGGGGGTAAAAGAAATACCGGGACAGTAAAATTCTTTTTTGAAATTTAATTTCAGCTGCTGAACAACATTAATTCTTCCGTCTCACCCGGAAACGTAATTGTCTCATAAAATTTTAGTCCAATCTTTTCCAAAAGTTTAATTGACTTTTCATTGGCAGGAACTGTAACTGCCAGGACGGTGGAAATATTTAAAACATCCTTAGCATAATCCATTGTAGCTTTGACAATTTCATAAGCAAAACCATTTCCGGTAAATTCCGGTAAGAACGCAAAACCAATATCCGGATTATCCAGATGATCGCGCTTAATTAATCCGCACATACCTATTGGAGTTTTGCTTTCTTTAGACTCAACTAACGACAACCCAAATCCATTTTCCCGGTAACTTTTAACCGGTCCGTTCAGAAGATAGTTAACTGCTTGTTCCTCTGTCTTAACATTTCTGTCGCCAATAAATTCCAGCCAGCCGGGACTATTAAGAAGTTGGATAATAAATTGTGTGTCCGCTGTTGTAAATTCTCTAAGAGTTAACCGTTCTGTTTCTATAATATTTTTCATAATTCACTTTTCATTAAAATGTTAGATTTCCCGGATGGTTTAAGAAAAGTCAACAGCACTTAACAGTTTGCTTCAAGTTAAGGGTACCTCCAAAAACTCAAAAAGAATTATCTCGCAAAGTTGCTAGGTTCGCAAAGAAGAAAAACTTGGCGGTCTTTGTCCAGATTTATCGGGATGAAACAAAAAATTAGTTTTTAAGAGTCCCCTTAAATCAATTTCTCCCTAACAGTATTAAAACGTTCAATAATGGCTTGAACCTATTTAAGACAACTTTTGAAAAGAATTAATTCATCTCCAATAATTCAATTTCATAAACCAGACTTGTGTTGGGAGAAATTACAAACCGTTTTTTTCCTGGAATCGATTTACCATAAAATCCATTCGTTCCATATGCGATGGCTGACGGTACAATTACAATTCGAACTTCACCGGTTTTCATATCTGCAATTACCTTATCAACGCCCGGATTAATTTTTGTTTTCCCTATTGTGTACTCAAATACTTCCGGATATTCAACGGCATCGGGTTTGCCATCTAAACTCGTACTAAAAAAATCTTTACCTGTTAGTAAGAGCTTCCCTTTGTACTTAAGCTTTAATGAAGCGCTGTTTTCCGGTTTATCTCCTGTTCCCTCTTTTATAATAATGTATCTTAATCCGTTCTCTGCTTCTAATGTTTTGGCATAGTTGGTATTTATGATCTTCAGTTCATCTTTAATTCTTTTTTCATCGGCTTCTTTAACTTTGAGCTCGGCAACCTCAATCATTTTTCTGAATGAGGCATCCGTTACCTTAAAATTATTCGCGCCTTCTCCGATTCTTGTAATGCTCACACTTCGTATTGTATCGCCTTGTACAATTTTGTTAACCACATCCATACCTTCTGCCACCGAGCCGAACAAAGTGTAATTGCCGTCAAGATATGAGCGGTCTCCCAAAGTAATATAAAACTGACTTCCGTTTGTATTCGGACCAGCATTAGCCATTCCCAACATACCGCCTTTGCTGTGACTTAACCCGGAGTAAATCTCATTAGGGAATTCATAACCGGGTCCTTCTAATGTATCTTTATTAACCGGCATTCCCGCTTGAATTACATGTCCCGGAACAACTCTGTGCCATTTAGTTCCGTTGAAATATGGCTTGCTCAATTCTACCGCATTATTTTTAATTGTTCCTTCTGCGAGTCCAACAAAATTAGCCGCCGTCATAGGAACATTTTTGTAATCCAGCGAGAGTGTAATTCTTCCCTTGTTAGTATTAAGATCGGCATAAATGCCATCCGGCAAGAAAGCTTCTTCACGAGGAAGCATATGATCGAGATTTGCGATTTCATATGCGAGTAAAGCAATTTTAATTGCGGCATCTTCTTGCGCATCGGGAATAATTTCGTCATATGTATCGGCTGGAGTGTGCCAGGTTTTTCCATAAACTTGAGGACCTTGAGATCTTAACGCAGGCGCCGGTATTCCTTCCATCAGGAAAGAAAAACTATCGGTTCCGCCGCGTCCAGCTTTTCTATATGGAGCTCCTTCTGTTAAAGCCATCGGATATTTTAAGTTTGCGCTCTTAATAGTCGCGATTATTTTTTTGAAATCGTTTGACATAACTTTTGGTACAGAGATTTCTACAATTGGATTTGTACCGAAATCCTTATTAATCATCACCGAAATTTTTTCTAAAATATTTTTGTTGCTGCTTACCCACGATTTAGAACCGACTAATCCCCGTTCTTCATTAGCGAAGAGGACAAGTATAATTGTTCTTTTCGGTTTAGCGCCCGCTTTCATCAACATTCGAACAGCTTCCATCATAGGACTTACACCGGAAGCATTATCAACTGCGCCGGTAGCAATATCATATGAATCCAGATGAGCGCCGAGCACAACATATTCGTCGGAAAATTCCTTGCCCGGAATAGTAGCAACAACATTTTGATATTTAATCGGTCCTTGTCTAAAGAAATTTCGAATTTCAAATTGAAGAATTACTTCTTCACCTTTTTCGAGGAGAGATTTTATTTCATTGAATTGAGTATCGAGAAGTTTAATATCGCAAAGAGTTGGAAGATTATCCCACGAGTTAACACAGCGTGAATCCAAACATTGCATAGGAACTCTTGTGAGTTGAATTGTTCCAAGCGCTCCGGCATCGGTTAATTTTTTTGTAAGAGACACAACTGAATCGCGGTCTCGCGCCCAGCCGGTATTTTCTCCATCTATTAAAACCCACGCACCTTTCATTTTACTTTTAACAGAATCGAATTGCGCGTCCGTCTTTGGCATAATTACGGCGGGTCCTCTTTGAACACCTTTAGTACCGGCTGTATATGAAGGGGTAACAAACTCTAAACTTCTCTCCGTCGGTTTGATCATTTTTCCAGACCAGTGCCCCCGGCTAAAACTAACAGGCACTTCACCAACCTCTTCCAGCTTCACGTCCAATCCCCATTTTTTCAATTCACCCACAGCCCATATACAAGCAGCACGGTACGCGTCTGATCCGGTTATTCTGCCTCCTATACGGTTGCACAGAATATCTTGATGCACCATTGTTTGGTTGTCCGTTTTTCCAATCTCAACTATTTTTTGAATTACCGGATCCTGTTGAGGCAGTATTATTGTTGTAAATAAAAGAAAAGTAAGAATTAACTGTAGGAGTAATCGTTTCATAAAAGAACTCTGATTTTAGTGAGTAATGATTAAGAGCAAATTAAGGAAAAAAGTCTTTCACCAAAAAGTTTTTTCTCAACTTTTAATAAACCAATAAATTTACATGACAATTGATAAAATAAAAATTAATTGGCAGCCCAACAATTCTTAAGATGCTTTTAGAAAGAGAATTTTCTATTTTTTGAAAGGCTTTTATAATAAGCATCAAACCAAGATGAAATTCTTTTCCCGAAGGGATGTGCGAATGCACCACTATGTGGGATTCCCACAAGTGTTTATTTTGATTGCAGTTCCTCTTTGTTTCTTCTACACCGCAAATCTTTTTGCTCAATCCGGATCGGCTCTCACATTTAGTGAAATAATGTTTTATCCCTCCGAAACGAACGGCGAGTTTGTTGAAATCTATAACACCTCATCAACAGAGACTATCAATCTCACCAATTATAAGTTTAAATACTCTACATCATCCAACAATAGTATTGTACCTTTCATTGGCGGGATGTTGCTTGGTCCCGGTAAATATGCGGTTATACTGCAGGGTAATTACGACTATAATAATGGAATGTACAAAACGCTGATTCCTTCCGATGCGATAATTCTTAAAACCGGCTCTAATTATTTTGGCTCTGCCGGAATGAATAACACCGTCAGCAATACTCTGCTGCTCATTAACCCAGCAGACGTTACTATCGACACCTATACTTATTCAGCTAACAACTCAGCCGGTTATTCGGACGAAAAAATAATACTCACTAAAAATAACGAAGCGCCCAACTGGAAAAATTCTACTAAATTTCATGGAACACCGGGAAGAATAAACAGTGTTGCAGTAAGAAAATATGATCTCTCGGTTAAATCAGTATCGTCACAAACACCTTACCCGTCAATAGGTGATGAAATAAATCTTGCAGCAAAAATCATCAACCTCGGAATTAATGCGGCAAGTAATTTTTCCGTAAAATTTTTAGTTCTATCAAACGATGTGTGGAATCTCTTTACAGAAGAGGCAGGCTCTAATCTTTCTCCGTCCGATTCGATATTCATTATTTCGAAATCAAAGTTAAAGCTCAATGAGACAAAGAACATCATGTGCAAGGTTCTTTTCAGCGCGGACGAAGATACACTAAACAATTCTCTTGCCGCGGAGATAGTTCCCGGCGCAAAAAATAGCGCGGTTCTTATCAATGAAGTTATGCACGATCCGCTTACCGGCGAAACCGAATGGATTGAAATTGTGAATGCCTCCACAGGATCAATTAATTTGAAAAATTGGCAGATAAGCGATCTGTTAACCACTCCCACCAAAGCAACAATAACAGTTAAAGATGTGAGTTTACTTCCCGGCGAGTATGCTATTGTTGCATACGATTCACTCCGGTACAGTTATGTTCAACCGAAGAAATTTTTTCAGGCAAAATTTGGCGTTCTTAGCTCAACAGATGGTGTGATTCTTTATGACTTCCGCGGTGCGGTGATAGATAGCTTGAAATATAATTCAACATGGGGCAGCTCAAAAGGTTTTTCTCTCGAAAGAATTTCAGTAACAACGACAACAAACGATTCAACTAATTGGGCTTTATCGCTTAGTCCAAACCGCTCAACCCCCGGTTTACGTAATTCTGTTGTCGATGCGAAAAAATATCCAACGGGTTCATTGGTAATTAATGAAATCATGTTTGATCCCGCCACTGGAAACTCGGAGTATCTCGAATTTTTTAATACATCGGTTGATTCAATACAAGTGGGAGGAATGCAAATTAATGTTGGCACATCATACAAATTCAAATTGGCAAACACGTACTTAATGATTCCACCCGGAAAATATTTTGTATTGGCTGCGGATTCCATAATCTATAAAAACTACCTATGGTTGAAAACAGAGTCGCTAACCAAATTTGCGGGAAGTTCCTCGTTAAGTTTATCAAATGATGGTTCAATGCTAGTGCTTAAAGATTTCCGAAAAACCACATTGGATTCAATCATCTACTCACCGGATTGGCATAGCAAAAACGTAGTGACAACAAAGAACAGATCTCTTGAAAGATTAAATCCTCTGTTAAATTCTAACACCCGTTCAAATTGGAATACCTGCGTAAGTGCTGAAGGTGGATCGCCCGGCAGACAAAATTCAATCTTCACTCAAAATTTGTCCCGTGATTCAAAAGTGACTATCAGCCCTAATCCGTTTTCCCCGGATAGCGACGGCTTTGAAGATTTTACAGTGATCAATTTTGAATTAACAAAACCTCTTTCACAGGTGCGCATAAAAGTTTTTGATAGTCAGGGCAGAATAGTTAGAACATTGGCGGAGAACCGCCCCTCTTCATCAAACAACTCCGTTGTGTTTGATGGATTGGATGACAGCAGCAAACCGCTGCGCATTGGAATTTACATTTTATTGATCGAAACCGTAGCGGAAGGTTCGGGATATGTTGAGGTTATTAAAACACCGGTTGTGATTGCGAGGAAATTGTAATCCTATTGACTTCTTCTGAAAAATAGGATTATACAGAACTGCAACATTTTTGATAGCACACGGATGATGCGGATTTGTCGGATTTCCACAGATTTTGATTTGTGTGAATCTGCTTGCAGCACATAGGCTTCAACTTAGTAGAAGTTTGTTGCTATAACCCCGGCTTTTTAAGTCGGGGAAAAAACAAGAGCACAAAAACCAAGGGCTTCAGCCCAAATTGTACTTTGTTTTAGACTGGTACCGGAGTTATTAATAAAAATTCATTGTTAAGTTGACGCTTATGAGCTTGCAGAAGGCAAGTCCGTTTAATCAGTGTGCCATTCTCTCAAAGAGATGCCTTCAGTAATAATTTGTAATAGATCTCTTCTCCTTGAATTTTTCTTTTATTTTATGGTAGAAAGCATTCTTCATATGAATTAACAAAGGAATATTAGTTATGAATTACGAACAAAAAGTAAAAGACTTCCTCGATCAGAAGGTTATTGCAATTGCGGGTGTGTCGCGAAAACCTCAACGCGAGGTAGGTAATCCGATCTACAAAAAATTTAAAGATGCGGGTTACACAGTTTATCCAATCAATCCGTTTGCCGATCTAATCGAAGGAGATAAATGCTATCCTACATTGAGCGCTACTCCTAAAAAAGCCGACTCGGTATTTATAGCAACAAATCCCTCAGCTTCGGTTGAGGTTGTTCAACAATGTGTAGAAAATGGAATTTCAAGAATTTGGTTTCATCGTTCATTTGGTGCCGGAAGTTTTTCTGAAGAAGCCGCAAAACTTGGCGAGGAGAACGGGTTAATGGTTATCCGCTCCGGCTGCCCGATGATGTTTATAAAAGACGCCGACATTTTTCATAGGATGACTGCTTTCTTTATGAAGATATTTGGAAAGCTAGCATAGTTAATCGCTAAATTCATTATCACCTTAATTTATTTGTTTCCAATAACTCGATGCGCGGCAAATTAGTGGACGTAGTTAGAAAAGAAAGGGTTTTTCAAAAAATAAATTTCGTATTACATTGAACGAAGTCGTCCGAAGACCTCCTTCGAAGAAGTGTGATTAGAACACGTAAGTCCATTTCTTGACTTCGCTCGAAATGACATTCGACAACTTTTTGGACAACCCCTTTTCTTTCACTATTTTTTAGCCAACATTTTTCAGAAATTCCAAAAAAATAATTGACTAAACTTCTCGAATTAAAATCGATATGGCAATCAGCGAACGCCGACAAAGGTTACAGAGCACGTCTTGCTGTAACTCTGGTTCTTCTAGGCATTATTCTCTCTCTGCTGGCAAAATTTCTCGCGTACAACGAGAATCGTCCCGGATTCTCTTTCAACGATCCTTTCCTTTCTTTATTTGATGCAGTAGATGTAACCTGGTTAACATTCGGATTAATTTACACTGGATTAATTACTGCACTTGGTTTCTTGGTTTTTCATCCTGCAAAAATGTTGGTTGCTTTACAATCGTACACATTAGTCGCTGCGCTGCGGTTAATTACAATCTATTTTTTACCGTTGAATGCGCCCATTCATATTATTCCATTACAAGATCCATTTGTTGAATTCTTCGGCGGGGGCAACACTTTACTGCGCGATCTTTTCTTTTCGGGACATACGTCAACAATGTTTCTCTTCTTCTTAACCGCAAAAAGTAAAAAATTAAAAACCATTTTTTTGATCTGCACAATTATGGTGGCTTTTTGTGTTTTAATTCAACACGTTCATTATACAATTGACGTACTTGCCGCCCCCTTCTTTGCATATACAAGCTACCGTATCTCACGCTTGATCAATAAACGTCAGAAAAATCGAATTAAAAATCATAGCTGATTTGGAATTATTTCTTTTCGCTTTTCGTTTAGAATAGAGTGCAACAAAATTTAACTGAAAAATGATTTCGGAAACAGTTTATTTACATTATCTAAACGCGCTGCTCGATGGCGATAAAAAACAGTGTTATCAAATTGTACTAAAGCTTATCAAAGACAATGTCGGCATTAAAGAAATTTACATGGACCTTTTGCAGAGATCTATGTACAGAATCGGGCTGCTTTGGGAAAAAGAAAGATGCTCCGTTGCAGATGAACATATCGCAACAAAAATAACCGAGGGATTGATAGAGCTTGTCTCATCTTCTTTTACTAATGAGCAAAAATTTGGCAAGCTTGCCTTAATAACTTGCATTGATAAGGAATTTCACGATCTTGGAGCTAGAATGGTTACCGGTTATTTTGAGTCAAGCGGCTGGAATACAATTTTCGCCGGTTCAAATACTCCCGAACAAGATATCCTTCGATTAATAAAAGATAAACGGCCTGATGTTGTTGGAATTTCCAGCAGCTTTTATATCAACATAAACAGATTAATAAAATTGGTGCAGGTGATTAAAGAAGATTTTCCCGAACAGGAAATATTAGTGGGCGGGCAAGCACTAGGAGCAGAGCACTCTACTATCTTATCTGCATTAGAAAATGTTCATTACATAACATGTCTTAACGGACTTGATAATTATCTCATTTCTTCTATGAACAATTAATTTCCTCTATACAGATGAAACCTTTCTAAATTAATATTTAAAACGAAACCGATTTTATCACTTCCAAAATTTCGAGTGAATATACTTTACGGATTTGACCGGCAATGAAAAAATAAATGTTGCTAAAGAGAAACATAGTGTAATGGGCAAATGACCGATACAGATTTTAAGATTACGCGCCGATGTATAAAAAACTCCCTGTTCAAACAGGGAGTTTTAAGGAATAATTAGGAGAGGCAGCTAATTGAATAGATAACGAATGCCAATTTGCATTTGCCAGCGCGATAGCACTCCCGGATCATCAATAAATGTTTTTTTCAAATTAGTATTGAAGTTAAAAACAGGGGCTCCTTGAGTATTGTATTTCACAAACAGAAGCGGTGAAGTTGCCGACGTGTTTGCAACTTGTCTAACACCCCAATCAGAATTTAGAAGATTAGCAACATTTAGAATATCAACACTCAGTTGAAATGTTTGTTTTTGTTTCCCCATAAAAAACGAGAAGTCTTGTAATAATCTTAAGTCTATATTGCTGAACCATGGATTAATTGCTCCAAAACGTTCGGCAATAATTCCGCGGTTATTTTTTAAGTAATCATCCTGCTCAATAAAAGCATTAAAAGCGTTCCATTGTTCATCAGCCGAAACAGTTCTACCGCTTGCATCCACATATGGGTCAAAGATAATTTCACTTTTGTTCCGTGGAATATAAATTAAATCGTTTGTCGGCTGACCATCGCCGTTAACATCGCCTGAATAAATATATGAATATCTGTTTCCTCCAGCTCCGCTGAATCTATTCCCTTCTGCAATTTCAATAAATACGCCAATACTTGTAGCCCAGCTTTCTGACCATTCATGGCGATATGTAGAAGAAGCAACTATACGATGGCGGTTGCCAAATTCGGAGTAACTTAGATACGGTTTATTTGGATTTCCTTGAGTTGGATTTTCACCATACATTGCCAATGCAATTTCAGTTGATTTCATTAAACTTTTAGCCTCAAGATATGTGTAGGATAAACTTGTATTAAGACCGAAATCGAAATTCTTTCTAAATTGTGTTGTTATGCTATAGTTGTATCCTTCACTCGAATTATCAATTACGTCTGCACCGCCAATGGAAAAATAAATAGGTCCGCTAAAAACAGGTCTTCCATCCGGTGCGGGCAGATAACCTTTTATTTTTCCCAAGTTTGCATCTCTAACATAAATTCCATTTATATCTTTGCCATAAACTATTTCGAGAGTGCCTAAAATATCATCGGGAAGCATATGATCTATAGCCAGATTAGTTGTCCATACTTGCGGCCATTTAAAATCTTCAACCATTGCATTCAAAAAATAGGATCGTAAATGAGGGGGAAGATTTGGGTTAGCTCCCGGATTAGAGATATTATTTCCGATCCAAACAAATGGAAGTCTGCCTGTAAATATTCCGGTTCCGCCTCTTAGTTGTGTTGACCTGTCGCCTGTAACATCCCAATTAAATCCAACTCGTGGAGAAAAAAGTGGCACTGCTTTCGGAAGTTTACTCTGATCAACAGTCTCCGGTTTTCCATCTGCGTCAAGTAAATTTAACGATCTTGAAAATGGATTATCTACCAAATCATTTAGGTACATCGGAATATCGACACGCAAACCATAGCTTAAAGAGAATTTTTCAGAAACCAAATATTCATCTTGTGCGTAGAAAGCTAACTGACCAACTTCGATCACTTCACCTTTAAACGGATTCTTTACAGCATCAGAAGCCATTTTATTGAAATCAATAAAGCCCGGATTAGCCTTATCGGTCAATTGGAAGAACTGAGCTAATGATGAAAATCTTGGTCCTCCAAACTGTGCGTCAAGTGGAAAATATCCCGCATAGAAAAGGTTGAATGAATTATAGAATTTGAAGTATTCAAAATTCACACCGGCGGTGATAACATGATTTCCAGCAAAATAACTGAAATTGTTTGTAAACTGCCAAACATCTTGATCAAGAATATTATTAATAGAGAAAGGCTCAACACCTAATGTAGTATAAGCAATACCGTTTTCGGCAATTTCAATTGTTGGATACACTTTGGAGACCGGTTGTCTAAAATCTCTGAATCTATTGTAGCTGGTAAAAAATCTATTAGCCCACTTATCACCTCTACTATTTAATTCAGCAGCAAATGAACTTAACTGGTTATTCATTCTATAGCCGGAATTTTGAAACGGCAAAGTGTTTTCATTTGGTCCTCTGCCACCATTTAAACTAATTGCGAATGGATGGGGAGGTAAATCGCGCTTGGCATTAAGGTAATTATATCTAAATGTAAAAATGTTGCTTTCATTAATATTCCAATCGAATTTTATCAAGAATTTTTCATTGTCTGTGCGATTGGTATAATTTTCATAAGCACCTGGATCGTACCCATATACAGAGATCATTCTTTGTCTGATCTTATCCATATCAGAGGCAGTTGCTCTCGAAATTCCGAATCCAGATGTTCCGCGGTTTGCCGCAAAATTAGATCCCGGATCTTCTCTTCTTTCTATTTCACCGTTCATAAATACAAACAAAGTATTTGGAATAATTGGACCACTGGCGGTAAATCCTGATTGGTTATAAGAAAGACTTGGATTAGCTACTACTTTATTTCCGCTTACAGTATTACCAATCAAATTTTCGTTTCTCATAAAGCTATACAATGAAGCTTTATATTTATTTGTTCCGCTTTTTGTTACTGTATTAATACCGGCACCAGTGAATCCTCCTTCTCTAACATCAAACGGTGCAACTGAAACTTGTACTTCCGCAACAGCATCAAAAGGAACAGGTTCGGCATTTGTTTGCCCACCCGGGGCAGGATCATCTAGCCCAAATGAATTGTTGAAATATGAGCCATCGAGTGAAATGTTGTTATATAACCAGTTTCTTCCACCAAAGCTGTAATTACCATCGCTTCGCGGATCTAATCTTGTTATATCTCTTGTACTTCTTTTAATCGATGGCAGTTCTGCAACTTGAGATGCTGAAATATATGTTGCGGCGCCAGTTCTGCTGCTATTTAAAGTATTATCTTTTTCTGTAGAAACAGTAATTTCTTTCATGCTGACGGCTTCACTTTGCAGCACAAATTCTACTCGAAAATTTTGACCGAGATTTAAGTAGATGTTTTCTTGTTTTTCACTCTTGTAACCAACATAAGTAACTGTAACTGAATACGGACCGCCGATTTTTAAGTTTGGTAAACTGAATCTTCCGTCCGTTGTAGTAAATGCGCCATACTTTGTGCCAGTAGGTTCATGAATTGCATGTACACTTGCTGCGGGTAGAGCCTCTCCGGTAACATCTTTTACAATACCGTTCATAGAAGCAGTAGTGACACCCTGAGGGTATGCTTTGCTTGAAAACATAAATAGAATCAAGAGCGTAAAAGTGAAAGAAATTTTAAATCTTCGTCCCATACATCCTCCTGTTTAAGATATTATTAATAAATCAATAAAGTAAGAATCTAAACTACAGATACCATTTAAGATATATATTTTTTTTTGCAATTGTTGAAATTTATTAAACCATTGAATTTATATGATCTACAAATAGAGCCACGGATTATCTTACTAACTCACCTTACGCAAACACATTATTTGTCATTCTGACCCCGATCTATCGGGGGAAGAATCTAAATTTTTGTTATGAAATCAATAGATTCTTCACTCCACTTCCCCGCAAAGCGGGGTAAACTGTTCCGTTCAGAATGACACCTTACGAAAGGTGAGTTACTAAATAAATTTCTTTTTGTCTTTCCGATAAATATTCACATCCGGTTTTTGTTATCACAAGTTCCTCTTCAACAGTCGCAATACCATAATTAGGGATCGTCAATCTCGGCTCAATTGTAAAGACATTTCCCTCTTCAACCTCCAGATAGGGTGCATTTCCGTACCGTTCCCATTTTGGTCCAAGCAGGCAGCCGCCGTCATGGCATGACCTTCCAACTTGATGCCCAAGCCCGTGCGGATATTCCGAATAACCGTGTACTTGTATATAATTACGCGCTATTTCATCAATCTCGTAACCTTTCTTGCCCGGCTTCAATTCATTAGAAGAGCGGGTAATTGATTCAACAATTACATTGAAACCCTTTTGCACTTCAATAGGAGCTTTGTCTTCGCGCGGGTTAAGAACATACCAGGTTCTCTGTAAATCCGAACAGTAATCTTTATACTTAATTCCAAAATCCATATTAATTACATGTCCCGCTTCGATCACCCGGTCAGTTGGTCCTGCGTGCGCGCCCGCCGTATCGGGTCCTGTAAAAACCGATGGACAATATTCTTTATCCCACGCGAGACCAAATCCTCTTTTTGCAGTTAGATCATGAACAAAACTTGCAATTTGTTTTTCAGTTAAACCCGGTTTTAAATATTTAGTTACCTCATCAAATATCTTAAGTGTCTCTTTGATTGCTTCCTTCATCAAATTTAGTTCAGTCTGAGATTTTCTTCCGCGCAGCGCGGCAACTATTTCCTCGGAAGAGATTAATGCATTGAAATATTTCGTCTCTTTCAGATGATCGAGTAATTCAAGATATAAACCGTGCGGCAAGCCGTCCGCCAAAGTTGAATTTCGCGAGTAATTAATTGCGATCTTTTCCGGTTTATACATATCCAGTACTTTCAGTAAATCTTCTTTTACCGATTTCAAATAAGGATGTATCTCTTTATATGTGCCGATCGCTTTCATATTCGCAAGTTCAAGAGAACCTACAATTGCGTGTGTGTTTCCATTTTTTGTGATAATAAATGCCGAAGACCATGTTGCGCCTGTTCCGACAATCATATCCATCATCGGATCTTTCATATTTCCGGTTTCACGTACAAAAGTCATCCACATATCAATATTTTTTTCATTTAATATTTTTACCGCTTGATCAATTTTTTCTAAGACCATTTCTTTGGACATAAACAGAGCCTCCATAGTACAAGAGTTAAATTAAAGATATAAACATTTTTCCTAGTTCGTTTAAAAGAAACTTACCCAAAGATGAACCATTTATCAAGGATGTTATTCAGCGGCTCAACAAAAATTATCTGTTTTTTTATTCATGAAAATAAAATAAATTCATAAAGGTTTTCATTCAAGTAAAACAAAAGAGTGCTATGAAGGAATATTTAAAAGAGCAGAAAGATTATCTGCATGAAGTAGTTGATACGCTTTCTTCCATGAGTGATATTGAAACATCCTTCCGCGAAAATGAAAAATGGTCTAAGAAAGAAATTCTGGGACATCTTATCGACTCAGCATCGAACAATCATCAGCGGTTTGTACGCGCTCAATTTACAGACGATCTGATCTTTCCGGGTTATGATCAGAATGAGTGGGTCAGGGTTCAGGATTATCAAAACATTAATTGGCATTCACTTGTTGAACTCTGGAAGGATTTCAATTTTTTGATAATTCATCTAATAACCAGAATCCCGGAAGTAGATTTGAAGAAGGAAAGGGTGAATCACAACCTTGATCTGATTGCTTGGAAAGAGATTCCTGCAAGTGAGCCGGCAACGTTAGAATATTTTGTAAAAGATTATTTCGATCATATGCGCCATCACATCAATAGGATAATTGTTTAGACTGAGTTCGGTTTAGGCTTTCGGAAGTGTAAAAGTAAATGATGTTCCCTCGCCGATTTTACTTTCAACGGTAATTTTACCCCGGTTTTTCTCTATCATCTCATGGCAAAGAAGTAATCCCAAACCGCTTCCTTTTTCATCGCTTGTTCCGTATGTCGTAAAATTTGTGTCAAAGCGGAATAATTTTTTTAAATCTTCTTCCTTCACACCAACACCGTTATCCGTAATAGAAATTTTTACTTCCTTTTCCAAAATCATGCACCTAAAAACAATTGTCCCCTCTTTGTTTGTAAATTTAATAGCGTTTGAAAGGAGATTTTGAATCACAGAGAAAAGCATGTCCTCATCGGCAAATACAATTGAGTTAGCCGGACATTCGTTAAGAATCGTAATTTTTTTATTAGCCGCATTGTTAGCAAGAAGCCTAATAACTTGGTTGATCTTAAAATTAATATTAAAGTTTGACGGGTTATATGGAATTTTACCGGACTGAATTCTTGACCACTGAAGAAGGTTCTCAAGCAATGCAAAAACACTTTGAGCAGCCTCGTGAATTTTTTCGGCAAAGAGTTTTGTTTCTTCCTTCTCCAGAGTCTCGATATCCTCAATCAAGAATTCCGAAAAACTTAACAACGAACTGAAAGGACTTCTTAAATCATGCGCAATAATAGAAAAGAATTTATCTTTTGTCGCGTTTGTATTTCTAAGCTCACTCTCGGATTTAAGCAGCTGACCATTAACCATCTCTAATTTCTCAACCACCTGTTTGAGCTTATCCTCATTCTTCTTGGCTTCCGTTATGTCCCTTAAAATTCCGCGGTATGCAATAGTATTGCCGGATTTATCTTTAACGGCGGTTGAAGTCTCTCGAACTGTTATGACTACATTATTCAGAGTTTTCAAATTCAATTCATAGTCTTTAACAAATCCGTTTTTTTCAACCTCTTTATTGATCGTTTCTCTATCCGATTTATTTATATAAAAAGCATCGCCAACGTTAATACTCGCAAACTGTTCCGTAGATTCAATTCCTAAGAGTTCCATTCCGGCGGGATTTAATTCAATTAATTTTCCATCGGGAGTGCTTTCGTAAATAGCGGTTTTAATTTCCCGGAATAGATGCCGGTATTTTCCATGCACTTCAAGTAATTTTTCTTCCGCTTCAATCTGATCTGTCAAGTCCCGAGCAACACCGACAAGAGCCAGGGGTTTTTCATTATCATCACGGACAATTGTTGAGTACAACTCAATTAAAAATTCTTCTCCATTTTTTCTTTTATTCCAAATCTTACCCCGCCAGCCATCTTTAAGTGTTTGAGGAAGAATTTTCTTTAATATATCCGCATCATTTTTATCCGACCGCAACATTGATATATGATTTCCGACCAGCTCCTCCGCCGTATAACCGTAAGTCGCTGTAAACGATTTATTGACGTAGACAATTATGTCATTCATATCAGTAATGGAGATGCAATCACTAATAGAATTAAGAGTATGAAGAAATAGTCTGGATTGTGATAATGATTGGTCTTTCCCGCCTTCAAATTTTACCGACAGCATGTCTTTGTTCGAGGTCTTATCCATCTTTCGAGAGATTAATTTTACAAGTAAATATAGAAATTCTATTTCAGCAAATGAAGATTTTTTTGACAGATTTTATCTTCTTCTTAATATTAATTAGAACACAACTGAAATCATGCGGCTGCGAGTGAATTGATTCGCGCTATAAATGTTTATTTGTAGCTTTGTAAAGTCGATCCATTATTGCCATGCCTAATCCTTTTTCTTCGACCGGCTCAACAAGAATTAAATCTAGATTTTCTTTTTCCAATTCATGCAAAAAGGAGAAAAGGTTAGCCGCCGCTTCACGTAAATCACCATTCGAAGAAAGAATTTTTATTTGAGCAAACGGAAAAACCAATTTATTCTCTTTGAAGAAGAGCATTCCTATTTTTTTATTTTCATCAAGATGTTTTTTATTAAAAAATTTTAACGGAGTTTGTGGTGAATAATGAAATAGAAGCTGCCCAGGTGCGTTTGGTTTGTCGGGATCTATAATGCCAATTTTTATTTCGCCTATCTCCTTTTCAATCTCTTCTTTAGATAATCCGCCAGGACGAAGCAGATAAAACTCATCTTCATGAAATTGAATTATTGTTGATTCGACTCCAACCGAAGATTTTCCGCCGTCGAGAATCATATCAACTTTATCGCCGAGATATTTGGCAACATGAGAAGCTTCTGTGGGACTCAGATGCCCGAATCGGTTTGCGCTTGGCGCTGCCATTGGTGTTCCGCATGCTTCAATAAGTTGAAGCGCAACCTGATGATTCGGCATTCGCAAAGCCACTGTAGGATTGCCGGATGTGACAATTTCCGGAACGATCTTAGTTTTAGGTAGAACCAGCGTTAGCGGTCCCGGCCAAAATTTTTCTGTTAACTGTTCAACTTTTTCATTCTTAAAGGTAGAAAATTTTTTAAGCCAGGTTTTATCGGAAATGTGAAGTATCAACGGATTAAATGCCGGACGCTTCTTCACTTCAAATATTTTTGCAACAGCAATCGGATTTAATCCATCCGCTCCTAAACCATAAACCGTTTCGGTCGGAAATGCTACTAGTCCGCCAGCTTTTATTATCGCGGCTGCTCGCTGAATACTTTTGCTGTCTGCTTTTGTAATGTTCATATTTTCATTTTCAATCTGGGCTCAATCCAAAACATGCTAATAGATTCCGGGTCAACCCCGGAACGACGAGCGTCTTTTTAGCACTCTTTCTAAAACCGTTATGAAAATATAACTTTTGTGAACGAATTGTTAAACGAATATATTTGAACCGGATACGCAAACAAACTATGGTGATGTTATGCACGAGTTGAATGAATTTAGACAATTCAGTAAATGGCTCGCTGATGAAAGCGGCAAGATCATTAAACATTACTGGCGCACAGGAATGAGCGTTGAGAATAAACCAGATTTATCCCCCGTAACAATAGCCGATAAAAAAGCCGAAGAGTTTATGCGGGAGATGATTATGAAAAAGTATCCTAATCATGGTATACTCGGCGAAGAATTCGGCGAGCACAATCCGAACGCGGGATATAAATGGGTTCTCGATCCGATTGACGGAACCAAAAGTTATATCTGCGGTACGGTTACTTTCGGAACTCTAATTGCATTGTTAAAAAACGGCGAACCTATTCTCGGTATTATAAACCAACCCATTCTAAACGAATTTTTAATTGGTGATAATCACACGACCGAATTGAACGGAATAGAAGTTAAAGTTCGAGACTGCAACGCTCTCTCCGATGCGGTTCTTCTTACAACAGATCAACTTAACATCGAGAAGTATCAGAACATAAAAAAATTTGACGAACTAACTCACAAGGTAAAACTCTACCGCCAATGGGGCGACTGCTACGGGTACTATCTTGTCGTAACAGGTTACGCAGATATTATGGTTGATGCGATTATGAGTCCATGGGATTTGTACGCGCTCATTCCAATCATACGCGGTGCGGGCGGAACAATTACAGACTACCACGGAAACGATCCGCTCAAGGGAAACAGCATTATTGCTACTGGCGGAAAGATACACAATGAAGTGATTGAACTTCTAAAAGATGAGCAAGATTAAGAACAAGAGCACGTTGAAAAAACCATCTTGCTCTTCCTCTGCAAAATCAACTAAACTGTATAGCGAAATGGAATTATAGCATCTTTATGATATCAGAAAAATTTTCCAAATAGACAAATCAGTAAACAAAAAAATCCTTGGAGGAAGAATGTTACACAACCGATCATCAATGTTTTTAACTCTGTTGTTATGTTTTAGCATTACTATCTTCGGCGGAGAGAAAAAAAAGGAATTTAAGATCCCTTATGAGAAGTACACGCTGGCAAACGGATTAAATGTAATTCTGCACGTTGATAAATCCGATCCTATAGCTGCTGTTTACGTTGTTTATCATGTTGGTTCGGCAAGAGAAGTGAAAGGCAAAACCGGATTCGCACATTTGTTCGAGCATCTCAGGTTTAACGAATCTCAAAATATTCCGCAAGGGCAATGGTTTAAAAAACTGCAAACAGCCGGCGCCAGTAATGTTAACGGCTCAACCAACAATGACAGAACAAATTATTTTGAAGTTATTCCTAAGAACGCTCTTGAGATGGCATTGTGGATGGAATCCGATAGAATGGGTTTCTTGTTAAGTAAAGTAAACATGGAAACATTTGTAACTCAACAGAATGTCGTTCAAAATGAAAAACGTCAGGGTGATAACAGAGCTTATTCACAAAGCCAATATATGTCAAGCAAATTAATGTATTCCGATATTCATCCCTACGGTCACACTGTAATCGGTGAGTTAGAAGATTTAGCGGCTGCTTCGCTTCAAGACGTCTTCGATTTCCACGATAAATATTACGGTCCAAGTAATGCAACATTAATAGTCGCCGGCGATATTGATGTTGCTCAGACTAAAAAATGGATTGACAAATATTTTGCGGAAATTAAATCCAGCACCGCACCGCAGCCGCTACCAAAGATGCCAGCAAAACTTAGCGAAACTGTTAGAGCTTACTACGAAGATAATCTTGCCAACGCTCCCCGATTAGGAATGGAATTTCCAACAGCAGATAATGACAATAAAGATTCTTACGCTCTTCAATTTTTAGGACGCATTATTGCTGGAAGCAAAAAGTCTCCTCTGTATAAAGTAATTGTTGAAGAGAAAAAACTTGCACCTCAAGTTATGGCTCGTCAAAACAGCGGAGAAATTGCGGGTACATTTAATATTTCTATAACTGCTTTTCCAACAGTAAAATTAGGCGACTTAGAGGATGCTGTTAAAGAAGCGTTCCGGAGATTTGAAAAAGAAGGATTTACGGAAAAAGATGTTGAAAGACAGAAAGCCGGATTAGAATATAGCTTCTACTCTTCCATCTCCAGTATTTTGGGTAAAGCAATGCGTCTTGGTGATTATAACATTTTTAACGGATCGCCGGATTATATGGCTACCGATCTGCAAAATACAATGAGTGTAACTAAAGATGATGTCTGGAGAGTTTACAATAAATACATCAAAGATCAGAATTGTTTAATTACGAGTATTGTTCCAAAAGGCAAAGCGGATCTAGCGGCTCCAAATTCAAAAGTATGGATTGTTCCGGAAGAATCAATTGAAAAACAAGGAACTAAGAAAAAAGAATTCGCCGCTGCCAAATTTGAACCGATTCCATCTAAAATAGATAGAACAATAGAGCCGGTTAAAGGTACCGATCCGGTTGTAACTCTCCCCAAAATTTGGAAAGAAAAAACGAAAAGTGGAATAGAGGTCTATGGAATCAAACAAAGTGAATTGCCGCTTGTTCAATTCTCTATAATACTAAAAGGTGGAATGCTTCTAGACCCGGCAGATAAAATTGGCGTGGCTTCATTAACCGCCAGGATGTTGAATGAAGGAACGAAAACAAAAACTCCAATTGAATTGCGGGAAGCTATTCAGGATTTAGGAGCGAACATAAATATTTTTGGCGGTTCAGAATCAATTTCACTTACCGGAAGTTGTCTTGCTGCTAAGCTTGACGAAACTTTTTCGCTTGCAAAAGAGATGTTGTTCGAACCGCGCTGGGATGAAAAAGAATTTGGACTCGCGAAAAGTCAAACTATAGAAGTCTTGAAGAGAACCGAAACCACACCTACTGCTATTGCCGGAAACGTATTCGGTAAATTGGTTTACGGAATGGATAATATTTTATCGAACGAACCGAGCGGTACAATTAAATCTGTTGAAAGTATTAAAATTGATGAATTGAAAAATTATTACAATCAGAATTTCTCCCCCGCAATTGTAAAAATTATGGTGCTGGGCGATATTACAAAGGAAAAAGCAGTTGCTCTCTTTAACGGATTGAATGATTGGAAAGTAAAAGATGTAAAAAATCCGGAAGTGAAAATTGCAAGCACAATAAAACCAGGAATCTATTTTGTTGACGTGCCCAAAGCAAAACAATCTCAAGTATTCGTCGGACATTTAGGATTAAGCTACGCGGATCCTGATTATTATAAAACCATTGTTATGAATTATAAATTAGGCGGAGATTTCAGCAGTATTTTAAATATGATTTTACGTGAAGAGAAATCGTTTACATACGGCGCACGCTCTGGAATTTCAGGAACAACATATCCGGGCACATTCCTGGCTTCAACGGCAGTGCAGGCGAATGCCACTTTTGAAACTGCTAAAATCATGCGAGACGAAATTGCAAAATATAGAAACGGAATTTCTCCGGAAGATTTAGAACAGGTAAAAAGCACTCTGCTAAAGAGTAATGCAGGAAGATTTGAAACACTTCAACAACTCGGGGGAATGTTATCTCCCGTAGTATTGTATAACCTCCCGTTCGATTATATTAAACAGCGCGAAGATATCGTGCGCAAGATGACTACTGATGAACATACTAAACTTTCTCAAAAATATATTCAGCCTGATAAATTGATCTACTTAATTGTCGGCGATAAAGAAACACAGTTCGAAAAACTGAAAGAACTTGGTTTAGGCGACCCAATATTGCTGGATAAAGAAGGCAAGTCTGTAAATCAATAACAGATCAAGGTGAAGAGCAAGAGCAAGATTTTTTCCTGCTCTTGCTCATATTCTTACTCTACATTCCTGAATCCTTTCTAAATTCTCCGCATCATATAATTACATAATTATTTAACAAGGAGAATAAAATGCAGAACTTGATAGAAGGAACAGACGCTAACTTTTCACAAGAAGTTTTAAAATCAGATACACCGGTATTGGTGGATTTTTGGGCGCCGTGGTGCGGACCGTGCAGAATGGTTGCGCCGGTTGTTGAAGAAATTGCAAATGAAATGGTTGGCAAACTGAAAGTGGTAAAATTAAACACAGATGAAAACGGCAACACCGCAGGTCAATATGGAATAATGAGCATACCAACACTCGGAATCTTTAAAGGTGGAAAACTTGTAGATGCGGTAATAGGTGCAGTTCCGAAACAACATCTTGTAAGCAAAATTACACCCCATTTAGTCAATCCAAATTAATTATTGAAATTTTTGTGTTCCCCAAAGAATTTTATCTTTAAAAACAAAAACCCGGTCTTTTTGAGATCGGGTTTTTAATTTGTGCAGAAAATCTTTATTAATTGTTCTTCCTAAACTCGTTCATAAATTCTACTAAAGCTTCAACGCCGTGTTTAGGGAATGCGTTGTAAATTGATGCACGAATTCCGCCGACGGAACGGTGACCTTTCAATCCGCTGAAACCTTTCGCGGATGCTTCCTTAATGAATTTTTCTTCCAACTGTTCATTTGGTAATCTGTAAGTAACATTCATCAGAGAGCGATCTTCTTTAACTGTTGTACCTTTATAATAACCATCGCTCGCATCAAAAGCGTTGTATAAAATGTTAGCTTTTTCGACGTTCAGTTTATACATCACATCAAGTCCGCCCATATTTAGAAGCCATTTGAAAACTAACCCGGCAATATAAATTCCAAACGTTGTTGGTGTGTTATACATCGATTCGTTATCAACATGAATTTTGTAATTCATATAAGTATGTAAACTATCGGATGATCTTTCAAGCAAATCTTTTCTAATTATAACTACGGTAACGCCGGCAGGCCCGATATTTTTTTGAGCGCCTGCGTAAATTAAACCATATTTATTCATATCTAATTTTTTGTGAAGAAAATCTGACGATGCATCGCAGACAAGCGGAACATTACCAGCTTCCGGTTCAGTGCGCCATTGAGTTCCATAAATTGTGTTGTTAGATGTGAAATGAACGTAAGATGCATCCGGATCGAGTTTTAATTCCGATTGTTTTGGTATGCGTGTGTAGTTATCTGATTTTGTTGTTGCTGCAATGTTAACAGTTCCAACACGTTTTCCTTCTTTGACGGCTTTCTCTGCCCATGAGCCTGTGACGATATAATCTGCTTTATTCATAGGCGGCATCAGGTTGAGCGGTACCATCGAGAATTGAAGTGTTGCCCCGCCCTGCAAAAATAAAATTGCAAATTTATCATCAATGCCCAATAGTTTTCTTAAATCGGCATCCGCTTCTTTGATTATTGCATCAAATATTTTTCCTCGGTGACTCATTTCCATAACACTCATACCGGAACCTTTGTAGCTGTACAAATCTTTCTGTGCCTCTAGCAGTACTTCTTCGGGCAGAATTGCCGGACCTGCGCTTAAATTATAAATACGTTTTTCCATTTTATTATCTCCGTTGTTTTATCTGTGTTAATCTGTTAAATCTGTGTTTATCCGTGTTCCATTGCATTACTGAATAAACCATGGATGACGCGAATTATGCTGAGTTCCGCGGATCAAATAATGTGCACAAGCAATCCATCTCTCAATTTGGGTTCAAACCAAGTTGATTTTGGCGGCATAGTTTCTCCGGCATCGGAAATGTTAATCAAGTCATCAACAGAAACCGGAAACATCGAAAACGCAACTGCCGCCTTACCTTTATCAACCAATTTTTCCAGTTCTTCCGTACCCCGTATTCCGCCGATAAAATCTATGTTAATATCTGTCCGCGGATCTTCAATTCCTAAAACAGGCTGCAATAAATAATTTTGAAGAATGCTCACATCAAGTTTGTCTCCAACCGCTTTACCTGGTTTTATTTTGTCGTTCGGTCTTAGCAAATACCATTTTTTATCAATATACATTGCGAATGTCTTAACTGTTGGCGGATTGGGTGAATCGGTTTCTTCAATAGAAAAATTATTTTTGATTTTATCTATGAACTCGTTTTTTTTCATCTTAAGATCATAAACAACGCGGTTATAAGAAAGAATTTTTAACTGCTCTGCCGGAAAAAGTACACCGAGAAAATAATTGTATTCTTCCGCTCCTGTGTGATTCGAGTTTTGTTCCATCTTAACTTTTTGCGCACGGGTTGCGCTGGCAGCGCGATGATGCCCGTCGGCAATGTAAAGGTATTCCACATTACTAATCGCAGTAATAACAGTTTTAGTATATTCATCTGGAAGAATCCATATTTCATGTTTAATTCCATCAGGTGAAGTAACATTATAAAGTGGTTCAAACTTTTTGATGGCATCGAAGACAATTTCATCAACTTCGGCAACAGCCTTGTAAGTTAAAAATACCGGTCCCGTTTGAGCTTCTGTTGTTACGATATGATTAGTGCGGTCATCCTCTTTTACTTTACGGGTTTTTTCATGTTTCTTGATCACATCGTTTTCATAATCCTCAACGGAAAAGGTTGCCGCTATTCCAACCTGCGAATGATTTTCCATTGTAAGTTTATAAATATAAAGATGCGGTTCTGAATCTTGAATAAGCGGTGCTTCTTCTCTCAGCCTGTTAAAATTTTCTTTCGCTTTCCGGTATACCTCGGAAGAATAGACATCAACTTTTTCATTCATTTCAATTTCGGAACGAGTGACCCGTAAAAAACTGATCGGATTTCCTTTTGCCAGCTCTGCGGCTTCTTCACGATTTACAACATCATACGGAACGCTTGCAACAAGATGAGCAATTTTTTCTGACGGGCGAACGGCTTTGAAGGGACGAATTACAGCCATAGATACTCCATAGTTTCAAAATTTTTTGTATGAAAATTAGCATTTATAGGTATGATTGTAAAATAGAAAGAGGATAATTGTCGAATAGGTTGCGTCTCTGATCGGCTAAACTCTTTAATTACCCGATAGCCCGGACTATTGGTAATTGGACTCTATTAATTAAAGAGCGGTTCTGCCATAAAAATATCAATATTCTCTGCGGACTTTTCGTTTTCTCTGTCCCGCCTTTGGCGGGATTAAATATTTCCATTCGATAATTTTTAGAACCGTCCTAAAAATGTAAAACCATCGAAGTGGTTATTATCTACTTAGCTTTTATTTATCAAAACCGGCGATAGAATTGCAACTAAAACGTCATAGCCATATCAAAAAGAATTATTTTCGAGTTCACAACCGAATTAATATTTATGCTCGGTTCATTAAAGATTTTAACGGCGTCTCCCGGCGACAAAGATTTTCCCTTTACATTTACAGCGCCTTTTATCAAATGCAGATATGCGCCCCGGTTCTCGTTTATCTCATAAATAAGTTCTTTACCTTTAGCGAGGTCCGAAAGAAAAATTTCCGCGTCCTGATTTATAAAAATGGTTCCCTCTTCATTTTTACCGCTTACAACCTTCAGCAATTTGTTCAATTTATCCTGATGAGAAAATTTTTTCTGATCGTAGGATGGCGCAAGCCCCTGCACATTTGGAATAAACCAGATTTGCAAAAGTTTTAGAGTTTCCGAACCAGAAGGATTGAATTCGGAGTGCATAATTCCTTTTCCGGCGGTCATGCGTTGAATTTCATTAACGGATATTTTGCCTTCGCCGCCGGTGCTGTCTTTATGCGCGACAGTTCCCTCTAAAATAATTGTAACAATTTCCATATCGCGGTGAGGATGAGTTGGAAAACCTCCGCCCGGCTGAATTGTATCATCATTCATTACTCGCAATGGTCCAAAATGAATATTTGAAGGATCATAATACTCACCTAAAGAGAAGCTGTGATAACTTTCCAGCCAATCTATTTTAGTTTTTCCACGCTCTTCACTTTTTCTTATATCGATCATAATGAATCGGAATGTTAATGGGAGAATATTTTACAACTAATTAGTTTATTACGAGATCGTAATAATATCATAAAAAAATTATTTCTGCTTGCTCAGGGACAATCCCAATTTTTTAAGAAGGTTTCCGAGAGTTTCTTGTTCGGAGGCGGACAAGACAGACATTATTTGCGTAATATTCTCCGCGTGTTTAAGAAACACATCATCGAACAACTTTTGCCCGGCAGAGGTAAGTTGAATAAGAATAGCGCGTCTATCATCTTTACTCGGCACGCGTTCTACGTAACCAAGTTTTTCAATATTGTCTAAAACCAGAGTCATATTTCCCCCGGTTACAAGCATTTTTTTACAAATTTCTCCCACCTTCATCGGTCCCAGATGCCCTATAACTTCAATAACTGCAAATTGAGGCTGAGTTAAACCGAAAGTTTTTATACTCTCAATTGATCTTTTATCGAATGAAGAATAAGCGCGCGCTAATTTCACCCAGGTGCTGAGAGCCAGATCCGTTTTTTTACCGTATTTTTTTGTTGTCTTCAAAAGCTGTATTACTACATAGAATATCTCTATATTAAAATAAACGATTGGTCGTCTCTTGTCAAGTTACCAAAAGATTACTAAATTCAATTGGGAACTTATTGTTGAAATTTTTCATTTGATAATTGAATAAACGATCGGAAATAGTTTGTCCCAAACGGAAGTTAAATATTTCACACCGCAAGAAGCCCAACGAACACTTCCCCTCGTGAGGCAAATTGTAAGAGACATCTTAAATAACGCCTCGCAAATTAAAAGCATTGCGGACTCTTTAGGCGGAAACATTGAAGAGAGCGCCGAGATTCATCAGCTCATGATTCTGATAGATTCTTTTATGAAGGAACTTGATGATCTTGGTTGTTCATACAAAGATTGGAATTTCCAAATCGGCTTGGTGGATTTTCCCTCCGTAATCGATGGCGAGGATGTATTGTTATGCTGGCGTAATGATGAAGACGCTGTTAAATTTTACCATAGCGTTGATGAAGGATTTGTTGATAGAAAACCAATTCCTCAAGAATATTTATAAAACTGAGCCCTACTCAACCGTAAGCTTAATGCCCGCGGAAAAATTATTTCGTTTTTTCTATCCTATATGAATGTGTAATCTCAACAGAATTTTTAAGCATTGCCGTAACACTGCAGTAAGTTGTCATTGATAACTCAATAGCTCTCTCAACGGCTTCTTTGGGAACATTCTCTCCATATAACACATATTCAAGATTAATCTTTGTGAACACCTGAGGATGCGTTTCTTGAACCTCTGCCGAAATGTTCATTTCAAATCCATCGAGGTGTATTTTTTTCTTTTGCAGAATTACAGAAACATCGCTCCCCGAACATCCGGCTAAAGCGAGAAGTATCAATTCCTTGGGGCGTGTTCCGGCATCACTACCGCCAAAATTCTCGGGGCCATCCATCGTTACCCAATGATTAGAATCCGTCTTGCCTAAAAACGTTACTCCTTTAATTTGCTTTACATATGCCGTCTTGGTTGCCATAATTTCGTTTTCCTATTTATTTGATAGCTGTTAGACTTTAGCTTTTAGTAATTAGATGAAATATTTTTAAAAAGGATTTTTCTAAAATCTAACATCTAAATACTAAAATCTGTTTTCACACCCCAATATCTTCATTCCATAAATCGGGTTTAGTAGAGATAAAATCTTCCATCAGTTTAATGCATTCTTCATCATTTAGAATTTCTAATTCCACTCCGCGTGATCTTACATATTCTTCCGGTCCTTGAAACGTTTTGTTCTCACCTATTATAATTTTAGGAATTTTATATAACAGAGCTGTTCCGCTGCACATATCGCACGGAGAAAGTGTAGAGTAAAGAATTGATCTTTGATATTCTTTAGCTGAAAGTCTACCCGCGTTTTCGAAGCAATCCATCTCGGCGTGAAGTATCGGGCTGCCGTTCTGAACACGCCGATTGTGTCCGCGTCCTACTATATTTCCATCAATTACTAACACAGAACCGATTGGAATCCCTCCTTCACTTAACCCTTTTTTTGCTTCTTCAATTGCCGCTTGCATGAAATTATCTTTCATAATACCTCTTAGATCAATATGGATAAAAAATATAAAATAGGACGGAGAAACCAAACAAGATCCACATTCCAAAACTTACAGTCTTAATTCTGCCGGCAACAATCATAGTAATCGGATAAACTACAAATCCGGCGGTCATTCCAATTCCAAGATTAAATGTAAAACTCATTAGTGTCATTGTAATAAATACCGGAATTGTTTCGGCAAGGTCTTCAAATTTGAGATGAGAAACCGGAGAGATCATTAACAACCCAACAATGATTAATGCCGCACCGTAAGCGTATGAAGGAATTACCGCGAACAGAGGGGCGAAAAATAGCGCACATAAAAATAGTATTGCCGTAACTACTGCCGTTAATCCTGATTTACCACCAGCTTCTATTCCCGTGGCGGATTCAATATAAGCACCGCTTGTAGTTGTTCCGAACAGTGAGCCAAGTACGGTTGCCAGTGCATCTGCCAACATCGGTTTTTCTATTTCGGGCAAGTTTCCCTTTTCATCAAGCATTTTAGCTTTGTAGCCGAGACCAAGCAGAGTACCCATTGTATCAACAAAATCCATAACAAACACGACCAGAATTACGGAGAAAAAGCCCCAGCTTAAAGCGCCAAGAATATCCAGTTGAAGAAATACCGGACGAATATCGGGAGGCATACTTATCCATTCCTCCGGCAGTTTTGTTACGCCAAATAGAAATCCGAGAATAGTTGTAAATAATATTCCGATAAGAATGGAGCCATTTATTTTTTTTATCATCAGCACGCCAATAAAAAGAAAAGCGAATATGCCGAGAAGCACTGAGGTCTCGTGAAAATTTCCCACATGAACCGGCGCTCCGGAGACACCGACTTTTACAATTCCGGTTTCGTTCAACCCGATAAATGTTAAAAATAATCCTATTCCCGCGGCGAAAGCAATTTTCAAACTTGCCGGAATAGCGTTCGCGAGCCACCCTCTAATTTTAAATAATGTGAGAAGAGTAAATAAAACTCCTCCGATAAAAATTGCGCCAAGTGCCGTCTGCCAGCTGTAATGTAAAACGTTTACAACCGTGTAGGCAACAAAAGCATTTTCTCCCATGTAAGGTGCAATTGCAAAAGGTCTTTTTGCATATAAACCCATTATCAAAGTTCCGAAGAAAGCGCTCAGAATAGTCGCAACCATCGAAGCACCAAAGGGCATTCCAGCGGCTTCCAGTATTTTCGGATTTACAATAATTATGTAAGCCATAGTTACAAACGTTGTGCCTCCGGCAATAATTTCTTGTTTTACTGTTGTGCCAAGTTCGTCAAGCTGAAAATATTTTTTGATCATATTTGCCTCGGTTTTAACGTGAGAAGTAAAATGTGAAACAAAAATTTTCTATTGCAAATTTATTTACGAAATAGGTAAAGGATTAACGAAAGAATTAAACTGATAATTATTGATGTAACTATTGGGAAGTAAAAAGTAAAATTCTTTCCCTTGATTATTATATCACCGGGAAGTTTGCCAGCGAAAGGTATTTTATCCCAGAATAGAAGTATAAGCCCGATTAGAAGAAAAAACACTCCCGCATAAATTAATACTTTTCCGATCGATTGAAATTCACTCATGATTAAAAACACGGTTTATTTTGGCATAAATATAAATGAATAGAATTGCACTTGCACATCTCTATCTTTCAAAAATTATTTGGATTTATTCATTAGATTGCCCCTCAGAATATAGTGGTGAAATTTATGAAATCGGTTTCAGCAAGTATATCGATCTAAGTGGATATCCGGTGGACTTTGGTGCGGGACGTCGGTGGGTTGACATGGTTAATTCCGCTCTTTGTATTGCAAACATTGAACGGAAATTGGAGACCATTGCCGAATGTGGGTGCATCTCCTCTTTGGAAGTTGCTGAAGTAAATCCAATTCTTGATACTCGAAGCCTAAACGCGGAAATTACTGCCGGGTTAGTTGCTTCGAGCATAGGACTGCGAATCTTGTAGATATCAGATTCACAATATTGTTCCCATCAACATTAATTTTTATATTCGAATTGAAATTCTAAACTCTTCTAATCAGAAAAGATATAAATGCCTGAAGAAAAACGAAGCGAAAATTCCTCCGAAGAAAATCTTTTCGATAAGATGGCAAGTCTTCCCCCCGAACCGCCATTCAAAAAACTTCAGCGGTCGGCAAATAACGCCATCATTGCCGGAGTCTGTTCCGGAATTGCTGAGTATTGGAGATTGGATGCGGGCACTGTACGCCTCGTAGCGTTACTCTCGCTGCTGTTAGGGGGATGGAGTATTGTGGCATATTTAATTACTGCTATCTTATTACCCGTAGGAAAGAGTTCGATGGAATTGTCCAGCATAGAAAGATCCGCGCAGCAAAAAGAAAATTTTAAAACTATAATCAGCGGCTTATTTATTTTTACCGGTTTGCATTTTGCTTTTATTTACATCGGGATTGCTAGCGGTGAAAGGATTTTTATTTTTCCCAGTGGATTTGTTTTTCCGATTGCCGCTTTAGTTGCAGGAATATTTCTCATGACTAAGAGAAATGATCTGAACGGCGGGGGTGACCATTTGTACAGTGAAAATTATTACCGCTCTCGTTCGGATAGAAAAATAATGGGAGTATGCGGAGGACTTGGCAATTATCTGAAAGTTGATTCGTCTGTACTTAGAATTATTTTTATTCTCGCCGCACTTTTAACATTTGGAATGTTTGCTCTTATTTATCCGTTTTTAAGTTTGTTCACTCATTTGGAAACGGAGCGAAAATTTGAGTAAGAGCAACCGCATCCTAGGAATTAGCTTTCTTATTGCCGGAGCGCTTGCGCTCCTGAGATACTTAGGCATTGTCTCGATTTCTAACAACCAGTTGTACGGAACTGCAATTATTTTCTACTCGGTGCCCACGGTATATTTTTCTTTAGAAAGCGGGAGAAGAGAAAAATTAGTTTTGGCAACAATTCTTTTTTGCGTAGGAATACTATTTTTTGTTAAAGCTTATTTCGAAATTCTTGAGACAAGAGGAATAGTATTCGCATCAATTCTATTTGCAGGCGGGGCGGCATTTATGCTTCTGTTCATAGAAAACATTAAAGAAAAGATCTTTTTCTTTGCTGCGTTGTTGATGATTTTATTGAGTTATTTATCGGTAACATTTTTTAAAAAAATTGGTCTGTTCGAAGCGGTAAATCAAATTGGAGATTTATTCGAAATTTTTTGGCCGGCAATCCTATTGATCTTAGGAATAACAATTTTTATTAACAGAAAACGATAAAATTTAATTAGCTCTCTGCCTAACAACCCCTCCGCTAAAAGTCCCTGTCAAATAATTGACGGCGGATGAGGATGCAGCTCCTTCTTTCGATTCAATAGTAACGCGGAATAACTCAATCTGCTCTTTTGGTATGAAAGGAAATGAAGTAATCTTCAAATATTCACTGTCGTTTGGTCGGTAAGACCCCAATGAATAAGTCTGTCCTCTACTAACAATCCAAACTTGGTATGACTGATCGGAAGGGATCTGTTTTACGTTTTTAAATTGGATTAATCCTTCCTTTTCGTTAAACGAAAGCAGGATACGCGCGGAAGCCTTTTCGACGGCGTCTGCGCTTGCGAGATTTACAACTGTGATGTCTTTGTAATTGAAAAATTCAATTAGCGATGTATAATTTGTAATAAAATTATTCGCTGTTCCAAGCTCGCTCTTCAAACTAATCACATCATCCTGAATATCTTTGATACTCTTGTTCATTGAATCGATTGAACTGTAAGTAAAATAACCCAGGATTGAAAAAAGAATTATTGTTAGAAGAAGCGCAATCCATCCCGCAGCTCCGGAAGTAATTTTTTCGGATGGTGTTGGTTTACCCGGTTCGACAGTCGGAGTTGTAAATAATGGAGATGGTGGCGGTATAGATTCCAACCTTTTGGGATCTTCTATTGGAATTTTGAGTTTTGAAGAATCGGTTTCAATTTTTTTATCATCAATCGGCTCAGTTAATTTTTCAGCGGCAAATGTAGATGCAGATTCATCGGGTGTAAACTGAAATGCCGATGTAGACGTTGAAGCCTTCTTGGTTTTAAACGTCAGGGTATTTTGAGAAGGGGTGTCCGTGAGCGATTTGTCAATTCTTGTGTATAAACTCGTTCTTCTTTTTCCTTCAATGATCTTTGTCTTAATTTCTTCCTTCATTCCAATGAGTTTTTTAGCAACCTTGTCTTTGATAGCCGCATCGGGATTTTCAAGATCAAGTATAACCGGAATCATCGAAATTATATTTTGTAACTCTCCCAATTCCCCTTTAGGAAGTTCACCACCCGCTATCAAATATTCTTTGAACTGCACATAGTTGTCCTTATCCATACAACCGGCGGCAAATGCTGCAATCATTTCATTTATCATCTGATCTGCCATATCAACTATTCCCTCACCAAAAAATCTCTTAAACTGTGCAATGCCGTCATAATTTTTCCGCGAACGGTTTCTACCGGGACATTAAGTTTATCTGCAATTTCGTCAATCGTAAAACCCTCATAGTAGGCAAGGTGTAAAACATATTTTTGAGTGTCGGTAAGTTTTGATAAAGATTTTTCAATCTTTGGTTTAATAGTAAACGCGGTGTTAAAATCTAAACTATCCATCTCTTGAGTAAATGTTGGAAGTATAAAGTAATCTTCATATTCATCATTATAGAATTCACTATTGGAATCTGCGGATCTTTCACGTCTTAAGGAATCAACAGCTTTATTGCGTGCAAGTGTGATGAGCCAGCTGAAAACATTTCCTGTTTTGAAATCGAATTTCTGAATCTTTCTCCAGATGATCACAAAAACCTCTACGAGGATTTGTTCCGCGGTTTCCTGATTAGGTGAGATTTTTTTTATGACTGTGTATAACAAAGGAGAATATCGGTCATATAACTCTTCCAACGCACGCGATTCGAACCGTGCTATCTCATTCATTAAATCTATATCCGACAATTCACTAAATTTGCTCAAACATTGCTCTTATTATGTGGAATACTCTAATCAAAAGTATGACTACTGAATCAAAATTGCAATTGGCATTTAGCGTTCGGCTGTCGGTAATTCGCTTCTGGTTATTGTTAGTCAATATAAAAAGTGATCATCTATTTATACTATCTTTTAATGACTGATAGAAGAACGCTGATGGCTGAAAGCAAATTTTATTATATTTCGCCCCAAGAATAACAAAAGATAGAGTTATGACTTCAAATGAAATAAGACAACAGTTTTTAGATTTTTTTATGAGCAAAGAACACAGAATTGTGCCGAGCGCGCCGGTTGTTCCATATGACGATCCCACCCTGCTCTTCACAAACGCGGGGATGAATCAATTTAAGGATGTATTCCTTGGAACCGGTTCTCGTGAATATAAACGGGCGGCGGATACACAAAAATGTATTCGGGTTTCGGGTAAGCATAACGATCTTGAGGAAGTAGGACACGATACATATCACCACACATTTTTTGAAATGCTCGGCAATTGGTCTTTCGGAGATTATTACAAGAAAGAGGCAATCGGTTGGGCGTGGGAATTATTGACCGGGGTTTGGAAACTTCCGAAAGAAAGATTGTGGGTTACCGTTTACAGAACCGACGATGAAGCTCTCGATTTTTGGCAAAACGAAACTGATATAAATCCCAAACACATCTTAAAATTTGATGAGAAAGATAATTTTTGGGAAATGGGAGATACAGGTCCTTGCGGTCCATGCTCGGAGATACATATCAATCTAAGCGATGATTTGGAAAATGGAAGCTTGGTAAACGCCGGATCTCCTTTATGTATTGAAATCTGGAATTTGGTTTTCATTCAGTACAACCGGGACGCAAACGGAACACTTCATGATCTTCCGGCAAAACATATTGATACCGGAATGGGATTCGAGCGTGTGTGTGCAGTACTTCAGAATAAAAAATCAAATTATGATACAGACGTTTTTACTCCGCTTATTAACGCAGTTGCGAAACTTTCCAATGTAAAGTATGATGAAAATTTATTTGCCGATGATAATTCTTCAGTTGGACAAAGCAACATTTCCATGCGAGTAATCGCGGATCATATCCGCACCTTAACATTCGCAATTGGAGACGGCGCAACGCCCGGGAATGAGGGACGCAGTTATGTATTACGCCGCTTATTGCGCCGCGCCGCGCGCTACGGAAGAAAGATAAATCTGAAAGAACCATTTTTATATAAACTAGTTCCGGTTGTAGTTGATAATTTCAGTCATGTCTTTCCGGAAATAAAATCAAATCAATCCGCTATTAAAAAAATCATTAAAGCAGAAGAAGAAAGTTTTAACTCAACACTTGATCGCGGAATTGAGTTGTTTGATGTGTTGGTAAAAAAATTAAATGCTAAGAATGAAAAAATTATTCCCGGGGAGAATGTTTTCAAACTATATGATACTTTCGGCTTTCCGGTTGATCTTACCGCAGTTATGGCTCGCGAACAAGGATTCGCAATTGATGAACAACGCTTCAACGAATTGATGGAAGAACAGAAGGAGAGAGCGCGCAAATCAACTAAAGATAAAATGGGAGCGGTCAGTGCAACTATTGATAAACTTGATGATTTCAATTTATTGTCCAACTCCCCAACGGAATTTTGCGGTTATGATGAATTGAAGAGTAAAGCAAAAGTAATTGGTATCAAGAATGAAAAAGACAAATCCTTCGTAGTTTTAGACCGTACTCCATTTTACGTGGAATCAGGCGGACAGATTGGCGACAGAGGAAACTTGATTGTAGAAGACACTCACCTGCGTGTTTTGGATGTAACAAGAGTTGGCAACCAGATCGTTCATGTTGTTGAAAACGAACCTGGAATAGAGTTAGCAAATGGAATGTCTATGATAGCGGAGGTGGATTCAAATAGAAGATGGGATACTATGCGTAATCACTCGGTTACACATTTTCTTCACAGAGCTCTAAGAGAAATCCTCGGCACACATATACAACAAGCAGGGTCTTATGTCGGTCCGGATCGGCTGCGTTTCGATTTTACTCATTTCGAAAAAGTTAGTGATGCGGAAATTGAGGCAATTGAATCATTGATAAATGAAAAACTGAGAAAGAATATACCTTTAATTCATCACCGCGATACGCCATTTGAAGAAGCGAAGAAGATGGGCGCGCTGATGTTCTTCGGCGATAAATACGGAGATAAAGTCAATGTAGTTCAGTTCGGAGATTTTACATTGGAATTCTGCGGAGGGACTCACGTTAAGAACAGTTCGCAGATCGGATTGTTCAAAATTGTAAGTGAGTCATCCATTGCCAGCGGTGTTAGACGAATTGAAGCAATTACCGGAGCAGGAGTGGAGAGGTTTATTAAAGAGCAAGAAGAGAGAAACCAGAAATCAGAAATCAGAATCAATGAGTTATTAGATGAGAAGAAGAAATTAGAGAAAGAATTAGCTGAACTAAAATTAAAAGGCAAACTCGGCGGCATTGATTCAATTATTTCTAATCCGGTAAGTGTTAATGGAATTAATATTTTTAAGGGAAAAGTTGACGCATCCAATATGGACGAATTGAAATCCATGGGAGATGAATTACGCGAAAAGATGAAAAGCGGCGTAGGTGTTTTAATCTCTGAAATGGATGGTAAAGTTGGAATTGTAGCGGTTGTAAGTGACGATCTAATCAAAGAGAAAAAAATTCTTGCCGGAAATATTGTTAAACAAGTTGCGCAGGTTGTAGGCGGAAGCGGCGGCGGAAAACCTCACCTTGCAACCGCGGGTGGAAAAGATGTGGCAAAGATTGATGAAGCATTGGAGAGTGTGGAAAAAATTTTAAAGTTATAATTTAATTCTTAGTTAAGAAGTCAAAAACAGAAAACCCGGTCCCTGTTTGGAGCCGGGTTTTTAATGCCAAATTTTATTTCACCAGCAACATTTTTTTAACGTCAACAAAACTTCCCGATTGTAATTTGTAAAAATAAATACCGCTTGTGAGTATTGAGTTGAGAGTTGAGAACGTAGAGTGATGAATTCCGGCGGTTTGGAATTCGTTAACAAGTGTAGCAACTTGACGCCCAAGAGCATCATAAACTTTCAATGTTACAAAACTACTAACAGGTAACTGGTAACTGATAATTGTCTCCGGATTAAAAGGGTTTGGATAATTTTGATAAAGCGAAAATGAAGTCGGGACATTCTCTGTTTCTTTTACATCTGTTGGATTGAAATCTAATTTGGTTAAAATATTGTTGCCGGCAATCCATAGGTTATTGTTCTTGTCAACTACAAGATCATTCACACAATTCCCCGGAAAAGTATTGTTGTCAATATTGTAATTCGTCCAGGTTGTACCGCTTAATTTATACAAACCATGACCGTTATACTGACCGCAGAATCCAGTTCCAACCCAAACATCGCTGCCTCTGAAAGCAATTGCACTTACATAACCGTTCGTTAATCCTCCGCTGGATGGTTTATAATTGCTCCAAGTACTGCCGGTAAATTTTGAAAGCCCGCCTTCAACCCAATAACCGGTAGCTGGATCTTTGTCCAAACATCCAAACCAAACATTGCCGGAAGGATCAACTCCGATTGATCTAACCCAATTTCCGCACAATCCGCCGCTTGTATTTTCTTTTGTATATGCCGTCCATGAAGAATTTGTTGGATTATATTTGTACACACCTATACTAGTACCGCACCAGATATTTCCCGCATTGTCTTTTACTATAGCTTCGACATTTTTATAATTGTATGTGTCAGTAAATGTGTAGGGAGTCCAAGTACTTGCCCCATCCCATTTTACTAATCCGGCATTGCTGGAATTACCGGAATAAATCCCTACATAAAAATTTCCGGGATTATCCTGAGCTATGCAATAAGTATAAGATGTTGGTATTCCATTGCTTGTAGTAGTTGGATTTTTAGGAACCCATAATGAAACTCCGTTATAATAGATAAAACCATTTCCATAAGTACAGACCATCAGCGAATTTGTACCCGTTACCAAAAGATCCAATACTTTATCATTCGGCAGTCCGTTGTTCGTATTGGTTGAATTATAAACCGTCCATGTGTTTAACTGATTATACTTAACAACAGACTTATCGGTGCCAATCCAAATATTACCAGATGCATCAGTGGCTAAACAGTAAGATGAAGTCAAAGCAAAATTAGAGGTGTTGTAATCGTATGTTGTCCATTTTTGTGCGTGAAGTGATGATGAGATAATAAGAAATGAAATGATGAGAATAACGTAGTCCTTTTTCATGGTTTCTCCTTTTTCTTTTTAGAAAAGTGATTTATGATATTGGGCGGCGAATAATTTGAAGACTGCCCAGAAAAATATTAGTTATATATATCAATGCTTAATGAAGTAAGCAGTAATAACAAGTGAGCCATGAAATTTCATTTGTAACTTATAAAAAAAGATTGAATTATAAATGTTTGATTCAACAGAGAATGCTTCCAAATGACCTAAATCACACTACATTCTGTACAGAAAACATTCTTGTGTGTGATCATTTACTAAACCGCACGCCTGCATAAAAGCATAACAAATTGTTGAACCAACAAACTTGAATCCTCGTTGCTTTAGATCCTTACTCATAGCGTTAGATTCAAGAGTCATAGCCGGAAGTTCCTTTGTTGATCTCCAATGATTTACAATCGGTTTACATCCGGTAAACTGCCAGATATATTTATCAAACGAGCCGAATTCTTTTTGCACTTCAAGAAAACATCTCGCGTTTGTGATTAACGCGGCGACTTTAAGTCTGTTCCTAACTATTCCTTCATTCTGCAGAAGTTTTTCAATTTTATCTGAATCATACTTGGCAATTTTCTTTGCATCAAAATGTGAGAAAGCTTTGCGGTAATTTTCACGTTTGCGGAGAATTGTAATCCAGCTTAAACCGGCTTGTGCTCCTTCCAAGCACAACATCTCAAATAGTTTTTGGTCATTATGAACAGGCACGCCCCATTCTTCATCATGATATTTTTGGTAGAGTGGATTGTTATCTGCCCACTGGCAACGCTGTTTCATTTTTGCTCCTGTGATTGGTGATTAGTTGGTGGTGATTGGTCTAAAAAACATTCTAATCACTGATCACCAATAACCAATCACTACTTAATCCAGACTGTTTTGATATTAACAAATTCTTTTATTCCATAATGTGAGAGCTCTCTTCCGTAACCGGAGTTTTTAATTCCACCGAATGGCAAGCGTGGATCGGATTTGACCATTCCATTAACAAATACGGAACCGCTTTCAATTTTACTCGCGAGTTCTTTTGCTTTAGAAATGTTTGATGTCCACAATGAAGCGCCAAGACCGAACTGTGAATCGTTCGCAATTCCTATGGCATCTTCTTCATCCATTGCCTTGATTAGTGACGCAACCGGACCAAAAATTTCGTCGTCATAAGCCGGCATTCCTTTACACAGGTTTGCGAGAATTGTCGGTTCGTAAAAAAATCCTTCGCTCGCGATTCGTTTTCCGCCGCAAAGAAGAGTGGCACCTTTCATTACTGATTGTTTTACTTGCTCATCAAGTTCATTTAATAAATCTTCACGTGCTATCGGTCCAAGTTCTGTCTCAAGCTCCATCGGATCTCCGACATTAATTTTTTTCATTTCATCGACAAATTTTTTTTCAAACTCATCATAAATTTTTTCTACAACAATAAATCTTTTCGCCGCGATGCAGCTTTGTCCGTTATTAATAAGTCTGGCTGTTACCGCTGTCTTGGCTGCGGTTTCAATATCCGCATCTTCCAAAATGATGAATGGGTCGCTACCGCCAAGTTCCATTACACTTTTCTTTAGATTGGCTCCGCAAGTATGGGCTACATGCTTACCCGCTAATTCACTGCCCGTCAATGTTGCGGCTTTAATTTTGGGATTCTTGATAACATCTTCTACTTTAGACGAACTGAGAAGAAGTGTCTTAAAAGTACTTTCAGGAAATCCTGCTGAAGTAAAAATCTCTTCGATTGCAAGAGCGCTCATCGGAACATTTGATGCATGTTTAAGAAGACAAACATTTCCCGCCATTAAAGCAGGAGCGGCAAAACGGAATACCTGCCAGAATGGAAAATTCCACGGCATCACCGCAAGAATAACACCAAGCGGATCAAACCGTACATAACTTTCTGATGCGTCGGTGGTTATGATTTCTTCACTTAAAATTTTCTCAGAGTTTTCCGCGTAGTATTCACAAACCCATGCGCACTTTTCAACTTCTGCCATTGCCTGAGTAATTGGTTTTCCCATCTCAAGCGTTAGAATTTTCCCGTAATGCTCTTTTCGGTCTCGAAGAATTTGTGCGGCGTTCTTCAAGAGTTGTGAACGTGTCACAAAATCTGTCTTCCGCCATTTGAGAAATGCATCGTGCACATTATCAATCATTCCAAAAACTTCTTCGCGTGTGTGTTCGGTAAATGTTTTTTCAACCTTTCCTGTTGCTGGATTAATTGTTTGGATGGGCATCTTGTATCTCCAATTTCATAAGATTATTCATGCAGCGATGAAAAAAAAATAATAAATCCTATTGTGATCCATTTATTTTTCGACAAAGAAAAAAAAATTTATTATGTTCGTACTGAAATTACTCAGAAAATCTTTCACAATAAATTATTGTTCTTTATGGGAAAAACTAATCCGAAAACTTTTGTTCTTGACACAAACGTTATTCTACACGATCCAACCTGTATTAACCACTTCCAAGAAAATAATATTATCATTCCCCTTTCAGTAATTGAAGAGTTAGATCACTTCAAACGAGGGAATCAAGTTATAAATCTTAACGCACGTGAATTCGCCAGAACATTAGATTCCATTACCGGGAATGAAATATTCAATGGAGGTGTATCTCTCGGTAAAGGAAAGGGAAAAGTAAGAATCGTTATTACGAAAGGTCTCTCTGCAGAGATTCACGATGTTTTCCGTGAGGATAATGTTGATCATCGTGTACTAAGCGCAGCAGTGGAAGTATCAAAGGAGAACAAGAGAAAATTTAAAACGATTCTTATAAGCAAAGATGTAAACCTCCGCATGAAAGCCAAAGCATTAGGCATTCCTGCCGAAGACTATACAACAGATCGGGTGCTAAATGTTGAAGAATTATATAGCGGCAAAACTATTCTCGAAGATTTTGACGATGATATCTTACAAAGACTTTATCAACCGCCGTACGAAGTCATATCAAAGCAAATCTTAAAAAAGCTAAAAGCCGAAGCCGTTCCAAACAAATACTTTATAATGCGCAATTCTTTGCGTTCGGTTCTCGCTTGCCTGAATAGTGAGATGGATAAGTTTAAGCGCGTTGATAAACAAATTGTTTACGGAATTAGACCCCGCAATGCCGAACAAACTTTTGCAGTTGATGCGCTCTGCAATTCCGATATCCCTCTTGTTTCGATGACCGGCAAAGCCGGAACAGGAAAAACTTTACTTGCACTTGCTTGTGCACTCCAGGTTAGAAAAAATTACCGTCAAATCTACATTGCGCGTCCGGTTGTTCCGTTAAGCAATAAAGATTTGGGTTTTCTTCCTGGCGATGTAGAGAGCAAGCTCGCGCCTTATATGCAGCCGTTGTGGGACAACTTGAAAGTTATTCAAGATCAATTCCCGGAAACGGATAAGAATCATCAACTCATTAACACAATGATCAAAGATGAAAAACTCGTCATCGAACCGTTGAGTTACATTCGCGGAAGAAGTTTGCAGAGGATTTATTTTATTGTTGATGAAGCGCAAAACCTTACACCGCATGAAATTAAAACGATAATTACACGTGCCGGTGAAGGCGCCAAGATTGTTCTAACTGGAGATATCTATCAGATTGATCATCCGTATCTCGATTCACAATCAAACGGTCTATCATATTTGATAGATCATTTCATGGGACAAAAACTTTACGCGCATGTGAATTTAGAAAAAGGAGAACGATCGGAACTTGCGGAGTTGGCAAGTAACCTTCTATAAAATAATTTAGAAATAATCCGATAATACTATTGACACGCGGAAGTTTTTGAATTAGATTTGCCGCCAGTTAATAACAAACATAAGAAAAACAAGAAATGAACCTCTTCATAACAAATAACATCCCGATGAAAGATATGCGCTCTATGATGATGTGCATGATGTTATTTATTACGAAGGGCTAAACTTCATCGAAATAGACTATCAGTCAAAGCCCTCCGGAAAAACTTCGAAGGGCTTTTTTGTTTTATAAACATAGTTGGATGAAATGACAGCAGAATTAATAAATATTTTTCTTCAAAATAACCAACCGGCAAATCTACAATCCCTATTCGGTATGATGATGGCTATGATGTATATGTCCGACCTCATGCGTGACGGGATTACATAATCATATTTTATAAAACCGATTAAGAAGCCCTTCACAGAATGAAGGGCTTTTTTTATAACTCAAACAAAGGAGTACAAAATGAACAATATAAAAAACTATCGATTCGAAACATTGCAATTGCACGCTGGTCAATCCGTTGATCCAACAACAAACTCGCGCGCGGTTCCGATCTATCAAACTTCGTCTTACAATTTTAATAATGCAGATCATGCGGCAAAGCTTTTTGATCTGAAAGAGTTTGGAAATATTTATACGCGAATCATGAATCCAACAACGTCTGTATTTGAAGAACGAATTGCCGCGCTTGAAGGCGGAGTTGCAGCACTTGCAACTTCATCGGGACAGGCAGCGCAGTTTCTGGCTATCAGTACAATAGCGGAAGCGGGCGATAATATTGTTTCTACAAACTATCTCTATGGCGGAACTTACAATCAATTCAAAATTACTTTTCCGCGCCTCGGTATAAACGTAAAGTTTGTTGAAGGCGATGATCCGGTTGACTTTGCCGCTGCCATTGATGAAAAGACTAAAGGTATCTACATTGAAACAATTGCCAATCCGCGCTTGAATATTCCCGATATAGAAGCGATTGCACAAGTCGCACATGCAAACGGCATTCCTCTTATTGTTGATAATACTTTCGGAGCAGGTGGTTATATCTGTAAGCCATTTGATTTCGGCGCAGACATAATAACACACTCGGCAACTAAGTGGATCGGCGGACACGGTACGTCAATTGGAGGAGTTATTGTTGACTCCGGAAAATTCAATTGGGCGAGCGGAAAGTTTCCATCATTCACATCTCCGAGTCCGGGCTATCATGGATTAAATTTCTGGGAAACTTTCGGGGAAAACAGTCCTTTCGGAAATATTGCATTCATCATTCGCGCTAGAGTTGAACAGTTAAGAGATCTCGGTCCTTGCATAAGTCCGTTTAATTCCTTTCTTCTTCTTCAAGGATTGGAAACACTTTCACTGCGTGTAGAAAGACATTGCGAAAACGCACTCCGCTTAGCTCGCTGGTTGAAAGAACAACCTCAGGTTGATTGGGTTTTGTATCCCGGTCTTGAAGATCATCCATTCCATGAAAATGCTAAAAAATATTTCAGAAAAAATTGTTTTGGCGGAATTATTTCTTTCGGTGTTAAGAGAGGAATTGAAGCAGGAAAGAAATTCATTAACAACGTAAAGTTAGCCAGCCTTCTCGCAAACGTTGGAGATGCAAAAACTTTGGTTATTCATCCCGCTTCAACAACACATCAGCAATTAGGCGAAAAGGAACGCGAGAATTCCGGAGTAAAACCGGAAATGATTCGCGTTTCGGTTGGGATAGAACATATAGATGATATCATTGAAGATTTTAAAATTGCATTAAAAACTGTAACCGAATCAGTTCCAGAATAAGGAGAGTCGAAAATGAGAGTAATTAAATTTGGCGGAACATCCATCGGTACCCCGGAAAGATTTTTAAGCGTCGCAAAAATCATCTCTGCAAAAACTGAAAAAGAATTTTCTGTAGTTGTTCTTTCTGCAATCGGAGGAATTACCGATAAACTTCTCGAGGCGATTTCGCTTGCCAGTATTGGTAATCAAGAGTATCGGAAAATATTTGAGCAGATAAAATCAACTCACCTTGCTTTCTTATCGGAAGTTGTTGGTGCTAATCATCGAGAAGAAATACATAATCTTATTTTCAAACTGTTGAATCAGTTGGAAGATAGATTGAATGGTGTATTTCTGTTGAACGAATGTTCCGATAGAATAAGTGATTCGATAGTTACATACGG
>CAMTXU010000031.1:0-30370 GCA_947085815.1 uncultured Ignavibacteriota bacterium | reverse complement strand
CCCGTCACGACTTGGTCGAGCCGAGGCGGATGACCGCGGCTAACGGCGTGCAGTAATCAGTTCGTAAAATAAATTGTGTACAGTCCCGATGAATCGGGACGGCCCGGTTCATTTATAACGAATATACTAATTGTCGCTCTAGACGACGAATAACAACTTGTCCCGCTCTGCGGGAGGTTGTTACTTCTTCAAAATAAATAATTAAATAAGTAGAGAACTCAAATACGGTGTTGCTTACCCGACATCTTTTTGGTGGATTGATCTTTAACATAACATGCCGTTATAAGGCTTAAAAATTGATTCGATGTTTATATTGATTTGGACTACTTAAAGGGCTATATTGTGGTCGTAAAAAGAAAGGGAACAAAATGAAATTCAGTGAAGCGGTAAAACCAATAAGTTATTTAAAAACCCATGCTTCTGAAGTTGTCCGTGATGTTGCGGCAAATCAGAAAACATTAATTATTACACATAACGGCGAGGCAAAAGTTATTCTTCAAGATGTTAAAGTATATGAAAGGACTCAAGAGAGCATTGCTCTTCTGAAAATTCTTGCGTTGAGTGGAAGAGAAATTAAAAAGGGTTATTACAAGACCTTAGAAAAATCGTTTGACAATGTTCGAAATCGTATAGAAGAATTTAAACGGGGACAGCGTGAAGTTCAAAGTTAATATTGTTTCTTCTGCCGAAGAAGATCTATTTGAGATCTATCAATATATTTATTTCAATGATTCGGAAGAAAAAGCTGAAAAATTATATTCGAAATTATATTCGAAATTATATGAGAAATGTTTATCCCTTCAAGAATATCCCAATCGTGGTCATGTCCCTCCAGAATTAAGTCTACTTGGAATAGATGATTTTCTAGAATTACACTATAAACCTTATCGTATTATTTATCAAATTATTGAGAAAGTAGTTTTTATCCATTGTGTATTGGATGGTCGTAGAGATATGCAAAAACTATTACAAGAAAGATTGATGCGAGAGTAAATAACCGCCTTATATTCCGCCGCTCAACCGGACAGCCCCGTAAAGCGGGGTAAACTGTTTTTCAGTGCGGCATTTGGTAATTATAAAGTTGAGTTTACAATACCAAAATGCTCTTTAAGGTAGTTTGTTCCCCAAAAGGGGTGGCAATGCATAAGAAACATTTTTATAAATAAAAATAGTTGCAACTATTCGGCATTCTTGTTCTGGGCTGCCGGTTAGCGGCAACGCCGTTCTAATTATGAGAGGAAGAATCAAAGCGAAAAATATTCTAAAAAAAAGTTCAGTTGTTTTTTTTGCATTCATCCTCACATCTGTTCTGACACAGGATATTCTCTTCACGTTCGCCCCACTCAAAGAACTCGAATTGAAATTAATTGATGCTCGATTCCTGAAACGGGGGAAAATCGATATTGCCGATTCCTCCAAAGTTATAATAGTTGAGATGACGCAAGACCTTTTTGATCAAATACCCGCTCCATTTAATAAAGCTCCCTTCGCACGATCTATTTATGCCAAGGCTATAGAAAATCTTACGACGGCTGGAGTAAAAGCGATTGGGATTGATATTAATATGTCCGAACCGGATAAGTACTCAAGTAAGAACGATCTTCTCCTCTGGCAAGCAATTCAAAAATCGGGAAAAGTTGTTATTGCCGGAAAAATTGATGAAGTAAGAGAAAGTCAGATTCAAAGCATGGAAAATTATTCAATCAAAAATTTTACCGATTCTGCCTACAATAGAATTCAGTATAATTATGAAAATATTTTCTACGATGCAGACAGCTCGCTTGGAATTGTTCAGGTTCCCCCAGATTATGATATGGTATACCGAAGATATTTACCATTTCGAAAGACTTCTATTACGAATAAAAAAGTGCCCAGTTTTGGATTTGCTTTAGTGAATAAGTATTTGGGCTTAAAAGGAACAGATACGGCGGTTATCAGTGGCGGCTTTTTCATTTTAGGTAATAAAAAAATTCCTCAATTCGATCAATCGAGCGTGCTGATAAATTTTTACGGATCCAGCCGGACATTCCCTCACATTAAACTTATGGATGTAATTGATGATAAAGAGTTTAAAACCAAAGATGAAATGGAATTTGATACTGATATAGATTTGTGGAATGTGATGATGGCTGATCCTGCTTACCGACAAATGTTCAAGGATAAAATTGTTATTATCGGTTCAACAATGCCGGAAGACCGTGACATGCTTGCATGTTCCTTTGCTAAAGGTGAGCGGAAGGGAGATAATATAATTTACGGTGTGGAGTATCACGCGAATATTGTTCAAAATATTCTGAGCGGAAATTTTCTCTACGCTCAATCGAAAGAAAGCGAACTTCTCGCGATTCTTTTTTTAACAGCATTATCTTTTAATATCTCGTCAATCATCAGAAAAATAAAACTAAAAATTGGTTTCTTGATTGAGATATTCAACGCTTTATTTATACTTCTTTCGATTTACGCAATTTATGAATTGAGCATCTTGCTATTTATTCAAAGTAATCTTGTCTTAGCAATAGTAAGTCCCTCGTTTGCAATAGTAATAGGATATTTCAGCAGTACCGCTTATCATTTCCTTCTGGAACGGCAACAAAATGTAATGATTAAGGGAATGTTTAGTCAGTATGTAAGCAAGGAGGTGGTAAATCAATTATTAGTCGATCCGGAAAAATTACGTCTCGGCGGTGAAAGAAAAAATCTTTCCATTCTCTTTAGTGATATAGCCGGTTTTACAACATTTGCGGAACAAAAACAACCGGAAGAGCTTGTTAGTTTTATAAATGAATATTTAAGTGCTATGACCGAGATAGTTCTTGAAAACGGAGGCACACTTGACAAATATCTTGGCGACGCGGTAATGGCATTTTGGGGCGCACCGCTCGAAGTTGAAGATCATGCATATAAAGCATGCATAACAGCCCTCAAGATGCAAGAGAAATTGGTTGAGATGCGAGAGAAGTGGTCGAAGTGGGGTGAAACACCTATCCGAATTAGAATTGGTATCAATACGGGAGATGTTATAGTTGGAAATATCGGCGGTGCAAAACGATTTGATTACACCGTTCTTGGAGATGACGTTAATCTTGCTTCACGTCTCGAAGGGGCTAATAAAGAGTACGGCACAAATATAATGATCAGCGATTCGACACTAAAAATTTGCAACGATAAAATACTTGTGAGGGAGTTAGATATTATTAGAGTAAAGGGGAAAAAAGAACCAACGAAAGTTTATGAATTGATAAGTATCATTGGCGATAAAAAAGCAGAAGAAGCGATTGAGAAGATGGACCTCTATTTCCAGGCAATTGATCTTTACAGACAAAAAAGTTTTGAGCCTGCAATGGATTATTTCAGACGGTCTTACGAAAAACTAGGCGATTATCCATCCAAAGTTTATATGCAGAGATGCGAATTTTACTTGAACAATCCGCCAGGTAAAAATTGGGATGGCGTATTTGAAATGAAAACTAAATAAGATTATTTCTGAGCTCTTTTAATATTGTAAAGAGCTGCGAGAAGAAAAATAAAATTAGCGAACCAGGCGGTTATCAATGGGTTTAATACACCACTTTTGCCAAATGCTTGACTTACCTTCATGAAGACGAGATAAATAAAAGTTATAAGAAGATTCATTCCAAATTGAATTGCTAAACCACCGCGCCTTCTGTTTGCTGAGATTGGTAAACCGAACAGAACAACAATCATACTCGCGAAGGCGAAAGCTATTCTTGAGTGATATTCAATTTGAGTTGATGTCGGGTCGTTTCCTGTACGAAGTTGTTCCGCGGAAAATTTTTTTAAGTCACTTAATGTCATCTCCTCCGGCTTTCGCTGTTTTTGAATAACGTCACCCGGTTTGAAATTTAAATCCTTGAATTCACGCATAATAAATTTTTCTACAATCTCAGATGAATCGGAAAATGTGCGGGTGATTCCGTCATAAACAACCCAAGCTGCTTTTGTAGAATCGTAATTCATCCTATAAGAATCCGTTCGGGAGATAAGTTTTGTCTTATCGGTTTGATCAAATTCTTGAATGCTTATCTGATTGGCTTGACCCTGAATTACATCATAATAACTTATTGTAACAATTCTTGTTTCACTGTCTTGAAAAAAAATATTACTTCCCCAAAAGACAATTCCTTTTTTCATTGAATTCTGCTCTATGAATATCTTATGCTTATTAGCCATCGGAACAACGTATCCGCCGAAATAAACCGAGAAGACGCTGATCAAAATTGATGTTACGATAAACGGTGTCATGAATCTATATAGACCTACGCCGGATGCTTTTATCGCGGTCAGTTCATTAAGATTTGCCATCTTTCCTGCCGTGAACAAACTTGCCAAGAGAACGGCGACAGGCGTCATTAAACGAATCATCTCGGGGATAAAGACAAAATAATATTGCATTATCAAGTGAGCCGGAACATTCTGATCGATGAAATCGCCAAGATTTTCCATCAAGTCTATTACCACAAATAGAAGAGTGAAGGATAGCAATCCGAAAAGAATTGTCTGAAGAAATTGTTTTACGAGATAGCGGTCAAGAATTTTCATTGGTCTCTTCTTGAGGTCTCCACGATTTTGGTATAAACTTATTAAAAAATTCAAAATTGATTGTAATTTTTTCTCTAGCACTTTTTATCATCAACAGAATTCCAAGAAAACCGAGAAAAATATTTGCGCTCCAAACGCCCAGCAATGGCGAAAGCAGTCCGCGGTCTGCCAGTTTTTCACCGCCAATTAAAAAAGCCCAATAGACTAAAAAGAAGATGAGACTCATACCCGCCGCCATACCAAATCCCCCTTTTCGCATCATTGTCCCTAGCGGTGCACCAATCAAAACAAAAATGATGCATGCAAAGGGCAGAGAATATTTTTTATGTATCTCAACCCAATATTTGTCATAATCCCGATCATTATAATCCAAGCGGGATAGGATATCATTTAATGAACTTTCGTCAGAGCGTATTTTTTGCTGGGCTTTTAAGTAAACAAATTTTTCTGAAGCGGTAATTATGCTCTCTGATAGGTGATCTTCATGAATTAGGTTTTTGACTCGCTTATCATAATCGGCAAGAAAGGATAATTGTCTTTTTTCTAAGCTATCGGCTATTACTTTGAGTTGGTATGCACCAAGCTCTCGGTCGCCGCGTTGTCCGCCAGGTCCGGTTTGCTCAAAAGTAAATTGTTCGGCGGGCATTGCAATTTTATGCCGTTCAAAACGAAGCTTACGGTAAGTTTTTTTTTCCGTGTTATCCGATTCATGAATTTCGCCGTTGTATAAATCCATCATCAATTTTTTTTGATTTTGCGAGAAATAAATTTTTCCCGTCCCGGCAGTTACAATATTCACCTTTGGCAGACGGGAATAATCATAAATAGTAATCTGTTTCAGTTGGTTTGTAGTTTGATCAATATCGCGGACAAGTATTGAATAATTTTGAACTTCCTGCGAAAAAACTCCGGGAACCAATGAAAGAGTAGGCTTCTTTCTTGAAATATCTTCGAGCAAAATTCGGAGCGCATGGTTCGCATCTGGATAAATGTTATTGTTAAAATGAACAAGGAAGAGGGCAATAAATATACTTGCTACAAATGGGGGAAGCATCATTTTATATAAACTAACACCTGTGGCTTTGAGGATCGCTACCTCATTATTTTGCGACATAGATCCGAATGCCATAAGAGTTGCAATCAATACAGCCATCGGTACAACAAGAACTACCATCCACGCAAGGCTGTAAGTAATCAGCTGAATGATTACCCAGACGCTCAATCCTTTTCCCACTAATCGATCAGCCATCTTAACTAAATACTGAAGTATAAACACAGCCAGCAATATGAAAATCGAGAATAGAAATGGAATAAGATGATTTTTCAGTATGTATTTTATAATTATCATTAATTCTTTTTTGAGCTTTATGCTCGAAATTTACCATAAATAGAAAAGATTCAAAAGGGAATAGTCACTTAATCCTAAAAACAATATTATTATGGCTCTTATTAATTCAACAATTCTCTTAAATAATAGGATATCTACTTGAATACAGAAGTCCATAGGTGTAAATTTGGATTGCTAAGAGGTATCATATTTTATTTATGCAGAATTTGAAGAGTTGGAGGTATTGTGGATGTCGTAATAAATCATATGAAAGTTAATATAGAAAATTATCTGGAAGAATTAAAAGAGTATTTGAGAATACCGAGCATCAGTACTCTTGCATCACACAAAAATGAAATGTTAAGATGTGCAAATTTTGCAGCCAAGAAGTTACAAGAAGCAGGAATGACAAGAGTAGAAATTTTTCCAACACCGGGTCATCCTATTGTTTATGCCGAATGGCTCAATCAGCCTGATAAGCCGACGGTTTTAATTTACGGTCACTACGATGTACAGCCTGTTGATCCTCTAACTCTCTGGACAGATCAACCGTTTGAACCAGTTATTAGAGATGGAAAAATTTGGGCTCGCGGTGCAAATGATAACAAAGGACAGCATTTTGTTCACATCAAAAGTGTTGAGGCGTTTTTCAAAACTACAGGCGAACTTCCGGTTAATGTGAAATTTATTCTTGAAGGCGAAGAAGAGATCGGAAGTACAAATCTTGTTACTTTTCTAAAAGACAAACAAGAATTGCTAAAGTGTGACGCAATTTTAATTTCGGATACAAGCATGTATGCAAAGGGCGTTCCAACCATTACATACGGTTTGCGTGGCTTGCTTTATATGGAAGTAGAAGTAGTCGGTCCAAATAGAGACTTGCATTCCGGAAGTTTTGGCGGAGCCGTTGCCAACCCGATTAATGAGTTGGCTAAAATTATCTCTAAATTACATGATAAAAATGGAAAAGTAACTATTCCGAATTTTTATAAGGCTCTCTTAAAAGTAAGTAAAGAAGAAAGAGAAAATTTTAGACTGCTTAAACTTTCCGATAAACAGTATGCTAAAGAGTTAAATGTAAAAGAATTGCAAGGTGAAAAGGGATTTACAACATTAGAAAGATTATGGACACGCCCAACTTTGGATTGTAACGGAATTATTGGGGGCTTTACAGGTAACGGTGCTAAAACCGTACTGCCATCTAAAGCTATAGCCAAGATTAGCATGCGGCTAGTGCCAAATCAAGACCCGGTTAAAATTGCAAAAGAGTTTACAAAATTTGTTCACTCTATTGTACCTAAAAGTGTTAGAGTAGATGTGCGCACTCTTCACTATGGAAATGGCGTAATTATTCCTTTGGGAAGCAAAGCTATCAATGCCGCTTCAAAAGCTGTATCAAAAGCATTTGGCAAAAAAACTTTCTTTACACGAGAAGGAGGGTCCATTCCAATTGTTGTTGATTTTGTAAAACAACTTAAAGCGCCGGCTGTGCTGATGGGTTTAGGATTAGACAGCGATAATATTCATTCACCAAATGAACATTTTCTTCTCGAGAATTTTGAGAAGGGATTATACTCATCCGCATATTTTCTTGATGAGTTTGCAAAAAATTAAGTGATACTGAAATCAAATAAAATAAAGGAACTCAGGGATGAAACTCTATAAAAGACTTATAGTGTTTTCTCTTTTAGGTTTATTAAGTTATATGTGTACATCCAAGCAGGGTGAAAGTGGTGATGCCGCAACATCAAGCGCCAAAGATGAACAGATACGAGAGTATAATATAGATGTTAGAAAAGCTCAAACCCAAAATCGATTTCCTTGTGATACTATTGCTCTTAAAGAATATATCCTCAATAATTATGATCAAGGAACTTATCTTGTTCAATTTGATCGGACATTCACCTATAACGTTCCTAAAGATGCGGTAGTTTATTTTAAGGATGGTGGAAATTTTATTCTTGCCGTAATTGCAAAATCTAAACAGAGTGAACGTCTTATTGAAACAAAAAATGTAATCGGGTTTGAATCCAGTTACATTAATCTTGACAGCACAAAACTCGGCACCGCTTTCTTCTGGTTAACTTTATTCGAATGCAAAGACGGTCAGTTTGAAAGACAGTGGGAATCGGAAGTTCCAATTCATGGCGGATTCAACCGCATCACAATAAAGAATTGGAAAGCCAAAAATATGAAGTATGTAGAGCTGAATTATGAGGATGGAATTATTTCGGGACATCGGAATTATAATTTTTTTCTATCCGATGGTTGGCATAAACCTCCCCATCTTTTGGAGACGTATGTTGGCATCGCCCATAAGAGAACAATTGCGAACTTAAACAATGACAAATTCCCGGATTACTATGAATTCCGATTCACCGGAAATTCATGGCAGGATTCACTTTACGCGATCCGGATTCTTGACTCGATCCCCTTTTATTGGAGTGAAAAACGTTTGCTCTATATAACGGACAAAAACGCAAGATGGTTTAGGAAATATTAGATTAACTATTTAAGAATGTAGAAAGATTAGAATGTATCAGGAGAATCAAATAGTGTTATCTTTATCCGAGTTTTTAAATTATAAATTTCCGTCTGCTGTAAGGGAGGAAGAATCGTATCGTTCTTTTACTTCGGCTAAAAAGGAGTTCGAATCGCTTCGCAACGGTATTGGTCTCAGAGTTAGTTCATCGATGGTTGTGATACATATGACGGGTAAAGACGTACTCGATTTTTTACATCGCGTATCGACAAACAACGTTAAGGATTTGAGAGCCTTCGAAAAACGAAATACTATTTTCTTGAACGAGAAGGGAAAATTTATTGACCGCACAACTTTAATCAATTTGGAGAATGAATTCTTCTTGATCGGCAACGGGGACCAGGATAAACGTCTCTTCAGCTGGGTTAATAAATTTATCATAACCGAAGACATTCACACAAAGGATGTCTCCGGTAATTACCATATTATTGATTTTATTGGCCCGCAGGCGGAATCGTTTCTCACCCTTCTTTTGGGAAAAGAGATTAATGCAGTCGATTCTGAAAAAGTGAAAAAATTTGACGTTGACGGATTCACATTTTACTTTTTTATGAATCCGGAGAATAACGGAGTGCGGATTTACAAAGCGCTTATAAATTCAGAAAAAACCGCAGCTCTAATCGAGTATCTGTTCAGTATTAAAAGCGTTTTTGATCTGCATGTTGTCGGAGATGATGCATATGATGCTTTTAGGATTGAAAATGGAATTCCTGCTTTTCCCAATGAAATCAATGATGAAACCAATCCGCATGAGGTAAACCTCATTCACGAGGTGAGCTTTAAGAAAGGATGTTATATCGGGCAAGAAATAATTGCCAGGCTGAATACTTATGATAAAGTTCAAAAAAAATTAGTTGCGGTTACTCTTACAAATTCAATTGTTTCTGTTGAACCGCTGCCTCTTTTCGATCAAGATAAAAATGAGTCGGGTAAAATAACAACTCTGTCTAAAGATGAACTTTTAACCGGGCAGAAAGGTTTGGCTATTGTCAGAAAGAAAGCAATAGACAATGGGGCTCAACATTTTGCAATAGCTGATAAACGTGAAGTTGAATTTAAAATAGCTGATCTGCCAAATAAATCATGAAAATTTATACCAAGACGGGAGATAAAGGGGAGACCTCCTTATTTGGAGGCAAAAGAGTCTGGAAAGATGATTTGAGGATTACTGCTTATGGAACCGTTGACGAATTAAATGCGATTCTAGGTGTGGCGGTGACAGAGTTGATGAATAAGGAACTGAAAGATGTTATAAAAAGTATACAGAACGATTTATTTACTGTTGGATCCGATTTAGCTTCGCCTCTGGATAAAGAAAATAAGAATTTAGTGATACCGCGTGTTGATGAAAAATTTGTAAAGCGGCTTGAAGGATTAATTGATAAATTTGATTCGCAACTTCCCGAATTGAAAAATTTTATTTTGCCAGGCGGATTAAAGGGTTCTGCTGTTTTACATCATGCGAGAACAGTTTGTAGAAGAACTGAACGCGAAGTAGTGGCTTTTTCAAAAGATGATGCAATTAATCATCAAATAGAAGTATATTTGAACCGCCTATCGGATCTGCTTTTTGTTCTCGCAAGGTTTGAAAATTTTTCCAATAACTCTGCAGATATTGCCTGGCAGAAATAAACTTGTTCTTTAAACCTTTGTTGTAACTTATCACCCGATTGAATGCAGAATTAATTCTTCATTCTCAATTCTTTTTCGGGGGTGACTTTGGCTTCGACGGGGTTATTTGTTCTTTGAACTGCGCACCGTGTTCTCCGTAGACACGTAAAACGACGGTAAAAAAACTAAAAGGCGAATATAACTACGCTTTAGCTGCGTAATTTACGCAGCCGTTCTTCGTTTCCACTCATGCCTGGATTCGAAAGAACGCCGCTCGGCATGATAGCCAAATCGAACTTCCGGATAGACGAGGCGAAACTAATTTCGGAATAGTCACAGTAAAATCTGTCTGTTGATGGTGTTGTGATAAAATTAAAAAACAGAATATGTGTGTAGACGTTCATAGGATTATAATTTCGGACGCGGGTTCGACTCCCGCCACCTCCACTTGGCTTCTTTTTGAGCTTGCGAAAAAAGAAGCCGAACACGGCGTAGTCCCGTATTTTGGGAAGAAGCCGGTAAATTCGGCTTTATGATAAGTCCGCTCAAAACTACGCCGTACTACTACTCGGATATGTTTTATTACGTATATATATTAGAGAGTAGTATCCCGAATATTTTTATGTTGGTTGTACTATTGATCTTAAAAGACGTTTAGACAAACATCATCAAGGGGGATCACATCATACATCAAAATACAAACCATGGCGACTCACAACAGCGATTTCATTCTCGGAGAAATACAAAGCTTATGAATTTGAAAAATATTTGAAGAGTCATTCCGGCAGAGCATTCTCAAAAAAGCATTTTTAATTTTAGAGCGGTTCTGCCATAGGCATGGCTATGCCATAAAAATATCAATATTCTCTGCGGACTTTGCGTTTTCTCTGCCCCGCCTTTGGCGGAATTAAATATTTCCATTCGATAATTTTTAGAACCGTTCTTTATTAGAAATTATTCTTTACTGGTCGACTCGAACCGCTTAAGCTACGTGCCAACAATGGAGGAAGCTGAGATTTTTTTTGAATCAATAAATGAACGCTTGGTTTGTATTATTGAATTGATCTGTTGAAGAGAATTATTAGACTGGTTCCAACTTAATAGCTACAGAAAAAAACTATTTTTTTTATAGCTTTATTACCCCAAGATGAGGATTACAACAAAAGAAAATTTGCTTCTTTCCATTAGTCTTTACCGAGGAAATGATACCTTGAATTTACTTCCTTTCCCTTTCTCAGATTCGACTTTAATCGAGGCATTATTCATTTCACAATGTTTCTTAACAATTGCTAGTCCTAATCCGTTTCCCTCGTAGGTTCTTAATGAACCCTGCTCCTCTTGCCGGAAAGGTTCGAACAATTTTGGAAGGAAATCTTTGGAGATACCAATTCCGGTGTCACTTATTGAAACCTCTAATGAATTATTTTTCCCAGTCTCAACATTCAATTCGATTTTTCCATTTTCGGTAAAATTTATAGCATTGTCTAATATATTTGTAAAAATTTTTAGGGCAGAGGTTTTGTCACATTTTAAGAATGCATCTTTTGCCTTGTAGTTAAAAATGATTTCCAATCCTTTGTTTTCACTCTTTAATGTGTAGTCATTCTGAATCTTTTTGAAAACGTCTTCAACTAAATCGATCTTTTCAAAAACGTGGTGATATGTTCCTAATTGTAACTGTGACATTTCTAAAATCAAATCGATTGTACGAATCAGCCGTTGATCGGACCTTTCAATAATCGAGAAGTCGTTCAATAATTCAGGAGTAAGTTTATTCCCGAGTTCCCATTTAATTTTTGTGTAGAAACTAAGTGAGACGTTAAGAGGAGTTCTTATTTCATGAGACATCTGCGCTAAAAACTCTGATTTTAACTTATTGGCTCTTTCCGCTTCGTCTTTTGCGGTATTAATTAGAAATATTGAACGGTTAATGAGAAGGTAAAGAAAGCCTGAGGTTATAATTACGAAGACCCACTCTTTTAGAATTTGCGTCCAGGTTCCAAATTCGGAAAGAAGTAGATATTTGCCCATAAAAGAGTTAGCTATAAAAATCCAAACCGCGCTTAAGCAGACATAACTTAGAATTATTCTTAGGGATTTAATCGAAGAAAAGAGTTTTGATGAGATCTCTAATTCTTTTACCAACTTACCACTCCGTTATATTTTATACCTAATAATCGAATGAATATTAGAATTATTTATCGAGGCTTGATCGTCTTTACCTAAAAAACCGTGCCAGCGCTCAATTTTCATTGCATTAGCTATTTTATTGACGTAAATTTAAATCCAGAATGATTCATCTTTACTTCACAAAATTAAGCGGCGCCGGAAACGATTTTATACTTTTCGATCAAAAAATCAATCCGGATATTGAATTATCGCCCCGGTTAATTGCTAAATTGTGCGAAAGACGCACGGGAATCGGTGCCGATGGCGTTTTACTCTTCTCCGATTCGAAAGATTATCCGTTTGAAATGAGTTATTACAATTCCGATGGTTCCACCGGCAGTTTATGTGCCAACGGAGCTCGATGTGCTATACTTTATGCGAATAAAAGCGGTAGAATTGCTGAAGGAAAGATTAAATTTACCACTGCTGGAACGGAATATTCGGGACAAGTATTAGAAAGCGGGCTGATTAAGTTTTATCTTAACCACCCGAAAAAGATGAAACAAAATTTTAAGATCAAAGCCGCAAACCAACTAATAGCGGCTTCATATGCGGATACCGGTTCGCCGCATGTTGTAATAAAAATTAATGATGTTCTTAAAAATTCATCGGATCCAAATTCGTTTTATAATGAACTGAAAGAATTTCCAGTTTGTGAAATTGGAAAAGAAATTCGGCATCATAAGGATTTTGCGCCTCACGGGACAAACGTTAACTTTATTCAACTGTTGAATGGGGAGATAAACATTAGAAGTTATGAACGCGGTGTAGAGGATGAAACGCTTGCGTGCGGAACAGGCTCTGTTGCCGCGGCTTTAATTTGTTTTGTTCAAAATAACTTAAGTCCGCCTATTAAGATTCGTACTAAAAGCGGCGATGAATTGATTGTGGATTTCAAGATTGAGAATCAAAAGGTGCGGGATATTTCTTTGACCGGTCCCGCTAAAATTACTTTTAAGGGAGAATTAACAATATAATAGAGGAGATAAATGAGTAAAGTAATTTTTTCCATTCGTTATCATGTTTTTCCAGAAAAACGGGAACAATACCTGGATGTAGTTCGTGAATTAAAAAATATAGTTAAGGCAGATGGTCTGGAGAATTATTCTGTTTTCGAACAGAAAAATAAACCAAACAATTTTGAGGAGATCTATATTTTTAAGAATAAAGAATCGTATGAGAATTTTGAAGACAATACAGACGAACGCATCGATATTCTTATGACGAAGCTTTCCGATATGATCAAAGAGCAATCGACACAGTATACAACTCTGTTCGAAGTCAACAATGCTTAATTGATCTTGTTATTCTTTCGAAGGTTAATTTCTTCTATATTGATCCGGAATACTAAATGTTTGAATACACTGGCGCATTACATATCCATTCTGTTTATTCAGATGGCTCGGGCGAAGTAAAAGATATTGCCCAACAGGCAAATGAGTCTGGACTCGACTTTATGATTCTTACCGATCATAACACTCTACGTGCCCTTGATGAAGGATTTGAAGGTTGGTATGGCAATACCCTCCTTTTAGTAGGATGTGAAATAAACGACAAAGAAAATAAAAATCATTACATCGCGTTAGGAATAAGCGAAACATTTTCTACACGTATTCCGGCAAAGGAATATGTTAGTAGAATAAAAGAAGCTGGCGGAATCGGCTTTCTTGCTCATCCACACGAAAAAAGATGTTCCATGAAAGAACATCCGGCATATCCATGGACAGAATGGAGCTCGGATGATTTTACTGGCATTGAAATTTGGAACCATATGTCGGAGTGGATGGAGGGTCTTACCGAGCAGAATAAATACAACTACTTTTTACATCCTCTTAAATCGATCTCTGCTCCACCTTCGGAAACGTTGAACGTATGGGATAAGCTAAATCTAAAACGAAAAGTTGTTGGAATTGGTGGAGTTGATGCTCATGCACATAAAATAAATATTCTCGGGTTTGTTGAATTGGAAATATTTCCCTATAAAGTCTTATTCAAATCGATCCGTACACATGTACTTGTTAATAATCCGTTAATCAATTCTACGGAAAAAAATGAGATTGCTGCTGCAAAGAATCAAATATTAAAAGCCTTGAGAGAAGGGAATAGCTTTATCTCAAATTTTTACCACGGCGATGCAAGAGGATTTAGATTTAATGCTAAAGTCGGTAAGATTAATTATCAGATGGGCGATACCGTCCAATTAACCGATAATATTCAATTAAACGTTACTGTGCCAAATGAAAACTCCGTAATTCGTCTTTTACGAAATGGAGAAGAGATTATTTCCAAAGATGGTCCATTTTTAGAGTTTTTTGTTAAGGAGAATGGAGCTTACCGAGCGGAAGTTTCATTAAACCAGAATGCATGGATTTTTTCAAATCATATTAGAATAGGATTATAATTTTTCTTAGATTTCCCGCCGAATTTTTAGATTTTTCAACATACGAGGTTCAAAGTGTTAGAGAGAAAAAAAAAGATCACAAAAAAACAGATGAAAGAGGACACATTAGTTACCACCTACTACCGGGTAAAAAACTTTGTCTTTGAATACCAGGCAAAGATATTGATTGGTGCTGCGGCAGTTGCATTAGTTGTAGTTGCCGGGATTCTCTTTGCAAATAAAGCGATGAACGATAATAAAAAAGCAGCCGGTATGCTTTCCAAGATTATCCCGCTATACGAATCTACCGCGTTTAAAGAGGCAATAGATGGTCAGCCTTCAACCAACTTAATCGGGTTGAAAAAAATTGTGAGTGATTATGGAAGTTCCGAAAACGGCGAAACCGCAAAAATTTATCTCGGAAATTCCTATTTGATGCTCGGTCAAACCGAGGACGCTTATAAAGCATTCAATGATTACTCGGGAAGTAATCCTCTTTTCAAGGCAACGGCTCTAGCCGCTAAGGCAGGTATTCTTGAATCGAAAAAGGAACTTGAAAAAGCCGCAGATCTTTATAAAGACGCCGCCAATGTTTCAAAAAATAATCCCTCAAATTCCGACTATCTTCTACGCGCGGGAATCATTAGACTCAATTTAGGGAAAAAAGAAGAAGCAAAATCTATTTTTGAGATGATTAAAAAAGATTATAAAAATTCCGCCGCTTTCTCTGAAGTTGATAGATATCTAATTCAGATCGAGAGCTAATTCAAAAAAAATATTTTTGTTCATCAAAACCGTCCTTGATTTTGGATCGAGTGACGGCTATATTCTCATCGTTAAGAAGGATTAAACTTTTTATGGCAGATACATCAGATTTCAGAAACGGTCTTATAATAAAATATAAAAACGAACCTTATGTAATTGTTGAATTCCAGCATGTTAAACCGGGTAAAGGCGGGGCGTTCGTAAGAACATCATTGAAAAATTTGAAAACCGGCCGTGTTTTAGACAACACATTCCGCTCCGGAGAGGGAGTGGAAGTAATTCGTGTCGAAAGAAGAAAATATCAATACCTCTACAGAGAATCTGCAGGCCTAGTTCTAATGGATAACGGAACATATGAACAGATGACCGTGGCAGAGAGTGTAATTGGAGATGGGCAGATCTATTTAAAAGAAGGAACTGAAATAGAACTTCTTCTTGATGATAAAGATCAAATCATCTCTGCAGAAATTCCTATTTTTGTTGCGTTAAAAGTGGTTGAGACTGAACCCGGATTCAAAGGAGATACAGCAAACAGTGCCCTCAAACCTGCAAAACTGGAAACTGGTGCTAAAATTAATGTTCCTCTGTTCATCAACGAAGGAGATGTTCTAAAAGTTGATACACGAACAGGCGGATACGTCGAACGAGTTAAAAACTAAGAGTGAACTAAAATGGATATAAACCTTCTTAAAAAGCTCATTAAGCTGGTAGAACAGAGTGAGATTACTGAATTTGAAGTTCAGGAAAATGAACTCAAAGTCAAGATCTCAAAAAATTTGAACCAGTCTCAAATGCACTATCAGCATTCTGTTGATTACTCGAGACAAATGACACATGTACAATCACATATGCCTCAGGATGTCTCGTCTAAATCCGAGCCGGTTAAAATAGAAACATCCTCTAAGCTTCATGAAATTAAATCACCTATAGTTGGAACATTCTACCGCTCTCCAGCACCTGATGCAGATTCATATATTCAAGTTGGCGATATGGTTTCTGCCGGTACAGTTCTTTGCATTGTTGAGGCAATGAAATTGATGAATGAAATTGAGTGCGACGTTTCAGGAAAGGTTGTGAAAATTCTTGTAGAGAATGCAAGCCCGGTCGAGTACAACCAGCCTCTATTTTTGATCGAAACGGTTTAGTGTTATCAAACTTTTAAGAGGAAAATTTGTTTAAGAAAATTTTAATCGCCAATCGCGGTGAGATAGCACTTAGAATAATTAGAACATGCAAAGAGATGGGAATTCCCACCGTTGCGGTTTATAGTGAAGTTGACCGCGATTCTCTTCATGTTGTTTTTGCGGACGAAGCAGTTTGTATTGGTCCCGCACCAAGTAACAAAAGCTACCTAAAAGTTTCCAGTATACTTTCCGCGGCACAAATAACAGGCGCCGACGCAATTCATCCCGGTTATGGATTTCTTGCTGAGAATGCTGAGTTTAGCGAGATTTGTGCCGAATCCAATATTAAATTTATTGGACCCTCACCAGATTCTATCCGTAAGATGGGAGATAAAGCCTTTGCAAAAGAAACTATGAAAAAAGTTGGTGTTCCAGTCGTTCCCGGAAGCGAAGGTGTTGTTAATGATGTTGATGAAGCTAAAAAAATTGCCGCTGAAATTGGTTATCCGGTTATGTTGAAAGCATCTGCCGGCGGCGGTGGAAAAGGAATGCGTATTGTATTTGAAGAGAGCGAAATTGAAAAAGCATTTCAAACAGCGGGCAATGAAGCCGGTGCCGCATTTAACAATGCAGCTCTCTATCTGGAAAAATATATCGAGAATCCCCGGCACGTTGAGATTCAGGTTCTTTGCGATACCCACGGAAATTTTTTCCATTATGGCGAAAGAGACTGTTCAATTCAACGGAGGCATCAGAAATTAATTGAGGAATCTCCTTCTCCATTTATTTCAGATGAAACTCGAAAAAAAATGGGAGAAGCCGCTCTGCTCGGAGTCCACTCTGTGAACTACGAAGGCGCCGGCACTATAGAATTCCTTGTAGATAAACATCAAAATTTTTATTTCATAGAGATGAATACAAGAATTCAAGTTGAGCATCCTGTAACTGAAATGGTGCGCAACTTTGATCTTGTTAAAAATCAGATTCTAATTGCGGCAGGTCTTCCGATTGAAGATAAACCATTAGAGGCGCGTGGGCATGCAATAGAATTCAGAATTAACGCCGAAGATCCGGAACATAATTTCAGACCATCTCCGGGGCGAATCGAGTATCTACATTTCCCCGGCGGCTTTGGTGTTCGAATCGATTCTCACGTTTATACCGATTATGTCGTTCCACCAAACTATGATTCACTAATTGCAAAGATCATTATTTGGGGAACCGACCGCCCTCATGCTATCCGCCGTGCATTACGTGCTCTCGAGGAATTCAAAATTGAAGGTGTAAAGACTACCGTCCCATTTCATATCAAAGTTTTAAATAACGAAAAATTCATTGAAGGCGATTTCGATACTTCATTCATAGATAAACACATTAACTAAAGAGGCAATTATGAATATTCCAGAAAATCTTAAGTACACTAAATACCATGAATGGATAAAGGTTGAGGGTATGGTTGGAACTATTGGCGTAACAGATTTTGCTCAAGGTGAATTAGGAGATATCGTTTACTTGGACATTGCGCCAGACATTGCAGAGATGACAATAGGAGAATCATTTGGAACTATAGAAGCGGTTAAAACGGTCAGCGATATGTATGCGCCGGTAACCGGAAAAGTTTTAGAGCTAAACTCCAAATTGAATAATGAACCGCAGCTGGTAAATACCGATCCATACGGAGATGGATGGATAATTAAAGTTGAATTAGCAGATCCTACTCAACTTAACGACTTACTTGACGCAGCGGCTTACAAAGCTCAACTTGGTCAATAATTTTTTGTTTTTACATCTTTGAACGGCAGAATCCGGAAACGGATTTTGCCATTTTTAATAGATCCAAACCCCTCAATAATATGACTCACTCACAAAAAATTATAATACTCGATTTCGGCTCCCAATACACACAACTTATCGCACGGAGAATCCGCGAGAGCAAAGTATATTCTGAAATTCACGCCCATACTTTTTCACTCGATCAAATAATGAGTGAGAAGCCTGCGGGAATTATTTTATCCGGTGGACCGATGAGTGCATACGAAGATGGTTCACCGCAAATCGATAAGCAGATATTCGAACTGGAGATCCCAATACTTGGCATTTGCTATGGACTGCAGTTGATTACAATTTTTAATGATGGAAAAGTTGAGCCGGCAACGGATAGGGAATATGGTAAAGCCGAGTTGGAAATATTAAAAGATGATTTACTTCTAACTGGTGTTGAGGATGGCTCTGTGATCTGGATGAGTCACGGTGATTATGTTACCAAGATGCCGAATGGATTTACTGTTACGGCGAAGACCGAAAATTCTCCGCTGTGTGCTATATCGAATCCCGAAAAGAAAATTTATGGTCTACAGTTTCATCCCGAAGTGGCACATTCGCAATACGGGAAAATAATATTGGATAATTTTTTATTTAAGGTGTGCGGATGTAAAGCGGATTGGAGCGCACAAAATTTTATCGGTTCCACAATAGAAGAAGTTAAAGAGAAAGTTGGCAGCAAAAAAGTTATTTGTGCGCTGAGCGGCGGTGTAGATTCTTCCGTTGCCGCGGTGTTAATTCATAAAGCGCTTGGAGATCAGCTTATCTGCATCCACGTTGATCACGGAATGATGCGCAAAGATGAAAGCGCGGCAATAATTAAAATGTTTGGCGAGAATTATCAAATGCGCGTTGATCATATCGATGCGACAGAATTATTTCTAACCCGTTTAGCCGGAGTTAGCGATCCGGAGAAAAAAAGAAAAATTATAGGCAACACTTTTATTGATGTGTTTGAAAGTGAAGCTAAAAAATGCTCAGACACGGAATTTCTTGTTCAGGGCACACTATATCCCGATGTGATTGAATCCGTTTCAGTTAAAGGGGCATCGGTTACAATTAAAACACACCATAATGTGGGCGGTCTTCCTGACCGGATGAACCTCAAATTGATAGAACCTTTCCGGGAACTATTCAAAGATGAAGTGCGTGTTATTGGTCGTAATCTTGATTTGCCAGAATCATTTATTCGGCGTCATCCATTCCCGGGTCCGGGTCTTGCAGTAAGAGTCCTTGGCGAAATTACTAAAGAACGATTGGACATTCTTCGCGAGGCAGATGATATATTTATAAGTGAACTCGATAAGGCAAAGATTTATGATAAAATTTGGCAAGCATTTGCCGTTCTTCTTCCGGTTCAGACAGTTGGTGTAATGGGAGATATGCGCACTTATGAAAACGTTATTGCTTTGCGTGCAGTTACCTCAACGGACGGTATGACTGCCGATTGGTATCGCTTCGATCACGACTTTCTAGAACTCGTATCGAATAAAATTATCCGCTCTGTCCGGGGAGTGAATCGTGTGGTTTACGATATAAGTTCAAAACCGCCATCCACTATTGAGTGGGAGTAGATTAAACAATCATAAGCTAAGGGTATTAGCTATGAAAGTAAAAGAATTACCTATTGATGATCGTCCGCGCGAAAAATTAGCTCTCCGAGGTGTGCAGAGCTTAAGTGATGCGGAACTTATAGCAATTTTACTTCGAACCGGCACAAAAGGGAAAAGTGTTATTCAAGTCGCTCAGGAATTAATTCAAAAGGCGGGCGGACTAAATAGTCTCACCTCGCAGACATCAGAATCGATTCGTAAACATCGCGGAATAGGTAAAGATAAAACCGCAACACTGCTTGCCGCATTTGAGCTAGGAAGACGCGCAGACTCTCAGAAAAAACTTTTTTCTCTCAAAAAAATAACCTCTCCGGGCGACATTGCAGAAATTTTTATTCCGGTTCTTCGCGATAAAATAAAAGAGGAGTTTTACGTTGTATGCCTAAATACTGCAAACAAAATCAGCAAAGTTGAATTAATTTCTGTGGGAAATTTGAATTCGAGCGTGGTTCATCCCCGCGAGGTATTTAAAGTCGCCATCGAAAACAATTCGGCAAATATTATTCTTTTACACAATCATCCAAGCGGAAACAGCGAACCAAGTAATGAAGATATAGCTTTGACGCGTCAAATGGTGGAGGCTGGAAAAATTATCAATATTTTAGTCTTCGATCATATAATAATTGCCGGGAACAAATTCACCAGTCTGGTTGAAAAAAGGATTATTTAATTTTTTTTCGGAAAATGGTGGGGAATGGGCTTTATTTGGACGGGAAAATTCTTATATTTCAAACAGAAAATTCAACTCATCAATCTAAAGGAGAACTCAAATGATGAAAAGAATCATCAATTCTGCACTTGTCGTAGTTCTCGTTGCAGGGATAATCGGTTTTACCGGCTGCAGCGGTGTATCGGAAGAGCAGATGGCTGAACTAGAGGCACTTCGCTCTGAGGTTAAAGCACTAGAAAAAGAAGTTGGTTCACTTAAAACCGAAAAAGCAGCAATAGAACGAGAGATTGCAGAAAAGAACGCAAAGCTTGATCAATGCGCAAAAGAGAAAGCTGATACAAAAAAGAATCTCGAGAAAATCGGGTTGTAATTAATTAGTTTATTAATGACGGAGGTTTAAATGAAAGTTTACAAATTATTGTTAGCCGGCATTTTCGTTATGCTTCTCTCTGTCAATCTCTTTGCGCAAGATAAAGAAATGACAAAAGAAGAATGGCAGAATGAAATTAACCGACTTACCGAAAAAAGAATTGCTCTTACTACTGAATTAAACACTTTGAAAGCTGAAGTTGCTAATCTTAAAAAGATGAACGAAAGTCTAAAAGCTTACGACGACTGCATTAACGAACTTTATGCGATGCTCGACGGCAAAAAGGCGGATGTTGATAATTTCAGGAAACAATTAGCTGATCTTAGTTCTAAGATTGACGGTCAAGTTGCTCCAAAAGCAGATCGTCAGGCTGAATTAGATGCAATGAAGAAAAATAAAATCAGCGCGCTTCCTGAATTCTTTGATAAAGTTCATAATCAGCTTCAAAGAAAATTGGACGCATGGATTGAAGCTCCGAAAGAAATTAACTATACCGTGATAAGAGGTGATCATCTTTGGGGAATTGCAAAGAAGAAAGAACATTATGCTAATCCTTTTGCATGGCCGGTAATCTATAAATCCAACAGAGATCAAATAAAAAATCCGGATCTAATCTTCCCAAAACAAATTTTCAAGATTCCGAATTTGACTGAAGAAGAAATATCTAAATATGATAAGATCAGAAGAAATTATAAACCGGCTCCTCCAACACAAACTCAAGCTCCGGTTAAGTAAGGATTTTTTATTGTTCGGAAGTATTAAATAATTGTTTTTGAATTAAGCCCTTTTCATTTTTTTGAAGAGGGCTTTTCTATTTTAACGGAGGCTAATACGCAGGTAGATAAAATTGTAAAGTTGGAAAATGTTGATCTTCTCTCTTTCATGGGGATCAACGACAGCAATATAAAGCCGATTGAAGAAAGATTCTCTTCTAATGTTACTGCACGAGGCGATAACATTTTCATTCAAGGTGTGGCTGAAGAAGTTTCTGCGATTGAGAAAGTAGTAAAAGAGATGATCTTTGTTCTGAATACTACCGGTAAATTGCAGGCGAACGACGTTTATACGATCATCGATCTTACGCTTCAAGGAAAAGAGATAATAAGCGAAAACGATTTTGAAAGCATAATTCTCTATTCTAAGAAGGATGTTATCAAAGCCAAAACACCAAACCAGGTAGCCTATATCAAAAGTGTGAGAGAGAATGACATCTGCTTTGCAATTGGACCTGCTGGAACCGGAAAAACATATCTTGCCGTTGCCTTCGCTGTAGCAGCACTGAAGAAAGGAATAGTTAAAAAAATTATTTTAGCGCGCCCGGCTGTTGAAGCCGGCGAAAGTCTTGGTTTTCTTCCCGGTGATTTTAGAGAAAAGATCGACCCTTATTTGCGTCCACTCTATGATGCTCTGGAAGAGATGATACCCGGCGAGCAATTAAAAAATTATCTTGAAAAAGGAGTAGTCGAAATTGTTCCTCTTGCCTATATGCGCGGAAGAACTTTGAATCACGCGTATGTTATTTTAGATGAGGCACAAAACGCAACCGGAATGCAGATGAAGATGTTTCTGACGCGGCTCGGACCAAATTCAAAATCGATTATTACAGGAGATATTACTCAAATTGATCTACCGAGTTTTTCTCAAAGCGGATTGGTTCAAGTGAAAGAGATATTAAAGGGAATTGATGGAGTGGGATTCGTATATTTTGATAAAGGCGATGTTGTACGGCACAAATTGGTAAAGGATATTATTAACGCTTACGAAAAACATTACAGTAATAACGGAAAGGGAATATAAAATCCCATTATGAATTATTATTTCAATAAAAAATGCTCGATCCGCAGCAGCGAATTACTTCAAGCAATTTTATTATATCGAATATCGTGGATTAAATTACATAACCTAACTTAAAAAAGCCCTTCCCTTTGGCATTGCCACTATGTAGGAAGGGTGGGGATGGGCTTATAGTTGAGTCTTGCTTTCTTCCCAATATTTATCCATCTCTTCAAGGGTTGATTCGCTAAGCGTTTTGCCGGTTTCCTTAATTTTCTTTTCGATGTAACTGAAACGCGCTATAAATTTTTCATTTGTACCGCGGAGCGCATTCTCCGGATTTACACCTAGAAATCGCGCATAATTAGTGAGCGCAAAAAACACGTCTCCCATCTCTTTCTCAAATTCAAGTGAATTGCCTGCTCTTTCCATCTCATGCATCTCTTCAATTTCTTCTATTACTTTTTTCCAGACATCCTCTTTTTGATTCCAATCGAAACCGACTTTAGATGCCTTTTCCTGCAAACGGAACGCTCGGGCGAGACTCGGCATATTTTTAGGAACTCCCTCCAGAAGAGAATCTCTCCCTTCGGAAAGTTTAATCTCCTCCCAGTTTCTCAAAATGTCTTTTGTCCCGTTGACCTTTGTATCGCTAAAGACATGGGGATGCCGGCGGATAAGTTTTTCGGAGATTGCGTCGATGACATCATCAATCGAAAATGTTTTATTCTCTTCTGCAATGGAGGCATGGAAAACTATATGCAGAAGCAGATCTCCTAATTCCGATTTTAATTCATCGTAATCTTTCAGATCTATTGCTTCGATAGTTTCATAAGTCTCTTCTAACAACGCCGCTTTGATCGAGTCGTGAGTTTGTTCTTTATCCCAAGGACATTCTTCCCTTAATCGTTTCATGATTTGCCAGAGCTTTTCAAATTTTTCGCCGATCATCTTCATCTCCGATTTTGATTGCAAAGATAAAGAGCAGCCCGATAATCAAGAAATAATTCCAGAAGATTTTATCATTATTTTTTCTTATATATTAGGAGGACTTCTAAAAACAACAAAAATGATTAGCGGAAATATGCTTTATCTGCGTTCTATTAAATAAAAAAATAGTTTTGCCATAGGCGTCACTATGTGATTAGAAGCCTCCTTAATTAAAAATATTGCTGAGGGAGAAATGATTGAGCAGAAAATAAAAGAGTTACTTGGTTATGAGTTATCATCCATACCACCAAAACCATTAGCCACATATGTTCCCGCTCAAAAAAGCGGTAATCTAATTTTTACTTCAGGACAGTTGCCGTTTGTGAATGGAAAATTATTTGCCGAAGGGAGGGTTGGTTATGAAGTAACTGAGGAGAAGGGAATTGAGTGTGCTAAGATTTCGGCAATTAATTGTCTCAGTGCTGTAAAATCTATAATTGGAAATCTTGATAAAGTTGAACAGATAGTGAAGCTGACAGTATTTGTTAGTTCGGACGTCGGTTTTACTGCGCAGCCAAAGATCGCAAACGGTGCGTCTGATTTTCTAGGTCAAGTATTTGGTGAAGCAGGTAAGCATGCGCGCAGTGCCGTTGGCGTGAATGAATTGCCGATGAACGCCCCCGTGGAAATCGAGATGATTGTAAGAGTTAACACTTAAGGAAAATTCTAGAAGCTGCTTGCTAATTCAGTATGAAAAATCGAATATTTGACTTGCATCTTAAGCTTAGTAACCATAAAATTGATCTGTAATTCGGTAGAAGAATTACCGAAACTATTTAATCTGCTGAGTTGTTAAAGAAACATAATATTAGAGTAAAGATATGAAAAAGCTATTTCTATTAATTTTCGTTTTTACGGCATCGGTTAATTTTGCACAATTCCGCGATGAAGCAAATAACAAACCTGACATCAGAAGCGGGATTGTCAAAAATAATTCCTTTGGGTCGTTACTCGGCTTCATAAATCCCGATAATTTCAGTATGCGTCACTCATTTGGTTTATCCTACTCCGCTTTTGGCAATTTAGGCGGAATGGCTTTGGGTGTTTACACTAACAGTATGGCATATAAGTTTAGCGACAAGTTAAATTTGGAGACGGATATAAGCGTTGTCAACTCACCCTATAATTCTTTCGGACAGGAATTCTCAAAACAAATAAACGGAGTATACCTCAGCCGCGCGCAATTGACATTCAAACCTACCGATAACATGAATGTTATAATTCAATACAGAAATGTACCCGGCAGTTATTATTCTCCATATGGATATGGGTCCTATTCACCATTTTACCGTGATAGTTACTTAAACAATTGGGGCTTCTAAGAAAGAGAGATAGTTTTTTCTTAAATTGCGCCCGGTTTTATAAATATATGAGCGCAATTCACACTTGGAAAATATCAACGGCAAAAAAAAATCTTCAAGTTCGGCTGGCTTAAAAGCCTCTACAATAAATTTGTTTCTCAATATTTCTATTTTCTCTTTGGCGGCTGTTATAATTTATATGGGCTATTCAATTTTTGTAAAGGTCTCTGTTGACAAAAATAAAATAGATGAACAACTATCAAATCAAACGACATCCGATATTATTCAGTTGGAAGTTTTGAACGGCTGCGGAGTTAGCGGTGTTGCCGACCGATTTACCGATTTTCTCCGAAATAATAATTTTGATGTTGTGAAGACCGGCAATTATATCTCTGACGATGTTAGTGAAAGTCTAGTGATTGATCGTTCCGGAAATATGGCTAACGCATTTAAAACCGCAAAAGCACTCGGAATCAAGAACGAGAATGTAATTCAGCAATTGAATAAAGATTATTTTCTGGATGTTTCCATTGTTCTCGGCAGAGATTATTTTAATCTCACGCCATTCAAATAGCGTTTTGAACTTTACCATTCTAATATGGTACACAATAAATTCTTCTTCCGTTCGGAAAGGATGGAATTAAAAAAATAACAAATGAAATTGAGGTTTGATTGGATCCATTAAAATTTTCGAAAGCGATAGCGGAAATCATTAAGTCAAAAAAAGGTTTTGATATAAATATACTCGATCTCAGAAAACTCTCCGGCATTACCGACTGCTTTGTTATCTGTTCGGCAGATGCAGACCGTCAAGTTAAGGCAATTGCTGATGAGATTGAGGAAAAGCTGCTTGAAAATCGAATAAGATGTCTGCACAAAGAAGGTTTTCAGACGATGAATTGGATAATTCTTGATTATTTTGATGTGATCGTTCATATTTTCAAATCCGATGTAAGAAGCTATTACAACCTTGAAAAACTTTGGGGCGACGCGCCTGTAATTAAAATTAAGAATGATGACTAGTCCATATTATCTACGGAGAAATTTTTGAAGAATTATTTAATAGAACTGTTTCTGCAAACTGAATTAAAACTACCTTATTTGAAAGAGGTTGATCTGATCTTTACAGTACCCGCGAGGAAAGAAAATGGTGATTACTCAACAAACGCAGCGATGATCCTCGCGAAAAAATTGGGAAAAAAGCCGCAAGAAATAGCTAAAGAAATTATCTCAAATTTAGACTTCGATAAAAATGTAATTGAGAAAATTGAAATGGCTGGTGCCGGTTTCATAAATTTTTACTTTACACAGTCTTATAACACACAAATAGTAAATGTGATATTCAACCAGAAAGAAAATTTTGGAAAATCGAAAAAACACTCTGGTAAAAAAGCAATGGTTGAATTTGTTTCGGCAAATCCAACCGGACCGTTAACCGTAGGGCATGGACGTAACGCCGTTGTGGGCGATACTATTGCCAATATGCTGGAATGGATCGGCTATTCTGTTGACCGGGAATATTATTTTAATAATGCCGGAAGACAAATGAGGATGCTTGGAGATTCAGTCCGATTGCGTTATCTGGAATTGCTTGGTCATGAGGTTGAGTTTCCCGAAGATTATTATCAGGGTGAGTATATAAAAGCGATTGCCGCCAAATTAAAAAATGAAAATGGTGATGCACTTCAAAATGAAAATGCCGAAGGAAAATTTAAGCAGGCAGCAGAAAAAGAAATCTTTGCGGATATAATTAAAACAATGAGTCGAATACAAATCCGCATGAAAAATTTCTACAACGAACATATTCTTTATGAAGAGGGAAAGATTAATTCACTTCTTGAGGATTTTAAGAAGAAAAATTTATCGTATGAAAATGAAGGCGCCGTATGGTTAAAACTTTCCGAACTCGGCAATGAGAACGATAAAGTAATTGTGAAATCAACTGGTGAACCTACATACCGTTTACCAGATATTGCATACCACATTACAAAGTTTGAGCGTGGATATGATTTGATGATTGATCTATTTGGTTCAGACCATAATGCAACTTACCCCGATGTTCTTGCCGGATTACGTGCGCTGGGTTATGATGCAGGCAAAGTTAAAGTTTTGATTCACCAGTTTGTTACCATTATGGAGAAGGGTGAAGTCGTTAAAATGTCGACCCGCAAAGCAAATTACATAACACTCGATGAGCTGATTGATGAAGTTGGAAGCGATGTTGTACGTTACTTTTTTAACATGAGAAGCATAACCAGTCATCTCAATTTTGATCTTGATCTCGCGAAGAAACAATCCGATGAAAACCCTGTATTCTATCTACAGTATGCGTACGCAAGAATATCTTCGATACTACGAATGACAAAAGAGGAGAGACTGGAATCATCATTAGAGAATTTGAATCTTCTAACAACTAAAGAGGAGCAGAATCTTCTTAAGAAACTTTTTGAATTTCCCGAAGATCTGCTTTACAGCGCGGAAAATTACGAAACACACCGGATTACAATTTATCTGGAAGAATTAGCAGCTCTTTTTCACAGATTCTATACAGAATGCCGGATCATCGGCAGCGAGAAGAACCTTGCTGAAGCCCGTATAGCGCTCGCTACAGCAATTCAAACGGTATTGCGCAATGGATTATCTATCCTTGGCGTAAGCGCGCCGGAGAGGATGTAAACAATCATTTACCAACGGATATATCGAGATGAATATTTACAGTAAAATAATAGAATTAAAAAAAGAGAACAGAAATTTTGTAATTGTTACCGTCGTAAAATCTACCGGCTCTACTCCGGGTAAAGCCGGATTTAAGATGGTTGTTGATGATGCGGGAAAAACTTTTGGTACAGTTGGCGGCGGTGCAATTGAGATGGAAGCGATTCAAGAATCAGTAGGGTTGATGGCTTCCGGAACCGAAAGCTTATTGAAAGAATATTTACTGATTAATGATGAAACTATTGTCGATCCTGATGCCACTATCATTCCTATGAGTTGTAACGGTAAAATTTGGTTTTACTATGAAGCCGTTAAGAATTTGTCGGTAATTTATATTTTCGGTGGTGGGCATGTTGGACAAGCCTTAATTGAGATACTGAGCAAGCTTAAATATCATGTGATATTAATTGATAACCGACAGGAATTATTTGAAAAAAATAAAGCCAAAGGAATTAATTGCATCTATGCTGATTACAAAGATTTTGCAGAACAATTTATTCCCGCTGACGATTCTTATTTTGTAGTTGTTACTTACGGTCATCAATATGATTATGATATCTTAAGAACATTATACTCCCGAAATTTAGTTAAGAAGTATATAGGAGTTATTGCCTCACGCGCAAAAGCTGCTGCAATGATTAATAATTTGAAGAATGAAATTGATGCGGAGATAGATCTTTCAATGCTTCATATGCCTATCGGATTGAAAATAGGAGGGGATACAGCCTACGAGATTGCTCTTTCCATCGCCGCGGAGATTCAATCTGTCAGATATGATAAGAAAGTTTTAAAATAAAACTCCCCCCGAATGGAATTCATAAGTTGTGTTACTAATATTCCGCAGAAGGTAATTCTTATGAGGAAATTTCTGAATTAAGCCAGAAGCATTTGCAGTAAGGGAAAACAAAAATCTATTCCCAGATATCTACTTTGCTGTAATTTATACGATAATAGAGTAATAAATTAGGGCAATAGAAGATGAGCGGATTGATTATGCTCGCGGCGTTATTTCTGTTTCTGATCTTATTCGCACAAAAAGCTGTTAAAATTCTTAAGGAATTGAATTCGAATAGATGAGAGATGGCTGCTGCAAGAAATTAGCGATTAGCTCCTGAATAGCACTCAGCTTTCTGTTTTTCACTCTTCCAATTCACGTTTCCCGTTTTACTTACGTATTTAACTAGTCCTAAGAAATGAGAGTGAAAAAGTTAGAGATTTTGTGGTTGTGATCTATAAAAGCAGTGTACCTTTCTCCCATCTCTTTTCTAAGCCATGTTCTTGAATTGATTAAGTTATTATATTATGTTGCAAACGGAACATGGGGAAAGTCCAATGTTGATAGAAAGGGAAGTAAAAAGAACAAAAGTTAAGTTGCTTGATCAGGTAAGAAGACACTTACGAAGCCGGTACTATAGCCGTAAGACGGAAGAAGCATATATTAAATGGATCCGTGAATTCATCATCTTTAACGGAAAAAAATATCCTACCGAATTAGACAAAACACACGTCGAAAAATTCCTTTCGCATCTAGCAGTAGAAAAACAAGTGGCAGCGCCAACACAGAATCAAGCTTTATGCGCAATCGTATATTTATACAAAAATTATTTTGAGAAGAATTTTGGCTGGCTTGAAGATGTAGTGCGGGCATCGAATAGAAAGAAACTGCCTGTTGTGTTTAGCAAATCCGAAGCAATTAATGTAATTAATAACATGGAAGGAGATACATATTTAATAGCTTCAATATTATACGGCAGCGGATTAAGACTTAGTGAAGGTTTGAACCTTAGGATAAAGGATGTTGATTTTGAATATAAGAGTCTTACAATAAGAGATTCAAAAGGGGAGAAAGATAGGACAACAATATTATCTCAGAAGATAATTCCATTACTGAAAGATCATATTAGGGAAGTAGAAAAAATTCATCAAAATGATTTAGCAAAAGGAAAGGGGGAGACTAATTTACCGCATGCGCTTGCGCGAAAATATCCAAATGCTGCAAAAGAATTTGGCTGGCAGTATCTATTTCCGGCGAACAAATTTATTAGAGAAAGTACAACGGGATTAGTATTTAGGTATCATATTCATGAGTCAACAATTCAGAAAGAGATTAAAAAGGCAGTAAAGAGAGCGGGGATAAATAAACCGGCATCTGCACACACATTTAGGCATAGTTTTGCCACGCATTTGTTGGAAGCAGGGTATGATATTAGAACAATTCAGGAGTTATTAGGTCATAAATCCTTACGCACTACAATGATTTATACTCACATAATAGAAAATTTGCATGGTGTAAGGAGTCCTTTGGATTAGTGTTTTTATCAAGAAATAATTTCGTGATAAACATTTTCAGTTATTCTATTTATATAGACAATTTATTTTATTTTTTAATGATTTTAAAAGATTTAGGTAATGATAAATAGCGGTATGAATTTATTTTATCGTTACAAAAGGGGAAAATAAAGCGATTCGCAGCAGCGGATCGGATTCAGTATAAATATATGTTATATGAAGTCCCTTTGGGACAGTGTTTTTTGAAAATGTGAATGATTGGGATTACTTTAATGCATGGAAAAGATTAAAGTAGCCGATATCTTAGCTCGTGGAATGGATTTTTATCTCAAGAATCATAAGCTGTCGTG
>CAMTXU010000030.1:0-51497 GCA_947085815.1 uncultured Ignavibacteriota bacterium | reverse complement strand
ACCTGGTGGTGTGTTTTCGATTGGTATCAATATAAATCGAATGGATATCAAACAATGGGTTTGATCTGGATGGATCGCCTAACTGAAAAACCTGTTGCCGCCAATTTAAGAAGCACATACCTTCCGTATGCTTCTAAAGATGGTTTGATTGTAAGTGTTGAAGAAAACCAAACAGAAAAATTGCCGACTGAATTTCGATTGGAACAGAACTACCCGAATCCTTTTAATCCGGAAACAGTTATCAGTTACCAGTTGGCTTTTGACAGTTATGTTAGTTTAATAGTTTACGATGTGCTTGGAAGAAAATTGGTTACACTTGTTGATGCGAAGCAACAAGCGGGAAAGTATAATTCTCAATTCTCAATTCTCAACTCTCAATTCTCCAGCGGCATATATTTTTATAGATTAACAACAGACAAATATTCTTTCACCAAAAAGATGCTTCTTCTTAAATGATCTGGAGAAAAATTTTTTATGTATAAAATGATGTTACTCTTTATTGGAATATTGTTTTTAACTTCAGCATCATTAGCACAGAACTATCAATTAGTGTGGTCGGATGAATTTAATGATACCGCTCTCAATGATTTTATCTGGAAATATGAAACGGGTAACAATAACGGCTGGGGTAATAACGAGCTGGAATATTATACTAATAACCCCAGAAACGTTTCTTTGAGTAATGGTAAATTATTTATTAATGCACTGAAAGAAAATTACCAAGGTTTTCAGTACACCTCGGCAAGAATTCTAACAAGAATTTCATGGATGTATGGTAAAATTGAAGCGAGAATAAAATTGCCGTATGGACAGGGGATGTGGCCTGCATTCTGGATGCTTGGAGCGAATATTAATACGGTCGGATGGCCGACTTGCGGAGAGATAGATATTATGGAGATGATAGGGGGACAGGACAGGGAAAATACTGCTTACGGTACTCTTCATTGGAACTCAGACGGGCATCAATCAAAAGGTTCATTTTATAAATTGCCATCTGGTAAATTGTCTGATGACTTTCATGTATATTCTATCGAATGGAATTCACAAATGATCATCTGGTATGTGGATGGATCTCTTTATTATCTGTTACCTTTCAATGAAACGATGAGCGCATTTAAGGCACCTTTTTTCATAATTATTAATCTCGCCGTTGGCGGTAACTGGCCTGGTAATCCTAATAACACTACAACTTTTCCACAAACTATGACTGTTGATTATGTAAGAGTTTATCAAATAGCCCCGACCGATGTAGAAACATCATCATCAATCGCAAATAATTTTTCTTTGGAACAAAACTATCCCAATCCTTTCAATCCTAGTACTGTCATTAAATATTCAATTGCAGATGCCGGAAATGTTACGTTGAAAATTTTTGATCTTCTCGGAAGGGAAGCAGCACAACTTGTAAATAAGTACCATGAGAGAGGAAATTTCTCTGTTAATTTTGATGCTTCTAAACTTTCGGCAGGAGTTTATATTTATTCACTTTCGTCAGGTCGTTCCAGTCAAAGCAAAAAGCTAATGCTGATAAAATAGACTTATTAAATTAATAAGTGCCGGTTATCAAAATAATAAGTTAACTATAAAAGTCCCTAAGAATTACTTCCAATTTTGGCGAAATTATCAATTCATCAACGGTACTATTTTTGTTTAATATTCTCCATGAATAATCCCATTAGCATTTACGATAGTCTAATAATTCTAATTTACTTTGCTGCAGTTTTGGGGATTGGACTATACATGCGTAACAGGGATAAAAATTTAACGGATTATTTTCTGGCGGGAAGAAATCTTAGCTGGTTTGCAGTTGGCATATCGCTTTTTGCAACCAACATTTCAAGTGAACATTTTATAGGACTGGCAGGGCAGGGTGCATCACGGGGATTAGCAGTAGCTCAATTTGAATTGATTGCAATTTTTCTTTTAATTCTTCTTGGATGGGTCATTGCACCTATATATAAAAGAGCCGGAGTTCTAACCACACCCGAATTTTTAGAAAAAAGATTCGATGCTTCAAGCAGAAAATTTTTCTCTGCACTCTCAATTTTTACTTATGTAATAACCAAAGTTTTAGTTACTCTTTTTGCAGGCGGAATTCTATTTAATAAAATTTTCGGATTAAGCATTTTCTCTTCTGCGGTTATAATTGTTCTTTTTACCGGAATTTACTCTTTGGTCGGCGGTTTTTCGGCTGTCGTTCGTACTCAAGTGTTTCAAGGAATTCTTTTACTTATCGGTGCTTTTTTATTAACAATATTCAGCTTTAATGAAGTTGGTGGTCTTGCCGGTCTGCGTGAAAGATTACCTGCTGAACATTTCCAGATGTTTAAACCGATGAGCGATCCCGACTTTCCATGGACGGGAATTATTTTTGGTGCACCTATAATAGCATTTTGGTATTGGTGTGCGGATCATTACATGGTGCAGCGGGTACTTGGTGCAAGAAGTATTAACGACGCACGCACCGGTACGATCATAACTTCTTTTTTAAAAATTTTACCATTATTTGTTCTAGTAATGCCGGGTTTAATCGCATTTGCACTCTATCCCGATGTAAGAGGTGATGAAGCTTACCCTGTTTTGTTGGCAAGTAATATTCTTCCGGTTGGAATTAAAGGGTTGGTAATTGCAGGTTTTCTAGCTGCCGTTATGTCCTCTCTTTCCGCAGCGTTTAATAGTATTGCCGCTCTATACACAATTGATTTTTATAAACCAAAACATCCCGAAGCATCGGACAGAACTTTGGTTCTGGTTGGAAGAATGGCAACTATAACTACTGTTGTTGTTGTAATTCTGCTGGTTCCATTCGTAAAGATTGTCAATTCTCACATTTACATTTTTTTGCAAAGTACCCAGGCATTTATAAGCGCACCAATAACGGCTGTATTTATTTTAGGATTAACTCTCAAAAAAATCAACGCTAAGAGTGTTCTTATCTCTCTAATTGCAGGTGAATTTCTTGGTCTCTCCAGATTTCTAATTGAATTTTTGAATAAATCGGGGATGATCAGTAATCCGTTTTTGGCTGCTTATGCGCAGATAAATTACTTACACTTTACGATATTTCTTTTTCTTGCAACTTCGTTACTCTTAATCTCTCTCAGTTATATTTTCCATTATGGAGAAGAATTAAGTTCCTCCAAAATGAATTTTCTTTTTGGTCAAACATATAATGGTACAGAAGTGACTAATAATGTTGCGGGTATTCCGCATGTAAGAGTTAACATTGTTCTATCCGGTTTAATATTAATCTTGACATTGAGTTTGTGGTATTTTTTTGTATAAATCAAATAACACTTTCGACAGCGGTTATAAATAAATAACAGAGGCACTTAACAAAAGGAGAAGTACTATGAAAAAACTTCTAACACTCGCACTATTTCTACTCATGGTTGGTTCATCATACGCACAAAAGTATGTTTTCCAACCATGTGACAATTCAATCTCCAGCGGTTTCTGGGACATGACCCAGCTATACAACAACCAGGGCTCGGCAACTGCTAAGATGGATTTAACAGATCACACCGCCGATAAAAAAGAAGGAACGGCATCAATGAAAATTGATTATAGAATCGGTGCCGGTGATGGATGGGGCGGTTATATTGTTAGGGCAACACCCAACCCTTTACCAAACTATTATAATTTATCTACGGGTACATCTTTTACATTTTGGTATAAAGTAGTTACTCCGGTTGCAACAACACAAGCCGGTACTATATTTATGGAATTTAAGATGGGTGACGTAGATGATCAAAACAAACGTGACCTTTGGTTCCGCGAAATGCCGGTTGATTTGGCTGATGCTTCAGGTCAATGGAAACAGGTTACTGTTGATCTTACAACTTTTAAGGATGGCGGCGACAAAACAAAAGAATGGGCGCTACAATTTGGAGATGGCGACCGTGAGATTCAACTTGATAAAATCAAGACATTTGAAATGGCTTTGGTTTATATCACCAATGGTAGCGGGATTAATACGCCAACGGCTTCCGGCGTTATCCTTTTAGATGGATTTGCAGTTACAGGTGACCGTTATGCACCGCCACTCCTCTCTTTTGTAAATATGGCTTCTCAGTTTGGGAAGGATGATATGGGCTGGGCTGGTGATGGTAAAGGTGCTCTAACTTTAACTGATGAAGCTACCGACAAAGTTGAAGGTACAACAGGTTCATTAAAGTTTGATTACACATGCTTTGCTTCTCAGGATTGGGGCGGTTTCGTTGCATTCGATATTCCCGTAACAGCTCCGGCAAAATTTGTTGAGAGAACTTACTTATCATTATTTCTCAAAAATTTAAAAGCTGTAACTACAACTGTTCCCAAAAGGGCTATCATGAGAATTTTCCTTTTTGAAAAAAGTAATGGAACAGATGAAGAACAATGGATTACAAAAGTTCCCATCGATTTAACTACTGTTTCAGATTGGACAAGATATGATTTGCCATTAAAACAATTAACATACAGCACTAATGGAGATCAGTATCCTCCTGTTGGCGGGTTTGGTTTAAATCCAAACGGCGCTAAAGGAGATCAAACTTTCAATCCAGATAAGATGACTAAAATTAGGATTGAAATTCTAGGTGTTGGTGTTGGACCGGATGCTGGTGTTAAAGGTGAAAAACTGATTGGAACAATGTTGTTTGGCATAATGCAGCAATCAGGTTATCAAATTTTTGATATAGTAGCTCCATTAGCTCCAACAGTGAGTGTTGTTAAAGGTACTTATTCAAATCTTGTTACGTGGAATGATCTTGCCGGTGAAACAACAGAAAAATATTATGTATACGCAAGCTTATCTCCAATCACTAATATTAAGGCAGCAGGAGTTGAACTTATTGCATTTGATGTACCGAGAGGAACACAAGTAATTGAACATCTTTTAAGAGTTCCAATTTCTGATAGAGATGTTACATATTACTACGCTGTAAATGCAATTGATAAAGCCGGAAACATCGGTGCAGTTACAACAGTAGCCGGACCGACAAATAAGTCAAAAGGCATTCCTACAATTGCTATTAGTACTCCAAATTTTAAAGCAGATGGAGATCTTAAAGAATTCGTAGGGATTGCGACTCCATTTAAAATGTACCCGTCTAATGGAACAGCACATATTATGACTGGTTTTAAGGTTGATAATGATGCTGATTGTTCTGCAGAGATGTATGTAGTAATGGATAAAGACTATTTATATTTCGCTGCTAATGTTACTGATGATATTGTTTTTAACGATATATCGTACTTGAGTAAAGGTTCCAGCTGGGCGCTTGACGCTGTTGATCTTGAAATTGGTCTTTACAATCAAGAAGCAAAAAAACATACTGCATACAAACACGGTAAAACTCCGGATTACCACTTTAGATTTAATAAAGATAGAGCAAGAAGCGATCACTGGGAATCTGAAAAAGATTCTTTGTTATTACCGGGCGTAAACTATTACTGGCAGGAAAAATTCCCGTCAGGTTATATTGTTGAGGCAAAACTTAAATTAAGTGATATTGCAAAATTAAGAAAAGTTCCCGCAGGCACTCAAGATTCAATCTATGTTAAAGAAGGTTATAAAATTCCATTTCAGTTGATTGTTTCTGATAACGACGGACTGAATTCTGCAGAATTATGGAGAAACCGCGAAGGACAAATCGGCTGGTCACCTTTTGATAATGATGCCGGGTGGCGTGATCCTTCAACGTGGATGTACACATGGCTTGGTAACACTGATGTAATTTCCACCGATGTAAAAGATGAACTACCACTCCAATATTCATTAGACCAGAACTATCCTAATCCTTTCAACCCGACAACACAGATCAAATACTCAATCGCTAAAGCTGGTGTTGTAACTTTGAAAATTTATGATATTCTTGGTCGTCAGGTTGCCGATTTGGTAAATCGATATCAAGAAGCAGGCAAATATACAGTTGACTTCAACGCGTCACATCTTGCATCAGGTGTTTACATATACAGAATTGAAAGCAGTTCATTTAATAGTGTTAAAAAGATGATGTTGATTAAGTAATAAAAATCAATTTAGGGGCACTCCAGAATCTGATGTGCCCCTTTTGTTTCTATAACTAAAATTTTTCAAGGGATAGATTATGTGCAGGGTTAATACAATGGAGAGAATCAAGTTGTCAAGAAGTGCATTACAACTGAGTCTTATTTTGTTGTTGTTTGCTTCTTCATTTATTAATGCGGGTACGACTGGAAAACTTGCAGGTAAAGTGGTTGATTCCGAGACCAAAGAACCGGTAATTGGCGCTACAATTCTTTTAAGTGGCACAAACTTTGGTGCTGTGGCAGACCTGGATGGATATTATTATATCAATAATATCTCACCCGGTATTTATTCGGTTGTTGTAACATCCATAGGTTATCACAAAGTTACCATTCAAAAAATTTCTATTAAAATTGATCAAACTACCAGTCTGGATGTTAGCATAACCCCAGCATCCATTAATTTAGGCGAAATTGTAATACAGGCAAAGCAGCCGCTCGTTACAAAAGATCTCACTTCATCAACGGCTATTGTTTCGGCAGAAGAATTAAAATTGATGCCGGTTGAAAATTTGAATCAAGTGGTGAACCTCCAAGCCGGTGTTGTTAACGGACATTTTAGAGGAGGACGTTCCGGCGAAGTTTCTTACCTGGTTGATGGCGTAACAGTGACGGATGTTTTCAACGGCGGTATGTCGGTGGAAGTAGAGAACACTTCAATTCGCCAGATGGAAATTATTAGCGGTACATTTAATGCCGAGTATGGTCAAGCAATGGCTGGTATAGTCAATATCGTTACTAAAGATGGCGATTCAAAATACGAAGGTTCTGCTTCAGCATATATTGGCAACTATTTTACAACCCACACAGACATTTTTCAAAATGTGAATAAGGCAAATCTAAAAGGTCCAAGAGATATTCAATTAACTTTGAGCGGACCCACACAAATTTTAAGCAATTTGACATTCTTTCTTACCGGCAGATATTATCGCGACGATGGTTTTATGTACGGACAAAGATATTATAATGTTTACGATGATAGACCAACATTTCCCATAGCAGGAAATCAAAGCGTATGGATAGATCATGGTACGGGCGATAGCGCTTTTGTTCCCATGAATCCATACGATAAAAAATCGTTTAACGGAAAACTGTCTTATAATTTTAACAGATGGAAATTCAGTTATAGTATTTTTTGGGATGACAACTGGAGTAAATATTATAATCATGCGTATAAATGGACTCCCGATGCAATAAAAAATCATTACCGCATTAATACAATACACAGTTTTCAAGTTTCCTGGTTACCATCTCAGAGTACCTACGCAACATTTAAGCTCTCATCGAACTATCATAAGTTCTGGGGCTATTTATATGAAGATGAATACGATTCTCGTTACGTTGAACCCAATCAGGGTTCGCCTATAACCGGTTATACTTTTAATCAAGGCGGTAATGAGACTGATAGATACGATAGATATACACAAACCTATATCGGACAGATTGCATTAGAATCACAGCTGACGAAAGAGCATAAAGTTAAGATTGGTGCAGAGGCAAGACTTCATGCCATCTCTAATAATTGGAAAACAATACGGAACATGACGGAAGGTCAGATAGACTCTACCGGTAATGCAATTTTTACTCTTGGTTATAGTAATCCTAATACAAAGTTTAATCAGAGTTACATGAGATACCCTTACGAAATCTCTGCATATATTCAAGATAAGATGGAATATGATATAATGATTATCAATGCCGGTGTTAGATTCGATTATTTCAGCTCGAACACAGACTTACCGGCAGACATACGCAATCCGTTGAATAATCCAAATTTTGCAAATGCATTTCTAAAGAGAGATGCAGAATCGGAATATCAGATCAGTCCCCGGCTCGGTGTTTCATTTCCTATGTCTGACAAGGGAGCTATCCATTTTTCGTACGGACACTTTTTCCAGATACCGAGTTTTGAAAACTTATATAGTAATTATGCATATATAATTGATCAGACTTCATCCCTTTCTTCAAGTGTTGGAAATCCGGAATTGAAATCGCAGAAAACAATTAAGTATGAGTTAGGATTGCAACAAGAAATCTTTCCCGAAGTTTCTATAGATGTTTCTCTTTACTACAGCGATATAAGAAATCTGCTTGGTATGCAAATTCTAAAAACTTACGAAGGATTCACATTTGCACGATTTATTAATAGAGATTATGGAAACGTTAAGGGTGTTATAATAACACTCGATAAAAGATTTGCAGATTTCTTTAGCGCTAAGATCGATTATACTTATCAGGTAGCATCCGGAAATGCATCGGATCCTATGGTTGAATTTTATAATAATCAAGCCGATCCTCCTATTGAGTCGAATAAAAAAGTTGTTCCTCTAAACTGGGATCAAACACATACGGTTAATGCATCAATAACGATTGGAGATCCATCGAATTGGACAACTGGAATGATATTCAGTTATGGTTCCGGCGCGCCATATACAGAAGACCCTCGTTATTCACAGGGATTACGTTTTGAAAACGGCGGAAGAAAACCTAATACAATAAATGTTGATCTAAGGGCAAATAAACAGTTCAAGATCTTTGGTCTTGATATAAGCGCGTTTTTACTCGTCTATAACTTGTTAGACATTAAAAATGAATATGGAGTGTCAAGTACAACAGGCAGAGCTGGCATCGATCTTAACACAAAATTTGCCGCACCAATTGTTGGAAAAAATACCATTGAGCAGTATTTAAAAAATCCTGGAGACTACTCATCTCCAAGAAGAATCAACATTGGTTTCAATGTTAATTTCTAATCCGGTGCACCGAGCTATTTTTAGAAAATGGAGTTAAGAATGAAAAGAAATATTTTATGGTTATTTGTACTTCTTGTTGTGGCGGATATCTCTTGGGCTCAAACCCAGGAACAGATATTGAAGTATCGTGCAGAGCCATATGGGGATAAAACTTATAGAAAAAAAGCTGTAATGGATGGTAACCTTGTCCGTACTCTTTTCCAGAATGATGGACAGGTAGGTACGTGGCCGGACAGACCTTCGGGAGAATGGCCTAAAGGAACGGGGCATATGTATCTGGACGGATGTACGCCGGTTGTAGCCTCCGCAATATTCGCCCCCGGTAATAAACAAATTGTTCATCCTGCACAAACATCATATAGAGAAGAAGTTGATTTTGACCCGGTATCAAACGATTTGTGGGTAATGGAACCGATACCTGGTTATGCAAGAGCGGCATCGGAACAACCGGCAATGAGTACAAGACCATTATCCTGGCCTGAACAATGGCCCCGTTCACTTCCAAACGTTGATGCTAATTGGGATGGATATTGGTTTGGCTATTTTGGTCGCGGTGTTATGAATGCTGATCTTGAAGTGTTTTATACAATGGATGATTCTAAAGATAAAGAATTTTCTCGTCCGCCCTATTTATACTTACCACTTGCTTCAGATCATAACAGAGGCGGTTTAGGGTTGAGAACTGAAGTACGCGGATTCCAGTGGTCACACGTACTTGCTGAAGATATTATCTTCTTCCATTATGACATAGTAAATCTATCGGATGTATCGTTGGATACAACTTATTTTGGATTTTATTGCGATACAGGTGTTGGCGGTATAAATGATAACGGTGATGACAACGCTTCTTACGATACCAAACTTGATCTTGCATATGCATTCGATAAAGATGGTATTGCACCTCCGGATAACTGGAAGACAGGTTACGTTGGTTATGCATTTTTGGAGAGTCCAGGTAATTCAACGGACGGAATTGATAACGATGAAGACGGATTGACTGATGAAAGTCGCGATAATGGTATAGACGATAACCACAACTGGGTTCCATTCACCGATTCAAACCGTAATGGGAAATGGGATCCGGGTGAACCTTTGAACGACGATCTTGGAAAAGATGGTGTTGGTCCGGACGATCCTCAATACAATGGTGCAGATGAAGGTGAGGGAGATGGTAAACCAACCGATGGTGAACCAAATTTTGATAGAACAGATAAAGATGAATCAGATCAGATCGGTTTAACAAGTTTGGTAATTGAAAGATTATCTAACAAAGGACCGAACGCTATATGGCCAAAGAATGATGAAGTGATCTGGAGAAAAATGAATTACGGTAGTTTTGATACATCATTAACTAGTTCAAATATCCAAATTCTTTTTGGCTCAGGTCCATTCCCACTAAAGGTTTATAAACGTGAAAGATTTTCTGTTGCACTGGTTTTTGGTGTTGATTTTGATGATATGGTATTCAACAAAGAGACTGTTCAATCAATTTATAACGCAAATTATAATTTCTCTCAACCCCCGTTGAAACCGACCTTAACTGCAATTGCCGGGAATAAAAAAGTATTTCTTTATTGGAATGATTATGCCGAAAAGTCCTTCGATCGATTTTTAAGAAAAAAAGATTTTGAAGGTTATCTCCTTTATAGAAGCCAAGAACCGGAGTTTAATGATATTAAGTTGATTACAGATTCCAAAGGCGAACCTAAGTATTGGAAACCTATAGCACAGTTCGATATAAAAGATGGTATTAAAGGACCTGACCCGATTGGTATCAACGGCGCTCATTTTTGGAGAGGAAATGAGACCGGACTTCAACATTCTTTTGTTGATTCAACAGTTACAAACGGAAGTACATACTATTATGCTTTAGTTGCATATGATCAGGGAGACCCCGGCTACGGCACTAAAGGTTTAATTCCCAGCGAGACCACAAAAATTATCTCTCAAGATTTTTCAGGTCAGATAAAATTCATTGATATCAATTGCGCAGTTGTTAAACCAAACGCTCCGGCAGCAGGTTACCGCCCTCCTCAAGTCTCTGGCGATTTAGCCAAAGTTACACAGGGTCTTGGTTCCGGCAAGTTGGATCTGATAGTGCTCAACCCGAATGAAGTTAAAGAAGGTGCAACTTATAAAGTTAATTTTACTGCTGACGGCGATGTACCAAATTATAAAACAACGGGATATTCTCTAAACCGTTCATTGAATGGAAAGGAAGAAGTAATTTTTGCAAAGATTGATACTTCGAAATTTGGCGCCGGAAAATACAGCGCACCATTTGATGGTCTTATACTTTCTGTAAGCAGCGATACTCTCGGTGTTGTAAAAGAAAAAGGATGGGTTAAGGGCTACAGCAATGTTGATATGATTGTAGCTCCCGATAAAAGTTCTCCCACCAGGAATATTGCATGGCCGTCGGATTATGAAATTGAATGGTTAACTGATGGTCAAACCGTAACAACTCCTTTCACCAAAAAACTTGTTCCATTTAAAGTGCGTAATATTACCAGAGGAGAGGTAGTTCAAGCCGAGTACTTTGACAATGATGCCGATGGTCAATTCAGTTTGAGTGATGACATCGTAATTATCGAATACCTGCTAAACCAATTTAAGTTGACATGGAGAATTTTATACAGAAAACCTTCCGCACCAATGTTTGCTACACCAAGACCGGGAGATATTTTCAGGTTCGTTACTACTAAACCATTCAAGACGGGTGATTATTTCCAATTCACAACTACGGGCGCCAGGGTTGATACCGATAGCGCAAAAAATTCTCTAAGTAGAATTGCAGCAGTTCCTAATCCATATATCAGCGCTAATGCCTGGGAAAAGAGAAATCTAATTCAAACAGGACGCGGTGAGAGAAGAATTGATTTCATTCATCTTCCAACAAAGTGTACAATTAGAATATACACTATTACCGGCGCTTTAATAAAGACACTTCAAAAAGAATCTGGTTCGGAAGACGGAACAATATCCTGGAATCTTATAACAGAAGACGGAATGGATTTATCATTCGGACTCTATATTTATCATGTTGATGCGCCTGAGATAGGTGAGTACATCGGCAAATTTGCGGTAATCAAATAGCCATGGAGCGAGATATGAAAAGAAGAATAATAAATTTAGTATTTCTGGTTTTGATTGCGGCTCTAAGTCTGGCGGATGTTTCTATTTTGACCGCACAAAATTTTGTTTCAGATGTTTCAAAAAAGGGAACCACTGCTGCACAATTCCTTTCAATCAACCAAGGCGCAAGAGCTTCTGGAATGGGAAGTGCATATGTTGCGGTTTCCGACGATCCTACTGCAATTTATTGGAATCCTGCAGGCCTGGCAAAAGTGCCTGGCGGTGCTGTGGTTTTCGATCATTCAAGCTGGATTGCAGATATCAATTATAACTACGTTGCCGCTTCTTACAATATAGGAACTTATGGAACGCTTGGTATTAGTTTTATATCATCTAATGTTGAAGATATGAAAGTTAGAACCGTTGCAGATCCGGAAGGTACCGGAGAAACATTCAGTGTGTCTGATGTAATGTTCAGCGTTGCATATGCAATTAATTTGACTGATAATTTTGCGATTGGTTTCAACCCTAAATTCATCAATCAAAAAATCTGGAGAACTAACGCAACTGCCTTCGCTGTTGATATGGGCGTTCAATACATTACTCCTTTTGATGGGATAGTACTTGCTATGTCGATATCTAACTTTGGAACAAAGATGAAATTGGATGGAACTTCTGCACTTGTTCTTTATGATCCGGACAAAAATTCAACAGGTAATAATGATAGAATACCGGCTTACCTGCAAACAGATGAATGGGAACTACCGTTAAACTTTAGAGTAGGGCTTTCTTATAGACCGATTAATACTGAAATGCATAAATTCTTATTTGCGCTTGATGCAATGCATCCAAGCGATAATTATGAAAGCATCAATGTCGGCGGTGAATACACCTTTAACGATATGTTCTTTCTGAGAGCCGGTTATAAATCTCTCTTCTTAAAAGATTCTGAAGAGTCATATACATTCGGCGCGGGAGTTCAGCAACGGTTTATCGGCAACGTTTCGATGAAGGTTGATTATTCATATGGAGATTTTGGCAGATTAAAAAATGTTCAAAAATTTTCCATCGGTATAACTTTCTAAAAAACTGAAAATTGATTTCTGTCATATGGTGCCTCAATATGATTAAACTGCGGGGTGAGCAAACTAACTCACCCCGTGTGTTATTAAGGAGGGTTCTAAAAATTATCGTATGTAAATATTTAACGCAGAGAACGCAAAGTCCGCAGAAAATATTGATATTTTTAGAACCGTCCTTAAAAAATTCTATGGAGGCATCAATTAATTTCGATTATCAAATTGAATTGCAGCAGATAAACAATTTCTAAGGGCAGTATTGTTTTGAAAACAAAAACTATTATAGCATCTATCTTTTTCTTTTCCCTTCAAGTGTTATCTTCTGCCCAGGTAGTGTTAAATGGTGCCGAGTATAGAACTAAAGAATCTTTTAAGTATGGAAGATTTGAGGCAAGCATTAAAGCACCGGGTAAAGAAGGCATGCTTACTTCTTTATTTACTTATTTTGATGGTTTACCCGGTGATACTTGGGCATCTTCCAAGTGGAATGAGATTGATTTTGAAATTATGGGACGCTACAAAAACGATGTTCAGTTAAACACAATTACTGCAGGGTCTGCTAATCATGTTCGTCATCAGTATGTAAATTTTAATCCCTCATTGGATTTTCACAATTACGCATTTGAATGGACACCGGAGTATGTTGCCTGGTTTATTGATGGAGTTGAAGTTTATAAGCAAACAGAAGATCACATAAAAACTTTAACAAGAGCGCAAAAATTAATGATGAACATCTGGAGTCCAATTTATACAAATTGGGCAGGTGTATGGAATGATGCACTTCTTCCGGCATTTGGATATTATGATTGGGCGGCTTATTACAAATATACTCCCGCTTCCGGCAATTACGGAACCGGAAATAATTTCACACTTGATTGGAAAGACGAATTCAATACATTTGACGAGACAAGATGGGAAAAGGCAAGTCATGGATTCACCGGTAACCGAAGCAGCTTTGTACCGGAAAATATCGTATTTGTAGATGGTAAACTAATACTTTGCTTGACGGATAAATTAACTCCCGGCTACACAGATAAAGTAAAACCAACAATGTTAAATGTTCGAGCTGATTCCGAAAACAAAATAAAAATATTTTTTTCGGAACAGGTTGAAAAAACAAGTGGGGAAAAAATTGAAAATTATATTATTCCCGGAGTCACAGTCAACAACGTAACTCTTTTACAAGATCGAAGAACCACTGAACTTCAAGTGAGCCCTTTGAATTTGAATTCACCACCAAATGCTATTGCAAAAAATATTAAAGACTTAGCGACTCCTGCCAACATATCAGACATGCATCTGCGAGCAATCCAGATTACTAAAAAATTTACTTTCCCGTTAAAGATAAATGTCGGGGGAAATATTTACAATGATTTCCTTGCGGATACTGAATTTGTGACAGATACTTCCGATTATGGTTACATGGAAGGTTCGAAAAGCGGACCTATTACAGATGAAATCAGTAGTACAACAGATGACTATGTTTATCAAACTGAAATCAACGGATTGGCAAAGTATGTTGTGCGCGTTCCCAATGGTAAGTACAGTATAAAACTTCTATTCGCTGAAAATTATTACAACATAGTTGGTAAAAGAGTTTTTGACGTCTATCTACAGGGCAATCTTGTAATAAAAGCTCTGGACATATATAAAGAGGTCGGCGGAAAGACTGCATTGGAAAAAGTGATTGATAATGTTGAAGTGAAAGACCATCTGCTCGATATTCATTTTGCAGCGCAGATTGAAAGACCACTTCTCAATGGAATCATTATTGAATTACTCACTTCAACGGATGTAAAAGTAGGAATAAATGTTCCTAACGAGTTTAAACTCGAACAGAATTTCCCAAATCCGTTTAATCCAAGTACAATAATTCAGTATGTCATTCCGAGTGCAGCGAAAGAATCTCAAAAGATTGCTTCGTCATCTGCGATGACTAGCAATGACTTAGTACATGTATCGTTGAAAGTTTTTAATCCTCTTGGTTCTGAAGTTGCAACTCTTGTAAATGAAGATCAACATGCCGGTCAATATGTAAAGACTTTGCATGCAACGTTTCTGCCAAGTGGAGTTTACTTCTACACTTTACGGACGGATAATTATGCTCAGACAAAAAAAATGTTACTGATAAAATAAATTTGAAATTAACCAATAAGGAGAAATAAATGGCTTCTTCTGTACCAATTACATCGAATGAGAAAACTGTCAACGGCGGACAAAATTATAACTTCGCACTAACAGTTCTTACATCGCTATTTTTTATGTGGGGATTTATTACTTGTCTGAATGATATTTTGATCCCTCACCTGAAAGCAGTTTTCACCTTAAATTATACACAAGTGATGTTGATACAATTCAGTTTTTTTACGGCTTATGCAATTGTTTCTCTGCCTGCAGGAATTCTTGTAGAAAAAATTGGGTATAAAAGTGGAATTGTTATTGGGTTAGTAACTGCAGGTATTGGTTGTTTGTTATTTTATCCTGCTGCAAGTATTCAATCATACGGAATGTTTTTAGGTGCATTGTTCGTGCTGGCAGCAGGTATCACAATACTTCAAGTTGCTGCAAATCCTTATGTTGCAATTCTTGGTAAACCAGAAACAGCATCCAGCAGATTGAATCTTACTCAAGCCTTTAACTCTCTTGGAACTACAATTGCACCATACTTTGGTGCTCTTATAATTCTTTCTATAGCGGTGAAGACAGTTGAAGATTTTAAGACAATGAGCGCCGATCAAATTTCTGCGTATAAATTAGCTGAGTCCGGCGCAGTTCAAGTTCCCTATCTTGGATTAGCCGCAGCATTGTTTGTTATTGCCGCGATCTTTGCAATCATCAAGCTGCCAAAAATTGAAGCGTCCGATATTATGGCAAGCGGCGATGACGGTGTGAATTATCATGATATCCATAAAAGTGCTTGGGGCTATAAACATTTAGTTCTCGGGGCTATAGCAATTTTTGTTTATGTGGGCGGTGAAGTTTCAATTGGAAGTTTTCTTGTGAATTATTTAGGTCAACCTTTCATAGCAGGCTTAAAAGAGTCCGATGCAGGAAAATATGTTTCTTTGTATTGGGGCGGCGCAATGATCGGAAGATTTTTCGGCGCTGTAACTTTGTCTGGAATGACAAATAATAAAAAGAAAAATATTTTTGTCGGGCTTATATTCTTACTTGCACTTATTCTCTCTTCTGTTGTTACAAAAGAATATCAAAACTTTGGAAGTTTCTCGATTGATAATTTCAGTAAAACTTTAACATTCCTTCTATTTGTCGTTTTGAACTTTGCTGCATTTAATGTTGGAAAACAAAAACCCGGTAGAACACTTGCAATTCTTGCATTTGTTGCAGCCACGTTAGTAGTAATATCCATGTTAACTTTTGGAGCTGTTGCAATGTGGACAATACTTGCAGTAGGCTTGTTCAATTCGATTATGTTCCCGACAATATTCACTCTTGCCATTGACGGACTTGGTAAGCATACCGGTCAAGCTTCCGGAATACTTTGTACAGCAATTGTCGGTGGTGCAATCCTTCCGGTAGTTCAAGGTTTCTTTGCGGACAATATAGGAATTCATCATGCGTTTTTTATTCCTGTATTATGTTACATCTATATTGCTTATTACGGACTCAAAGGACATAAACCATCATACCTTACCGCAAAGGCATAATCATGAAGAAAAAAGTTGCAATAGGAATAGATGTAGGAGGTACCAATACTGTTTTTGGATTTGTTGATGAAGCCGGTGAATGCGTTTATGAATCATCAATTTTAACTCATGCAGATCAAGATGCCGATCAATTGTTTAGCAGATTGCTTAAAAAGGTCAATGATGATTTCACAAAATATTCTGCTGATTATGAATTGATTGGAATCGGTATCGGCGCACCGAACGCAAATTATTATAAAGGAACGGTCGAACTTCCGCCAAATTTGAATTGGGGAGTTGTTAATGTTCTTGAGATAGTAAAAAAATATTCCCCTTTGCCATCTGCAATTACAAACGATGCAAACGCTGCCGCAATAGGAGAAATGATTTTCGGCGCAGCAAAAGGAATGAAAGATTTTATTGTTATTACTCTTGGAACTGGTCTCGGCAGCGGTATAGTTGTTAATGGCGAATTAGTTTACGGCGCCGATGGATTTGCCGGAGAGATTGGTCACACTATTGTAGATCCTAACGGACGTGAGTGCGGTTGCGGAAGAAAAGGATGTCTAGAAACATATGCCTCAGCCTCTGGCATTCGACGTACTGTCTACGAGTTAAGTGCCACAACGAATATTCCGAGTGAGTTAAGGAATTTGAGTTATAATCAACTCACATCCAAAGATATTGCGGATGCGGCGAACCGTGGTGATAAACTTGCTCTTGCCGCCTTTGACTACACAGCAAAAATACTCGGCATCAAACTTGCGGATTCAGTAGCATATTTAAGTCCCGAGGCAGTAATTCTTTTCGGGGGGCTGGCTCTTGCAGGAGATTTAATATTTGTACCCGCTAAGCGATACATGGAAGAGTACATGCTAAATATTTTCAAAAGCAAAGTGAAACTTATACCATCGGCATTACCTGGTGCTCATGCAGCTGTTCTTGGTGCAAGCGCCTTAATTTGGAACGAATTGAAAAAAACAAAATAAAAAATCATAGTAGGATTAATTTTTTGAGGACAGAGATGAAACAAAATATTCTTCTTGTAATAACTTTTCTTTTTAGCGGAATATTTATGACTAACGCACAAACTGAAAAGGAAAAAGCTATCGATAAAAAAATTAATGCACTCCTTTCCCAAATGACGCTTGATGAAAAAATTGGTCAGATGACACAAGTTGATTATGACGCTATCAAAAAAAATGTAAAAGACATCAGTAAATATTCTCTTGGTTCTATTCTATGCGGCGGCAATTCTGAACCTGATGATATTACCGCAAAAGGCTGGGCTGATCTTTATGATAAATATCAAAACATCGCCCTTCAAACACGTTTAAGAATACCTATCATTTGGGGAATTGATGCAGTGCATGGACACAACAATGTTGATGGCGCAACGATCTTTCCACACAATATTGGATTAGGCGCAACACGTAATCCAAAACTTATTGAGCAAGTTGCTGCTGTTACAGCTGCTGAAATTAAAGGAACCGGAATGCAATGGGATTTCGCTCCGTGTGTTGCTGTAGCCCGTAATGAAAGATGGGGAAGAACTTACGAAAGTTATGGCGAGAATCCGGATTTGGTTAAGATGTTAGGAGCAGCTTATGTAAAGGGAATGCAAGGAAAAGATCTCTCAGATAAAAATTCTGTGCTTGCTTGTGTTAAGCATTATGTCGGTGATGGTGGAACCACAAATGGAAAAGATCAAAGCAATACAGAAGTTGATGAATCGACACTTCGCAAAATACATTTGCAAGGCTATGTTGAAGCAATTAGAGCGGGTGCTAAATCAATTATGGTTTCATACAATAGTTGGAACGGAGAAAAATTACACGGACACAAATATTTGTTAACCGATGTTTTAAAAGGCGAACTCGGCTTCAAAGGATTCTTGGTTTCCGATTGGCAGGGAATCGATCAACTGGGTAAAGATTACAAGAGTAATATTGAAAAATCAATCAATGCCGGTCTTGATATGATCATGATTCCAAACGCACCCGGTCAAGATAACAACTACGTTGATTTCATTACAAAGTTGAAAGAACTTGTACTTGAGAACAAGGTGCCGCTAAGAAGAATAGATGATGCCGTTCAAAGAATATTAAAAGTAAAATTTGAGTTAAGGCTTTTCGAAAATCCTATGACCGATAAAAATCTAACTGCACAAGTCGGTTCAAAAGAACATAGAGAAGTTGCACGAAATGCGGTTCGTCAGTCGCTTGTACTCTTAAAGAATGACAATAAAGTTCTGCCACTTTCTAAAGAATTGAAACGCATTCACGTTACCGGAAAGAGTGCCGATGATATTGGAAATCAATGCGGCGGCTGGACAATCACCTGGCAAAGCAAAAGCGGAAACGTAATCAGCGGCGGCACAACAATTTTGCATGCAATAAAAAACACCGTATCAAGAGGTACTAAGGTAACAACCTCCTCCGATGGTTCCGGTGCTGAAGGTGCAGATGTTTGTGTGGTTGTTGTTGGCGAAACTCCTTATGCAGAAATGTTTGGCGACCGTGAAGATTTGAGTCTTGCTAAAGAAGATATTGATGCAATCGAAAAAGCAAAAGCTTCGGGAGTTCCGGTTGTAGTAATTCTTCTTTCGGGAAGACCGATGTTGATTGAACCGAGTTTGAACAGTAGTAACGCCTTCATTGCAGCTTGGTTGCCCGGAACAGAAGGACAGGGTATTGCGGATGTTCTATTCGGTGATTTTCGACCCGTTGGAAAGTTGTCTCATTCATGGCCCAAAAATATGCAGCAGATTCCGATCAATATCGGAGATGCGAATTACGATCCGTTGTTTCCGTACGGATACGGATTGACTTATTAATAAAAACAAAAAGTTTAACTGAAGAATTCTTTCAGGCAAAACACCGAGGACCGATATGAAAAAAATTATTCTTTTCTTTTTGGTATGCACTATTTCTTTTGCGCAGAAAAAAACAATCGAACAGCGAGTTGATTCTGTTCTTGCGTTGATGACTCTTGATGAAAAAGTTGGGCAGCTTGTCCAGTATAGCGGAGGTTGGGCAACAGGAACACAAACTGAAAAATCAAATGAAGGAAGCGATGCGTTAATTCTTAAAGGTAAGGTTGGTTCATTTTTAAATGTTGTGGGTGCAGAAGCGACAAAGAAAATGCAGAAGATTGCAGTTGAGCAATCACGTTTAAAAATCCCTCTCATTTTCGGTCTTGATGTTATACATGGATTCCGCGCTACATTTCCTATTCCCCTTGCAGAAGCAAGCAGCTGGAATCCCGAACTTGTAGAAAAATCTGCTCGTTGGCAGGCAATTGAAGCATCATCAGCGGGAATTCATTGGACATTCAACCCGATGGTTGATATTGCTCGCGATCCGCGATGGGGAAGAATAATGGAAGGCAGCGGTGAAGATCCGTATCTCGGTTCTTTAATGGCTGTAGCACGTGTAAAAGGTTACCAGGTGAATGATCTTTCTGCAAACAACACAATAGCCGCATGCATAAAACATTTTGCTGGTTACGGTGGTGCGGAAGGCGGACGCGATTACAACACTGTCGATTTTTCAGAAAGAACTTTCAGAGAAGTATATCTGCGTCCATTTAAAGCCGCCGTTGAAGCAGGCGCGGCAACTTTGATGGCTTCGTTCAATGAAATTGGTGGCGTGCCTTCATCTGCAAGCAAATTTCTTCTTACAAAAATTTTACGCGACGAATGGAAGTTTGACGGATTTGTTGTTAGCGACTGGAATTCGATTGGAGAATTGATCCCTCACGGAGTTGCAAGAGATTCGAAACATGCAGGCGAACTTGCAATCAATGCCGGTCTCGATATGGATATGGAAGCAAATTCATATTACAATCATCTGGTGGATTTGGTGAAAGAGGGAAAAGTTTCACCGCAAATTTTAGATGAGAGCGTACGAAGAGTACTACGAATAAAATTCCGTCTCGGTTTATTTGATGATCCTTACATGTATTGCGATGAAGAGCGTGAAAAAAAATCCATCATGAGCAAAGAAATTATTCAGGCAACTTTACAATCTGCGCGTGAATCTATTGTACTTCTTAAAAATGAAAATGAAGTTCTTCCGCTTAAAAAAGATTTGAAGAAAATTGCAGTCGTTGGTCCTCTTGCAAACTCAAAAGATAATCCGCTCGGCGGATGGGATCAGCAGGGAAATCCGAAAGATGTTGTTACCGTTTTAGATGGAATCAAAAATAAATTAGGAAAGAATACCGAAATCAATTATGAAGAAGGATGCACAATCGAAGGAAAAGAGGAAGACGGTTTTGGTAAAGCCATCAACCTGGTTAAATCATCTGATGTAGCTATTGTTGTTGTTGGTGAAAGCAGAAATATGAGCGGCGAAGCAAGTTCGCGCGCAAAATTAGATTTGCCCGGCGTTCAAGAAAGTTTTGTTAAAGAGATTCGGAAAACCGGCAAACCGGTAATTGTTGTTTTGATGAACGGAAGACCTTTAACAATTACCTGGATTCAGCAAAACGTATCTGCTGTAATCGAATCATGGTACTTGGGAATTCAAGCCGGTAATGCAATTGCAGATGTTATTTTTGGAGATTATAATCCCAGCGGAAAACTTCCCGTAACTTTCCCTCATTATGTAGGACAGGTGCCAATCTATTATAATCATAAAAACACCGGTCGTCCATACGATCCGAAAAATCACTACACCTCATACTATCAGGATTTGGAGAACACACCTCTTTATCCTTTCGGTTTTGGTTTGAGTTACACTACATTTTCTTATTCCGACATTTTTTTAAGTAAAAATAAAATCAGAAAAGATGAATCGCTTACAGTAAGTGTTGAAGTAAAAAACAGTGGTACACAAGACGGAACAGAGGTTGTTCAGCTTTATATCCGTGATTTAGTAGGAAGCGTTACACGTCCAGTGAAAGAGTTGAAAGATTTTACAAAAATATTTTTGAAAGCAGGCGAATCTAAGAGAGTTGAATTTACAATCACGCCTGAGAAACTGAAATTCTATGATATAAATATGGATTTTGTTGTTGAACCGGGTGATTTTAAGGTGTTTGTCGGTACTAATTCGGTAGATGTTAAAGAAGCATCGTTTTCAGTTTTTGATTAGGGGCTAAAAAAGTGAAAAAAATATTTCAGATACTTGTTACCGGATACTTGATGCTGATCGTTGGTTGTTCTTCAAATATTGTTAAAGAAAATGATATGAAGAGACAGGAAGAAAAAAGTTTGAAGACAAATTATGAAGAGCAGGTAAGCATCAATTATTTGCTCTATCTACCCAAGAATTATAACGGAAAAGATAAGTTTCCATTAATGATGTTCTTACATGGAAGCGGCGAACGTGGTAACAATCTTGAACTTGTTAAAAAACATGGACCACCCAAACTGATTGATCAAGGAAAAGACTTTCCATTCATAATTGTTTCTCCACAATGCCCTTTAGAAATCCGTTGGAGAACAAATGAGCTAGTTGCATTGCTTGATGATATTATCAAGAACTACAATGTTGATGAGAACAGAATTTATATCACCGGGTTAAGCATGGGCGGATACGGAACATGGAAACTTGCAAATGAAATTTCAGAACGCCTTGCTGCCATAATTCCAATCTGCGGTTGGGGTGATACATGGACAATTTGCGAGATTGGTGATATTCCAGTATGGGCATTTCATGGCGCTAAGGATAATGTAGTCGATCCACGGAAATCTCAAGAGCTTGTAGATGCACTTAAAGCATGTAACGGAAATGTAAAGCTTACACTTTATCCGGAAGCTAATCATGATTCATGGACTCAGACATACGACAATCCGGAAATCTACGAGTGGCTTTTGAAGCAAACGAAAGATCAAAGAAAGAAATTGAACTCGAATTGGTTCTAAATATTTAGGTAGAAGATTATGAAAAAGATTTTTGTTATAAGCTGCTGGTTATTAGTTATTGGAATTAGTGTTTCCGCTCAGTCCAAGGGATTTGTTCTCTGCGAAGGGAAAAATTTTATTGATGCAAACGGAAAAGTATTGATACCGAAGGGAATAAATCTTGGTAACTGGCTAAATCCGGAAGGATATATGTTTCGCTTTGAAAACGTTAGCTCATTCCGATTGATTGATAATGCTTTCAAAGAACTTCTCGGTGCCGATGAAACAAGAAAATTTTGGAAAGCATTTCGGGATAATTACATAACGAAAGAAGATATCCATTTTATTAAGAGTACTGGTTTAAATCATATCCGCGTTCCGTTCAATTTCAAACTCTTTCTTGTTGAAGATCACCCTGAAATATATTTAGAAGAAGGATTCAAACGGTTAGATGATGTAATTAAATGGTGCAGCGAAGAAAATCTTTATGTCCTGTTAGATTTACATGCAGCACCGGGCGGACAGACAGGTGATAATATTGACGACAGTTGGAGCTACCCATTTTTGTATGAAAGCGAAGAAGCGCAGCAATTAACAATCGAACTTTGGAAAAAACTTGCCGCAAGATATAGAAACGAAAAGATAGTGATCGGTTACGATCTACTGAATGAACCGATTCCTCATTTCTACGAGAACAAGGAAGAGTTAAATAAATTACTTGAACCGTTCTATAAGAAATTAACAGCGACAATTCGAAGTGTAGATAGAAATCATATTATTTTTCTCGGTGGATCGCAGTGGAATACTAATTTTAATGTTTTTGGCACCCCGTTCGATAAAAATCTAGCTTACACGTTTCATAAATATTGGATGCCCCCCGAGCAAAAAGAAATTCAAGAGTATGTTGACTTCGGCAATAAATATCAGGTTCCTATATATATGGGTGAATCCGGAGAGAACGATGATGTGTGGATTGATTCATTTAGAAAGCTATTAGATAACAATGAAATTGGCTGGTGCTTCTGGCCATATAAAAAGATGAATTCAACCCGTGGAATTGCTTCATTTGCAGAGACCGAAGAGTGGAAGCAAATAATCAAATATGCGGAAGCACCTAAGAAAAATTTTGAGGAAGTGCGGAAAACAAAACCTCCTCGTGAACTTGTAAGGAAAGCATTTAATGATCTGCTGGAGAATATCAAATTCAAAAACTGCACAATCAATAAAGGATATCTCAAAGCTCTGGGTTTGTAATAGGAATTAGCGATATGTAATTCTATAATTACAATCTTACTCAGCATTAAATTAGTGGATTTATGTCAAAAAAAATTTTTCTTATAGTATCATTACTTGTTTTTGTCTCTAATAAAGAGTTTAGTCAGGTAACATTCACGTCGTCGAATCTTCCTATTGTGGTAATCAATACTCACGGTCAAACAATTCCTGATGAACCGAAAATAACCGCAGATATGGGTGTAATTGATAATGGTCCCGGTCAGAGGAATAATCTCACTGATCCATTCAACGGTTATAACGGAAAAATTGGGATTGAAATACGCGGACACAGCTCTCAAATGTTTGAGAAAAAACAGTATGGAATTGAAACGCGTGATAATGCTGGAAACGATTTAAAAGTTTCGCTTCTTGGTTTTCCCGAAGAGAGCGATTGGGTGCTTAATGCATCATATATAGATAAATCTTTCCTGCGTAATGTAATTACATACAAACTCTCAAACGATCTAAGCAGATACGCTTCGCGTACCCGCTATTGTGAAGTCGTAATCAACGGAGATTACAGGGGCATCTATATACTCCAGGAAAAAATTAAACGGGATAAGAATCGAGTTAATATTAAAAAAATGAGTACAACAGATATAACAGGCGATGCTGTTACAGGGGGATATATAGTTAAGATAGACCGGGTTGATCCGGGGGATAAATATTGGACCTCGGCATATCCCGCAGTGTTTCAAAGTACAAAAGCTCCAGTTACTTATATTCATGAATATCCAAAAGCTGCTGATATAGTTTTGGCACAACAAAATTATATAAGAGACTATATCAACAAGTTTGAAACAATAATGTATTCAGGCGGTTATAGAGATCCTTTTGCAGGTTATTACAACCTCATTGATATTGATTCTTTTGTTGATCACTACTTGCTAAACGAATTTTCGAAAAACACCGATGCATATCGTCTGAGTGCGTACCTTCATAAGAACCGCGATAGTGAAGGTGGTAAATTAATTATGGGTCCAATTTGGGATTTTGATATTTCTTTTGGGCTGGCTGATTATGATGACGGTTTTAACCCTGCAGGTTGGCAAGCGTTTAGACATTACGAAGGACTTTGGAGCAGTCCTTTTTGGACAACTAACTTGATGATCGATCCGGTATTTAAAAACAAACTCGCAAAAAGATGGAATGAGGTCAAAAATAAAACTTTCAGCATCAGTTCAATTACAAATTTTATAGAAGAAAATGTTATACTAACCGCTGAAGCCCGTGTAAGGAATTTTGCAAAGTGGAAAGATCTTTTTAACCCGGCAATTTATACATGGCCGAATAAAAACCGTTTTTCTAATTACGAAGAAGAAATTAATTACTTGAAGAATTGGATAAGCCAGCGTACAATTTGGCTTAACAGCAACCTTCCATCAGATTATTCCGATGTTGAATGGCTTACACCTGATCTTTCAAAAGTGAATTTTGGAATCGGTAAAGAGGTTAAAATTCCTCTCTCCAGTTTTATTAAAAGCAAGATGAATGTCACAGCAATCAATTTTCTGACGCTCGATACAAATTGCAAACCAGAATTAACCGGTGACACGCTTTCCATCACAATTCAAAAATCCGGTAACTATTTAATGAAAGGTGTCGGTCAAAATGGATTAGATATTGTTTCTATTTCTCCCGATTATAAAATTAATGTTGTATCAACATCTGTAGATAATTATGACCCGGAAATTCCGACATCGTTCGAATTATTTCAAAATTATCCGAATCCGTTTAATCCGGAGACAGTAATAAGTTATCAATTGCCGGTTAGCGGTCATGTTTCATTAAGAGTATTTGACATTCTTGGAAGAGAAGTCGCAACATTAGTAAATGAATTTCAGCAAGCTGGTAAATATGTAAAGGCGTTCCATGGAATATCTCTGCCAAGTGGAGTATATTTTTATAGATTTCAAACCGGAAATTCTTTGGCAGGCTCAGGACATGCATTTATTCAAATAAAGAAAATGGTTTTAATAAAATAACGCCCGTGTAGAATGTTAATTGAACGTCATTCCACTGAAAAAATTATTTCATTAAGACCATTTTTTTTACTAAAGTAAATCCTTCTGCACTCATCCGGTAGAAATATATTCCGCTGCTCACCTCTTTACCAAAAGAGTTGATGCCTTCCCATACTAAGTTATATCTGCCGGCAGTACGGAATGAGTTTTCCAAAACATTTACCAGCTGACCGAGAGAATTGTATATCTCAATCTTAACATTACTTGATTTCGGTAAGGTGTACTCAATTTTTGTGGATGGGTTAAAGGGATTGGGATAGTTGTTGCTCAAACTAAAATTAAACGGAAGATTATTCTCTGTATCATTTACATCTGATGTGGTATTATTGAATACTTCAATTTCAAATAGGGAATAACCATACTGGGTACCGCGTTTCGTTCCGTAAATTCTTAAATACCTTGCATTAGCTTGAACGTTGTATTTCTCAAATCCGCCGCTTCCATTAGTCTGGGTTATAATATTTGTCCAATTCAAATTATCATCAGAAACTTGAATTGAGTATTCCTTTCCGTTTGCGTATTCCCAACTCAATCGTATTTCGTTAAACTGAGTAGCTGTTCCGAAATCAATAGTTATCCATTGCGGGTCGGTGTATTGCGATGACCAACGTGTTCCATAATTTCCATCAACAGCTTTATTTCCTTCTAAACCTGTCCCTTCAATTGATGAAACGCTGACTGCTTTCTTCAGGGCAAGATTCACTGCCGGTGCATTATAAACTTTCAGCGTTACAGCTTTTTTATTATTTGTTTCAATAGTTTCTTTGATGGCTGATTTGCTATCAACAAAAGCTTCGATTGTGTATGTGCCTGGATCACCAGCAACCCAATAATTTTTGCTATTATCGCCAACATTTCCGCATACCAACGACATACCGCCTTTGGGAATTGAATCTTGTAGAGCAACAGAGCTGCTAACATATTTTCCATCAACACTGAAACTTACTTCGTGAAATGTTGAATTGGGACTTGGTCCCGTACCGCGGTTAATAATTGTGGCAAGAAAAATTACTTTATCTCCTTTAAGAGGAAAACGGGGGACGGTCAATATGTTTGCAATTTGCAAATCAGGTTTAGGCGTCTGCGGTCTAATATCAATTGATTTGCTGATACTTAAATTATCAGAAGAACCTCCAATTCTGATTTGATATGTACCGGGATCTATTTCATAACTTCTAGATTGTTCGCTGTACACATACAATTCGTTCGGACCGATTGTGAATTGAACCGTTTTAGTTTCTCCCGGTTCAAGGTAGACTTTTTTAAATCCTCTTAGATCTTTTGCAAACTTTGGTGTATAAGATGTTGGTTCAGATAAATATAATTGCACAACTTCTTCGCCGGCACGCAAACCTGTGTTTTTGACATTCACAGACACATTTAATTCCTGATCTGTAAATATAAAAGTCTCTTGAGAAAATTTTAAATTGCTGTAGACAAAAGTTGTGTAGCTCAATCCATAACCGAAAGCAAATTGAGGAGTAATTTTTTTATAATCGAACCATCTGTATCCGCCACCTTGAATTGCATCTAAATCATTTTTGCTTCTATCCGGAAGCTGCGAATCGCTCATAGGCATTGTTACAGGAAGTTTACCGCTCGGATTGTAGTCACCGAACAACACTTGAGCAATCGCGTTGCCGCCTTCTTGCCCGGGATAAAATGCATACAGCAAACCCTTGATATCATTAATGAAAGGTGTAGCTGTACAAATTCCTCCGCTTATCAAAACAACAATAACGTTTGGATTAACATTTTTAATGAGTTGAATAAAATCTTTCTGTCTTCCGGGCAATTCTATCGAACCATTTACGCGGTCAATCGGCTCTCCTTCTTGAGTTGGGTCTAATCCGCCGAAATAAATTACAACATCTGCCTGTGTAGCTTTTTGCAAAGCATCATAAACATCACTCGCATAATTCCCTGCAATTGTACATCCTTGAGCGTATAAAACTTTACTTGTTCCAACATATTTTTCAATTCCTTCGCGAGGAGAAACTTTATAAAACGGATCAACCCAACTGCTGCCTGAAGCGTCTGTTCTCATTTCGTTAGCGTTAGGTCCTAGTACGGCAACGGTTTTTATTGTGTTCTTGTCTAACGGTAAAATGTTGTCTTGATTTTTTAAAAGTACAATTCCTTTCTTACCTGCTTCCAAACATAGAGCTTGATGTGCGGGGCTGTTAACATCACTTGGATCGCCGGCAGGATAATAATCCATGATACCGGATAATATTTTTGTTCGCAATACTCTGCGTACTGCATCGTTAATAGTTGCTTCGGTTACTTTTCCGTTTCTAAAAAGTGCTAACAAACCGTTCGCTGCATTTTCATAAAGACCTGATCCCATCTCAATATCACAGCCAGCTTTAATTGCATTTTCGGCACTCCATAATGATCCCCAATCAGATACCACATAATATGGAAAACCCCATTTTGTTCTTAGGATCGTTCCGAGAAGAGTTGGATTCTCTGCAGCTTTCTGTCCATTTATTAGATTATAAGAATTCATAACACTCATAGCTCCGCCAATTTGTACCGCTTCACGAAATTGCAATCCGTGGTGTTCCAACAGCATGCGGTTGCTGAGTGTATAATTATTGCTTGTCCTTCCGTCTTGTCTGTACTCGGTATAAAAATGTTTTATAGTTGCGATAGTTGGGGTAGATTGCACACCTTGAACGATTGAAGTATTGATCTTTGCATCCAGGAAAGGATCTTCGCCACCCGTTTCCGGCGATCTACCATTGCGGGGATCGAGGCATAAATCCAGAACTGGTCCAAGCATTTGGTGAATTCCTTTCCCGCGAAATTCTTTTCCCATCGCTTCACCAACTTTATAAACCAGATCAACGTCCCATGTTGCGGCTAATCCAATTCCTACCGGGAATGATGTTGCCAATCCGTTTCGTACACCGTGAGGTCCGTCTGACATCACGAACCCGGGAATATTTAAACGTGTGTTATCGGCAGTGTTCATTCCTCCTTCTTTATGAAGCTGTTGGATCTTTTCTTCAAGAGTCATTTTCAAAATGATATCTGTAATTCGTTCATCAAGAGTTTGAGAGTAAATATTTGTCTGGAGCAGCAAGAGAAGGAATAAAATGATTTGAATAGATTTTCCCGGAATATTTTTAATTACCAACATGCTTAAGTATCCTGTGTAGTCTCTCATATCAAAATAGTTTACAAACAAATTTACAATTTTCTATTCTTATTATTTACTTTGAGGGGACTCTTTATTAGGGAATTTGCGCAATTCATCACTCAGAAACAGTATCATTACTTCATCTTGAAGTTGGATTGATGTAAAATATTTTGTTCCACTAAAATTGTTCTTGACAATTATGACCTGCATTGTTAAGTTAAAATAGCAATGTAAACGTTTACATTCTATCTTATTCCTCAGAGCAGGTTTTAATGCCCATAACTATAAAACAGATTGCAAAAAAGGCAAATGTATCAATTGCCACTGTTTCGCGGGCACTTAGCGGTGATAGTAAAGTCCGTGAAGACACAAAAAAGCTTGTACTTAAAATCGCAAAGCAGCTCAACTATAATCCTAATATAATAGCACGCAACTTTGTAAAAGGTAAATCGAATATCATCGGTTTAGTATTGCCCGATATTTCCGACGAATACTTCTCGGAAATCATAAGGAGTATTGATGACACATCGTATCTGAATGGATATTATACGATAGTTATGAGTTCTCACGAAAACAGATCTCTTACAGAATCCATCAATACAATGATGAACAGCGGAATAGTCGGCGGATTCATTTTACTTATACCGTTTATAAATGGCGATATTAAAAAAGCGCTTAACAGTGGCAGCGTTCCATTCGTATTGATCAGCGGAGATGATGACATTGGAGATTTTGATGTAGTTACAATAGATAACTATCAATCGGCATTTAGGATGGTGGAATTTCTGGTGGAGCAGGGATACAAAAAAATTGCACATATATCCGGACCGCCAAATAACAATGATGCTTCTCTGAGAAAGAAAGGGTTTTTAGATGCCTGTTCAAAATATAAAATAGATGTAAAGAAGAATTGGCTGGCAAAAGGAAATTTCACTATGGAGAGCGGGGAACAAGCTTGTTCTAAACTTCTTAGTGAAAAAGAAAAACCAGACGTTATTTTTGCTGCAAATGATATGATGGCGCTTGGCTGCTATAAAGCAATTCATTCTTTAGGAATGAAAATACCGGCTGATATAGCAATCACCGGATTTGATGATATTCTGATCTCCGAATATGCAAATCCCTCTCTTACTACAATCAGAGTGGATACTGACCGAATTGGAAAAATAGCCGCAGAACGGCTCATTGAAAAAATGAACGGTTCAATTAATAAAACAATTCAGAAAAAAGAAATTGCCTCTCAACTTGTAATTAGAAGCTCTTGCTAAAACTATTAAATTGGGAAATTGAAAGTGGCAAAGTACAAAACCAAATACGGTTATTTTACCGATGACGGAAACGAATATGTAATTACAAATCATAAAACTCCAAAACCATGGATTAATGTAATTTCAAATGGAGTTTATGGATTGGTGATTTCACAAACCGGTGGCGGCTTTAGTTGGAATGAACACTCCGAGTTTAACCGGCTAAACCGATGGCACCAGGACATGATACGCGATGATTGGGGCAAATATTTCTATTTCAAAAATAACAAAACCGGCGAAGTCTGGAACCCCACATGGATGCCCACAAAAAACGTATTGCAAAATTATGAAGCTCGATACGGTTTCGGCTACACTTCATTCAAATCCGAATTCAAAAAAATTGTAGTAGAAATAACTCTATTTATCCCCATGAATGACAATCTTGAGATTTGGGATTTCAAGATTACCAATAACTCAAAAGAGCCGCTCGATCTTTCTATATATACTTATTTCGAATGGTGTCTCGGCACATCTAGCGATTATCATCGGGAATTTCATAAACAATTTGTTGAGACAGAATTCGATGCTGAAAACAATGCTATGCTTGCAACAAAACGATTGTGGGAGGTTCCGCTTGGAGATCGGGGGCATTGGAATATTGAATACCCTTACTACGGATTTATCTCATCGAATAAAGCAATAATAGATTTCGAAGGTGACAAAGAGGAGTTTATTGGTCAATACAACAATCTTGATAAACCCGCCGGATTGATGAAAGAAGCACTTTCCAATAAAGTTGGCAAGTGGAACGATTCGATAGGAACAGTACATGTTAAAGCAAATGTTGCAGAAGATAGCTCCAGATCGATTGCGTTTTATCTTGGAATTCAACCAACTAAAAAAGATGTTTTCGAAACACTAAAAAAATTCCGCACCGAAGAGCAAATCCAGAATGCCCTTGAAAATGTGAAAAAATATTGGTCCGCTTTATTAGGTACGCTTGAAATCAAAACGCCCGATGACGCAATGGACCTGATGATTAATAAGTGGGTTCGCTATCAGGCTATTGCCAGCAGATTAATGGCACGCACTGCATACTATCAACAAAGCGGCGCGTTCGGTTTTCGAGATCAACTTCAAGACAGTATGGTCTATCTGCCGATAGATCACACGTTGTGCGAGAAACAAATTCGTCTTCACGCCCGCCATCAATTTGAAGATGGTACAGTACTGCATTGGTGGCATCCCATTAGTGAAACCGGATTACCAACCCAAATGACCGATGACCTGCTATGGCTTCCATTTATTCTCTTCCATTATCTTGATGAAACTGCGAATTACAAATTCTTGGATGAGACTGTACCTTATTACGACAATAAAGAAAAGAAAGATTCATTGTTCAATCACTGTGTGGGTTCAATAGAAAAAGTTTTAACCCGCTACAGTGATCGCGGCTTGCCTTTAATAGGGGCAGGTGATTGGAATGACGGCTTAAGCGCTGTCGGTCTGGAATTTAAAGGAGAATCCGTTTGGCTCGCACATTTCTTCTACTTGATCTTAAAAAGATTTGCAAGTTTATCAGAAAAAGTTGGCAGAGTTGATTTGCAAATTCGTTACAATGTGAAAGCCGATGAATTGAAAGAGGCTATCAACACTTTTACTTGGGATGGAAAATGGTTCTGGCGCGCAACTAAAGATAATGGTAGTAAAATAGGAAGTGATGATTGTGAAGAAGGAAAAATTTATCTCAACGCTCAAACGTGGAGTGTAATTAGTAATTCTACAGATAAAGAAAGACAAATAGATGCAATGAATTCTGTATCAAACTTTTTATTGAAAGATAACGGTGCGCTTCTACTCTGGCCGGCATACTCAAAGCCGGATAAATTTATTGGTTACCTTTCTCGTTATGCACCTGCAAGAAGAGAGAACGGCGGTGTTTATACTCACGCCGCAACCTGGGCAATTCAGGCTTATGCGATGATGAAAGATGCAGACAATGCCTGGCTGGCATATTCAAGATTGAATCCGATTAATAGTGGAATGGACCCCGAGAAATACGTTGCAGAACCTTTTGTAACTCCGGGTAATATTGACGGACCTGATTCACCTAATTATGGAATGGCGGGATGGACATGGTATACCGGATCTGCTCAATGGTATAGTAAGGTTGTTCTTGAATGGATTCTTGGTATTCGTCCAACTGAAAATGGTTTGTTGGTTGATCCATGCATTCCAAAGACATGGAAGAAATACAAAGTTAAACGCATTTTTCGTGGAACGGTTTATAATATAGAAGTGAAAAATAAATCGGGCGTTTCATTTGGTGTCTCAGAAATTTTTGTGGATGGAATTAAGCAAACTGAAAATCTTATCAGACCGGTAAATAAGTCCTATGTTGAAGTTGAAGTAATACTTTAAAATCTGAAGGTGTTTTATGAGAAAGTTAATCTACTTGTTGCTTTTCGTTTTCATAATGAATGCAGGATGTCAATACCGGGATGTAAAATATCTTTCTTATGATAAAATAGATTTCAAGCTCACTCAAAAAGAACAAGCATTTCTAAGTACCCTGCAATACAAATCATTTCTCTACTTCATTCATGAAATGAATCCCGAGAATGGAATGGTTAAAGACCGTTCACAAGATGGATCACCTGCTACTATAGCTGCTGTTGGTTTTGCTGTTCCTATTTGGGCAATTGGTGCGGAGAAGGGATGGATTACACGAGACCAGTCTGCTCAATACACTCTTTCGATGCTCAATTTTTTATGGAATTCCGAACAAAGTCAAGAACCGTTAGCAACCGGTTACAAAGGATTTTATTATCACTTCCTTGATATGAAAACGGGAAAGCGGTTTTGGAATTGCGAACTTTCTTCTATCGATTCCGGACTTCTTTATTGCGGAATTATTTTTGCGAGACAGTATTACGATGGTGCCGATGAAAAAGAAAAACAGATTAGAGAGTTATCAACAAAATTATTAGACCGAGTTGATTGGAAATTTTTCACGATGCCGGATAAAGGCAAGTATGCAAACACAATTTCACTCGGCTGGGATAAAAAAGATGGATTCAATAAACTTGGATGGTGGGGTTATACCGAAGCTTTGTTCTTATACATTATTGCAGCAGGGATGGATATGCCCGATGTAGAAAAAGGTTACGATACCTGGCTGAAAACATATCAGTGGCGTCAACCTTACAGCGAAAAATTAGGTCACGTTGTATTTCCGGCTATGTTCATTCATCAATTTTCTTTTCTCTGGTTTGATGGGCGCGGCTTGATTGATAAATATTTGCAGAAAAAAGGGATAGATTATTTTGAAAATTCACGACGCGCGGCTTACGTTCAACGCGAATATGCGATCAGAAATTTAAATAAATGGGTGGGATATGACTCTTTGACTTGGGGATTGACGGCGTGCGATGGTCCCGGAGAGAGATATAATTTTGATGGAAAAGAATTTTGGACATATTCTGCGCGCGGAACTTCAGGTCCCGATTCAACCTTTGACGATGGAACAATTGCACCTACCGCTGCCGGCGGATCAATCCCATTTGCACCCGAAATTACCATTCCTACTTTAATGAACATATATGATAAATATGGATCTCAAGGACTCTGGGGCAAGTACGGTTTTGTCGATGCGTTCAATCCAACTTTGAAATGGTACGATAAAGATTATCTAGGGCTTGATCAGGGTCCCATTGTAATAATGATTGAAAATTACATGAACGGATTTGTCTGGAAATATTTTATGAAGGATCCCATTGTGCAGAAAGGATTGACACGGCTCAGATTCAAAAATAATAAATAAAATTTAACCACACTCCGCTTCTCCAAATATATTCTGGAGTTTTAAAATTTGGAAATGTTTATGAATGAAGAGCAGCCAGTAATTAACAAGTTCATTTCCCAAAACAGAACAGCAGAAAGTTTGAGAAATTTTATCAAAAGATATTTGATACCGATTCTTGTTTTGCTTTCGTTGGCTATTCAAGTTTTCGGTCAGTCAAATCTTCTTGATGAGTTCAAGACAACTAATGGGTGGAAAGTATATATCTCGGATGGTGCTAAAATGAAAATATCTCAATGGAAAAGTCATATTAATGTGAACAATGAAGAGATTAAAAAAAATACCAGCAACATTAAAAATAATCTACAGATAAAATGAACCGGACAATCAATCTAAACGGAAAATGGTTTTACAAAACCGACAAAGACAGCAAGCTGAGTTATACATCCGTTCATGAAAAGTTTTTGTCGGGAAAGATAAAAGACAGAATGAGTATTCCCGGCAATTGGCAGCTTGCCGGATTAAATAACTTCAACGGAACAATCTGGTTTATAAAAGAGTTTTCAGTTAACGCTTCACAGTTTACAGATAAATTAAACGTAGTTGAGTTCAAAGGGGTAGATTATTTCTCGGATGTCTGGTTAAATGGAAAATTCCTTGGCAGGCACGAAGGATATTTTCAATCGTTTAATTATGATGTAAGCCGTTACTTGAAAGAAGATAATTTATTAATTGTGAAAGTTACATCGCCATTCGAAGAACCCCGGACTGTCTGGCCGCTAAAGAAAAAACTTATAAAAGGAATTTTCAATCATCACGATTGCAGACCGGGCGGGTGGGATTATGAGCGGGGGCAGGATCAAAACACCGGTGGAATTTGGAATGATGTTCTATTAAACATTACCAATCATCTGTTCATTGAAAACGTAAAGGTGAGTTCCAAAATAAATTTTGAGAAGAAAAGTGCGCTTATCCGGATTGATTGCGGTTACAAATCTAATTTAACAAAACCGTTTAAGGAGAAGATAGAGGTCGGATTGACATCTCCTTCGAAGAAAAAGCAGATAAAAGTTTTTGACATTCAACTCAGACCAAAAAAAAATCATTTCACCTTAACGTTGGAGATAAAAAATCCCGAATTGTGGTGGAGCTGGGATTTAGGCATCCCGAATCTATACGATCTATCAATCTCCGGAAATGTTTTTGGCAAGTTTCAATCAAAGTTCGGAATTCGGAAAGTTAAACTGGACGATAAACAAATATTTTATCTCAATGGTAAACGGCTTTTCTTGCGGGGAACAAATGTAATACCAACTCAGTTCTTGAGCGATTTATCGCCGGAGAAAATAGATAGACAAGTTTCTCTAATCCGTGAAGCAAATTTGAATATTGTTCGTATGCATGCGCACGTCAATAGAAAAGAATATTATGATGAATGCGACCGTCAAGGAATTTTAGTCTGGCAGGATTTTCCTTTGCAATGGACTTACGATGATTCAAATGAGTTTGCCGCAAATGCTGTTGAACAAATTAAAGAAATGGTTAATCAACATTACAACCATCCTTCTATTGCATTCTGGTGCTGTCATAATGAACCGGGAAAGCAGATCGAGACGCTGGACAAGCAGCTTTACAAAGCCGTTTCAACTGAAGACATAACACGAATTATTCGTCTTGCATCAAATTATGAAGAGCATGCATACGACGGTTGGTATTGGGGCGATAAAGAACATTACGCCGCAACTCCGATGGGTCCTTTGGTAACTGAATTTGGCGCTCAAGCGTTACCGCAATTATCATCACTGAAAAAATTTCTTTCACAAAAGGATTTAGAGAGACCAAACCGGGATAAATGGAAGTATCATAATTTTCAATATGAGCAGACATTCCAAATCGCCGGAGTTAATAGAGGAAAATCTATTCAAGAGTTCATAAAAAATTCTCAAGAGTATCAAGCGGATCTGATTCGTACAGCAATCGATTTTTACAGGTGCAAACGGTTCAATGGGATCAACGGTGTATTTCAGTTTATGCTCATCGATTGCTGGCCCTCAATTACATGGTCTGTAGTTGATTATTATTTTAGAAAAAAGAAAGGATTCTACGCTCTTCGGAAAGTGATGCAGCCGCTTTATGTCTCGGTTCGTGTCCGCCAAAAAAAATATTTTGCCGGTAGGAATTTGCTTATTGATTTATGGATCATTAACGATTTACATCGCAGTTACCAAAATAGTTATTTAGATTTCATGCTGGATGGAAAGCTGATTCACAAAATAAAGCTCGGAACCATTGAACCCGATTCAATCCGTTTTATTGATTATGAATCAATTCATATTAAGTTACCGGTGAAGATGAAAACTGGAAAGCACGAAATTACCTTAGCTCTAATAACTGATAGACAGTCAAAAGCAATCAATGATTTTGTGATAGAAATTGAGAGGCAATTAAAATGATAAAAAAGATAATATTGCATTGCGCATCGCTCTTATTGCTAACATGTTTTGTTCATGCACAAGATATTACACCTCCTTCTACTCCCCAAAATTTTGGGTCAATTTCGTATGAGTCCCACATTGATCTGATCTGGCAGCCGAACACGGAACCCGATCTTGCCGGTTATAAAATTTACAAGTGGGATGGTTCAGCATATCAATTTTTGGCAAACGTTAAAAAATACAGATCATTTTTTTCGGAATGGATCGGCAATGCATCCGTTGCTAATAAATATAAAATGACTGCTTACGATAATTCAAATAATGTATCGTCTATGAGTGCAGAGGTTACAACATTCACACATCCAATGACCGATATTGAATTTCTTGATATGACTCAACGCGCAACCTTCAGGTATTTCTGGGATTGGGGTGATTCGAATTCCGGGATTGCACGCGAGCGCTGGCAGCCGAATGAAAGTGATGTAACCAATACAATCGGCGGTGGCGGGTTTGGAGTAATGGCAATAATAGTTGGTATCGAACGCGGATTCATTACGCGAGATCAAGGTGTTGCAAGGATGAAAAAGATTGTAGATTTTCTTGCAAATAAAATTGAAAAATTTCATGGCGCATTTCCTCATTGGTTCAACGGAACTACAGGTAAAGTAGTGAAATTTGGAAATTACCAGGATGGCGGAGATATCGTTGAGACTTCATTCATGATTCAAGGTCTCCTTGCTGCAAAGCAATATTTCAACGGACAAAGCAGCGATGAAGTGTTCATCAGAAATACGATTAAACAAATTTGGGAGAAAGTTGATTGGGATTTTTATCGAAATGGTTCAACCGGTTTGTATTGGAATTGGTCTCCGACTTATGGATTTAATATTCCCGAAGGCGGCTCTTTTATTTTTCACGGTTGGAACGAAACTATGATCACTTATTTCCTAGCAGTTGCCTCACCAACTCATCCAATCGCACCGGCTTTTTATCGCAGTGGGTGGGGAAATGATGGTGGTATCAGGTATGCCGGAATAGTTAGATATGGATATCAACTTCAAGTCGGAACAAATTACGGCGGACCGCTCTTCTTTACTCATTATTCTTTTTTGGGATTTGATCCGCGTGGTAAAAGAGATTTATATGCAAATTATTTTGTCCATAATTTCAATCAGACAATGATCAACCGCTCATACTGTATTGAGAACCCAAAAAAATTTGCCGGTTACAATGAAAACTGCTGGGGATTAACTGCCAGCAATAGTATTCCCGGTGTGGGATATTTAGCGCATGAACCCGGTTCGAATGATAACGGAACAATTGCACCAACCGCCGCACTCTCTGCTATGCCATATTTTCTTTACGAAAAAGAAAATCTTTCATTGAACGCGCTTAAACATTTTTACAGAACTTACGGCAGCTCGCTATGGGGAGACTTTGGTTTTAAGGATGCGTTCAATCTAACATATTCAGCAAGAGGTGTTCAAGGCGAATGGTTCAGTGATGGTTACCTTGCGATAGATCAAGGACCAATAATTTGTATGATAGAAAATTACCGTTCGCAGCTGCTATGGAATCTGTTCATGGCAGACACGGATGTGAAGGTGACTCTTTCAAAAAATAATCCTTTCTTCCCCTCAGTAGATCCTTCTGATGTAATTGATAAAAAAAAAATCCCAACTGAATTTATACTAGAAGGAAATTTTCCGAACCCATTTAATCCAACGACAGTTATCAGTTATCATTTAGAAGTTGGTAATCACGTACAGTTAAAAGTGTATGATACTCCTGGAAGAGAAGTAGCCACACTTGTAAATGAAGAACAGCAGCCCGGTGAACACAATATTATATTCGATACTGCAAAAATATCCAACGGAAACGAGTTAACATCGGGAGTATATTTTTATAGGATACAAGCCGGAAAAAATTCGGCAACCGGGAAAATGGTTCTTCAAAAATGATATGAACACAAACAAAAAAATAACTGCTTACTTTTTATTTCTTACTCCTTACTTCTTATTCCTTACTTCCATCTTCTTGTTCTGGGGTTGCACTCAAAAACACGATGACAAAGTCACAATTAATTTTTGGGCGATGGGTGTTGAAGGGGAAACTGTTTCCAAGCTTATTCCTGAATTCGAGAGACAGAATCCGAACATAAAAGTAAAAGTTTTACAGATAGCCTGGATAGCCGCTCACGAAAAGCTTATAACTGCATTTGCAGGCGAAACACTGCCGGATTTATTCCAACTTGGTAACACGTGGATTCCCGAATTTGAATCTCTCGGTTCAATAGAACCGCTCAACTCTTATATCAAAAATTCTTCGGTTGTAAAAGCAGATAATTTTTTCCCGGGCATATGGGAAACTAATTTAATTGATACAACTGTGTACGGAATCCCATGGTATGTTGATACACGCGTTATGTTCTATCGTACGGACATATTGGAGAGTGTCGGATACAAAAATTCACCGCGCACATGGGCTGAACTTTATGACGCATCTAAAAAGATAAAACAAAAATTTAACAGCTATTCTTTCTTCATTCCGACAAACGAATGGCTTCCTTTTGTTCTATTCGGAATTCAGAACAAAGCCGAACTTCTTAAAAATAAAAATCGTTACGGAAATTTTTCCGGTAAAGAGTTTAGTGAAGCTGTTGAGTATCTGGCTAAATTTTATCACGAGGGACTAGCCCCTACCGATATGCAGCAGGTGATGAATGTTTATCAGGCATTCGGAGAGGGGTTCTTCTCAATGTACATTACAGGTCCTTGGAATGTAACCGAATTTCAAAATCGTTTACCAAAGGAGATTCAAAACAAATGGATGACGGCACCTTTGCCTTCGCCGGATAACGTTTATCCAGGATACTCTTTGGCAGGAGGGTCAAGTCTTTCTCTAAATGCAAAATCAAAATATAAAGAAGCTGCGTGGAAATTTATTGAATTTATTTCCGAAGCAAGGACTCAGCTGAAATTTTACAAACTTGTTTCATCACTGCCTGCGGTAAAAAAAGTTTGGGGAGATTCCTCTTTAGTGAATAATAGATTCATGAAAGCATTTTATACGCAGCTTCTTAAAACAAAACCAACACCTAAAGTACCGGAATGGGAACAGATTGTTTTTTCAAAAATCCAGCAAGCGACAGAAGTGATAGCGCGTAAAAAGAAAACAATAGTAGAAGTGCTAAAAGAATTAGATAAAGACGCTAATGACATTCTTGAAAAAAGAAGATGGATGATGGAAAGAAAATGAATAAAACAAAACTTAGCGCCGTAATACTTTTTCTTGGTCCGTCTCTGATTGTGATTTTCGCTTTCTTCTTTTTGCCTGTAATCTTCGCCTTCTTGATGAGCTTTACAGATTTCGATATTTATGCTCTTGGAAATTTAAGTAACATGCGTTTTGTAGGATTAAAAAATTATTACAATCTTCTGAACGACCCGCTTTTCTGGACTTCAATTAAAAATACATTTTACTTCGTAATTGTGGGCGGACCTCTTTCGGTTGCAACTTCTCTAGGGGCGGCTTTATTGCTCCATTCGAAACTGATTAAGTACAAAAGCATTTTTCGCTTAGTATATTTTCTTCCCGTCGTTACCACGCTGGTTGCGGTTTCGATTGTGTGGAGATATATCTATCATCCCCGCTTTGGATTATTAAATTACATTTTGAGCCTCTTAGGAGTTGGGCAAATTGACTGGCTTGGAGATCCAACTTTTTCAATGCCCGCAATTATTCTTTTAGCCGTTTGGAAAAATTTCGGCTACAATATGATAATCTTTATCGCCGGATTGCAAAACATTCCGGAAGAACTTTATGAAGCTGCAAGCATCGAAGGTGCAACTGCATGGCAGAAATTTAAAAGTATAACAGTGCCTATGCTTGCCCCGACTTCACTTTTTATAGGAGTTATTACTATGATCGGATACTTCCAACTTTTTGCCGAACCATACGTGATGACGCAAGGAGGACCGCTTAACAGTACTCTTAGTATTGTGCTTTACATGTATCAGGAAGGATTCCGCTGGTGGAACATTGGTTACTCGACTGCAATTGCATTTTTATTGTTCGTGATTATCTTAATCGGCACGATTATTCAATTTAAACTTCAGAAAGAAACGGAATGATCGAATGAAGAAACATCTGGTTATTTCTATAGCCGTAATTCTTGGTGTAATAACGTTTCTTCCTTTTTTGTGGATGATATCTGCATCGTTTATGTCAACCGGTGCTGCTAATACTTATCCGCCAAAACTCCTTCCCGAGAAATTTGATTTTTCACATTACCAAAATTTGTTCACACGACTCAATCTTACAAAATATTTATTCAACAGTATGGTGATCTCGCTTGGTGTAACTTTCTTTTCGCTGCTGCTCAATTCCATGGCTGGTTATGCATTCGCAAAGTATCGCTTTACCCGTAAGAAAGGATTGTTCAAATTTTTGTTGAGTTCTATGATCATTCCCGGTCAGGTTACAATGCTGCCGGTGTTTTTAATCTTGAAAAATATGGGATTCATCAACACATACTTCGCAATTATCGTTCCCGGTATGGCGAGCATCTTTGGAATTTTTTTGATTCGACAATACGCGTTATCAATACCGGATAGTTTAATTGAAGCTGCCAAGATGGATGGCGCAACCGAACTGCAAATATATTATCGAGTAATACTTCCTCTTTGCAAACCGATTCTTGTTACGTTAGGGTTATTTACTTTTATGGGAACTTGGAATGATTTCTTGTGGCCTTTAATTGTAATGACAGATTCCAATATGTACACAATGCCGGTAGCTCTTGCAAACCTGATGAGTGAGCATGTTCAAGATACAGAATTAATGATGGCGGGTTCCGTAATAACCATTGTTCCGGTTCTGATTGTCTTTCTTGCGCTGCAGAAATATTATATAAAAGGAATTATGATGGGGAGTGTTAAGGAATGACACCATTGTCATTCTGAGTTCCGATGATTTTTATCGGGGCGAAGAATCTCCTACTTCCATGTGTAAAGATTCTTCACCTGAACATTCTTCAGAATCCAAAGGAGAAGTAATGGCATCTGTAAAACTGATCAATGTTTCAAAAGTTTATGACGGCAAAAATATAGTTGTTCATCAAGTCAATCTGGAAATAAACGATAAAGAATTTGTTGTGCTTGTGGGTCCAAGCGGTTGCGGTAAATCCACTACTCTTAGAATGATTGCCGGACTCGAGGAAATTTCTGAAGGAGAAATCTTTATTGATGGTAAACTTGTTAATAATGTTCAATCGAAAGACCGTGACATTGCAATGGTGTTTCAGAATTACGCGCTCTATCCACACATGACGGTTTTTGATAACATGGCTTTCGGTCTTAAGTTGAGAAAGTTTAGTAAAGATGAAATTAATGAACGCGTCAACCATGCCGCCAAAATTTTAGATATGGAACATCTCTTAGACCGAAAACCAAAACAACTCTCAGGAGGTCAACGTCAACGGGTAGCTGTAGGACGTGCAATTGTTCGTAAACCAAAAGTATTTTTATTCGATGAACCGTTAAGTAATCTTGATGCAAAGTTACGTGTACAAATGCGTGCTGAAATATCACGCTTGCATCAAAGGCTTGAAGCAACTACAATCTATGTTACACACGATCAAACTGAAGCTATGACAATGGGTGATAGAATTGTTGTTCTAAAAGATGGAATTGTACAGCAAGTTGATTCACCAATGAATCTCTATAATTATCCTGCTAATAAATTTGTTGCCGGATTTATTGGAAGTCCACCCATTAATTTTATTGACGGAAAAATTGTTCAAGAGAACGGACTTGCATTTTTAAGCAGGGAAAAGTTGATCTTATTTCAATTGAATCCGGATAGATCAGAGAAACTTATTCCATATGTCGGGAAAGATGTTACTCTTGGAATTCGTCCGGAAGAATTTAGAATTGAATCTAAGGGAGGGCACAAAATTAACGTGAAAGTAGATTTAGTTGAACAGATGGGGAGTGATGTTTATTTTCATTTCAATTTGGAAGGCTTTCCGTTTATCGGAAGAGTTAAGCCCACAATGGATTTTCGTTCAAAAACAGAATTCGAATTATATTTTGATACTAAAATGATTCATCTATTTGATTTGATTGAAGGTAAAAAAATATTTTAAATCTTGTTGTGAATGCAAAAGAATAAATATTCTATGCTCAACAGTTTTCTCTAGCAGAAACTCAAAGCATAAAAACACATTTATAAATTACCTGTAGTTAAAAAAATCTGTGTAGTCTTTGAAAAGCCGGGAGGAGAAAAACTATGGGAAAGAATCAAAGTATAGAATCGATAGAACGAGAAATAATACGAAGAACGCGAAAGAAATTGAATAGAGATTTGAACCTGACGAGTTCTTGCTAGTTAATTATAATGATCTAAAATACTGTTTTAACATCACATTCATTATCTTATAGTTGATGTGGCTTGAATACGCATAAAATTATGAGACTAGATCAATGGAACTTTCTTTGTTTGGAGATAGTTGCAGAACTAAGATTTAGCTAAATTTTATATAATGAAAAAAACCAATAGACATAGAAGTTTGGAAAAAATAGCCGGAATTATTCTGACTGTTTTTATTTTTACTTTTATGCATTCGGAATTTGGATTTCTTACACCGGAAAACCACACACACAATAAGCACGATTTTTGTCAATTAGTTAACGGTACTACAAACCAGATCCAAAAGACTGTAAATACTACTCTCTATAGACCAGCATTAATAAAAGATATTTGTTTCCATTGCTTGGATGAAATTCCATTAGTAAACGAAAAAGTTTTATCCAAAACATTTGAGGATGATCTCATCAAAGGCAGCTATGCCGGAGATATACATATACAAAATTGCACCTTTCTGATTTAACCAATCTCTTTTCATTTCGTTAATCCCTTCACGGGATAAGTGTATTCCCCGCTTAAAGCGGGGCAAGAAAATCATAAAATCATTTGGAGAATTATGTTGAGTAGAGCGAAATACCGCTTTGCGGGAAACAAACTATTTGTTCTGTTCGCGGCTTTAGTGTTATCATTAAACATTTACGGACAGACTGAAATTAAAAACTTAGTTTGAACAATGCGATTGAGATTGGATTAAAGAATAATCCGGCAATAAAATCATCGTTAGAAAAAGTAAATGCTGCCGGTGGAAGATTCTGGAGTGGAATATCATTGCCGCAGCCGGAGATTGGCGTTAGCTATGAATATGCGCCGGTGAATAGCAGTTTAAGTAATTACAGCGAAAAAACTTTAGTAGTAAGTCAATCCTTCGAGTTCCCGACAAACTATTTTCTGCGCGGATTAAAGTTTTTGAAGGAAAAAGAAATAACTGAGAATGAGTATAAACTGACAGAGCTTAGCGTAATTTCAAAAGTGAAGTCGGCTTATTACGAAGTATTAACAAACCAAGAGCAGCTGACAATTGCAAAAGAGAATCTTTCTATTGCGGAAGATTTTTATAAGAAAGCGGAGATACGATATAATGTTGGCGAAGGAACAAATCTTGAAAAACTAACGGCAAAGGTTCAGTACACAGAGGCATTGAATAATGTTGAGGTTCAAAAAAATCATTTAATAGCAGCGTTTGCAGAGATGAATTATGTCTTAGGGTTTGGAAAGGATGAAACAAAAAACTATCAACTAACGGACAAATTAAATTACACCCGATTTGATTTTACTTTTGAGAAATTGATTGAAGATGCGGTAAATATAAATCCGCAATTAAAAGTAAACGAGTTAAAGGTCGGATCAAGTTCTGTTGAAAGGACGCTTACGTGGTCCGGCTTATTGCCGAGTTTTAATCTGGCATATTTCAAACAAACGCGTGACGGCGATAGAGGGATTTACGGAGCTTCCTTCGGTATATCTATACCGTTGTGGTTTATGTTCGATCAGCGAGGAAAGATAGAAGAGGCAAGCGCAAATGTTTCTATTGCGGAATCTGAGTTACAATTGGCAAAGAATACTATTTACCTTAGAATAAAAAATGCTTTTGCGGAATTCGAAAATGAAGTAAAGCAAGTTCAGTTTTATCAAACCGAAATATTACCTCAAGCCGAAGAAATATACAGAACCGCTTCCAAAAGTTATGAAGCCGGTGAAATAACATACATCGAGTTTCTGCAAGCGAAGCAGACGTTAATTAATTCGAGAAGTAATTATATCAACGCACTGCACTCGTATAATCTATCTATTGTTATGCTGGAAGAAGCAGTCGGAAATCGACTAAATTAAAACGAAGAATAAAAATGTTTGAAAGAATAAAGCAACTGATCATAATAGTCTTTGCTACATCATTCGTCTTTGTCGGATGCAAAAAAAATGAAAGCGCAAAAAAAGAAGAACATAAAGAAGATATGCATACCGAAACCATTAAACTATCGCAAGCATCCATTTGCAATAGGATTAATTCTCCTTTTACTTTTCGTTACTTTCAAATCTTTACGGTTAGCTCTGCTTGTTATTTCGAATTTACCCTTTGCATTAATAGGCGGAGTTTTTGCGTTGTGGATTTCCGGTTTGTATTTATCAGTCCCCGCGTCTGTTGGATTTATTGTTCTGTTCGGAGTTGCCATGTTAAATGGAGTTGTTTTGGTATCTCACATTACTCAATTGCGCGATGAAGAAAGGCTGGGAATGACTGAAGCAATTCTAAAGGGAAGTGTTGACAGACTGCGTCCGGTGTTGATGACTGCTTCTATAGCAATTTTCAGTTTGATACCGATGCTTTATGCAAGCGGAGCCGGTTCGGAAATCCAGAAGCCACTTGCAACGGTTGTAGTTGGCGGATTGATTACTTCAACGTTATTAACTCTGCTGCTTATACCTTCGATGTATAGCTGGTTTGAGAAAAGAAAAATTGAAAAAGAAATATGATAAATTTATTAGGCGGAGAAGATTGCTTCTCTGTCTAATCTAATGGAGAAAAAATTATGAAAGAGATAAAAGCATTTAATACAATAGGAAAGAGATCGAGTGAATTGTGCAGTGGGGATCAACAAATTTAAAATAGAAGTTGTATCAAAAGTAATTATTCAATTAAATAATCTGCGAAAATCAGTTTTATCTGCGTCATCCGTGGGCTATTCTATTATAAAACATTACTTTTGAGACACCCTCTTATTAATGTTAGTAAAATAAATGACTGTTAAAACGTAATCACCTTATCGGAGTCAATAGTCCATGCAGTCAACTCAGCCATTGTGCTAATCTGTGTTCCTTCAATCAAAGGTAGGTTTTTTATTCCACGTGCATCAGCACAAGTGCCGCAAATTCTAACTTGTCCGCCTTTCAATAAAACGGATTTGAGCATTCTTTCAATGTTGTAATAACCGTTAGGTGTATTTGTATTCGGCAAAGCGCAAGTAGCTGCATCAGCCATCAAAAATATTCTTACTTCATTTTCAGGAAAGTCTTTTTGAATCTGCATAGCAAGACGAAGTGCGTTGTATGCTTTTTCTGTGCCGTAAGGCGCGTCATTGATTATGATAAGGTATTTCATATTTCTCCTTTTCTTTGGTAGCTAATATTCCATAATGGTATGGCGGTAATGAAATTGCTTTATTTATGATTTTAAAATTTGTATTTATCAGCCATTCAACGCATTGAAGCGGTGTTGGACGTATATCCAAAGAAGGACCGCGCGGAGTAATGGAAGAATAAATCCAGTGAATTATTCCGGCTTTGCCTCCGGGTTTTAGAATTCGATAGGTTTCATTTAAGAGAATATGAGGATTTTCTGCGTGAAGGATATTGAATAGCATAACATAATCAATGGAATTATCTTCAAGTCCGGTCCCTTCATTTACAAAATCGCATTTGATTACTTTTATGTTAGATAATTTTGTTTCGTTTATCCTTTTATTCAAACGATCTATCATCGCTAAATCAATATCAAGTGCAAATAAAGTTCCGCTAATAATTTTAGCAGCGGGAATAGTAAAAGTGCCGTAACCGGAACCGAATTCTACAGCATCGTTAATTGTGCTATCAAATTGAAGTTGCGAAAGAATAAATTGAGTATCAAAAAAAGATTCCCATAAAGATTCTTCCGGCATGCCGCTTTCACGTATCTTCATAATTGGCGCTCTTGCTTAAAGTTTTGCCGGGATTTTAAGAACATAGGACCCGATTTTCAGTACTGATAGAAGAATGTTTTTTCTAATTCCGATTGGAGCTAACCACCATTTTTCAAACAAAACTTTGCCCCAATGCCAAATCTTACCGAGGCGTTTTAATTTAACATCGGGATGAGGCGAGCCATAGAAATTGCCGTAAGCAAAACCGGCTAAATCTTCACCAACTTCAAGCATACAAAATCCGTCACCGCAAAAGATTTCTTTTGATTCTTTGCCTTGGATTTTGGAAGTAATAATTTCCGAAACTGTAAAAGCTTGTGAATGTGCAAACACCCCAGCCTTCGGAAGTTTCATAGGTTTATTGGGCTGCCATTTGCCGGGTATTGTAATAGAAGTAACATCACCGATTGCAAAAACATTATTATGTTTTGTCTCAAGTGTGTCTTTGTTTACAGGTATCCACCCGGATTCATCAACGAGCCCGGATTGAATAACTACTTCCGGCGCTTTATGCGATGGTATAACAACTAATAAATCATAGTTTATGGAATTACCGGAAGCGAATTCAATTTTCTTTTCATCGTAATTAACTGAAGTCAATTGATTTTGCGGATAGAAGCCGATCCCTTTGGAAAGCATAACTTCTTTAACTGAATTTCCGAGCTCAGGTCCGGCAACAGGCAGCGGCAGTGGTTCAGGAGTGTAAAGATTTACAATTACATTGTCTTGTAATTTTTTATTCTTCAGAAAATCTGCAATAAGCATTGCGCCTTCATAAGGTGCGCCGGGACATTTATATGGTAGCGATGAAATAACAATTGAAACATTCCCGCCTCTAAAGTCATTCAGATCATCATTTAGCTTCGCAGCTCCTTCATAAGTGAAAAAGTTATGAACTCCGTATAGCTGCTTATCAAGATGTGTTTTGTCCAACTCTGCGCCAAGAGTAATAACCAGGTAATCAAAATTTATTTTTGATCTCTCGGTTGAGATTGTTTTATTTTCAGCATCAATTTGTTTTACTTCTTCAAATAAAATATTAACACGCTTATCAACAAGCTCCCGCAATTGTGAAGTAATCTGCTGAGGCGTTCTTTTATTAACCATTAACCACAAATAAGAAGCTGCGAATGCGTGATTTTCATTTTTTTCGATCAAAACAATTTCATTCTCGCGGGGAAGAAGTCTTGCAAGATGATTTGCAGTTACAATTCCACCAACACCGCCACCGAGAATAACGATGGTAGATTTATTCATTATGATTTCCTTTCTAACTTTTAACGATTGTTTGGTAAATCGAATCTTTCAACATTAAAATCGAGTCGCATATTTTGGGATTTACGTTTGTGTAATAATCTCCATTATTGTGTAGAGTTCTCTTAACAAGGTTCATTTTGAAAAGTGAACTTAGATGCTCTTCCACGGTTGAATTGTCTAGCTCAAGCAGATTTGCAATATCATTCACTGTTAAACATTTGTCATATATTGAACAAATAACTTTAACTGAAACAGGATCAGAAAAAATATTATTCAAAGTCCATTCGATTGTATTAAGATCGTTCATAAAAAACTCACTGATAAATTAAGATTGAATTGGCAACCCTTGAGTTCGCCAGGAATTTACATCTTCTTTTAATATAACAACGTTGAATCCTTTCTTCGTTAAAAATTTAGCGGCTTCGGCTGCGAGTACGCAATATGGACCCCGGCAATAAGCAACAATCTCTTTGTCGGAAGATAATTCGTTTGATTTTTCTTTTAGTTCTTTTAGCGGGATTGAAATTGCGTCCGGAAGATGACCGCTTGTAAATTCTTCTTTCGGTCTCACGTCAATTAATGTAACTTCATCTTTGTTAAGTTTATCCAGCAATTCAGTTGATGAAATCGGAACAAGAGAAGATCTCTCTTCAAAAAAGAGCCGGGCAGTTTCCCTAATTTCAGATGCGCTCTTTTCCGCCAACATCTGTAATCCCTTCCAGCATTTATTTACCTCTTCATTTGCCAGACTATAAAGAACCCTCACTCCCTCTTTTCTACTAACAACGATTTTCGAGTTTTTCAATATTTGCAGATGACGCGAAGTATTTGCGAAGTTCATATTTGTTTCGATTGAAAGGGTATCAACATCTCTTTCACCTTGAGATAAAATATCAATCAATTCCAGTCGTTTAGGACTGGCAAATGCGTTTGCAATATTAGCAAACTGTTGGAATGTTAAGTCCTTGAATTCTCTTCCAGTCATGCACCCTCTTAATAAACTATTCAATTGATTAATTGAATAATAGCGATTTACGCTGATAACTGCAAATATTAGACACATTTTATTTAATTATATTTTTAGTCATCCATAAACTCAGCTTATTAAGGATAGTGCAAATAAGAATCGTTTTAATACTAGAATGAAGGAATTAGATACTCAATCTGCTATATTCCGAAGAAAAATATGTGGAAGTAAAAAAGCAAATTGAAAATGCGAATTCACTATAACAGTTATCTAAAATGAATTTGATGAAGAGATAATTTTGAAAATGGATAGTGCGAGGTTAGAATAATTAAAGAAGAGCTACAAGGGTAGTTGAAGAATGAAACCAAAACTGTGAAAGGATAAATTGATTATCAAAAAATGATTTCCAATAATTTTCTTCCGGCATTCCGTTTTCTCATATTTTCATAAATCCTTTATTAATTATAAATGGATGCCAAATTTGCCAAGTAAAAATATCATTATGTAATAGAGCAAAACCATGATAATAATTGAGATTAAAAGCGCCAGGTAAAAATCAATTCTCATTTTCAGCAATACCGGCATACAAGAAAGAGAGAAAGTGAAGAAATAACCAACCAGAAAACGCTTGTGGATAATTGCGAAATCTTCTGAGTGTCTTTTGTGTCAATGTATAACCAAACCATTGCTAGGACGGATAAAAGAGGAACGGAGGCAAGAATGCCTCCGATTAAAGAACTTTTTTAAATGCTTCGGAAACAGAAACAATTAAGATAGCCGAGAGAGCGGCTCTAATAATGTATTGCCACATCATACTTCCTCTCAAAAAATGTTACAGAATTTTAGAGACCAACAATTTATCGATTCTATTTCCATCCATGTCAACGATTTCGTAAGTGTAATTACCAATTATAAACTTTTCACCGGTATTAGGTATTTTCTTGGCAGTATAGATTATAAATCCGGCGAGAGTAATATATTTTTCTTCATCTTTCGGAATTTCAAATGTGATAATTTCTGCAAGATCATCAAGTAAAGTATTGCCGTCTACGAGAAAACTGCCATCTTCTCTTTTGACGATGGGGTGTTCTTCAATTTCACCTTTTTGCTGTATATCTCCAATAATATTTTCAACAATATCCCGAAGAGTGATAAGCCCTTGAAATATTCCATACTCATCAATAACGATTGCATTATAATTCTTCCGCTCTTTGAAAAATTCCAGCAGTCGGTAAGTGGATAAAGAATCAGTCACATAAAGCGGCTCTCTTATCAAAGTTTTTATTTCAGTAAGATTATTTAAATTTTTGTAAAATTCTTTGGCAGTTAAAATTCCGATTACATTATCTAAAGAATCATCGCAAACGGGATAAAGTGAATAATCGTTTTCAAGAACAATTTTTTTAATTTCTTCAATAGGGTTATTTATATCAATCCAGGCAACATCATTTCTTTGTGTCATAATAGCATTGGCTTTTCTATCACCAAATTTGAAAATTCTTTTAAGAAGCTCACTTTCTTTCTTTTCTAGTGAGCCAAATGTGGCGCCTTGATCAATTAACATCTTTAATTCTTCTTCGGTAACAGGCGGATTTTCATTCTCTTTAATTCTGAAAAGTTTGATAAATAATTTTGTGGAAACTGAAAGTAGTTGAATTACGGGATAAGCAATTTTTGTTAGAATATTTAGTGCAGGTGCGAAAAGGATTGCAATGTTTTCTGCATTATTAAGAGCAATTGTTTTGGGAACGAGTTCGCCGATTACAAGGGAGAAATAAGTTATCAGTCCTACAATTACAAAATAAGCAACTTCTTGAGCGATTGGTTTTAAGAAAGATATTTGTCCAACATAAGGAACAAGGTCTTCAGTTAAAGCAACACCTCCGTAAACACCGGAAACAATTCCTACCAGCGTAATTCCAACTTGTATGGCTGATAGGAATTTTTCCGGTTCTAAACTCAATTTAAGAGCAAGCTTTGCTTTTTTACTACCACGTTTTGCCATTTCTTCGAGCCGTGCTTTACGGGAAGTGACAATAGCAATCTCTGTCATTGCTAAAAGACCGTTAATACATATAAGAGCGATAATAACCGCCATTTCCATTTTTTACCTATTCAATATTTTCACCAAACTTAAAATACAAACTTGGCAGGACAATCATATTTAACGCAGTAGAAGTAAACAAACCACCGAGGATAACAATAGCCATTGGCGCTTCTATTTCTTTTCCGGGTTCACCGCTGCCGAGAACAAGGGGCACTAATGCAAGACCGGCTGTAATAGCTGTCATTAAAATGGGATTTAGTCTTTCCAACGAACCTTGAATGATTGCTTCAGTAAATTCTTTCCCTTCTCTTATGAGATTCTGAAAATGTGAGATCATTAAGATTCCATTTCTCGTGGCAATTCCCAAAAGAGTAATAAAACCGACAAGAGAAGCAACGCTGATTATACCATCGGAAAAAAATACAGACCAAACACCGCCGATTAGAGCAAGCGGAAGGTTTACTAAAATGAAAAGCGCCGGTTTGATATTTCCAAACTGGAAAAAAAGAATTAAAAAGATTATACATAACGAAACCAAGCTAAGCATGGTAATTATTTTAGTTGCTTCTTGTTCGCTTTCAAACTGTCCGCCGAACTCAACATAATACCCTTGGCCGAATTTGATATTCTTTTCGATGTTGCTTCTCATTTCGTCTACAACGCTGCGTAAATCTCTTCCGGATACATTTGCTTGCACAACAATCTTGCGCTGTACATTTTCACGGCTGATACGGTT
>CAMTXU010000029.1:0-17427 GCA_947085815.1 uncultured Ignavibacteriota bacterium | reverse complement strand
GGCGTCAATACGAGTTCGAATCTCGTTGGGGTCACAAACTTCTCTTTTTAACAGTTCTAATTTCACCTCTTTTATTTTTCCGATCTCTTTTTGATAATTATGATAACGCCCTTTCATGGCGTCAATACGAGTCCCCGGTAAGTATCTTTCGGACTTGGGAGAACCTCGTTGGGGGGTACAAACTGTTCAACTCAAATTAATCTTGTAATGCTTTTTAGCATTTTGTAATTTCACACCAAAATTTATGACCGACATGCAAAAACAATATACTTTCTCAAATAGAATTTCTGACAATGACGAGTACATTACCACTCCGGCTGATTTAGGGAAAAAAGTATTTCCGTCACTCTATTTTTTCCCTAACATGCTTAGAATTCTTCTCTATTCTAACCGTCAAGCGAAAAAAGGAATTTATGATGACGAAAGATGGTACGATTCATCTGTTGATACATTAAAAAGTTTAGAACGTGCCGGAATTAAATTCCATCTCACCGGAATGGATAATATTCGAAAAGCAGAAGGTCCTGTTGTTTTCGTAGCCAATCATATGACTACACTCGAGACGGTAATATTGCCTGCTATTATCCGCCCAATCAAACCGGTTGTTTACGTTATCAAGGAAGAACTGAGCAAATATCCATTATTTGGACCGATTGCGGTAGCTCGAGATCCAATTTTAGTCGGAAGGGAAAATCCGCGTGAAGATTTGAAAATTGTTCTTGAAGAGGGGAGTAAAAAGCTTCAGGAGGGAAAGTCTGTTATTATTTTTCCACAAAAGACTCGCTCGATGATATTCGATCCCGCCTTATTTAACTCTTTAGGAAGTAAACTCGCTAAAAGGAATAATGTTTCTGTAATTCCTCTGGCGCTTTTAACTGACGCATGGGGAAACGGAAAATATATTAAAGAAATGGGTAAGATCGACCCGGCAAAACCGGTGCGCTTAGCATTTGGTCAGCCTGTTTCAATTAGCGGTAATGGCGCGGTAGAACATCAAAAGATGATTGAATTTATAGCTGGAAAATTCAGAGAATGGGGAAGACCTGAATTAGTTAAGTAGGCTTCTAAAAACTATTTTTTTAGTTAATAGAAACCTGAAAAAGCAGAACAAGCAGATTTCCGCTGATCATTTTTGTTGTTTTTAGAAGTCTCCTTAAATAATTCGTCTATGAAATGAATTGATGCATTTGTATCGATAAATTTGGTCTGGAATTTTGAACTTTCAAAATCAGCCTTTATTAGAGAAAGTGCAAATTTAGTCTAAAATACGCCTTTTATTAGATACCTTTAGTTTTCCCATGACCGTTAATTCATTTTTTGCTTCAAATCACTCTTTGTTTCAACTTAAATTTTGCATAGTATAGTTCCTTTTACTATATTGAAATCAAATTCGTTGACGGAAATTGTTGTAGATGGGAATAGTCAAACCAAAAAGATTGAAACCCGGAGATGTAATAGGAATAATTTCTCCAGCTTCATCACCAGACGATCTCACTAAAATTAATAGCGGCGTTCAATACCTCGAAAAACTTGGTTACCGTGTTGAAATTGGTAAAAATGTCGGTTCCAACAATGGATATCTTGCCGGATCCGATGATCAAAGGCTGACAGATTTACACGATATGTTCAAGAATAAAAATATTAGTGCGGTTTTCTCCATTCGCGGCGGGTATGGTTCGGGCCGACTTTTAGATAAGATTGATTACAGATTAATTCGGAACAATCCCAAGATTTTTGTGGGCTACAGCGATATTAACGCACTTCAATCTGCTATCTTTACAAAAACCGGCTTAATTACATTCGCAGGTCCAATGGTTGCGGTTGATTTTCACGATGAAGTCAGCACATTTACAGAAGAAGTCTTTTGGAAAACGATCACTTCAAATAAAAAAATCGGTAAGCTTCAAAATCCACGCAGAGAAAAATTCTACCTGCTCAATAAGGGAAGAGCTTCGGGAAGAATTCTCGGTGGTAATCTTACCATTTTTAATTCTTTGCTAGGGACTGAATATCTTCCTAATCTTAAAGGGGCAATACTTTTGTTAGAGGATATTAATGAGGCGCCATATCGTATAGACCGGATGCTGAACCAGCTTCGTCTCGCCAAAATTTTCAAACAAATTGGCGGTATTATACTTGGTCATTTTGTTGATTGCGTAGAACAAGACCCAACAAAAAAATCGTTCACACTCAATGAAATCATTATAGAATATTTTCAAAACATCAAACTCCCCGTTTTGTATAACATTAAGCATGGTCACGTTAAGGACAATATTACCATTCCTTATGGTTTGAAGTGCGTTCTTAATGCTACTCGAGGTAATATCGAAATACCCGAAAGTGCGGTAGTTTAAGCCATCTTGGATGATTCATTCAAGCCGCTCACTTTGAAATGTGGAATTAACAGCGGTCTCATTCTCTTTTTTAAGAAAAGATCTAAAACCTCCTGTCAAAACATTACAATTTTCAATATATTCTTGCGAATACCTAACTGGTATATTTGTTGCGCCATTTTGAAGGTGCTGACAAATTTGAGTTAACGGAGACATTAATGGAATTTATAAACGAATCATATATTTTTTCTTTACTGAATAATTCGAAGCTGAATGATTCTAAACTGCAGATTGAAGCGATTCAAAAGGCAAAAGAGGCAAAAGGGCTTACTCTTGAGGAGAGCGTTTCACTTCTCAATATTGCCGATAAAGAATTATCAGAAGAGCTTTTTAGTGCGGCACGTGAAGTAAAAGAAAAAATCTACGGTAACCGATTAGTACTTTTTGCACCGCTTTATATTACAAATCTATGCATCAACAACTGTCTTTACTGCGCTTTTCGAAGGGATAATAAAGAACTTAAGCGTAAGACGCTTTCATTGGATGAGATTAGAGAAGAAACTGAGTATTTGGTCAAACAGGGTCATAAGAGAGTTTTATTAGTTTGCGGTGAACATCCTAAAAAATCGAACATGGAATTTATTGGGCAGGCAATTAAAACCATCTACGATGTCAACTTCAACGGCGGTAATATTAGAAGGATAAACGCGAATACTGCACCTCTTAGTCTGGATGATTTTAAAACTTTGAAAAGTTTTGGAATTGGAACTTATCAATGTTTTCAAGAGACTTACCATTTTGAATCATATATGAATATGCATCCCGATGGACCTAAAAGAGATTACGCATGGCGATTATTCGCGATGGACCGCGCTATTCAAGCGGGAATTGATGATGTCGGCATAGGTGCTTTATTCGGATTAACCGACTACAGATTTGAAACTCTCGCTATGCTAAGTCACGCTTTCAATCTGGACGAAAAATATGGAATTGGTCCGCACACAATTTCTGTTCCGCGTCTTGAACCAGCGTTTAACGCACCGATAGCTAATAAACCACCTTTCGCGGTTGATGATGCTTCATTCAAAAAATTAATTGCGGTCATTCGTCTGGCAGTGCCTTATACAGGAATTATTTTATCCACACGTGAAAGAGCGGAGTTACGCAGAGAACTGTTTAAGGTGGGAATTTCTCAAATAAGCGCGGGAAGCAGAACCTCTCCCGGTGCTTATCATGAGTCACAAGAAAGTTTGAAAGAATATGAGATGGAACAATTCCAATTGGGTGATCATAGAACTTTAGATGAAGTTGTTAAAGATTGCTGCGAACTCGGCTTCTTACCCAGTTTTTGTACTGCATGTTATCGATCAGAAAGAACCGGCGATAGATTTATGGAATTAGCCAAAAGCGGAAATATTGGAAAATTGTGCGTCCCAAACGCTCTTGCTACATTTAAGGAATATGCTATAGATTTTGCTTCCCAAGAAACTAAAGAAGCGGCAGAAAAATTCATCAAGAGTGAAATTGAAAATTTGGACGGGGCAACAAAACGCAAGACTGATGAAATGATCAAAAAAGTTGATAGTGGTGAGAGAGATATATTCTTCTAAAAAAATATGGCTGAATCGCACTACGCGAACTGTAACGAATTATTTTTAACTTCTCGGAGAGTTGCTGCAAAGAGATCAAAAATTAAACGGAATCAGTTTGTCCGGTATGATAAAATATGAGTTATAATGAATCTTGACGAACTTTTATATAAAAATGATTTAACTAAGGAAGAAATTATTTTTCTTCTTAGTATTTCCGATAAAAAAGATCAACAAAAGATTTTCAATCGGGCGGATGAGATACGTTCACAATTCTGCGGCAACGAAGTACATCTTCGGGGAATAATTGAACTTTCAAATTATTGCGATCAGAATTGTATCTACTGCGGATTAAGGGAAGATAACTATAAACTGAGTAGATACCGTATGACTCCGGAAGAAGTTATCGAGACCGCACATGTAATTTCCAATCTTGGTATTCACACAGTTGTTCTGCAATCCGGCGAGGATCATTACTTTGATACCGATATGATCGCATACATTGTTTATCAGATAAAACAGCACGCAGAAGTTGCCGTAACCTTGAGCTTGGGAGAAAGGGGATTTGATGAATACCGTACCTGGAAAATTGCCGGGGCAGATCGATATTTATTGAAACATGAAACGGCAAATTCAAAACTTTACGCCGCATTTCACAATAAACAGAAACTGGAAGACCGGCTCTCTCATTTAAGATTTTTGAAAACTATCGGATATCAAATCGGTTCCGGCAATATGATAGGATTGCCGCTTCAGACAATTGAAGATATAGCCGATGATATTTTGCTTTGCAAAGAGTTGGAACTTGATATGGCTGCATTTGGTCCGTTTATACCATCTCCTGATACACCTTATGCAAATAAATCCGCCGGAGAGGTAGAACTGACATTACGGACAATGGCAATTGCAAGAATTATATTGAAAAACGTTCATATACCGGCAACTACAGCACTTGCAACTCTTGATGATGATGGAAGAATTAAAGGCTTAAACGCCGGGGCTAATATTGTTATGCCGGATCTTACCCCAAGTCCTTATAGAGAACAATATCAAATCTATCCTGACAGAAAGTGTATTAATGATAACCCGCTGAATTGCAAAGGTTGTTTGCAATTACAAATCGAATCAATCGGAAGAAAAATTTCTACCAGCCGGGGCGATTCATTGAAGCATCAAGACAGTATTACGCCATAAAGAAATACCTTTTCAAACATCACCATTAGATTGTATATTTGCCCACAAGAAAATTAAAAACATTTAAGGACAGGTATGAAGAGAATCTTTTCCGTATTCATAATTTTTGCTTTTCTGTTTTCGGCATGTGATTCAAATAAAGATAAAGAGTTACTAGCTTCTGCAACAGCTAAGGCAAATGCCAAGAATTATTCAGAAGCACTTAAGGATTATCAAAAAATTATAGATGAATATTCATCAAGCGATAATGCAGCTGAAAGTTTATTCGCAGTTGCGGCAATGTATCATATGTACCAAATACCAAACCTCTCTCAAGAAGAATCGCTTAAAAAAGCGGTTACTTATTATCAAAAATTATATGATGAATTCCCCAAAAATGAAAAAGCCGCCAAGGCATTATTCATGGCTGCATTCATTATGGCGAATGAATTAAATCAGTTGGATGGCGCACGCAGTTCTTATCAAACATTTATTGATAAATTCCCGAATCATGAGCTTGTTTCTCAAGCTAAGATTGAATTGGAAAATCTTGGCAAAACACCTGAAGAAATGCTTCAAAATAAAACGGCAAAGAAGTAGTGGCGGTTGAATCTCAAGATTATAAAAAATTTTTAGATCCTATTGTAATCTCCAAACTAAAAACTATCGAGCTCAAAGCTCGAATGGTAGTTGAGGGTTTTAAGGTTGGATTTCATCGAAGTCCTTACCATGGCTTCAGCGTAGAATTCAGCGAACATCGTCCTTACATGCAGGGCGATCCTTTTAAGAATATCGATTGGAAAGTTTATGCTAAGAGCGAAAAATATTTTATAAAGCAGTATGAAGAGGAGACAAATTTAATTTGTAATCTGTTCGTCGATATCAGCAGATCAATGGATTATAAACATTCCGCAAAAATTACTAAACTTGATTATGCCACAATTCTTGCTGCGGCATTAGCGTATGTTATGGTTGATCAGCAGGATTCCGTGGGGTTGACAATCTACTCTGATAAGATTCACAGTTATTTACCGCCAAAGTCCAACCGTGTTTATCTAAAAACTATTCTATCGGCGTTGAATAATATTAAACCGGAGGGAGCTACTTCAACATCGAGATGCCTTGATTCTGTTTCTGAAAAAATTAAGAAGCGGGGGCTTACAATTATTATCTCCGATTTTTTTGATGACTTAGATTCCATTCTTAAAGCGCTCAAACATCTCCACTATAAAAAAAATGAAGTAATCGTTTTTCAAATTCTCGATCCAATCGAAAAGAATTTTGGTTTTGATTCCGATTCTATTTTCGTTGATATTGAAACGGGAGAAGAAATTACTACACAGCCTCACCAAATTCAAAGATCTTATCAAGAAGCAATGAACGAATATTTGAGCAAACTGAAAAGCGAATGCTTGAATTATGGAATTGAGTATAACTTGATTGAGACTAACCAACCGTTTGATAAAGCGTTAATTAGTTATTTTGCGAAAAGATCTAAACTCAATTAGAAGAATGCTTACAGTTTGTAAACTCTCTTCACTTCAGAGAAATCTCTCAATTTAATCTGTAATAGAACGCGGATTGAAAAGATTTACACAGATAAAATCAGCGATAATCGGCATCATCTGTTGGATCAGTGTTCTATTCCTTTTTCTCTTTTTTCAAATGTACTTCTTAATTAGGCAGAATTGTCGTAAGAGACAACTTAATGTTGACGGTTATCAATTTGTCAATTAAGCCTTGAAATTGCTTCAACGTACTTCTCAGCATAACTTTCCACTTTTGTCTTCGCTTCTACAATGCATCTTATTATTGGCTCGGTATTAGACTTGCGGAAATGCACCCAGTGATCATCAAAATCAATCCGTAACCCATCCTCAATATTTATTTTTTCATTTTTATTTTGATCTATGAGAGATTGAATAACCTTATCCGGATTAAGATTGCCGAACTCGATCTTTTTCTTCACAATAAAATATTGCGGTAAAGATTTTTTCATTTCACTCATCTTCCCGCCAAACTCCAACAAATGCTGAAGCATTATAACCGTTCCGGTGAGAGCGTCTCTTCCAAAAACAACTTTTGGTACAATTACACCACCGCTACCTTCACCACCAATAACCGCTTTCACTTCCTTCATCTTTTTCACAACATTTGCTTCACCAACGGGGGAACGGAAAACTTTGCAGCCAAATTCATTTGCAACATCATCAACTGCTCGTGTTGTTGAGAGATTTACAACAACATTGCTTTTCTTCTTCGAGAGGTAAAACTTAACAGCTTGAGTAATTGTATATTCTTCTCCAAACGGTTCACCTTTTTCGGTGATTAAAACAAGGCGGTCAACATCGGGATCTACAACAATTCCAATATCTGCTTTGTGTTTTTTAACTGCTTGCATTGTGGATTTCAAATTTTCCGGAATGGGTTCCGGTAAGCGGGGAAATATTCCAGTTTTTTCGCAATTCATCTGAATCACTTCGCAACCGAGTCTCTGAAGCAGTTTTGGCATTGAATAAACACCCGCACCATTCACGCAGTCGAGCAATACTCTAAATTTTCTTCTGCGAATCTTTTTGATATTTATGTAATCAAATTCCAGCACCGCATTAATATGATCGTCCAATCCTTTCTCATAGTTGACGATTTTTCCCAACCGATCCCATTCAACAAAATGTTTATTCGCGTCTTCCAGTTTTTTTAACATCTCAACATTTTCGTCCGGACTCATAAACTCGCCATTTTTATTGAGGAGCTTAAGAGCGTTCCATTGATTCGGATTATGGCTTGCAGATATTTGAATTCCCCCAACCGCTTTTAGTTTCTTTACATTAAAAAGCACTGTTGGTGTAGGACAAATCCCTATATCAATAACATTGTTACCCTTTGCTTGGAGTGTACCAACTACAATGTTTTTTACCATTTCACCTGTGATTCGCCCGTCGCTGCCAACAACAATTTTACCCTTGCCGCAAAAATCAGCATAGGCGGATGTGTATTTCACTAAAACCTCCGGATCGAGCCCGTCGCCAATTATACCTCGAATTCCAGAAATACTAACCATTAATGTTGGCATAAATCACCTCAAAATTGAGAATTGAGAATTGAGAATTTAGAATTAACAAATTCATATGGAAATTTAATAACTTTATCACCAAAAAAAATCTATTAATGGAGAATCGAAGCGCAGCAATTATAAAAGTAAATGAGTTGCTAATAAAACGTTTTGGCATTCCGAAACGAAGTAGCGCTTTGCCCGATCCGCTCGATCTTTTAATTGCTACAATCCTTTCCCAAAATACAAATGATAACAACTCATATCGTGCGTTTCTAAATTTGAAGAAACGGTATAGCACTTGTGGAGAGTTATTAAATGCGAAAAGAGTTACCATCGAAGGTGTAATTCGTGTAGCGGGATTGGCCAAGCAGAAATCCGGCGCAATTAAAAATCTTATAACTGAATTAAGTAAAAGAGGATCACTTTCCCTGAATTTTCTCAAAAGACTTGAGAATGATTCTGCGATTGAGCAATTGACCAAATTCAACGGCGTAGGAGTAAAAACAGCCAGCTGCGTTTTACTTTTTGCACTCGATCGGAATGTTTGTCCGGTTGACACACACGTTCACCGTACTTTAAATCGAATTGGAATAGTTTCCCAAAAAACACCGGATAAAACTTTTTTCGCGCTGAATGAAAATTTCCCGGACGGCATTGCACACTCATTTCATACCAATTTGATTCGCCTTGGACGTGAAATATGCAAACCAACCAATCCAGGGTGTGGAGTGTGTCCTTTATTTAAATTATGCGGATACATGGAAAAAAATATTAATACAAAAGAAATCGGGAAGAAGAGAGACTTTATGTTATTGGATAATATAAACGAAAGCTTTTAGCATTTAGCTTTTAGAAATTTTAAAAATAGGAAAATCATGATTTGGCTTATACCAGCTTTACTAAATCCGGTATCGGAAAGCACCCGAAGCTTATTCATTAAGAAAGCATCCGCGCAAGTAGATCCTCTCGTAATTTCCTGGTCGAACAATATAATTCCGTTTTTCCTTTTTCCAATTTCACTTTTTTTTGTTGATCTGAAATTCAACACTCAATTCTGGATTGGCTTTGCAGGTTCGGGAACAATTCAAATTATCAATACAGTTCTTTACATGCGCGCAATTTCAAAAGGGGAGATATCAACTGTAATGCCTATGCTCAGTTTTACTCCCCTCGTTTTGCTAATTACCGCTCCAATTCTAGTTGGCGAATTTCCCAGCGCACTCGGATTGGTAGGTGTAGTTCTTATTGTACTTGGTTCCTATTTACTTAATATTGATCTAAAAAATATGAGTGTATTGGAACCTTTAAGAGCAATAATTAGAAATAAAGGCACAAGATTAATGCTGATCGTAGCAACTCTTTGGGGAATATCCGGCGCGTTTGATAAAATGGCTTTGAATAATTCTTCTGTCTTTCAATACATAACTTTTCTTAACATCGTTGTTTTTATCTCCACAACAATTATGGTAGCATCTCAAAAGAAATTTAATCTAGTGAAAATTAGAGAAGCAAAAACAAACTTGTTTATGGTCAGCTTCCTAACAACATGTTCTTACATATTCCATTTTGCGGCAATCTCTATGACTTTAGTAGCCTATGTTGTTTCACTTAAAAGATTAACAGGAATTTTCTCTGTGTTAATAGGAGGTCGTTTTTTGAATGAACCAAAAATGAAGCAGCGGTTAGTTGGCGCAACCGTTATGTTTATTGGTGTACTGTTTATAATTTTTGCTTAAGATGTACAAATTTGATTCCGAAGATGGAAAAACTGGAATCAATTCGATTTTTACGAAAATTTTGAGATGGATATTCTACTCATTCCTCTTGAGGAAAAAAATCACCTCAAAATGAACATTCCTGTCCCCTTGATTGTTATGACCAGTAGTTGAACTGTTTGTTTTAGCTTCACTCTTGCATATATTTAAGTATTACCATTTCAATTCGAAAAGGCATAAAAGATGAATAAATCTTATGATATCGCGGTTCTCGGCGGCGGACCGGGCGGGTATGTAGCCGCAGTAAGGGCTGCACAACTGGGTTTCAAGACGGTTGTTATAGATAAAGATAATCTCGGCGGTGTCTGCCTTAATTGGGGATGCATTCCTACAAAATCCTTGCTGAAGAACGCTGAAATTTTCGATTTGATGAAAAATCATGCCGGTGAGTTTGGAATTAGAGTGGAAGGATTGAGTTTCGATTTTGGTAAGATCATCAAACGGAGCCGTGATATTTCAGACCGGATAACAAAAAATGTTGAGTTTCTGATAAAGAAGAACAAAGTTGACCGCATACGTGGATTTGGAAAGTTAACATCGAAAAACCAGATTGATATTTTTGACAACAATAAAAAGAAAATTGATTCGATCACAGCTGACAAAATAATTATTGCAACCGGGGCGCGTCCTAAAATTTTTCCTTCAATTCCGGTGGATCGAAAAAGCATTATTACTTCAACCGAGGCGATGAACTTACCCACGCAGCCGAAAGAACTAATTGTAATTGGAGCCGGAGCGATTGGAATTGAGTTTGCGTATTTTTATTCGGTGCTTGGTACAAAAGTAACTGTTATAGAAATGCTCGATCAAATTCTTCCTGTTGAAGATCGAGAAATATCGGAGACACTGTTAAAACTATTTAAGAAGAGGGGGATTGAAGTTTACACCTCCACAAAAGTTGAAAAGGCTCAGGTAAAGGGTAATGAAGTTATAGTTACCATTGAGAAAGATGGAAAGAATGTCGAACTAAAAGCTGAAAAAGTTTTAACCGCAATCGGTGTTACGGGTAATGTGGAAGGAATTGGATTGGAAGAATTGGGTGTTGAACTTTATAAAGATCATATCAAGGTTGATAAAAGCAATTATCAAACAAACGTTTCCGGAATTTACGCGATTGGCGATGTAATTGGTCCACCGTGGCTGGCACATGTGGCTTCGTCGGAAGGAATTCATTGTGTTGAAATGATGAAAGGGTTAAATCCGCATCTAATCAATTATGAAAATATTCCTGGCTGCACGTATTGCATTCCTCAAGTTGCAAGTGTTGGAATGACTGAAGCTAAGGCAAGGGAAGCCGGTTATGAATTAAAGATTGGTAAGTTTCCCTTTATGGCAAGCGGAAAGGCTTTTGCGGTTGGTGAACGGGATGGATTTGTAAAATTAATTTTTGATGCAAAATATGGCGAACTGCTAGGAGCTCATATCATCGGTCCGGAAGCAACCGAATTGATAGCTGAGCTGACATTGGCAAAATCGATGGAAGCTACTTATGAGTCAATTGTGAAAACAGTTCATGCTCATCCTACATTATCAGAATCAATAATGGAAGCGGCGGCTAACGCCTATGGCGAATCAATCCACATATAGAACATTTGACTACTGCGATCTCGGCATGATTGATTATAAACAAGCATGGGATCTGCAAAAAGAGATTTTCGATCTTCGCCATCGAAATGAAATTGATGATACATTATTTTTGCTCGAGCATCCGCATACTTATACTCTTGGAAAGATTGCCGATAAAGAAAATATGGTTAGTTCGAAAGAACAACTAAAAGAACTTGGCGTAAACGTATACGATATTGACCGTGGCGGAGATATTACTTATCATGGACCGGGACAGATTGTTGGTTATCCGATAATCAAACTGAGCAATTGGAAGGAGGATACACACCAATACTTGCGCGGACTTGAAGAAATAATTATCCAAACATGTGCTGAATATGACTTAAAGACAGAACGAAATTCCAAATACACCGGAGTTTGGCTTGGCGATAAAAAAATTGCTGCAATTGGAATTAAGATAAGCCGATGGATTACGATGCACGGTTTTGCTTTTAATGTTAATACCGACCTTTCATATTTCGGCGGAATCATTCCATGCGGAATTAAAGACAAAGACGTGACTTCGCTTCAACGGGAACTTGGGAAAGAAATTAATATTGATGAAGTAAAAGATCTCTTAATTGAAAAATTTACAAAGGTATTTGATTATAATGCACACGTTGTGCAAGAAAAAAATAATTATTTAAGAAATCTTTTAACCATTCCTCTGTGACTTGGTGACTTGTGGTGAAATTATTGCCACTGCCAAAGGCATCCCTTCGGGAAAAGACACGAAGACACAAAGAAATCACAAAGGAAAAATAAATGGCAAAAGAAAAAATAGAAGCTATAACAGATAAATTCAATGGTTCTACTCCAACAGGAAAGATCGATTCATTCGGCGGTATGACGAAAAATGAATTGATGAATGCACTGCGCATCATGAGCATCAGCCGCACAATTGACAACAAAGTTATGACTTTGATTAAACAGGGCAAGGCTACATTTCATATCTCTGGCGCCGGTCATGAAGCAATTCAAATTGCATGCGGACTTGCAATGAACGTTGGAGTGGATTGGGGATTCCCATATTACCGCGATATGTGTTATACAATTTCTCTTGGTGTTAAACCGGAAGATATCTTTTTAGGATTTTTAGGAAAAGCTGATGACCCAATGACCGGCGGAAGGCAAATGGCATGTCACTGGTCAACAAAAGAGGGAAATGTTCCCACACAATCTAGCCCAACAGGTACACAATTTTTACAGGCTGTTGGTGCTGCACTCTCTTTAATGAAGAGAGGAATTAACGGTGTAGTTTATGTTAGTAGCGGCGAAGGAACGACTTCTCAAGGAGAATTTCATGAAGCCGTTAACTGGGCAAGCCGCGAAAAACTTCCTGTTGTATTCGTAATCGAAAATAATAAATGGGCTATATCGGTCCCGGTGCAGGATCAAAGTGGCGGCAAGAATGCATCGATCATTGAAATGATGAAAGGTTACGAAAATCTTTTACGAATGGAAGTTGACGGAACAGATTTCTTACAATCTCATGCGGTAGCTCAAAGCGCATTTAAGTATGCACGTCAAGGTAAAGGTCCGGCGTTAATTGAAGCCCACGTTGTAAGATTATTTTCACATTCGTCTTCAGATGATCAGAAAAAATATAGACCCGATGAATCATTAAAAGAAGACTTGAAGAAAGATCCGATTACACTTTTTTCAAATTACTTAATCAAGAAAGAAGTTCTTACTGAATTATCTTACACCGAATTCAAAAAGGAAATTACAAATCATATTACCGAGGCAGCCGATTGGGCATTGAAGCAAGCCGATCCAACTGCTGATACAGCAGCCCGATACGTGCTTGACGAATCGGGTAAGCGGGACAGACTTGAATATGAAAAGCTCACACATGAGGGTAAACCAATTGTGTTAGTAGACGCAATTAATCATGCATTACGAGAAGAAATGGATCGGAGCGATAAGATCTATGTATTTGGAGAGGATGTTGCTGATGGAAAAGGTGGAGTATTTACTGCAACAAAAGGTTTGTCAACTGCTTTTGGAAATGAAAGAGTGTTCAACTCACCACTTGCTGAAGCAAGTATTGTAGGCGCGGCTATTGGTATGGCACTAACCGGATTGAAACCTTGCGTTGAAATTCAGTTTGGAGATTACATCTGGCCCGCTTTTATGCAATACCGGGATGAGATGTCGATGTACCGCTACCGCTCAAATAATTTATTTGAAGCACCAGTAGTTACTCGTGTTGCTGTGGGTGGCTACATTCATGGCGGATTGTATCACAGTCAAAACATAGAAGGGTTTTTCGCTCACATACCGGGACTGTTAATTGCCTATCCGTCAAATGCGGCTGACGCAAAAGGATTATTAAAGACTGCTCTCCGCATAAACGATCCTGTAATGTTTTTAGAACACAAAGGATTATACAGACAAAGTTATGCAACCTCTCCGGAACCGGATGCGGATTATCTTCTTCCTTTCGGTAAAGCAAAAGTTGTAAAAGAGGGGAGCGATCTTTCAATTATTTCCTGGGGTGCGCTTGTACATGAATCTAATTTTGCGATTAAAAAATTGGAAGAAGAAGGTTATTCAGTAGAGTTGATTGATATTAGAACAATCGCACCGCTCGATGTTGATACGATTTTTAAGTCAGTTAAGAAAACGGGCAAGGCAATAATTATTCATGAGGATACCCTAACCGCCGGTTTCGGTGCCGAGATTGCAGCACTAATTACTGAAAACTGTTTTGAATTTTTAGATGGACCGGTTAAGAGAATAGGAGCGCTAGACACTCCTATCGCATTCCATCCAATTTTAGAGAATGCTGTACTCCCTACAAGAGACAGAGTTTATAAAGAAGTTAAAAAATTATTAGAGTATTGATTTAGTCAATACAGATCCTTGAATAACGTGTAAAGTATCTACTTCAAATAAAAAAATACTTTTACCGCAAACATGGAATCAGAATTTCAGAGGAGATTCAAATGAAAGTTAACATAGTAATGCCTCAAATGGGTGAAAGCATAACCGAAGGCACTATAATTAAATGGCACAAGAAGAAGGGTGAGAAAATTAAGAAGGATGAGATCATTTATGAAATAAGTACTGATAAAGTTGATACAGAAATACCCAGTCCGGAAGATGGAATTCTCGCTGACATAAAAGTATTTGAGCAGGAAACAGTTGTTGTTGGATCTGTTGTAGCAGTCATCGAAACCAACGGCGCTAATTCAAAATCTCTTGATTCAAATGGAGAAGTAAGCGAGCCGACAACTTATTCTAAAGTGGTGAGCGGAGTCGAACCACCCTCTACAACTCAAATCGGTGGCAAATTGATCGATATTCCAATGCCAAAGATGGGTGAATCCATTATGGAAGGAACGATAATAAAATGGCACAAAAAAGTTGGCGATAACGTAGCTAGAGATGAAATAATTTTTGAAATGAGTACAGATAAAGTAGATACAGAAGTTCCATCTCCGGTTGACGGCATACTCGCTGAAATTTTATATGAAGAAAATGACACTGTTGCTGTGGGTGTTGCGGTTGCTAAAGTGAAAACAATTAGCGGCCTCGTTAAATCAATAACCGAAACAGACGGTGATGACAAAAAAAATATTGAAAAAGATGACGATGTTTATCCGGCTGTTGTAAGAGAAGACCTAACTTTTGGGAATTCTAATTTCTTTTATTCTCCTCTTGTGCTGAATATTGCGCGGGTTGAGGGAATATCCATGAGTGAACTTGAAACTATTATGGGTACCGGAACTGGCGGGCGAGTAACAAAAAATGATGTTCTGAAATATGTTCAAAGTAGAAAGAGCAGTAAAACATTATCGGAGAGGCTTCACGGAAAAAAAGAGCAAATAGAATCTTCACCTCAAATTGAGAAAACTATTTCCAAATCCGGTCAACGCGTTGACGTAGTTCCGATGGATATTAACCGGCAGCGCATAATGACACACATGCTCAAAAGTCGCGATACCTCTGTTCATGTTACTGCGGTAATCGAGGTTGATATGTCGCGCATTCACAATTTTATTGAGAAGAACCGCGATGCCTTTGCTGCTAATGAGGGAATTAAACTCACATATATGCCGTTCATCTCTTTTGCTGTGATAAGAGGGCTCAAGGAATTTCCGTTGATGAATGCTTCACTAGATGGGAATAATATTTTGATGAAGAAATATATCAATCTTGGCATTGCAGTTGCCGTTGAGCCGAATGGGTTGATAGTCCCGAATATTAAAAACGCAGACGAAAAAAATATCCGCGGACTTGCTAAATCCATTGCCGATATCGGCAGCCGCTCGCGTACTAAAAAACTTGTTCCCGATGATGTTGTAGATGGAACATTCTCTATAACAAACTATGGTGTGTTTGGTTCTTTGTTTGGAACGCCGATAATTAATCAACCTGAAGTTGGGATACTTGGCGTTGGTGCTGTTACTAAGAAACCGGTAGTTGTTGAGAATGATGGAGTAGAAAGTATTGCCATTAAACCGATGATGTATTTGTCCTTAAGCCATGATCATCGTCTTGTTGATGGAATGCTTGGCGGTAAATTCTTAAAGACTATTAAAGATATTTTAGAAAATTTTGATACAACTATAATTTAAGAGCAAGAGTCCGTCAATAATAAGCCGGACAGGCAGGAGCAAGAAGGAAAAATTTAATGATTAACCAACACCAGAAAAAATTTGCAGAGATAATTGAAAAGGTAAGACCTGAATTAGGCAAACGTCCCGATTGGTTAAAAGTACGTCTTCCTACAGGCAATAATTATAAAGAAGTGCATGAGTTGATGCGTCGGTCTAAATTGAATACTGTCTGCGAAGAAGCTAAATGTCCTAATCTTGCCGAATGTTGGAATAGACGTACTGCGACATTTATGATTCTCGGTGACACATGCACACGCAGCTGTGGCTTTTGCAATATTAAAGTTGGAATACCAAATGAACTCGATTTTGATGAACCAAGACGCGTTGCCGAATCAGTTGAATCATTGGAATTGCGGCATGTTGTAATTACATCTGTAGATCGTGATGAATTGAAAGATGGGGGCTCTTCCATTTTCTCCGAAACAGTTCGGTTGATTCGCGCAAAAATGCCCAAGACAACCATCGAAATATTAATTCCGGATTTTAAGGGAGAGGAAGAATCTTTCAAAATTATTTTACAAAATCCACCCGACATTCTTAACCATAATTTGGAAACCGTAAAGAGATTATATCATGGTGTCCGTCCGCAAGCAAAGTATGAGCGCAGTTTAGAATTAATCCGCTGGTTCAAAGAACAAGGGCTTAGAACAAAAAGCGGAATAATGGTTGGCATAGGTGAAACAAAAGAAGAAGTTATTGAATTGATTAACGATCTATTCTTCCACGGCTGTGATATAATGACAATCGGACAATATCTTCAGCCGACAAAAAATCATTTGCCGGTTCATCGATATGTAACGCTTGATGAGTTCAAATTCTATAAAGATTACGGTTTGCAGATTGGACTGAAAGCAGTTGAATCATCGCCATTAGTTCGCAGTTCGTATCATGCAGATAAGCATGCAGAGCTTGTGTGAAAGCTAGAAAGAAGTAAGTGGAGAATTCTTAATTTTACATTCTATGAAATAAATTGAAAAAGGAGAATATTCTTTGTAGGTTTATTTTAGTCAAAGAAAAAAAGGAATCGAAATGAAAGTATTGAATTACAAAGTAATGTTAAAAAAGGAAAATGAAGGTGGGTACACTGTTACTGTCCCTTCCTTACAGGGTTGTGTTACTTATGGTGAAACCGTTGAAGAATCTATGCTAATGGCAAGAGAAGCGATTGAGGGTTATATAGAAAGCTTGAAAGAACATGGAGAAGATATTCCTTCCGATGATGGTGTTCTAGAATATAACTTAACAATCAGTGAAAATGAGTAGTTT
>CAMTXU010000028.1:0-46961 GCA_947085815.1 uncultured Ignavibacteriota bacterium | reverse complement strand
CTGTATTAAATATAATGTGCACGATGTTGTGCAAATAATTTTTAACTAAACATCGGCAACATCCACATGTGGATGTTTGTGCACGATCTCTTGCTTTACTAGTATTACTAAAAAGTGTGCACGATGTCGTGCTATTCATGACTTATAGATTAAAAATGCTCTTTATAATATATTTTGTTCAAAATTTGTATCATAGTATATATAATGAACACAATACTCTAAATAACAATTATTATCTTGCTTATCGTTCAATATTCAGATATATTTGGAATAAACGAACACTCTGTTTTACAATGAAAGACATCGAAAAAAATATAATTACCAAAGCAGTTACCCGTTTCGAAGATGAAACCGGGTTGCGGATTACAACTTACATTACTGATGAAAAAATCGAACTGACTTTTAGAGAAAAAGAATATGATCTCAAATTTAATGCAGTTGTAATTCCCTTATTAAATAAAACTAATTTGGGAATAATCAAAAATCTGCTGGATAAACTAGATAATGTTCCTCTTCTTATTACATTGATTGCAAATAATGAAACAGCCGAACTTCTTAAAAATCTTGATATAAATTTTATTGATGCTGCCGGTAACGCTTTTATCATGGTTCCGCCCTTATACATAAATATTAAAGGGCAAAAAAATACTGCTGAAAAAAGAATTATTGGTAATGCCAATGGCATTTTCCAGACAGCCGGTTTGCAAATAATCTTTACTCTTTTGTGTAATCCAAGATTGGAAACAAATCCTATTCGAGAGATTGCTGAAATGGCAAACGTAGCCGTCGGAACCGTGCACGTTACAATGAAGCAATTAGAAAAACATGGCTTTCTAATCACTGATGAAATCCAAGGCAAAAAACTTGTAAACAAAAAAAAGCTGCTAAAAGAATGGATTCTTGGTTATCCTGAAAAGATAAAACCAAAATACTTTGCTGGGAAATACCAAATTGAGAATCCTGAAATCATCAAAACAATTGATCTAAAATATTTCGGCGCTTTGCTCGGTGGTGAAACCGCTGCGGCTCAATTAACAAATTATTTGCGCCCCTTGATTCATATGGTTTATATTGGAGATAAGTTAGGAGAATTTATTCTAAGAAATCGATTAAAGAAAAATCTTAATGGAAATATTGAGATTGTAAAAAAATTCTGGATTTTTACAGATGATAATGAAAGGAACAATCTTGTCCCTGCAGTTCTTATTTATACGGACTTAATTACAACCGGTGATCCTAGAAACATAGAAACAGCTAATATAATTTACGAGAGAGAAATTGCTGGATATCTCAACTAAAATAGAACCATTTACTTTAGAAGTATTAACATTAGTAGCTAAGATTACTGATACTCTTAAAATGGATTTCTTTGTAATAGGTGCCACCGCAAGAGATATAATTTTCAATCTTATACATGGTATTGAAATCCAAAGAGGAACAAATGATATCGACTTTAGCGTGCGTGTAAAAAGTTGGGATGATTTTACAAAACTTACAGATGCACTCGTAGAAAACAATTTTTCTCCTTCAAAGATTATTCACAAATTCACTTACAAATCTATTCCAAGTATTGACATAATTCCCTTTGGAGAAATTTCTATTGATTCCGCATCTATTAAGTGGCCGGATAGAGAAGCAAAAGAAATGAGTATTATAGGTTTCGAAGAATGCTACCAAGATTCAGAATCTGTTCGCATCCAAACTAATCCACCTCTCAATATTAAAATAGCTTCCACACGGGGATTAGTCCTTATGAAATTAATATCGTGGAAAGATGGTTTTCCATCCCGTTCCAGAGACGCACTTGATATTTTATATATTATTAAGAATTATATCGAAGCCGGTAATATGGTTCGTTTGCAATCGGAACATAGCGATTTAGTTAATGAAAGATTTGATTATGAATTGACCGGAGCTATTTTACTTGGTAGAGATATTTCAGCAATCTCAAATCCACAAACTCTTGAACTTCTCATAAATATTTTAGAAGAAGAAATTAAAAACGAAGGTAATTCAAAATTAATCTCTGATATGATGATAGGGACCAGTATAATTTCACAGAGAGACGAGATGATTAAACACAATTCTAACCTGCTTCAAAATCTACTCCTTGGTTTGAAAAAATAACTGTAGGGAACAGTTTGTAACTGCTCCGAAATATTTTTCAACAACCAATCACCAACAGCTAATTACTTCCTAATCTTCTCAACAATCTTTTCACCGGTTCTTCCAACCACATAACCACCCAATCCAATTTGTAATAAAGTCCATAGTCTATCCCGTGTTTTCTACGGGACTTCATTACTTAAACGAAATGCAAGCCAACCAAAAGAATCACACACAACAAGAATTAAGAACGTTAGCATTGTAATTGGTCTCCAATTCCTCTGCAGCCAGACCTGCCCCGCTTCTTTTTAGCGGGGTTTGTCCTTTCGCTTCTGCTTCAACAACCCGGGATTGAGAATCCAATAACTTTGATTCATATTCCAAAGCTTTACCTAAAAACTCATTCTCAATTTTTGTTAATTCATTTTGTAACTTTCCACGTTCTTCATCGGTAGTCGTAAGATTATCAATCAAATCTGTTATAGGTTTTACTATACCGCTTAAAAAATCTAACACTCCCATAATTCCTCCTTTGTCACTCCGGTATGTCTTTAACCGGAATCTATTTAAAAATTACCCTCTCCTGGAGTTTATCCCGCCTCTTGCGGGAGGGGGGAAGGGTGAGGGTTTTTATGCTGTAAATTTCTTTGATAATATTCTTCTCAACCTCACTTAATTTATTATAAAGTTCTTCGAATCGAGGCAAATAATTTTTCTCAATCGAAGATGACTTCTTTTTAGTTTCGTCAACATCTTTCTCAATCCGTTTTATCCTGGACCAGAATAAAAAATTGACAAGACTCAACAATCCTCCAATTATCCAGATGTATATTCTTTCGTTCATTTGTCACTTCGAGCGAAGTCGAGGAGCCATATGTAAATTTTTTCATTCATCTCAATCTCAACTCTAAATTCTCAATTCTCAATTCTCCATTTAGCTTCTCATACACCGTTTTTCCATAAACTTTCTTCGACAATAAAACTTCATTTCTATTATTCTCACCATCCCAAGAAACATGAATCCACTTTCCGAATTCATAAATCAATTGATCGAAGGATAATCGATGCAAAACAATATTAAACACATCAGCTAATTTCAAAGAGGGGACTATAAAATCGGCAGCTTTTCCTTCGAGATGTTGAGAATTAAATCTCCCACCAACAGCAACATTTACATCAAAACATCGGGAACCGGAATTAATAAAAATTGGCACATTGATAATTTCTCTCAGAGGTTGGAGAACATTTACACAAAGCAATCTCAAATTCTCAATCTGCTTTTCATTCGGTTCATTTCTGTAACCATGTCTTTCCGCCTCCTGTGAAATTGTAAATTCATCGAGATAAAAATTATTAGACAATTTCATTTCTTCATTCCTTCAATTCTCAATTCTAAACTCTCAATTCTAACTTCACTGTAATTCACTTTACATCAGACAAGAACTTCCATTGATCAACTACCTTTTGTGTGAGGTCTCAGCTCATCGGGGCATGTGACAGCCAGTATTACATAACGAACATTATGCCAAAGGCTTTGAGTAGTCCCAACAAATTCGTTTTAGTAGTTCTGTCATTTCAGCATAATGTTGCATTATGCAAACTCGGCACAAAAGAATACTAATCGCCTCATCATCGCTTCACTCCGGTCGTGGATTCCCACACACCTTCGTTCGCTTACATGTGATTCTGTCGCTCGTTTCGTGTCGTGGCTTTGCCACACACATTCCACTTCGCAACTTTTCACTAAATCTGTGTTGATCAGTTTAATCCGTTTATTCTGCGTTCTATTTCATTTCATGCGATTTCTTTGTTCCACTGAAAACAAAAGAAAACAAATTATAAACATCGAGCGTTGCACTCATCAAATCATTGGATATATTTTTGCATTAGCTAATTACTAAAAAATAATGACTCACAGATTCGACATATCACATATAAGAAATGAATCCAAATTTCGAAAGTATCATCAACTTGGATTGATCAATGAGTTGGTTTTTCGGAATCTTCAAATTAAGTCTGAATACCTGGAACTAAGAAAAATTCACAATCAGATCGAATCGATCTTTATTCTCTCCGAGAAGTATAATTTATGCTACGATTCCGTGAATACAATTTTATTCCGGAAACGTCAAAATAATCCGGTTTCTTTTCCCTCATCAAACAAGCCCCTAACAAGCATGTAACAAGCCACTGCCAAGCCATAGATATCCATCAGATCCGTTTTCTTTTACTTTCCCATTATTACAGTGAACACCACAACCTAAGTCCCTAAAATTGCCTTCGTAATTCATTATAACTTTAGGAGGTTTTACCAGGCAATCGTAAATGGAAATGTCATCGGAAATTTATCCGGAAAGCTTGGCAACCTTTCCGCTAGAACAGTTGATGGCCGCACAGTATTAGCAGCTCGTCCATCTAGTTTCAATGCAAGCCAAGATCCGGCTGTTATCAGTGTACGAAAGAAATTCTCAGTTACTGCAAAATTTGCAAGTGCAATTCTTGCTCTTGCTTCACTCGCTTCAATCTGGAAGAAAGTAAAGAATGTCGCCGGTTCAGTTTTCAATGAAGTCTTTCAAAGCAACTTTGCTTACTCTTCCACCGAAAAACCAACTGAGCAGAATATTCTCGCTCCGGAAGGATTTCCTTTGCAGATTTCAACTGCTGCAGTAGAAGCAGATAAGATCACAGCTTCACTTCCAGCGCTCAATACTGCTTCAGTTTTCGGTGCAGATGAAGTTAATCTTTCTGCAAACGCCTTAGTCTGTTTCTATGATCCTGCTAACGAAGCAGATGAACCGTTCAAGATTATTTCTCTTTCAAAAGAAGTTGCCAACTTCAATTTCACACAAGCATACAGTTTGCAGATTGATCTTAACGTTTTGCAAGTTGCTCTTGCTGCAAAATATCAGCATAGTATTCTCTATGTCTGTGTAGTAACAAAAACTGCTGAGGGTAAAGTTGTTCAGAATTCCTCAACTTTCACCAAACTCAGCTAATCAATTCGAGAAAGGGTTATCATTCCCGGTAACCCTTTTATTTTTACATACCGATAGCTCACAAATTTGCACTCACTTCGATTCGCTTAAAATTGTTCGCTAATAAAAGACCGCTCTGATTCGGCTCATTCATTCGCCTCACAAAGCGTAAATCTACTTTCATTTCGGTCAATAATTTTTCATCAAAGACATTCAAAAATATTTCCCTCATAAAACATGAGCGCAAATTATTCGTTTGTCTCTTGCTCACACTTTTTGCTAATTAAAGCGTGGCTTCGCCACTCAAAAAGATGCGCCAATTTCCAAACTCATAAATTGCTTAAAGCTATTTCCTTTCCGTATTGTTTGCTTCACTTTGTTCAGCTATTGCAAGCATTATTTTGCCCGCCGGCAAACAAGCTTAGTATTATTCGAATCTTGGTATCCAATCTGGGCAAGGGTATATGAAACTTACCCAATAATCATTTTCATTATTTTATTGTTATTTGGGTTTCGCCCTTGCCTTGAATTATCATCTTTTCTTACACCAACATGGTAACAAGCCATTATTTCGCAAAGGATCGCGTAAGCGGGCAAAATATGTTTTTTAACGGCGTAAAAGGTCGGGTCATGGCATCTGTAATCGTTCACTACTCTAAACGGCACAAAGGTTTTCTCATTCGGTTAGTTCAATCAAATCAAAATTTCTTCGTAAATGTTTTTACCGGCAAAGGTGCGCTTCATTCTTACAGCTTCACTTCACTTGCAACCGCTTACACTTTCTTAAATGCTTTTATCAAATCACTTAAAAAATCTTAAAGGAGTTTTAACCATGTTATCAGAAGAAAAGAAGCAACAATTCAGACAAGCGAAAAAAGAAAAGATCATCCGCATTCGTAAAACTCTCTCTGAAATGTCAGAAGAACAACGCCAAGCAGTAGCTGATAAATTCGGCATTGTTACAGTTGAAGGGCATTTATTAACACCTCACAACCAATGCTTTTTGGTTGCTCAATCAGAAATAAACTTTTCAATTGTTGGTGGGTTTCAACAGTGGAAGAAAGCCGGCAGAATAGTTCGAAAGGGTGAACACGGCTTTTTAATCTTTGTTCCATCTAAAGCCAAGCAAGAAAATAATTCAGAAATGATTTCTGATGAGGAAGATGTTCACTTTTTTACAGCAACCGTGTTTGATATTTCACAAACAGAAGTTATAGCAAAATCGGAAGCTGCATAGCTTCCGGTTGTTTCTCTTGCTTTACTATTTCATTATATTGAAAATGAAAAAAGTTCAAAGCAGTTTTGAACTAACTATTTTGTTCATATTAAATATTGTTCGGTAGGAAAAAGGACACAGACTCAAAAAGTCCCTACTCAGTCCCTACTCAGTCCCAACTTTAAAACTGAAAGTCATAGGGAATCTTACGGATGGATAAAACAAAAAAAGCTCGAATACATTTAGTAATCGAGCTTTTAATTGTACACCCGTAGGGATTCGAACCCCAAACCTTCTGATCCGTAGTCAGATGCTCTATCCAATTGAGCTACGGGTGCCTCTATATGTCAAAAAATTAGTTACGTTCATCATTACGTGTGCAAATATACAACTCAGAGTTATAAGATTCAATTTCTGTTATTTACGGAAGTTATCTCAAAACCGATATAGAGCACTGATCATGAGTATATGCAGAGAAAAAAGAGTTAAGTTTTTATTGAGTGCGGTTTTTGCTAAAAGAATATTCTTCTTGAATGGTACTGTGCAGATTTTCACTATGATTATTGTGGATTAGGATAGACTACACCAACGACATTAAACAGTTTCTACATCTGTCCAGATAAACCGGGATATGCAAACAACCCAATAGTAAAATATAAACAGTTGGCATCGAACTGCCCGTATGGCACTTTTCTATTCTCTTATTATTCTTTCCATGCTACCTCGTCCTGGTGCGATTTTATTAAGAGGACTTCTAAAAACAACAAAAATGATCAGCGGAAATCTGCTTTATCTGCGTTTTTCAGATTTCTATTAAATAAAAAAATAGTTTTGCCATAAGCATCACTATGTGATTAGAAGCCTCCTTAATGTAATGCTCCATCTATGGACATGTAGACTATCGTCATTACATAGTCGCTTGATAATTCCCCTCAGCTACTTCATGGCTTGCCAAACCGTTCATCTATCTATTCTCGCAACTTGAACTTACATACTAGTTCCTCTATCAGTGGAACTCCTATCTGCTTGCAGCATGCAAGATCGATTACTTAATTTTTCTTTACTGCGCATTACCTTTATCGGTTTTAATCTTTTCAACATTGTGTTTTTTCTCTCAGATTTATTTTTCACTTATCCGGTGATTTGTTGAAAGTAAAAAATAACTATCTCTTTCCGGATTACCTGAGACTTTCTTTATTTTCTATCCCGAATTTGAGAGTATATACGAATTTTGTAGCGATAAGGTCAGCTTTTAACAAAAACTTCTAAAATTAGGTTGACGCCTAATCGAACTTGCTTTGGGGGGAAACGAAAAAGGCGATCCTTGCTGGGTCGCCTTTTCAATTTCTTGTTTTTTTGAATTATTAGAACCCAAGTCGAGTCATATCTTCAACCAATCCTTTAACTGCCGTAACTGAATTGTCCAGTGCCGCTTTTTCTTCAGCATCGAGTGTAAATTCAATTATACGTTCAACGCCCGTGGCACCAAGTACAGCCGGTACTCCAACGTAATAACCATTGATTCCAAATTCACCGTTTAAGAATGCACAGGTTGGAAGGATTCTATTCTCATCAAACAAAATTGCCTCTGCCATTGCAATAGCTGAAGATGCGGGAGAATAAAAAGCTGAACCCGTTTTTAATAATTTTACAACTTCACCACCTGCCATTTTGGTTCTATTAACCATGGCATCCATTACTTCTTTTGCTTTGGCTTTATCATTGTATTTTCTCTCGAGCAATTCCATAACAGGAATTCCATTTACATTTGAGTAACGCACGATCGGGACCATAGTATCTCCGTGACCGCCGAGTACTAATGCGTTAACGTCTTTAACTGAAACGCCAAGTTCCCATGCTATAAATGTTGCAAAGCGGCTTGAATCAAGAACACCGGCTTGACCGATAACCCGTTCGGTCGGGAATCCTGTGATCTTCTGGAAAAGTGTTACCATAGCATCAAGAGGATTGGAGATAACTATAACAATCGAATTTGGAGCATATATTTTTACATTCTCCGCAACTGTTTGCATTATCTTCGCGTTTGTTACAAGAAGATCGTCGCGACTCATACCGGGTTTGCGGGGTAATCCTGCTGTGATGATAACTAAATCCGCATCTTTAATGTCTTCATAAGAATTTGTTCCTTTGATATTCACATCAAACATATCAACCCGTGAAGCTTCTGCAATATCAAGAGTTTTTCCTTGCGGCAAATCCTCAACAATATCATATAACACAACATCACCAAGTTTTTTCTGAGCGATTAATTGAGCCAATACGCCGCCAATTTGTCCGCCGCCGATAAGTGCAATTTTACTCCTAGCCATAGAACCTCCTTTTGCTTGTTATTAAAATTTTCTCATAACGAATATAGAGTATAGTACACAATTTTCATAAATCAATTTTACGCACAATTTATGTAGAATTAATCCAAACTGATTTCCAAAATAGTTTCCGTACCGGTCGGAGTAAAATTATATCTCAGGTCATTTAAGAATGAACGCATAATGTGGATCCCCCTGCCGCTGTCTTTCAATATATTTTCCGGCTTTGTCGGATCTGGGACGGTGCTAATATCAAAGCCTTTTCCTTCGTCTTTTATAATAACCGTCATATTCTTATCATTGACATGAACTGTGATTTTGACTTTCTTATTCTTATCGAGTTTATTTCCATGGACGACGCTGTTTGATGCCGCTTCTGAGAATGATAAAGCTAAGCTGTTAAGTTTATCATCGCGTAAATTTGATTTTACTGCTAACTTAACTATAAACTCCTCCAATTCCGGAAGAAGATCTGGATCGCTCGCTATTTCTTTTACATATGTTTTATCCGGCAAATTATCTCCGCAAATAATATTCATTCAAGGATGACGAAAAATATAACTACTTACACAGTCGTGCAATAGCAATCAACGGTCAGGAAATATTTATCAAAATCTATAATTAACCTTTAAACTCAAGTTTGCAATCTCTCTTCTCAAATTATTTTCGATTTTAACAAATTCATACCAGCCGTAAAATTTCAAATTAATTCTTTCATCAATTACATAACTTATTTCTGAAACGGGTCCGATGCTCGTATAGTCCGAGGCTAAAATCTTCTCGATCCCGCTGCCAAAATTAAATGTTGAAAGGGAAAAGTAGCGTAATCCAATTCCGAAACTGAGCGAGCGATATTCATAAAAAAATTTGGGCTCCGCATAGCGCTCATCCAAAAAACGGGAGGGTTTATTGGAAAAACCAACCCACTTAAAATCGCCCTGTTCAGAAAGTTTTAGATAACCTGTGAGGAAGAAACGAAACTTCCGGCTCAGCTTATAATTTGATGAATCGCGAAAAACAAATTGCCTGAATGAGTAACTTCTAAAATTTGGATTCAGCTCTTCATAATCGAACACGGTATAATTAGCGGATACCTCTGCAGAGTTTGATGATGTGAATCCTCCGGCTGTGAATACTCCGCCGGACGAGAATTTTAAGATCCTTCTCAGGTTATTGTTGGAGCTTCTTTCCGAAAATATATATACAAGTTTATTCAGACTTCCTTCTACATTCAGAAAAATTTTGAAAAGCGGATTAAGTTCTTTCTCATACATGAGCCGTCCCATAGAAAGTAACTCATCACGGTCATCAAAATTTAGATCGCTGGGGGTATCATATCTTAATTTCCGGTGGAAGAGACTGAATGTGACATGATCGTTTCTTGAAATATTGATTCTACTTAAAATGGAAATATTAGCGAGTTGCGAAGTGTTGTTTTTCTGCAGTTCTAAATTTTCTCGTTCTGAACGAATAATGTTATTAATTGCGCCGGGGTTATTTGGTTGATGTTTTTCGTTTTTTTCGGAATAAGAAAAACGGAATGAAATTGTGAGATCTTCAATATTGTAATCGGCAGATGAAGCAAAATCCAATCTGAATTCCTCAATGCTTGTATCGTAAGAGGTATTTGCGATATTTGTTAGAGAAATATAACGCGTATTTCTGTCGATATCCCGCCAACTGACCCGCCCGTTCATATCCAGTGAGTATGGGGAAGTGGCTTGAGAAAACTTGATTCTATCCTGAAGATAATAATTGGATTCTGTCCTGCTCTGAATATTATTAGTAATTCCAAATTCCGCGGCGGTTAATGGGTCGGCTATAAAGTAAAAATCTTTCTTCTGCTCCGAGTAGTAAGCGGATATTGTATTGTTAAAACTTTCCTCGAAGGAACTGTTGATATCAAAATTTAATAAACGAAGTGTGTTTTTACGGGGAGAAATATCTTCATTCTGGAATTTCATCAATGAGGTTAATTCAAAGTCGCCAAGATTAAATTTATCAATCTTTGCCTCGGTGCCGTAAGTATAACCGTTATCTTTAGCGCCGATTTGATTATTCTGAGATAATCCGCCGTACGGGGTTATTTCAATTTTTTTGTGCGGAATAAATTTTGCAAAGAATGAAGATGTGAACAGAGATGCCTTGTTTATTGCTATTTGCCGGTCGTCAGTATAATAATTGCTGTTAAAAAGTAATCCCAGCTTAAATATATCGGAGAGTTCGTATTGCCCTAATGCAGATAAAAATTGCTCGTCCTTTACATTTATAACAGAAGACTTAGCTACAGTCGAATTAAAATTTTGTCTGATTCCAAAAAATATGTTTTCCGAGCTAAGAAAATATTTGGTAAGAGTATTTAAACTGTAGGTGTTCAGTTGTTTATCAAAGCTGTTTACCAATAACCGATCGCTGTAACTTTGTTTTGAAAAAATTAGACTGTCTCTTCCGAATTGAGCCGAAATAGTAGTGGAAATGATGCACACCAACAAGAATATTTGCAGAATTAGTTTCAAAAGATTCTCAATTTGAAGGATAAAAAGTAAATGAGTATAAAGAACTGTAACTGTTGGGATCAACATCGCTGTTTGTATATGTGTACACTCGCCAAAAATATTTTTTGAACGGAGCAAGCTGTAATCCGGCGACACCAATTTTTATTACTTCGTTCACAATTTCTGAGGAAAAATTAAATTCAAAGATAGTACCGTAAATCTCATTGGAAAGAATTACTAATTTATATTTTGCCGGCTTCGATACGGCTCTAATTCGAAACTCTCTAATTGAATTAGTCTGTGAATTATTTTCCGGATAAATTAATGCGGGTGAATTAAGAATAATATCTTTAACATCTTTTGTTGCAATGCTTTTCAATCCACCTTTATCGACAGCGATGATTCTGTAATAATAATTAACTAATAGTTTCAGCCGGGTTGTATCTAAATAGGAAATGCCCTGCGTAAAATCAAAATAGTTAAGTGAATCGACACCAAATCCGGATGAAGTATTACGATAAATTTTATAACCCAAAATATCAGTATCAGCGGGGGGATCCCAAAGTAAATATATTCCGAAAGAATTAGTCCAGTTCCGGGCATTAGCTTTTAGATTGGTAGGCGGCAGAGGGGCGTATATATTTTTAGGCAGGGCAGAAACAGATATTGACAGTGGACTCTCAATGTTATTCCGGTTTACAGCGCTAACCTTATAATAATAGGTTGAATCATAAAAAAGAGAATTCTCAACAAAATAATTCATCTCAGTAAATGAAATTTGTTCAAAATGCTCCGGTTTGTTGATGCTTTTGTAAATAAAATATCCTTTTAGATTTGATTCGTTATTCTTTCTCCACTCTATAGCTACCTGTCCATCAAAAGCAGCAAAGACTTTTAATTCGCTGGGAGTTGCGGGGGGGATAGAGTCATCGGCAGGTTCGGCAATTTTTTCCCTGCCGCAACTCCACAACACTACAATCAGATTTAAAATTATTGCGTACTTATAGAGTAACTTCATAACCGCGATTAGGGATTGAAATTTTTTTGAAACCGCTTTTCTCAAGCCGCTTTTTGTAAATCTCTTGTTGATCGACTTCGCCGTGAACAAGAAAAATTTCTCTCATCATATTTTTATCGAGTTGAGATGCGTATGTCAATAATTCATTTTCATCGGCATGTGCGCTGAATGATTGCATCAAGAGTACTTTGGCTTCCACAATAAATTCTTCTCCAAAAATATTAACTTTTTTTTCACCATCAATAAGTTTCCGGGCAAGAGTATTTTGTGCAGAATACCCGACCATCAAAATGATGTTATTGGGATTACCAATATTGTTAGCGAGATGATGTAGGATTCGTCCCGCTTCACACATTCCACTGCTTGAAATAATTATAGAAGGACCGTTAATATCGTTAAGTTTTTTTGATTCTTCGACATCCGTTATATAAGTAAGTCGGTTGAAACCGAGCGGATCTTCATTCTTGTTAAGGAATTCAAGTGTCTCCATATCAAAACATTCAGGATGCCCTCTGAAAACTTCTGTTGCGTTTACCGCAAGAGGGCTGTCCACATAAACATGCATTGTATCAACCTTTTTCTGATCAAATATTCTGTGAAGAGCATAAACTATCTCCTGAGTTCTTCCCACGCTGAATGCGGGGATAATAATTTTTGACTTGTTTAAGATGGCTTTCTTTAGCAAGCCGGTTAATACTTCTTCTGAGTTTAATGGATTATCGTGTGTTCTTCCTCCATATGTGCTCTCGCAAATAAAATAATCTACGTTTGGAATTTTTTCCGGATCTTTGAGAATTGGAAGATTTGGCCTGCCAAGATCGCCTGAGAAAGCCAAATTAAAAATTTTCTCATCTTCTTTAATTACCAAATGCACCAATGCGGATCCTAATATATGTCCGGCATCATAAAAAGTTACTGTTATTTCTCCTGCCACCTCGAATGATTGACGGTAATTTACTCCAACAAATTGGTTCAATGTTTTTAATGCATCATCTTGAGTATAGAGAGGTTCAAAAAGATTTTTGCCTTCTCTTTTTCGTCTCTTGTTGACGTATTCAACGTCTTTTTCCTGAATATGAGCACTATCCAGAAGCATAACTTTACAAAGATCGTGCGTGGCAAAAGTTGAAAATATTTTTCCTTCAAATCCTTTCTTAACGAGAGAAGGGAGATTGCCTGCGTGATCTATATGCGCATGTGAGAGAATTACGAAATCAATTTTCTTGGGGTCGAAAAATTCAAATTGGCGGTTAATTTCGAATGCTTCCTTTCTTTTGCCCTGATATAATCCGCAATCGAGCAGAAAATCTGCTTGCCTGGTCTTGATGAAATGCATGGATCCTGTGACGGTCTGGGCAGCACCAATAAATTGAATTTGCATTGTCTACCTAAAATTTTAAAGTAAACTATTCAAAGAAAGTATGAGATTCAATCTGTACTAAACAAATGGTGTGTAAATAATTAAACGCGGATGATTTTATAATTTTTGTAACCAAGATATATTTCCCGGGAAGCTGTCTTCACAACTGTGGCAGTCGGTACTGCCAGAAGCATTCCAAGCACCCCAAGAATCTGACTTCCGGCAACGATAAGAATAATAATACCAAGCGGATGAATGTTTGTTGCTTTAGAAAAAACATTTGGTTGAATAAATCCGTTATCGATTGCGTAAACGCAGAGAAACATCACTAATATACTTGGAAGCATAGAAAAATCTCCAAATTGAATTAGTGAAATTATTATTGCCGGTACGCCTCCGATGATGGGACCAAAATATGGAATAAGATGACCAACGCCTGCAATGAATCCAATCGATACGGCGTTATTTATTCCTAAGATTTTTAACCCGATACCGCTTAATAATCCTACAATAAATGCATCCAGAATCCAGCCACGAACGAAACGACCCAATTGCGCACCGATTTTGTTTATGACGGAATAGGAAACTTCAAAATATTTGTTAGGCATTACATTAATTATACTGCGGACTAAATGCTTATTATCTTTAAGAAGGAAGAAAGTCATGAATGGAACAATCACCAAAATTGTAATAATATTAAAAATGCTGTGAACGATGTTGCTTAAATTGTTTCCCCAATTATAGATTATCCCTTTGGAGAAGCTTGTAAATTTTTCGACAATATTGAGAGAATTTAAAAACGGGAAAGCCAGTTTGAGAGAGTTTTCGATTTGTTGGAAAAATAATTGCAAATTCTCTTGAGTTAATGTGGTTGAAAGATTGTTGAATTGATTTACGATTCTCGGCATTAAAAATGAAAAACTTGCCGCTATCAGAAGACCCAGAATTAAAAATACTATCAAGACGGAGAGCAATCTGCTTAATACTCTTTTTTCAAGAAAATCGACTATTGGATGGAAGATCAAGGAGATTAAGATGGAGACAGCCAGCATTGCCAGAATGTCTGCTAAAATTATAGAGAGAAAAATCAGCAGACAGACAGAGATTGTGATCAAGAAATATTTCTTACTTTTTTTAAGGTGAAACTCGTTTGGCGGCATAAATTGCTTAATCATTTTTTTCTCCAATTCAATATTCCTATTTCGAATGAAAAATTCAATTTGAATCGGCTTTAACCCGAAATATTTTGGTCATCCGCTTTTAAGAAATTCCCTATATTTGTATCGAATTTTTCAACTTTATTGGAATAATAAGAATGGTAGAAATTGAATTACTGGACCAGATTAGATCGAAAGCAGCTCAAAGAAAAAAGACAATTGTTCTACCCGAATCTCACGATGAGAGAGTTTTGAAAGCGGCGGAACAATTAACAAAAGAGAAAATTGCATCAATCATTACGCTTGGCAACGAAGAAAAAATTAGATCCGATGCGAAGAAAATTGGTGTCGATCTTCAAGGCGTCAGAATAATTGATCCGGAGAAGAGTGATAAACTCAGTGATTTTACTAACTACTTCTTTAATTTACGTAAGCATAAGGGTGTTACAATTGAACAAGCACGGGAAACCATGCGGCGCGATATTTTCTTCGGCGCAATGATGGTTACTCAAGGAATGGCAGACGGAAGCGTCTCGGGATCATTCGCGACAACGGCGGACGTAATGCGTGCCTCAATTTTTTGCGTGGGTATGAAAGAGGGGATTTCAATTGTATCGAGTTTCTTCTTGATGGCTTTTCCAAATGCGGTTTATAGTTTTGCCGATTGTGCTGTCAATCCGAATCCGGATGCAAAACAACTTGCCGACATTGCAATCTCTACCGCGGATAATCATAAAAAACTTACCGGTGAAGAAGCCTACATTGCAATGCTTTCTTTCTCGACAAAAGGAAGCGCCGAACATGAACTGGTTGATAAGGTTCGAGAAGCTACAAAGATTGTTCAAGAAAAAAGACCGGATTTATATGTTGACGGCGAATTGCAATTAGATGCGGCAATAGTTGCAGCGATCGGCAAGAAAAAAGCACCTGAAAGTAAGGTTGCCGGCAGAGCAAACGTTCTTGTCTTCCCTGATCTTAATGCCGGTAACATCGGCTACAAAATCGCTCAGAGACTTGGCGGAGCGGAAGCTGTTGGCCCGATCAGTCAAGGATTGAAAAAACCGTTCTACGATCTCAGCCGTGGCTGCAGTGTGGATGATATTGTTAATACTGCTGCGATAGCTTGTTTGGCAGCAGATTAGCTTTTCCGTTAAAAAGAGGCTGCCTCAAGGACTCACGAATAAAATGAATAAGTCGATCAGAACAAAAAATCCCGATGTAACTATTCGATTTGCCACGGTAGAAGATGTGCCGATAATCCTAAGCTTAATTAAAGGAATAGCGGAATATGAAAAACTTTCTCACGAGGTTGCCGCGACTGAAGATGTTCTGTGCAATTCACTTTTTGGCGAGCGGAAAGTTGCCGAAGTATTAATAGCGGATTATAAAAACGAAACTGCGGGTTTTGCACTCTTCTTTCACAATTTTTCAACTTTCATAGGCAAAGCGGGAATATATCTTGAAGATCTATTTGTAAAACCAGAATTACGCGGAGAGGGAATAGGCAAACTTCTTTTAACCTATCTGGGTAAATTGGCTTTAGAAAGAGACTGCGGCAGAATTGAATGGAGCGTTCTTGATTGGAACGAACCGGCAATAAATTTCTACAAAAAACTTGGTGCTAAACCGATGGAAGAATGGACTGTCTTTCGTGTTACGGGCGAAACGATAAAAAAATTAGCCGATCAATTCGATTAGTCATTCCGGTTGAAGTTGCAAACCGCACTAAGATCAGAAATTATTTTTAATGTATACTCCCTCTTGTTACCATCAAGTAATGATTTTATAATCATGCTGCCAACAATAAACCCGTCTCCGAAAGGGGAAAAATTTATAACATCTTCCGGTTTCGAAATTCCAAAACCGATCATCATCTTATTCTTTTTAAGTAGGGAGTAAGTTCTCTTCAGATTATTCTTTGTCTCCGTGCTAAAATTATTTTTAATTCCTGTTGTTCCCACTACACTAATACAGTAAATAAACCCTTCGCTCATTGAATCAATCAATTTAATACGTTCATCAGACGAAGTGGGAGTTGTTAGAAGAATTACGTCAAGATTAATAGTCTGTTCTTTAAAGAACGAATCATACTCTTCAAGCGGAACATCGGGAACAATCAATCCCTTCACGCCAGAGTTAATTGCATCTTGAAAGAACTTTTTTATTCCATATCTTCTGATAGGATTAGCATAACCCATAAGAACAATTGGTTTTTTGCTATACGCACTAATCGCTTCTGAATAGGTAAACACATCTTTTAGATTCACACCGTTATCGAGGGCAATTTTTGATGACGCTTGAATTACTGGACCATCAGCCAAAGGATCGCTAAATGGAATTCCAAGTTCGATCATATCGGCTCCGGCATCTAAAACATTTTTTGCAAGATCAATAAAATTATTTTTGTCTGGAAAGCCAGCTGTCAGGAAGATGGATAACGCCTTCCGATTTTTCTTGTTCAGTTGTTCAATATATTCCGAGATGTAAGACATTCGATGACTCCTATAATTCAGTCAACTTTTCAGAGTGACTGATAATGGTTGACAAATCTTTATCTCCTCTGCCGCTGATGTTTACTACTACAATTTCATCTTTAGTTGTTGTGTTCATAAATTTTTCCAAGTATGCAACTGCATGCGCGCTTTCCAAAGCGGGCAAGATTCCTTCAAGTCGCGTGAGCAGATGAACTCCTTTGAGAGCTTCATCATCTGTAATTGAAAAATATTTTACGCGTTGGATATCTTTTAGTAGAGAATGTTCGGGACCAACACCGGGATAATCTAACCCGGCAGAAATTGAATGTACTTCGGAAACCTGTCCGTTTTCATCTTGAAGTAGATAAGTGTCCATACCTTGAAATATTCCAGGTTCACCGAGTGTGAGTGTCGCACAGTGCTTGCCGGAATTAATTCCAAGTCCGGCGGCTTCAACACCAATGAGTGAAACACTTTCGTCATTGATGAAAGGAAAAAACATTCCAATAGCATTTGATCCGCCGCCGACACACGCTACAATATGATTTGGCAATTTATTTTCTACATTCAAAATTTGTTCTTTGGTTTCAATCCCGATGATCGATTGAAAATCTCGAACAATCATTGGATATGGATGTGGGCCTACGACCGAGCCGATGATGTAATGAGTGCTCTCTACATTAGAGACCCAATCCCGGATAGCTTCGTTAGTGGCATCCTTAAGCGTTTTGCTTCCCGATGAAACGGGGCGAACTTCCGCACCGAGTAATTGCATTCTAAAAACATTCGGCTTTTGTCTTTCTATATCAGTTTCTCCCATGTAAACAACGCATTCCAATCCGAACTTTGCACAGACGGTGGCAGTCGCAACACCATGCTGACCCGCGCCGGTTTCTGCAATAATTCTCTTCTTACCTAATCTCTTTGCAATCAGAATTTGTCCGATCGCATTATTTAATTTATGAGCGCCGGTATGGCATAAATCTTCCCGCTTCAAATAAATTTTTGCACGCCCGAAATGATCTGTTAATCTTTTGGCAAACGTTAATGGCGTTGGACGACCATTATATTCTTTTTGAAGTTGCTCATACTCGGTAATAAATAATGGATCGTTTTTTAATTTCATGTAGGTTGATTCAAGTTGGTTCAACGCCGAGATTAAGGTTTCAGGAACAAATCTTCCGCCATATTGCCCAAACTTACCTACGCTATCGGGATAATTATAGTTATTCATTTTTGCTCAAGCTTAGTTTTTTATTTACAACAGGCGCTAACTCTTGGAGTTTTTGCATTAGTATTTTGAATGTAGAGAAATTCAAAGTTTGGAAACCATCGGAAAGAGCATTTTCCGGATTTGTGTGCACTTCGATAATCAATCCATCGGCACCGGCAGCAACTGCAGCCATCGCCATAGCCGGTACTTTATCCCAAATCCCAATTCCATGTGAAGGATCCACAAAGACCGGCAGATGAGAATTTTTTTTTATTACAGGTATGGCGTTAAGATCAAGAGTATTGCGCGTAGCAGTTTCAAATGTTCTTATTCCACGTTCGCACAAAATAACGTTGTAGTTTTGCTGAGATACAATATATTCTGCGCTGAGAAGAAGTTCTTCAATGGTTGCTGACATTCCTCGTTTAAGAAGGATCGGTTTCTGAGTTTTACCAACCTCTTCTAACAACGCATAGTTCTGCATATTCCGAGCACCGATTTGAATAATATCGATAACTTCTGAAACGGCGGAAATTGTAGACTGATTTAAAACTTCAGTAACGATGTTGATGCCGATCTCATTTTTCACATCGCTCAGGTATTCGAGTCCCTTTTCTTTTAATCCTTGGAATGCATAAGGACTTGATCTCGGTTTGTAAGCTCCGGCTCTCAAAAAATTTACTCCCATCTCTTTCAGCTGTCCGGCAATATCAAAAATTTGATTGCGGCTTTCTACAGCGCAAGGACCGGCGATAACAGTAAGTTTATCTCCTCCGATTTCAGTTCCGTTAACATTGATGATTGTGTCATCATTCTTCATCTGTCTGCTAACTAACTTATATTTTTTTGTAACACGAATTACTTCTTCAACTGATGGAAGAAGTAGAAACTCTTCTTTAATTAAGTGTTCCGAAAGTCCGGTAATACCGATGGCAAGTTTGGAAGCACCTGGAATTTCGTGTGGAGTGCAGTTAAAAGAAACAATTTTATTTTTTACTTCTTGTATATCTTCTCGGGGTGAATTAAGACTCATAAGAATCAGCATTTAGTATACCTCAGTTTATTAATCTTGTCAAAAAAATTTTTCAATTTGACCGCATCTTTTTTACCGGGTGACGTTTCAACAGAAGAGGATAGATCAACTGCAGCCGGATTAGTATTGTTGAAGAGAAACTCTATATTGTTCGTCGAAATTCCACCGGCTAAAATTATTTTATCTCGCAAATCAGTCGGAATGATATTCCAATCAAATGATTCACCTGTTCCGCCAAGAGCTTTCTCGGAAAATGTATCTAACATGAACGAGCAGTTGGTGTAGTAGTTAAGAATTGTAAAATCAAAATCGGTTTTGATACGGAAGCATTTAATAACCGGTAGATTTATTTCGTCAATGAATTCTTGCGATGCATCGCCGTAAAATTGAACCGCATTCAATCCAACTTTTTTGGAAATTGCATTTATTTCATCGGCTTCTTGATCAACAAAAACTCCCACTTTAACAATAAAGGGGGAAAGTTGTTGAATTATTTCTGCTGCTTTTAAGTAACTGATATTTCTTTTACTATTTTCGTAAAAGATAAATCCAAGCGCATCGGCTCCAAGTTGGCTGCACAAAATTGCGTCTTCAATATTTGTTATTCCGCAAATTTTAACTCTCATATTTGCACCATTCCTTAAAATCTATTAAACTATTTTCAATATTTTCCGAACGCATAAAATGTTCTCCAACCAGAACAGCGTTTAATTTGGTCCGAAGAATATCTTTGACATCCTTAAGGGTATTTATGCCGCTCTCAGAAACTAGAATTATTTCATCAGGAATAATTTCCGCTAGTTCGAAGGTTGTGTCCAAACTAACTTCAAAAGTTTTCAGATTGCGGTTATTAATGCCAATGAGATTGTTCGTTGTGAAATCAATCTTTTCAAGTTGGTTCTTAGAATGAATCTCGAGTAATACTTCCAGTCCACACTCTTTTGCTGCGCTTGTCAATTCGCTAATCTGAATTTTCGAGAGCACTTCGGCAATCAGTAGAACTGCATCGGCACCATTTGCCTTAGTCTCAAATATCTGATATTCATCAATAATAAAATCCTTTCGAAGAAGGGGAACAGTTTTAAATTGAGCGATCTCTTTAAGAAAATTGATATCCCCTTGGAAAAAGTTTTTATCAGTTAAGATTGATATTGCGTCAATCTCATTCTCTATATAAATGTTAGCTATTTTAACATGATCAAAATCATTCTTGAGTAATCCTTTGGAAGGACTCGCTTTCTTGATCTCCGCAATAATTCCGAGACGGTCATCATGTAGAAGAGCGTTTCTTAAACTGCGAACCGTGGAATTAAAAAAATCGATATCGCTGAAAGAATTCAAAGAGAATTCCGATTTAAGTATTCTTACTTCGTTTCTCTTCACTTTCAGTATATCATCAAGTAAACTCATTTGTGTTTGTCTCCAAATTCTTTCAGCTCATTCAGCTTCTTTAAGGTATTACCGGATTGAATTGATTCTTCAGCGATTTTAATACAAACATTCAAATCATCAGAAACTCCGGCTACTTTTAGAGCTAGCGCGGCATTTGCAACCACAACATAATACGCAGGAGTTTTTTCCTTATCTGAAAATATTTTGCGAATGATCTTTGCATTTTCTTTGGCTGAACTTCCTTGAATATCTTTTAACTCAACTTTCGGGAATCCGAATGATTCATTTGTGAGCTGGTAAAAAAACATTCCGTTGTTACCCATAGTCTCGATAATATTTGCTGCGTGAGATAAGCTTATTTCGTCGAAAGAATTGTTTGTACAAATGAAGCAAACTTTTTTCATATCAATGTACTTAACCGCTTCCGACATAAGCATTGCAGTAGCATCATTAAAAGTGCCTATCAACTGTCTCTTTGTGCCAGCCGGATTTGTGAGTGGTCCAAGAATATTAAATATTGATCTGAACTCGAGTTCTTTCCTAATAGAGGCAACATGTTTCATAGCGGGGTGATAGAGAGGTGCGAACAAAAACGCTATTCCTATTTCATTTAGCGCTTTCTCGGATAGTTCGGGTGATAACTGAACATCAACACCAAGCTCGTGTAGAACGTCCGAGCTGCCACATTTACTGGAGATTGACCTATTGCCGTGCTTAGCAACTTTTACCCCGGCACCCGCCGCAACGAAACCAACGGCAGTTGAAATGTTAAACGACCCTGAATTGTCGCCGCCGGTACCGCATACATCGATTACATTTTCGTCATCGCATTTTATCTTAATAACTTTTTCGCGCATCGCTTTGACGAATCCGGCTACTTCTTCTGCGGTTTCATGTTTGATTTTTAATGCGGTTAACAATGATGCAATTTTAGAATTGTTTTCATTTCCGCTCATAATAGAAAACATAACATGGTATGCTTCATCGAACGAAAGGTTTTCACCTTCGATTACTTTTTCGAGATACTCTTTCATTGTTCTATCCAGTTTTTAATTATTTGATCTCCGACTTTTGTTAAAATAGATTCCGGATGAAATTGAATCCCTTCGATGGGGAAAGATTTATGCCGAACACCCATAATGATTTCATCTTCAGTCTGCGAAGTTATTTCCAAAACATCTGGCATCGATTCTTTTTCTATTACGAGTGAGTGATATCTTCCGGCACTGAAACCTTGATCAACATTTTTATAAATCGATTTTTCATCGTGAAAGATATCTGATACTTTGCCATGCATCAGGTAAGGCGCGTTTATAATCCTACCGCCAAAACAATATCCAATACTTTGGTGACCAAGACAAACGCCAAGTGTTGGAATGCTCTTCCCAAGAGTCCTAATTATATCGAGAGAAATTCCGGAATCGTTAGGATTGCCGGGTCCCGGTGAGATAACAATTTTGTCAGGTTTAATATCGCAAATCTCGTCAAGAGTAATTTTATCATTTCGTCTAACAATTATCTCATCCACATAACTCCCAATCAGCTGAACAAGATTGTATGTGAACGAATCGTAATTATCTATTATCAAGATATTCATCAATTACCTCAGCGATTTTCAATGCACTTAGTAAAACAGCGGATTTATTTTTGATCTCTTTAAGTTCAAGTTCCGGTATGCTGTCTGCCACAATACCGGCGCCGGCTTGCCAGAATATTTTATTTCCCTTTGCAAAAAGTGTTCGTATTGCGATGCATAAATCAAGGTTGCCTCTAAAATCAATATACCCAACGGCACCGGCATAAACGCTACGGTTTAGTTGCTCATATTTGTTTATCAATTGAATAGCTTTAATTTTCGGTGCGCCGCTAACAGTGCCGGCAGGAAAAGATGCTTTGAGTGCATCAATACAATCTTTATCTTTATCCAGCATTCCTTCCACGCGCGAGACTATATGCATCACATGAGAGAAACGGTTGATCTTCTTTTCCTCAGAAAGTTTTACAGTACCGTATTGGCATACTCTACCAAGATCATTTCTTGCGAGATCAACTAACATAACATGCTCAGCAATTTCTTTAGGATCGTTCATCAACTCTTTCTCTAATTTCAAATCTTCTTCCTCTGTTTTTCCGCGACGCCTTGTTCCAGCGATAGGAAGAATTTCTGCCTTCCTATTTTTTACCTTGAGGAGATCCTCAGGTGAAGTGCCAATTACATTAAAATCATTTTCGAATTCCATGAAATACATGTAAGGTGAGGGATTAATCATTCTCAGTGCGCGGTAGACATTGAATGTATCTCCTTCAAAATCCGCTTCAAATCTTCTGGAAAGTACAATCTGAATAACGTCTCCGTCGTAAATATTCTTCTTGCTCAGATCAACCAGTTGACAAAATTGTTTTTCCTCTTCTTCACTCAGATTTTTAGGATATGCTTTGAAATTGGATTTGTGTTCAACGCTTATGGAAAGCAGTGTGCGTAAATTTTTAATTATCAATTTGGCATCATCATATTTCATCTGAATGTTAGTTTTATCGGAGACATCAACATTTGTTATTAAAATAATTTGATGCTTGAAATGATCGAATACGATAATAGTTTTGTAAAACCCAAGAATTGAATCGGGGGCAATAGGATATGACTCTTCCTCAAATTTAATTACGTCTTCGATGAGAGAGACATTTTCGAAACCAAGATAACCTACTAATCCACCAGTGAAGTAGGGTAGTTCTTCGAGGTGCGGATAGTTAAATGCCGCGATCTTTCTCTTAAGATAGTCGAAAAGATTTTCATTTCGGATTTCTTCTTTCAATTCCGAGATTATTTTCAGTTCAGACCGAATGTTCGAAATAATCTCAGATGGATTTACACCGATGAAAGAATATCGGGCTAATCTTCCGATTCCTTCAACCGATTCGAGTAAGAAAGATGTGGAATTAGCTTTTCTAATTTTTAGATAAGCCAAAACCGGCGTTAAGAGATCGGCTGTAATCCTCTCATAAACAGGGACGTAGTTGAATGATTTTGTAAGCTCAACAAAATTATTGTATTCCATATTATTCCTTTAAAAACAAAAAACCCTTCTCAGTGATTACTAAGAAGGGTTTTATTAAAAATATATTTAGTTTCTTCAAATCACCGGGATTAAACGAGTATTTAAAATCCACAACCACCAATTCTGGTTCATTTGAAAACTATATGTGATTTTTTCATTTTTCATCTTGGGTGCAAAGATAGATTATTATTCTTTATTCTGTCAAGTAAATTCTTGGGGTAGTCATATCAAACCAACTTTTGATTGCTTCAAACTCTTTCCCACTCTGAGAGTTATGGTAATACTCATTAGTCTTTGGTGAGTATGTGTAATCTCTCGACCATTCTTTTACATTGATAATAATTTCATTGATCGCGTTTAGAATAAAATCTAGTTCATCGTTTGTCATAGTAGGATGCAGCGAAAGACGAACCCAGCCCGGTTTTTCTGAAAGATCGCCATGATTGATTTTATCGGTAATGCGCTTGGAACGTGTTGGATCTACGTGAAGAAGATAATGCCCGTAAGTACCTGCACAAGAACAGCCACCGCGTACTTGTATTCCAAAACGGTCATTCAATAATTTCACCATTAAGTTGTAATGAATGTCTTCAACATAAAAAGAGATGATGCCGAGTCGTTCTTTAGTTTCCTGCGCAAGAATGTGAACAGATGGTATTTTGTCAAATCTCTCAAAGGCAATTTCCAAAAGTTCGTGCTCACGTGCCAGAATATTTTTTGTGCCAATCTCATTTTTCAGATTTATCGCAAGCGCTGTTTTTATTGTTTGAAGAAATCCCGGTGTACCGCCGTCTTCGCGTAATTCAGTGTCTTCGATATATTTGTGTTGACCCCAAGGATTTGTCCAATCAACAGTTCCGCCGCCGGGATTATCCGGCACTCTACGCTTATATAATTTTGAATCGAATATTAATACACCGGAAGTACCCGGTCCGCCAAGAAATTTATGAGGCGAAAAAAATATTGCGTCAAGTTTTTCCATGTCATCTTCTGGGTGCATATTGATATCGGTATAAGGAGCAGCTGCCGCAAAATCTATAAAGCAAAGTCCGCCATGCTCGTGCATCATCTTTGCCATTCGATGATAGGGGGGGTGAATTCCTGTAACGTTAGAGGAGGCTGTAAAAGAACCAACTTTCCATTTACGATGATCGTAGAGTTTAAGAAGTTCTTTAAAATGATCAAGATCCACCAATCCTTGTTCATTCGGTTCAATGATAACAACTTCGCAAATAGTTTCAAGCCAAGAAGTTTGATTAGAGTGATGTTCCATGTGTGTTAAAAAAACCACCGGCTTTTCTTCTCTTGGAATTTGAGTATACTTCTGAAGTTGTTCACACACACGGTAACCCAGTATCCTTTGAAATTTATTAACCGCCGCAGTCATCCCGTAGCCGGCAAAAATGATTACATCCTCCGATCCGGCATTAACATGTTGCTTGATTATTCTTTTAGCTTCTGCATAAGCTCTTGTCATAGTTGTTCCAGTAACGGAAGACTCGGAATGAGTATTGCCCACATAAGGGAAAAATTTTTCACTTAGAATTCTTTCGATCGGTTCGTATAGACGCCCGCTTGCTATCCAATCCGCATAAATAATTTTTTTTCTTCCATATGGAGAATCAAATTCTTGATTGAGACCTATAATCTTATCTCTGAATTGTAAAAAATATTTTTCTAATGACATAGCGCTTAAATTTTTTTATGAAAAAAATATTAAAAACCACGATTTGCCAAACTTATTTGATTGTCTGATTAATCCAATCAGCAAGAGTGTTTAAAAAACCCGGGACAAATTCTTTTTTAAGTTCATTGTATTCGGCGGGACTTCCGGTTTTAGCCTCCTGGTAGAGATGATTTGCTTTTGGGAAAACGACAGATTTATAATTTTTATTTCCGCCTGAAGCAAGAGCCGCTTCCATCTTGCTTCGGCTCTGAGCGGTTGGAACCTGGAGATCCAGCTCGCCGAATGTCATAAGCACGGGTATCTTTACCTTTTGAAGAGTTGGCGCTGGATCGTATTTAATATAAAATTTAAGCCACGGATTGTTAAACATAAGAATCTGTGATTGAACTGTTGAATTGATGTATGCTTTCTTATCCTGAATAGACGTTTTTATCTCGGGGCTTAGAGTTTCAAAATCTTTTTCAGCAAATGCATAGATATCAGTGCGCAAGTCATTCAAATCTGTGTCGTTTATTAACGCAGTGTTAATTTTTCTCTGAAGATCTAAATTCTGTTCAATCAAACTATCTTTGACCCCGCTTGATTGCAGAATTAATTTTTGTTGCTCTAATAGAACATCGCCACCGCTGACACCCGGAGCAGACATTAAAACAATAAATGCAACATCGCCCGATGTAGAAGCAACCATTGGGGCAATCATTCCACCCTCACTATGTCCAAGAAAACCGATTTTACTTACATCAATATTTTTTTGTTTCTTTAAAAATTCAATTGCCGCTTTTGCGTCATCGGCAAAATCTTCGGTAGTGGATTGAATACTATTTCCGGTTGACCCGCCGACACCACGATCATCATATCGTAATACAGCAAATCCTTTTCGAGTAAGATAATCAGCTATTATCTGGAATATTTTAAAACCGAAAATATCTTCATCACGATTCAGAGGACCGTTGCCGGTTAATAAAATTACTGCCGGATATTTCTTATCCTCTTTGGGAATTGTTAAAGTTCCAGCTAATAAAATTCTTCCGCTCTTAAACGCGATTTCTTCTTCGAGATAGGGAAGAGGCTCATCTAATTTTGTTTCTTTAAGCGCAATCGCTTTTCCTGTTGCTTTGACTAGATAGAACGAGCCCTGAATACCGGCTTGCAGTATTTTCCCTTTGATTGAATCGGATTTAAGTTCACCATCAAAATTTGCTGTTCCAGCTTGGCTTGGTAATTCGAAGTGGACTTTATTTTTTGTGAATGTGAATACCGGAAGTTGATAATCTTTCAATTTTTGGGAAGGGATACTCATAAAACCATTTAATGCTTTCTTAGTTTTCTCTACCCGAATTTGGATGTCAAGATTCATGGTTAGCATTTTTATTTTTCCCTCCCAGTGACCTACAATATCATTTTGGGCTATAACATTAGAAAAGGAAAATAAAATGAAAATACTTGCAGTAATAAAAAAATACTTCACGGTTATCTCCACAACTCATTCAATTAAACGGTGCAAAATAGGAAGTTTAAAACAAAAAAGCCGCTGCATTGCAACGGCTCTATAGTTAGGACAAAATTTTATCCGAGATAAGCTTTTAAGTTTTTACTTCTTGTAGAATGACGTAATCGAATTAGCGCTTTCTCTTTGATCTGGCGAACACGTTCTCGCGTTAGGTTTAATTTCTCACCAATTTCTTCAAGTGTAAGTGAATGCTCTTTGCCGAGTCCAAAGTAAAGACGAATGACTTCCGCCTCTCTCTCAGTCAAAGTGGAAAGAGAACGTTCAATTTCCGCTTTCAAAGATTCTTTCATCAATGAAAAATCGGGAGCCGGTTGATCCTCATTAGGCATAACATCCAACAAACTATTGTTGTTGTCTTCACTGTGAGCAAAAGGCGCATCCATAGAAACATGACGTCCGGCAATTTGCATCGCATAAGTTACATCAGAAACATTCATATCAAGTTGAGTAGCGATTTCTTCCGGACTGGGTCTTCTCTCATATTCCTGCTCAAGTTGACTTAATGCTTTTCCCATTTTATTGAGTGCGCCAACACGATTTAATGGAAGACGTACCATCCTGGATTGTTCAGCAATTGCCTGCATAATAGATTGACGAATCCACCACACAGCATAAGAGATAAATTTGAATCCGCGTGTTTCATCAAATCTTCTGCCTGCTTTTATTAGACCAAGATTGCCTTCATTTATAAGATCACCCAAAGGAAGACCTTGATTCTGGTATTGTTTTGCCACACTCACAACAAATCTTAAATTAGCTTTGGTTAATTTTTCCAAAGCCATTTGATCTCCCTTTTTAATACGAATAGCTAAATCTATCTCTTCGTTAGGGGTTAGAAGATCTACTTTTCCGATTTCTTGAAGGTACTGATCCAAAGATTTACTTTCACGATTTGTAAACTGCTTCGTTATCTTCAAATCTTTACTTCTCCTTAATTATTTTAAAATATTTACAACTACTAAAAGATCTCAATTCTTACTTTTGATGTGCATTAAAGTTCCTAAAAGGAAGACAATTTCCATGTTTTAAGAAAATAAATTTCTCCTAACTCTATTTGATAACTCGAGTGTTTCTAAACGAGAGCCTGGATGAACCATTAAAAGCAGTTTTTTGATATGTTTTAATAAAAATCACCGCCTAAAAATAAGTAATTTTTAGAGGATTATCTATATAAATTTTTCATTTTTTCACTCTAATAGAGCATTCCTAAATTGTCTTATAGATAAAATTCTTAGAAGGATGGGCAACTTTCCAGTCCGAATTAAGCCTAATTCTCAATTTATTCAACAAATTCGTTGACCGAGCATTTTTTATCTCTTTTCTTTTGGAATTTTTGAGGAATTACTTCTTCATTAGAATCGCCATACTTCTCTGTTAATAAGAAATCAGGACCAATAAATTGCTTTTGCATTTTCAAGAAATGTATTGTTACCTTACGAACTATAAACGCACAATAAAACTTCATTAAAGATAGTTGGTTTTTGAGAGATTATTTGATGAAGATTATTGTTTGGAGTACTATTCGCAGTGAAAAGGGCTTCTCGGAGATTAATCAACAAATTTATTTAAATAAATATTCACCTTAAAATAGTATGCAAACGCAATAAGTTGATTTGAAAACTGCGAGGTCCTCTTGATCATAAGGACTCCGCACAAATTTTAAAAATTGTTACTTCATTAACACAAATTTTTTTGTTGCCATATAAGATCCAGTATTCAACCGATAGAAATAAACTCCGTTAGCTAATTGAAAATTTATAATTGAGAATTGAGATTTATAACTTCCGGCAGACTTGAATTCGTTGACAAGTGTAGCAACTTCTTCTCCTAATGAGTCGAATACTTTAATAGTTACATGACTGGCGACAGGTATATGATAGCCAATGACAGTTTCGGGATTGAATGGATTGGGATAATTTTGATCGAGTGAAAAACTATTTGGCAATGATAATTTCTCTTCATGAACGATAGTCGGCGTTGTTACAAGAAATTGTCCCATCATTCCATCATCCTCATGTGTGAGTAAATGACAATGATACATGTAGGGAACTGTTGCATTCGAGAAATCCTCAAATTTGGTTATGAATCTTACAGTTTCCATAGGCTCCACCAGCACAACGTCTTTGCGCCCACGTTCATTGGAAGGAACTTGTCTGCCGTTTCTATCGAGCAAATAAAATTGAACATCGTGAATATGGAAAGGATGCGCAATTAGTGTTTGATTTCGCAATTCCCATATTTCAGTATTACTCAATGGAATGCTATAATTAATCTTCTCCATAGAAAAAGGAGTTCCATTAATTACAAATGGACCCACTACGCTCATCATTCCGCCGTTGGAAGTAAATGTTAACACGCGGGTAACATTTGCAGATGAAACAGCGAAAGGATTATTGATAATTAATGCTGATGGAACAGAAGTAATTGCATTTGAAGTTGGAGCGATAACATCAATCCGCAAAATGTTAAAGTTGGCGCCGTTTAATTTGTTGTTTGCATAATCCGGTAAACTTCCACCCATACCAACAGAACTTGCGCCGATAATTCCGCTTGCTAATTCTGAAGCGTAACTCATTAAATAAGTTGATTGTCCTTGCATTGAATTAAAATCAATCAGGATATCCGCTCGCTCTCCCGGTGCTAAACGTAATCTTGTAAGCTGCAAAGAAGAATTCAATAAACCGCCATCGCCCCCAATTTGGTAGAAAGATTTATTTCCCTTAAGACCAAAATTATAGGTTCGTTCTGTGGAGCCGTTAAGCAAACGGAGACGAACAATTTGCGCCGGAACTTGTAAGTAAGGATTTTTTGTGCCATTCACTAGAATTACTGAATCCAATTCAGATCTAACTATGAATTGTTTGGCAGCATCGAAAGCTTTTGATTGAACAACAATGGGAAAATCATCTACGCCATATTTGCGCGGAAGTTTTAGAGCCGCTTCTTGATTATCTCTCACAATTATAAAACCGGCAGCGCCTTTAGTGACATGCTCAGCAGTTTTCTTATGTAAATGAGGGTGATACCAATAAGTCGCGGCATTATCCATAACAGTGAATTGCGGCTGCCATGTTGTTCCGGGTAAAATTACCGTATGCGGTCCGCCGTCATTCTGTGGTGCAACGTGCATTCCATGCCAGTGAATTGTTGTGGTATCGGTTAGAGTATTCACAACATTCATCTTAACGTAATCGCCTTTTTGAAGAATCAATGTTGGTCCAAGAATATTACCGTTTACCCCTATTGTATTGGTTGTAAATCCGGGATAGAAATTAACAGATCCTTTTTGAATTGTAAGATTGAAATTAGTCCCGCTAAGTGTATCTGGAATTTGAAGTCTATTTTGCGCTCTATTGCTGAAAGAAAATAATAGAACTATATAAATAATATACTTAAAAAGATTGACCGGCTTATTCATAAGAATATTCACTACTATTTAATTGTTATAACAATTTGTTGTGTGCATAAATTGTAAAGCCCTCTAATTCAAGAGGACTTTACACAAGTTGGAGAAACGTTACTTCATTAACACAATTTTTTTGGTTGCCATAAACGAGCCGGCTTTTAACTGATAGAAATAAACTCCGCTTGATAATTGATAATTATTAATTGAGAATTGGGAGTTATAACTTCCAGCAGTCTTGAATTCATCAACTAGTGTTGCAACTTCTTTCCCGAGCATATCGAATACTTTTAGATTAACATGACTGCCTACCGGTATCTGATAACTGATATTAGTGCTCGGGTTGAACGGGTTTGGATAATTTTGTTCGAGAGAATATCCGGTAGGAACCGTTTCATTTTTTTCAACAGCAGTAACTTTATCGGAAGTCAAAATATAATAGCTGGCAATCTGGCTATTAGAAAAAGTGATTGTATTTACAGATTGATTAATTACGGCATCGGAAATAATCGTCCATTTATTTGTCTGGTTGTTCCAGTATTTTACTTTCAAGCTGTTTTTATCAATGTGGTAAGCTTGTATTTGTTTATCTTCGAAATGAAATTGAATATTTCCGTTTGAGCCGAAGTTCATCATACCACCGCAACCGCCGTTTTGCATCATTCCATTTGAGCCGTTAGAGTTGAATATGCCGATCTCGTAACACTTAAAAATATTCTCTCCTTTGCCATTTGGAATATTGTACGGATTTAATTCCAGCATTCTAACAAACATGGAATCCGACATCATTCCACCCATATTCCAGCCGCTGCCCATCATCATAAAATCTTTTTCATCAAAAGGGTTTGAGATTTTATCATTGGAATTATTTTTTCGCATCCATCCGCCGCCGAAATTATTTCCTATCAACGCAGAATCTCTCCAGACTTTTCCGTTTATTTGATAAACTATTACAACGCTTAAACCATTAGTTGCTTGCAACTTTCCGCCAATGATTGTTACGCTATCGCCGTTGCTTGGTCTTTTTGCACCGGTGTTAGATTCATACCACCAAGGACCAAAATTCAAATAGTAATCCGGTTTGCCATCTTTATTCTCATCCAAATAATATTTATTCATGAAATAAGTTGTATCCACCAATACTGTTCCGGATAAAGTTACATTTTGAGCCGTTGTCCCGCTGGCAGCGAAAGCGTAGCTACTGCAATTACCGGCGTGCTGTCCCATCATATGTGTATTGTTTCCAAAATTATTCCACATTGGGTCGAATGGATCTCTCCAAAGTTTTCCGTTAACTTGATAAACAATTATCATCGGCAGTCCATTCAAATTCATCGAGCTGTTCATCTTACCGCCTATGACAGTAATTTGATCTCCGTTTTTTGGTCTTACGGCTGTTGAATTATCCGGTGTATACCAAATGGGACCAAAGTTAAGATGGTATTCATTTTTACTATCGCCGTTTACGTCGAGATAGTAAATAGGCATTGGAAGCGATGTATCTACGGTTACTTTACCGTAAAGAGTAACTTGCACTAATGTATCGGGGAACATATTTCCGCCGTAATGCCCTTGCTGAGCATTCGAAGGAACGAAAGAAAGAAGAAACAATGCAAAAATATATTTTATGGATTTCATAGTATGCCTATTTATTGTTTGTTGATTAATTCTAATTTAATTTTTTGTGAGCGTGCATCAACAGCTCCTTTTTCAATGTCGTTTAGCGTTTGTTCTTTGATTTGAATTAATTCGGATTCAGCTTCTTTATAGAGTTCTAATTGTATTAACAAATCAACAAAGTAAAGATGATCTTTTACTCTAGTTTTTGTTTCAGGATACTTCCTAAATGTTTCTTTGGCAACAACAATAGCAGATTCCTTAAAACCGTTTTGAGCAAGCAGTTTTGCGCCATTTAGTTTTTTAAAACCAAGCCCGGAAATTGAAGCGGGAAAGGATTTAACCGATGCAGCATCTTTACCATAAACGGCAGTGTTTCGTGTAGATTGGTTATTATTAGATTTGGGTATGTTTCTAATTTCTTCAGTTGCTAAAGCAAGGAGCAGTTCATTCAATGTCATTTTTTTGTAACTGCTTAACCTTAAAGCCGAGTTTTCCTGTAAAACAAAATGATTGTTTCTATCCGATACTTGAAGAAAAGATTTTTCTCCTGTAGAGATTAAATCAGTTCCTTGTAATTTTTGTTTGGCTTTAACCTCAATCCATTTTTCATTTGTTCCAATTAAAGCTTGAACATCGCCGCTTACTTTTTCTACTGTAAACTCTTGAGCAAATAATTTTGCGGTAATTAAAAGCAATATTATTAAAAAACTTTTCATTATAGACCTCTAATTAATATCAATTATTTCAACTTTGTTTTTGGATAAACCAAATTCTTCTATAGCTTCTTTTTCAAATTTTTCAGAAGCAGCCGACCATGCCGAGTCGAAACTTGTAAGCAAAGTGGTTTCGATTGGCATCCAAATTTCATCTTCACGGTTTGCATTTTTTCGGATCACAATTTTTTTATCGTTATTGGTTATAAAATTGCTTTGTTCCGGTTTTAACTGTGTGTTAACAAGAAGATTAACATGAGCAACCCCGGATTCATTTTTATAATCAACAAATGCAGTTTGAATGCCGATGCTTTCGAGCAAAGAACTCAAAAGAACACTCAGATCGTCACAATCGCCGCCTTTTAGTTGTAAAGTTTCATTTGGAAATTGAACACGATCAACCGAAGCGCGAGGATCGGCAACATACACCATGCTTTTAACAAATTCATTAAAAAGAATTTTTGTCTGGACAAATATTTTAAGCTCGGATGGTGTTTCTTCTAATTCGTTCTTATACTTCTGAAGAATAGATTTTGCGTAGGAACTGGAAAAATCAAAATCGCGCTTAACAAAGTAGTAAAGATTGGCAACATTACCATCCCAGTTGTTGATATCATTTATCAGAATCGGTTTTTGCAAAAAATCTTCCGTTTGAGAAGATTCTGTTGATAAGAAAAAATCTGCCTGAGAAATTTCTCTGCGCTTCGATTTATATTTTTCTAAATCGATTATTGTGAAATAGGGAATCAGTGCAGTATCCTTTGCTGCAACAACAACACTCGGAGAATAAACCGCTTCTTCATTTAAGTTTGCAATCAAACTGTAGGGTTTAACTTCTATCGGTTTTTCAGACAAATTAATTACTCGTGCAACAGCAAAAGGAGTGTATAAATATTTATCGGAAAGAGTCGGAAATATTTCTTCTTTAATTTCAACATCAAGGAACTTTACGAATTGCTCTTTTGAAAAAGATAGAGCTAAAGAAACATTCATCAAAATCCTATCATAGCTAAAAGAATTATTCATCAAGTTATGAATTCCGGATTGCTTAAATTCCGCAAGTGATTTAATTGAAGCTCGATCAGAAAAATATTTTACACCAGTTAATGATATATTAAAGAGAGCTGTTGAAAAATTTATTTCAGGTTGAATGCCGGCAATAAATGGATTCTGATATTTATCATGGAAAAAGGAAGCGCCGATAAATATTTTTCCATTTAATAGGTTTCTGCTAAATCCAAATGTTCCAATAAACGAATTATTGGTTTCGTATCCGAAATTAAATAACAGATTTTCATTTGTTTGGTACTTTAGTTGAATTAAAGCACCTTTTTCATTTCTAAGCGAAAATCGTTTTGCTATTTCGCTGGTTTTATTTTCATTTAGAAGAAACAGATTTATTGATGAAAGCGAGCCGATGAAGTTATCGGTGAAATTATAACCAATTCCAAAATCACCGCGCCAGAAATTATTATTTGTAATAACCGTTTTTGTTGATATGAAGTTAAGGGTATCGGAGAAAAAAGGGTTCGGCTGGTCTTCGCGGAATTCTTGCTGAAAATATCTAAACGAAAAACCGAGAAAAATATTTTTATTAAGAGAATAGGAATAACCTAATCCGAATTTTTCTTCATACCTAATTTTAGTTTTCAGTTCTGCGCCGATAGGAATAGTGTCCCGTACAAGAATTTTAATACCGCTGTTGACCACAAATTCCTTTAAGTAGCCGGGAGTATAACGTGCATAAAGGAAGTTTACTCCAATTCTTTTTCCAATTGAAACTGAAAATAAGTTTGCCGAAAAAAGATTTTTTTTGTTAACTCCGGAAAATGAAGCCGAAAGTTGCCAATCTTTTACAAGAGAATAATTAGCCGGATTCGATTCGAATGAATTAAGTTGGAATTTTGAATAGCCCGGTTGAGCGTTGCTCAAAAGATCCAACGACTGCTGACCATTTATATTAATATATCCAATCATTACAAACCACAAAACAATTAAAGGTTTGAAATCAGTTTGGAATTTGTACTTTGATATTGTAAATACTTTGTGCAACAATATAATTATCACCAATAGTTTCGTTATAAGGAATTTCCTTGATCATTCTTCTACTTACAGTAACAAGGATACTTTTGTTCTTATCTAGTGGAATACTTTGCAATAAATTGGAGGGCACTTTCATTTTACCATTATCGAAACCAACTAATTTTAAGCGCGGAATAGTTTGCGTGCCCATCCCCATTTCAGTAAATGTTGAAATAGTCACTTCAATATCGCCGATGTTTTTTGCTTCCCAGTTCAAATCCATCTGAATAGTTTTGGCAGCATATGAACCGGCTAATGTAACTTTTGTAGTTATTTCCGGCGGAGTAGGAATATCAAATTGAATTGGTAAACCTTTGCCAATATCCAATCTGAAATTGACCTTAGAATTGTAAGGAAATCCGGAATTATTACCGTTGTTATGTCCAGCCATCACTGAAGTTGATAAAACATATTTTGAACCAACAAGTGTATCTTTAAGCAAATTATTTATTCGATAAGTCAAAATTAAAGGTTGAATTTGAGCTTGAATTCCTTTGAAAAAAACATTGCCCATTATTTTTGTTCTATACCCAATTTTGTTCTCGATAGGAATTATAATCGGTTTGGATTTGTCGTTGAATTGTGCATAATATGATTCATTCGAGGATTGCAAACCATAATTATTATTTTTTATTCCACTTACAATGATGATTGTAGATTTATCAATTAATTGATTTGACACTCCGGTTGAATCATATCCGCCGCCGGTTATAGGAGTACCGATTTTAATTCCATTATTATCTTGTGAAGCCGTGTCGTCATATAACTCGGTTGGCGCCGGGTTTCCGCAAGAAACTAAAAGGGAAATAGCTGTTATTGAGAAATATTTTATTGCTGTTTTCATATTACATTCTTAATCTTAAAAATAGTGAGCGGAAAGATTCTCCGCTCACATTACGTTATTTATTTTACTGAATAAGGAATTCCCCAAGTATTTTCTTCTGCCGGGGCTGTATCATCAAAGATGGAAGATTTAGGCATTGCGTTAATAACCGCGTGCATAAATCCCATATTAAAATTTGCCGACCAAAGTTTTTCGTAAGTGCGTACAAATTTTCCATTAACTTGTTTAACATCCTTAATGTCAAATTTTTCTTTTAGTCTGTTGTCTGTATTAAAGCCGGCAAAATGATTTCCGTTATTCATAGAATTACCGTTCATCATACCGGTTCTGTTATTCATCATTCCATTACCGGTTCCGCCCATCATTGTAGCACCGTAGGTAAGAGTTATAAAGTCGTCATCCGTATACTCGCTCTCAACAGTGACGGTTATTTTAATTTGTTGTCTTGCGGTGAAAGACATAAGCGAGCCGGTTCCAAAACCGCCCATCATGCCATTGCCGTTATTTCCCATTCCGTTATTTCCCATTCCGTTATTTCTCCCAAGTTCAAAGAAATACTGGTTTGGACTTGTTATTTCAACAATTTTTCCATCGGTAGTTTCCAATTTAACTTTTACAATATTCACTTTAGGGGCGGCAGTTCCGCCTTGAGGCAAAGATACAGCTATAATTTTCCAATCAACTTTATCGTCACCGGTGTTATTTACTTTTGCATATTTAATAAATCTGGTAACAGTCGTTTTAATTGGCTTAGTATAAAGTTTTGTTGTTTGAGTCAGTCCTTGAGTAGGGGGGGCTTCTGTAGCATATATTAACAAGTCGCCATCAAATACTTGTGTAAGTTGGTATAGAGCTTCAACATCTGTCTTTGAAACCTCAATAAAATCGCTGCTGACGATTTTGAGTCGCTGCCCTATTTTAACCGGGTATATTTCTTTTGCTAATCCTTTAAAGAGTTGCAGTGCTTCACCTTCGTTGTAGTTTGGCTCGAAGGAGCGGATTGATTCGTCGTTATCTGCAATTTTCCTTAAAGTTGTATTTAAGCTGTTGCTTTCCGGATTTGATATATTGCTTTGGTCCTGACACGCAGCAACAATAAACAAAAAAAGAAATACCGGAAAAAGTGATAGAATAAGAGATTTAGTTCGTTTCATTGTTTCCTCCAATGATATTTGAGTGTTAAAAATAATTTCTGACTAAAGAATGTCGATATGGAGGAGCAGTTTATGTGCCAAAGCAATTTTTCTCATTTTTTTTGATAAAATCGCTAAAATCACAAAATTTATTTGCCTGAAAATCATATTCATTTGCCTGGTAATTTTTCTTCAGGCAGATTACTAATTAAAAACCGTATTGTTTGATCAAGAAACGGATGATATTTACTTGGCAAGTTTTTGTATTTCGAATTAAAGCGACCTTTTATTTCATCAAACGAATATGTATTAAAACCAACCAAATCTTTTTTAATGTTTTCAATATAAGTCGTGCATTTTGATTGTACTCTATCTAATATTTCCTTTTCTTCTGTGGCTGAAATTTCTTTGACAGCCGCATCCATATTGAATGAATTCTTAACGAAAGATTGGAAAAAGATTCCTCTTAGGTTTTCAGAGATTAATGTTCTGCTCAAATTACCAAGTTCTTTTGCTGTTTCATTAATTGAAGAATGGGAAAAAGTTTTATTACGAAGCGACTGAAGTATTATGTCTTCAATTTTTGTTCGATCCAATATGCGGTATTCTTCCGAAAGGTCTTCGAGGTAAACTATTTTTCTATTATTGGAACCAGCAAAAATAATTGCTCGTTTGATTACCGATTCAAGTTCTCTAACATTCCCTTTCCATTCAATATTTAATAGACTTTCCAAAACACCTTTCGATAATTTCATATCGGGGTTCTCACGCTTTGCAAAGTGAAGGGCTATTGGTTCAATATCTTCCTTTCTTTCATTTAGTGAGGGAATCTGAATTTTAATTACGTTTAGGCGGTAGTATAAATCTTCTCTAAATTTATTTTGGTTTACAAGCATCTCAATTTTTTTATTTGTCGCTGCAATAATTCGAAGATTTACATGATGAGTAACAGACGAACCGACTTTTTCAAATTCGCCGAATTGAATTACTCTAAGAAGTTTTACCTGAAAATTTTCTGAAGTCTCGCCGATTTCATCTAAAAAAATTGTTCCGTCATCGGCAAGTTCAAATCTTCCTTTTTTATCTGCTACTGCATTGGTGAAAGCACCTTTTACATGTCCGAAAAGTTCGCTTTCCAAAAGCGATTCCGGTAAAGCAGCACAATTAACTGCCACAAAATTATTGTTTCTTCTGTCGCTTAAATTATGAATGGCACGGGCAACAAGTTCTTTACCGCTACCGCTTTCCCCGAGAATTAAAACGGTTGCATCGGTTTTGGCAATTTTATTTATCGTAGTTACAATATTGTGCATAATGGTGCTTTTGTAAATGATGCCTTCAAAGTATCTTATTTCATCCTCAATAAATTCTTGTTGTATAGGCTCATTATCTTCATTACTTTTTTTAAGACGCAATACTTCTTCTTTTAACAAATTTATTTTTGCGGTTAACTCATCTTTAAAAGATTCTGCACTCGATTTAAGTTCACTCTGAAGATTTTCCAGCTCTGTTTCTTTGGCATATAAAGCTTTTTTCAAAAGGTCAGATTCGCTCAACGTTCTTGATAATTGGCGTTTGTTCTCGGAGAGAATAAATCCAAATTCGGTGATTAATAAAATGAAGAGCGGTAAAATGATGAACGAATAATTAATTTCTATGTTGAATAGTGAAAAAAACAAGAAAGAAACAATAGTAAAAAATATAAGCTTTACCGTTAGAATTTTATAAAAAGGAAACCGCGTTTTAACTACAATTAATATTATAAGGATTAGAAAAAACGATCCGGTAATAAGAGATGAAAACTTTCTGTCGATTGAACGATGTGTTAAAATATTATCCAGAGCGAATGCGTGAAGTGCGACTCCGGGTAATTCGTTATCGAAAGGAGTTGAAATTGTTTTTGCAATTGAAGGATCACTCACGCCAATCAAAACAATTTTTCCTTTTATATCTTGTAATTTTGGATCGTTCTCTTCTACCATTTTAAATAAATCGAGCAGAGAATAGTTCTCGAATCTTTTCCATGAGCTATAAAAGTTTATCTTCATCGGCTGGTTGCCAGCATCTTGGAGGTCGGCTAATGCGGCTGAAAAAGCTTTCTCATGTAATGTGTCAGTCCCTAAAATTGCCGGAACCAGAATCCCGTTATCAACCATGTAGTTTATGTGTCCGGATGCTAAGGAAGGAATTTTTAATTTAGGTTGTGAAAAAATTATTGAATCTCTGAGAGCAGCGTTGTTAATGCTCCTATTCTCTACAATGACAGATGAAACAACAACTATACCGCTTTCTTTTATCTCTGCGTTTAACAAATCATCATATAACGATTGGTTATTTGAATTTGCAGTCAGTAAAACTTCTATGCCAATTTTCTTTGCTTGTAGTTTTGTTAACTGTTTAATGAGTAAAGCATAATAACTTCGTCTTAATGGCCAGCCGCCAAATTTCTGAATGTCGTTTTCCGTTATGTGAATAATTACAATGTTGGAATCGAGATGGGCTTCTCCAGTTAGTTTTATAAAAGAGTTAGTGGTAAAACTGTTGAGCGTATTAGAAATTGAACCGGTAATAAATAAAAGAATAGCAGTAGTAATCGCCAAAGCAACTCGAGTTACTTTTTTTTTCTTTTTTATTGAATTAATTATCTGCACTTGAGAACCTATATTATTTCCGGTTAAAATCTGATGAATTGCTCATAAAAAATAGCAATTGCAGTTTATAAACTAATATTTCTTTATTCATCGTTTAGTAATGTTTTATCTTATCATAAAAACCATCATTACAGCCATTGCTGCTGCACCGACATAAAAATAGGGCGAAGAAAAAACGCTATCAGAATTAGAATGAGAATGAGCATCGTCCGTTTCCGAATTATTTTCGGTCAGGTGTTCTATTCTAATTGGATCGCTGAAAATATTTGTCTTTATTCTCTCAATTGAAAATGTTAATTGGAAAATGCCGGCAGACTCAATATTTGGAGTAAAGATGAAATAACCGTTTTCAAATTTTGAATGCGATATTTTAAAAGAAGACTTACCGTGAGAATGATTACCATGCTCTTCAGTATTTTCACTTAATACTTCAAGATAAACTTCCACATCTGTCTGAACGGAGTTTGCAGTTTTATTCAAGATTTTTATTCTGCAAATATCAGTATTACCCTTAATACTCGAAGGAAACTCTGCCGTAATTTTGTATTCATTTGTATTATATTCTTTAATGACAAACTTATTGTTGTTATGATTTTCCATATTCATTTCGTGGTTACCGCCGCCGTGCATCATTCCCATTCCAGTCATCATGCAGCCGCTAAGGTAAATAGAAGAAACAGTTATAATCATAAATAATACTATGAATTTGATAAATTTATTTTTCATTTCAGTAGTCCTTTTAATTGGTGGTTTCATTTGCAAAAACAAGAGTAAAGGAGGAGCCCTTTCCCTTTTCACTATTGACAAAGATTTGCATATTGTTTCTTTCGCAATACTTTTTTACCAGGAATAAACCGAGACCATTACCGTCAAATTTTCGGGTTGAACTTTGATCCTCTTGAGAGAAGAGTGTAAAAAGCTGAGGAAGATATTCTTGCGAGATGCCAATGCCGCTATCTGATATGGTTACTGTAATTTTATTGTCTGATGACTCTATTACATTGATTCTAATTTCTCCGCCGGTATTGGTAAATTTAATTGCATTCTCGACTAAGTGAACCATAATTTGCTTTAGAGAATATTGATCTACAAAAACTCGGGGAACGGCATCAAACGCTGTTGAAATCGAAATATCTTTTTGTTGAGCAAACGAAGATAATTCCGATAGAACCGGCTGCAATACCTCGCGGACAATATCAATCGGCTTAAAATCCATTATAGTAAGTCCGGAAATTTCGAGAGCAGAATTTAGAATTAGGTCAATAGTTCTGATCAAACGATTCAAACTAATCTTTATTGTCGTAATATATTCTTCAAGCTCAGCAGAATTGCTAAATTCTTCCTCAATTAAATTCGTAAACCCAAGAACAATATTAACGGGAGTTCTAATTTCATGTGAGATGAGGTTAAGAAATTCACTTTTAATATTATCGGAGTGTTTCACCAGTTCATTTGCTTTAACAAGCTCTAATTCCATTTCTTTTCTTTGCGTGATATTCGAGACAACAAGAAACTTACCAATGATATTGTCGTTTTCATCAAAAATGAAAGATGGAGAAATGATTGTATATACATTTTGTTTTTTATTTGCATTCCATGCCAGCTCAGCTTTACCCAGCACAGCATGATCATAATTATTTAATAGACTTTGGAGAATAAAAGAATTTTTTTCATCCAGCAGATCATTAAGCTCAAGACCAACGAGTTCCTCTTTCGGAAAATTGATTATATCGGCAAAGCATTTATTAGCGAATGTGATTATGCCCTCGTTGTTTTGCACAACAAGACCTTCGTTCATGCTTTCAACAAGGTCGCGAAATTTTCTTTCGTTAGCAATAAGCAGCATCCGGGTTTTTTCTCTGGCATCGATCTGTTTTAGCAACGGACGAAATACAAGAAAATATAATAGCGGGAATAGCAGAGCAGTAAGAATTAATGAATCAACTGATAATTCAATATATGAAAGAGTGTGGTGAGAATTACTAGAAATCATCATGACAAATATATGCGATACGAAAATTGATATACTCACTAGCAGTAAAACTAGAATGGGTGAAATACTAATTTTTTTGTTTTCGACCGACACATGTCCTCTTATACTAGTTAAGTTTTCCAATGAACTTCTTCCCGTCTTTATCCAAGTTTTTTATGTATTTCTCAGGAGTTTCTTGAAACTGGGGAGGACAAACTTTGCAACAGAAACCGTATGCTTTTCCATTATAAACTATCGGTTTTAATTTTGAATTAACCGGACGACCAAGAACAGGACAAACTGTATTCCACGTTTTATAAGTCGGTTTAGTTTTATCAATCATATCCAGATGGAGATTGGTCATGTATTCCCGAACCTCTTTATCCTTCACATTTTTATATTGTTCAATAACAGAAGCAGTGTCTTCAGCCATTACCTTTTTGTGATCGTGCTTTTTTTCTTGGCCGTAAAAGTTTATGGTTGATAGAACAATTAATGTGATAACCGTAAAAAACAGTATTAATGATTTGGAGTTTTTCATTTGTATCCCTTCATTTTTATGATAATTTAATGAGCAATTACACCGCCAAGGAATCCGGCTGTAAGAATTAGAATAAAAGCGATTAGACCTACTATCCACGCATATTTTTTTATTTTGTCAATTATCAGAAATATTGTCCAAAAGAAATAACTGATGAGAACTGCAATACCAATGTTTTCGTGAAGTTCAACAATCCATTCTTTTGCAGTTCCAACAAACGGCTCAGATTGATTTTTGCCGGTTATGAATGCCCCGATAGAAAATAAGAGCGCAACAAGAACGGAAATCAAAATTGCAGAATCGAAATTTTTCCATTTGAAGTTGATCAACGATAGAAGAAAAGCCAACACACCCAGCGCAATTGGAAAATGAACTACTTTATTATGCAAGTGTACAAATAATTGCTCCAGCGGATTTAATTTCATTGGTTCTTCTTTGAGAGTTTTCGGTTCAACTTTATTTTTAATTATACTTTTAGAGATACCATTAATAGCGATGGTATCTCCTCCAACTATTGTTAAAGTATCTTGCTTAGCAGCTTTTTCTTTTTTATGATCTTCTCCGCCGTGTGGAAAAACAATAGTTGTAAATAGCAGCAAAAGAAGTATGTGTGTAAATAAGTTTTTCATAAAAACTCCATTTTATAGATTATTGATCGAAACGCCAAGTTATGCCGGTGGAAGCTAACAGACCGGGAGAAAATTTAGTTAACCCAACACCGCCGATAAGCGTAAGTGTTAGTTTTGAACTAAGCTGATGATTAAGCCCCAGTGATAACTGCTGTGGAGCAGCATAACCGAATACAATTTCGGTGAAACCTTGATAGTAGAGTAGAAGCGATGAGTTGCCGTCGTTAAAATATTTTCCGAAACCAACTCCATAAGTAAATGGATTATTATAAGTAATTCCTCTTGGATCGCCGATGTTAAGATATCCTAAGTCTGCAATAGCAAGATAAGAATCAAATCCCTTGCGGAGAGTTACTGAAGCGCCATAATCAAACTTGCCGGTGCCAATGTTTGTTGTTCCGCTTGCTGTTGGAAATTTAATCTGATAATTGATCGAAGCTGTAAAGCTATTTTCATAGTCTGAATAAAATTTATAATTACCCGTCATAAAAATATCGCCAAGACCAACGCTTGAGTTCATAGAAGATAATAAACCGGGCATAAATGAATTGGAAGCACTTCCATTAGCGCCCATCATACCGCCATTGTTACCCATCATTCCGCCGGTGTTATTACCCGAAGAATTACTACCGATCGGCAACATCATTCCACCGGACTGACTGAGAGTATTGTTATTGCTAAAAATAATCGGCGCTGTAACATTCACACTGAAATATTCTGATTGATAACGCACCCCACCATAAAAAGAAAAGAGTTTGCTGTAGCTGTTGTAATAATAATTTCCGCCGGAGTATTGAAGGCCGGTCGAAACTGACCAGCCCTCTTGAGCAAAAGAAACTCCGCTAAAAAAAATGACGGAAAAAATTAAAAGGATTGTGCTTTTAATTTTCATCTGCATTTTATTATCCCTATTTCTTCATTGAGTTTGGAATTTTCTGAATTTTGCCAAGCATGTCGTCATAATCTTTCATCATAATTTTCATGTTATCGGTCATGCCTTTCATGTGATCCTTCATTTCTTGGTTCTCCATCATTTTTTGATCTGCCATCATTGTATTCATTTGATCGAGCATGTTTTTCATGTTCTTAGACATATCGTTCATGTTTTGCATCATGCCGGTCATTTGAGAACCCATATTCATGTGATCTTGCTGGTTCTGCATCATGGAAAGCATTTTACCGCTCTTATCCATGAGTTGATTCATCTGAGACATCATGCTTTGCATGTCGCCCATTTTAGATCCCATGTTTTGCATTTGAGAGCCGGTTCCCATATTGCTGCCGCTTCCGCTGCCGTGTTGATGCTGAGCAGATATAGTAATGCTGAAAATAAACATTACAGAAAGCATCATAGCTGTTTTAGCGAATGATTTTAATGTGTTCATTGTGTTACTCCTTTTTATTATTAATTGATTATTAATTCCACCACTTGAGAAAATGGTGTAAGAGTAAAGGTCGCTCATTCATTTTCTCCCTTATATTTTTGATACATCTTTTTTTAATCTTCCTTATTTGCTTTCAAGTGAGTAAACAAAAAAAGCATGGTCTGCCGCCTGACCGCATGTCCCAATTTTGTGAACGACAGTTCGGACATTCTCAACTAAATTATCTTCACACGATAATTCAAACCGCGATATTTGGGAGAGTGGCTTGAAATATTCTGTAACCTCTATTTCTTGAACTCCCAGAGTTTGTAATTCCTCAACTAACCAATGAACTCTAGTTGTGTTCACGTAAGCCGTTATCTTTTTCATTTCTTTCATCCTCTCCAAAATTTATTTTATTGCTTTCTATTGAACCATGAACATCATTAAAAGACGCTAAGTATTTCTGAGGATCACTATCAAATGATTTTTTACAAGATGGCGCACAGAAATAATATGTCTCACCATTGTAAAGCGTTTGTCCAGCGGCATCTTCTTTAACAAAGACCATTCCGCATACCGGATCTTTTACAACTACCATTAGTCACCTCCGTTTATTTTTCCATCTTTTAGAAAGATTTTTTTATCTGCATACGATTGGTAAACTTTATTGTGAGTAACCAAAAGTATTGTTTTGCCTTCTTCAACAAGAAAACCAAAAATGTCCATGATATCTTCACTTGTCTTTGAATCCAGATTGCCGGTAGGTTCATCGGCAAGGATTATTAAAGGGTCGTTAATAAGTGCACGTGCAATTGCAACCCTTTGTTGTTCGCCGCCGCTTAGTTCGTTAATTAGTCTTTTCGATTTTTCTTTTAAGTGAACTTTATCCAAAGTAGCATAGACAATTTCCTTTTTTTGTTGTTTGTTCAGATCGCCAACAGCTAAAGGGACCATAACATTTTCTTCAACTGTGAGATAGGGAATAAGGTGGAATGCTTGGAAAACAAAACCTAAATACTCCCTGCGGAAGTCGCTTAAATTATTTTGGGGAAGGGCATAAATATTTAAATCATCAATCAGCACTTTCCCTTTTGTAGGGACAGAAAGACCTCCTAACATTGTTAGTAACGTGCTTTTCCCGGAACCGGATTCTCCCATAATAGTTATGAATTGACTTCTATCTATTTCCAACGAAATATTATTCACTGCGGTAACTATCTCTGTCCCGGATTTGTATTCTTTACTTACATTTTCTATTTCTATTAAACTCATATCTATGCCTCATTAAATAAATCTAAATGCAGCTGTTGGATCTAATCGTGATGCTTTTATAGCCGGGTAAATACATGCCGTTATTCCTACGAACAAAGAGAGTAATACTGCAATTGGAAGTGTTGTAAAATTATAAGTAAAAGAAGTTATACCATGCATGCTAAGGAAGGGCAAAACCAATTTTGCTGCTGATATACCCGCAAGAAACCCGAGTAAGCCGGCTGTTAAACTTGCCGCTATAACTTCTGTTAAAATAATTTTGAGAATGTGTGATTTTCTGTAACCAACCGACTTAAATATTCCAATTTCTTTGGTTCTCTCGGTTACGGAAGCGTTTACATTTGCGAATACAATTAAAAAACTTGTAACTAACATTACCAAAGAAATTCCAATCGAGAACCGCTCAAAACTATGAACAGCCATCATTTTTGATTCAATGTTTTGTTTGATGGGTGTAACATTTGCCGTCGGCAAAACAGATGAAGTTTGAGAAACAATCTCTTCGATAGGGCAGTCGTAACACAATGCCGCTATTTCGATGAGACTAAGTTTTGAGGGTTTGTGAAATAGAGTTTGAGCAGTTAAAATATCCATAAAGATAAGACCATCGTCTTGCGAGCCGGTATTTGAAAGAATACCGGAGACTACAAACTGCTGCTCATTGATTACTAGCGTATCATTGACTTTGATTTTCAAAGCTTCTGCAGTGTTTGAACCTGCCAAAAGATTATTCGGGAATGATGGAGATTTCCCATTGATAACCCACCACTTTTTAAGTTTTAGTTCCTCCGGAAAACGAACTCCGGCAATTAGAGCATTTTTACCCTTTAGATTAACAGTCTCAAAAAGTTTAGGTGAAATGATAGATAAGTTCTTTCGGTTCTTTATTGTATTTATTTTTTGTAAATCATTTTCTGAAAGAGGGGAGCTGTTGAATGAAACTTCTCCCAAACTCAATCCACCATAATTTATCATCAGTTGATCGGATTTAGGAGTAATGATAATGTTAGCTCCAAACTCATCCAAGTTGATTGCAACGCTTTTATTTATATTTTCGCTTACTGTTATAAGTGTTACTACAGAAGCAACGGATAGAAACAACCCGACAATCAAAAAAATTGTTTTCGCTTTTCTTCGTCTAAGACTTTGAAATGCAATAGAATATATTTTCATTATTAAACTCTTCGCTTCCAGTTCTCTAAAAGAGATTTTTCAATTTGTATTTCATTACCGGCAACAATACTTGGCAATGGATCTGGCGGGTATTTTCCGCAGGAACCACTTAAAGCTTCTAAGGTATTAAGATTCCACGTAGTGCCGCATGAATTACAAATTAGAATGCTTCCTTTAATATGAAACTCGGTTGAGTTACATGGTTCGCACATACTAATTGCAGTTACAACTTTGCCGTCTTCCGTTAAGTAAGCTACTATTGGAAGATTATTTGGTTTATCCCCTTCAACTTGAAAACGGACAAACTTTTTCTCTTTTAATAAATCTAAAGGGAGAATTATTTTGTTATCCTTCACAAAAGCTAAAGTGATTGAATGGTCAAAACGTTCCGCACTATAAGCAACTTTATCTGAAACAACCGGTTGCTTGTTAATTACTGATAATTCTTTGGATAGATCATTATTTCTAAAAAATATTAACGCACCAACTATCACTATAGTAATCAATCCAATATATGTCCAAGCCCTTTTGGAATTGTTTTG